>CAJNBX010000001.1 GCA_905221115.1 bacterium
AATACAAAATAACCGAGGAATTCGCTCAAATTAACGAGAGATTCCTCGGTTTTCATTTCATTAAAAGTAAGAGACCTATTTTTTCAGTGGACTCTTGATTTACAAGGGTTTTTGTTATGTCTGCCCCAAATCTGCCCCAAATTTTTCAAAGATGTTTCTATTCAGCTGTGTAAATGAAACTAAAGAGTTTTGGCTGTTGACAAAAGTCATTCTCTTTAGTAGAATAGAAGATGCGATGAGTCGATAGGTAGTCTTCGGGCTACTATTGAGCATAAGGAGGTCATAACGCAGGAGCGGACCTTGATGAGTTGTGTGAACCTGCTCATCACATGAAGATGCCTCTTAGTCCCTAGTCTAGCGACTGGGGATTTTTATTTTCCAAAAAATGATGAAAAAGCTTTGCAATTCATGGAAAAAGTAGTATAATACATCTATTATAGAAATTTTTAGAAAATTCCGAAAGAGGTTATTTATGGGATATACAGTTGCTGTAGTCGGCGCGACAGGTGCTGTCGGAGCTCAGATGATAAAAATGTTGGAAGAATCAACACTTCCAATCGATAAAATTCGTTTACTTGCTTCTGCACGTTCAGCAGGCAAGACTTTGAAATTTAAAGATCAAGATATTACGATTGAAGAAACGACTGAAACAGCTTTTGAAGGAGTTGATATTGCTCTCTTTTCGGCAGGTGGTTCTACATCAGCTAAGTATGCACCATATGCAGTTAAAGCTGGAGCGGTAGTAGTAGATAATACATCTTACTTCCGTCAAAATCCAGATGTTCCTTTGGTTGTTCCAGAGGTCAATGCTCATGCACTTGATGCCCACAACGGGATTATTGCTTGCCCTAACTGTTCAACAATCCAAATGATGGTGGCGCTTGAACCTGTCCGTCAAAAATGGGGCTTGGATCGTATCATCGTTTCAACTTACCAAGCAGTTTCAGGTGCTGGTATGGGAGCGATTCTTGAAACACAACGTGAACTTCGTGAAGTCTTGAATGATGGTGTAACCCCACGTGATTTGCATGCGGAAATCTTGCCTTCAGGCGGTGACAAGAAACATTATCCTATTGCCTTTAACGCTCTTCCACAAATCGATGTTTTCACTGACAATGATTACACTTACGAAGAGATGAAGATGACTAAGGAAACTAAGAAAATCATGGAAGATGACAGCATTGCAGTATCTGCAACATGTGTGCGCATTCCAGTCTTGTCAGCTCACTCTGAGTCTGTTTACATCGAAACAAAAGAAGTGGCTCCAATTGAAGAAGTGAAAGCAGCTATCGCAGCCTTCCCAGGCGCTGTCCTTGAAGATGATGTAGCTCATCAAATCTATCCTCAAGCTATCAATGCAGTTGGTTCACGCGATACCTTTGTTGGTCGTATACGTAAAGACTTGGATTCTGAAAAAGGAATCCACATGTGGGTTGTTTCAGATAACCTTCTCAAAGGTGCTGCTTGGAACTCTGTTCAGATTGCAGAAACTCTTCATGAACGTGGCTTGGTTCGTCCAACTGCCGAATTGAAATTTGAATTAAAATAGTCATATCGTTTAGGAGTTCAGATGAACTCCTTCTTTGAAATAGAGAGGTGTTTTCATGTCTTATCAAGATTTAAAAGAGTGTAAAATCATCACAGCCTTTATTACCCCCTTCCACGAGGATGGTTCCATCAACTTTGATGCCATTCCAGCCTTGATTGAGCATTTATTGGCCCATCATACGGATGGAATTCTTCTCGCAGGAACCACTGCTGAGAGTCCGACCTTGACCCACGATGAAGAGTTGGAACTCTTTGCGGCTGTACAAAAGATTGTCAATGGACGTGTTCCTTTGATTGCGGGTGTAGGTACTAATGATACGCGTGACTCGATCGAGTTTGTCAAAGAAGTAGCAGAATTTGGTGGTTTCGCAGCTGGGCTTGCTATTGTACCTTACTACAACAAACCTTCTCAAGAAGGAATGTATCAGCACTTTAAGGCGATTGCGGATGCTTCTGACCTACCAATTATTATCTATAATATTCCAGGTCGTGTGGTTGTCGAATTAACTCCAGAAACCATGCTTCGTTTGGCTGATCATCCAAATATTATTGGTGTCAAAGAATGTACTAGCTTGGCTAATATGGCTTACTTGATTGAGCACAAGCCTGAAGAATTCTTGATTTATACGGGTGAGGATGGAGATGCTTTCCATGCCATGAACCTTGGTGCGGACGGAGTTATTTCTGTTGCCTCTCATACAAATGGGGATGAAATGCACGAGATGTTTACTGCCATTGCAGAAAGCAATATGAAGAAAGCCGCAGCTATTCAACGTAAATTCATTCCTAAGGTTAATGCCCTCTTCTCATATCCAAGTCCTGCTCCTGTCAAGGCCGTTCTCAACTATATGGGATTTGAAGCTGGTCCAACTCGTCTACCTCTTGTTCCAGCACCAGAAGAAGATGCTAAACGCATTATCAAGGTTGTTGTAGATGGCGACTATGAAGCAACTAAGGCAACTGTAACAGGTGTTTTAAGACCAGATTACTAATAAGACAATAAAATCCATGACCGCAACAACGATCATGGATTTTTCTTATTTTCCTAAACAGAATTGGCTAAAGAGTTGGGTGATGAGTTCATCTGGAGCAGCATCCCCAGTGATTTCTCCGAGGATTTCCCAAGTACGAGTCAAGTCAACTTGAAGCAGATCAACTGGCATACCTAGTTCCAGCCCTTCATTAACAGCCTGTAGGCTTTCAACGGCCTTTTCAATCAGGGAAATGTGACGTGCGTTGGACAAGTAGGTTGCATCTTGCTCGACTAGACCAGCATTTTCAAAGAAGAGGTCATTAATGCGTTCTTCAATCTTATCAATGTTTTGGTTTTTAAGAACTGAAATACGGATGACATCTTCTGGAAATTCTGAAGTTTCAATCGCTTCAGGCAGATCTGTTTTATTGAGTAGAATAATACGGTTGGTTTCTTGGCTAATTTCTAAGAGTTGGCGATCTTGTGCTGTCAGCGGTTCACTGGCATTTAGCACCAGTAGAACCAAGTCGGCTTCCTTGAGGGCTTTTTTCGAACGCTCAACACCGATTTGCTCCACAATATCATCCGTTTCACGAATACCAGCTGTGTCAATCAATTTTAGGGGAACGCCATTGATGTTGACGTATTCTTCGATGACATCACGTGTCGTACCAGCAATATCTGTAACGATAGCCTTGTCCTCACGCAAGAGGTTGTTTAGGAGGCTAGATTTCCCAACGTTGGGACGTCCGATGATAGCTGTTGAAATTCCTTCACGAAGGATTTTACCGCGACGGGCTGTTCTAAGGAGATTAGTTAGTAATTGTTCAAACTCTATTGTCTTTTCTCTGACAACAGCAGTAGTCGCTTCTTCAACATCATCATACTCAGGATAATCAATATTGACCTCAACTTGGGCAAGTGTATTGAGGATTTCTTGACGGGTATTATTGATAAGATCAGAAAGGGAACCATCTAATTGTTTGACCGCAATGTTCATGGCCTTGTCTGTCTTGGCGCGGATGATGTCCATAACGGCTTCAGCCTGAGTCAAGTCAACACGACCGTTTAGAAAGGCACGTTTGGTAAATTCACCAGGTTCAGCCAATCGAGCTCCTTCACGGATAGCTAGTTGGAGAATTTCATTGGTCACCGCAATCCCACCGTGGGTGTTAATCTCGATAATATCCTCACGAGTGAAGGTCTTTGGAGACTTCATAGCTCCAACCATAACCTCGTCCATGACTTTTCCTGTCTGAGGGTCAACGATGTGACCGTAGTTAAGGGTATGGCTAGCAACCTGATTCAAGTCTTTTCCTTTGAAAATCTTTTGCGCAATCGCAAAACTATCTGTTCCGCTCAAGCGGACAATACCAATGGCCCCTTCACCTAGTGGAGTAGAGATAGCAGCGATGGTATCAAATTCACGTGTAATCATAATATTTCCTTTAATTAATAGCTCTTTTCTTGGAATATTCCAAGTCTCTTTTCAAATTGTAACAAATTTAGGCTATTTCTTCAATGGATGCTACTTGGAGTTTGAAAAAGCCTAAGCATTTCTGCTTAAGCTAGCTTATTTAGTGCGCATTTCCCCTTGTGGGAAATAAGTTCCTTCTGGCATGTCGTTGATGATGACATGGACAGCAGATTGAGGGGCTCCAGTGTTGCGAACAACAGCTTCCGTTACTTCCTTAGCAAGAGCTTTCTTTTGCTCGAGCGTGCGTCCTTCAAATAAATCAATGCGTACAAATGGCATAATAGCTTCCTCCACTAGTTTTTGATTTCTTCTATTTTACCACATTTTGCCGTTTAAAGCTTAAGAAAATTATGATATACTAGAATGTAGCAAAAATTTAGAAATGGACGTGAAGCAAGAACCATGGCACAGTTGTATTATCGTTATGGGACCATGAACTCTGGTAAGACAATTGAGATTCTCAAGGTGGCCTATAACTATGAGGAGCAAGGAAAAGGTGTTGTCATTATGACCTCGGCTCTGGATACGCGTGACGGTGTTGGCTATGTGTCGAGTCGAATTGGCATGAAACGCCCAGCCATTGCGATTGAGGAAACGACGGATATCTTTGGCTATATCCGAGACCTACCAGAAAAGCCTTACTGTGTTTTGGTCGATGAAGCCCAGTTTCTCAAGCGTCACCATGTTTACGACCTAGCTCGTGTTGTGGACGAGTTAGACATACCGGTCATGGCTTTTGGTTTGAAAAATGACTTTCGTAATGAATTGTTCGAAGGTTCCAAATATCTCTTACTTTTAGCAGACAAGATTGACGAAATCAAGACCATTTGTCAGTATTGCAAGAAAAAGGCGACCATGGTGTTGCGTACTCAGAATGGACTGCCTGTTTATGATGGTGAACAGATCCAGATTGGTGGGAATGAAACCTATATCTCGGTTTGTCGTAAACATTATTTTGCGCCAATGATATCATCTAATAAGGAGCAAAGCTATGAAAATTGAACTAAGAGATGTTACAATGGGAAATTATTTTGATGTTTTGAATTTGGATGTCAAGAAATATCAAAAACAATTCATTGCAACCAACGCAATTAGTTTAGCTGAAGCATATGTCTACACTAAAAATGGAGATTTTGTGGCTCCATTGGCAGTTTATGATAATGATGCAATCATAGGGTTTGTGATGTTAGCTTATGATAAAAAGATCGGAATTAGTAGTGGAAATTATTTACTATTTCGTTTTATGATTGATAAGAATTTTCAAAATCAAGGATATTTTAAACCAATTATGGATAAAGTGCTAGACTATGTTCGGACAGCGCCAGCAGGTTTAGGCAATAAACTTTGGTTGTCTTATGAGCCAGAAAATGAACATGCAAGATCTTGTTACCTCAGTTATGGATTCAAAGAAACTGGGGAAATATTCGAGAACGAAGTAGTAGCAATCTATGATCTAACAATTGAGAAATAAGGAGAAAAAATGAACATCTATGATCAACTACAAGCTGTAGAAGACCGTTATGAAGAATTAGGAGAGTTACTGAGTGACCCTGATGTCGTGTCTGACACCAAACGTTTCATGGAGCTTTCAAAAGAAGAGGCTTCAACTCGTGATACAGTAACAGCCTACCGTGAGTACAAACAAGTCCTTCAAAACATCGTTGATGCCGAAGAGATGATTAAGGAATCAGGCGGAGATGCGGACTTGGAAGAAATGGCCAAGCAAGAACTCAAAGATGCCAAGGCTGAAAAAGAAGAATACGAAGAGAAACTGAAAATCTTGCTCCTTCCAAAGGATCCAAACGATGACAAAAACATCATCCTTGAAATCCGTGGAGCGGCTGGCGGAGACGAAGCAGCACTTTTCGCTGGAGACCTTCTAACTATGTATCAAAAGTATGCGGAAGCCCAAGGCTGGCGCTTTGAAGTCATGGAAGCCTCTATGAATGGTGTCGGTGGTTTTAAAGAAGTGGTTGCCATGGTTTCGGGTCAATCTGTATATTCTAAGCTTAAGTACGAATCAGGTGCCCACCGAGTGCAACGTGTCCCTGTGACAGAAAGCCAAGGTCGTGTTCATACCTCGACAGCGACAGTTCTTGTCATGCCTGAAGTGGAAGAAGTAGAATACGATATCGATCCTAAAGACCTTCGTGTCGATATCTACCACGCATCTGGTGCTGGTGGACAAAACGTCAATAAGGTTGCGACTGCCGTTCGTATCGTTCACTTACCAACCAATATCAAGGTTGAGATGCAGGAAGAACGTACCCAGCAGAAGAACCGTGAGAAGGCTATGAAAATCATCCGTGCGCGTGTTGCTGACCACTTCGCACAAATTGCTCAGGATGAACAAGATGCTGAGCGTAAGTCGACAATCGGAACTGGTGACCGTTCAGAACGTATCCGTACTTATAACTTCCCACAAAACCGTGTCACAGACCACCGTATCGGCTTAACCCTCCAAAAACTAGATACGATTTTATCTGGTAAATTGGACGAAGTTGTGGATGCCTTGGTTCTTTATGACCAAACACAAAAATTAGAAGAATTAAACAAATAATGAAATTAGCTCAATTGTTTTCAGATTTTGAAGAAGAGTTGATAAGACAAGGAGAGGAAGCAGAAAGCCTCTCTTTTGTCTATCGTAGCCTGAAAAATCTATCATTTACAGACTTTGTTTTTGCCCTCCAGCAGGAAGTGACGGAAGAGGAAGAAGTTTTTGTTAAAGGAATTTTCCAACAGTTAGCAGCTCATAAACCTGCCCAGTACATCATTGGACAGGCAGACTTTTATGGAATGCAGTTAAAAGTTGATGAGCGCGTATTGATTCCTCGTCCAGAGACAGAGGAGTTGGTTGAGCTTATCCTGGCTGAAAATCCTGAGACGAATCTTTCAGTTCTGGATATTGGAACAGGTAGTGGAGCTATCGCTCTTGCCCTAGCAAAAAACAGACAAGATTGGTCAGTAACAGCAGTGGATATTTCCCAAGATGCTTTAGATTTGGCTAGCGAAAATGCTGAAAATCAAAATCTTCAAATATTTTTAAAAAAATCTGACTGTTTTACAGAAATTTCTGAAAAATATGATATAATTGTTTCCAATCCACCCTACATCTCTCGTGAAGATGAGTCAGAGGTCGGTTTGAATGTTTTGCATTCGGAGCCCCATCTAGCTCTCTTTGCAGATGAGGATGGCCTAGCTATTTACCGTAGAATTGCGGAAGATGCAAAAGACTATCTCAAAGATGGTGGTAAAATTTACCTTGAAATTGGATACAAGCAAGGTCAAAGTGTTCCTGATCTTTTTAGGAAACATCTTCCTGAAAAAAAAGTTCGAACACTCAAGGACCAATTTGGTCAAGATAGGATGGTTGTGGTTGATGATGGACAGGATTAAACAAGAGTTGGAAAAGGGTGGAGCTGTCGTTCTACCTACAGAGACAGTTTACGGTCTTTTTGCCAAGGCTCTAGACGAAAAAGCAGTTAATCATGTTTACCAGATTAAACGTCGTCCCAGAGATAAGGCACTTAATCTCAATGTTGCCTCTTTAGAGGATATCTTGCACTTTTCAAAGAATCAGCCAACTTATCTACAAAAGCTTGTCGAGACCTTTTTACCGGGTCCCTTGACCATTATTCTCGAAGCCAATGACCGAGTTCCCTATTGGGTCAATTCTGGTCTTGAAACTGTGGGATTTCGGATGCCCAGTCATCCTATCACGCTGGATTTGATTCGAGAGACAGGGCCCTTGATTGGACCGTCTGCCAATATTTCAGGTCAGGCAAGTGGAGTAACCTTTGAACAAATTCTGAAGGATTTTGACCAAGAGGTTCTGGGTCTGGAAGACGATGCTTTTTTAACTGGACAGGATTCAACTATCGTGGACTTGTCTGGAGACAAGGTGAAAATCTTACGCCAAGGGGCCATTAAGCGAGAAGATATTCTTGCTCGGTTGCCAGAGATTTCTTTTGAGGAGGAATGAGATGCTAAGAGATTTGCAAGAAACAGATGTGAAAGCTATTTGTGACATCAACCAAGAGGCTTTGGGTTATTCTTTTAGTCCAAAGGAAACGGATAGTCAATTTGCTAGACTATCTCAGGATTCCCATCATTTCTTTCTTGGCTATGAGGATGTAGCTAGTCATGTCTTACTTGGTTATGTACATGCTGAGGTTTACGAATCCCTTTACTCCAAAGCAGGATTTAATATTTTAGCTTTAGCAGTTTCACCTCAAGCGCAAGGTCAAGGTATTGGTAAAAGCTTATTACAAGGGTTGGAGCAAGAAGCAAAAAGACGTGGTTATGGGTTTATCCGCTTAAACTCTGCCGATCATCGTCTGGGTGCTCATGCATTTTATGAAAAAGTTGGTTATACTTGTGATAAAATGCAGAAACGGTTTATTTGCATCTTTTAGTTTAATTTTTTTATTAGAAAATTAAACTAATGGACTAGTCACACAATAAAGGAGAAGACCTATGATTTTTGACAAAGATGATTTTAAAGCATATGATGCTGATCTCTGGAATGCTATTGCCAAAGAAGAAGAACGACAACAAAACAACATTGAGTTGATTGCTTCGGAAAACGTAGTTTCCAAGGCTGTTATGGCAGCTCAAGGGTCTATCTTGACGAATAAATACGCCGAAGGCTACCCAGGCCGCCGTTATTATGGTGGAACTGATGTGGTAGACGTGGTAGAAAGTCTAGCTATTGAACGTGCAAAAGAAATTTTCGGCGCTAAATTCGCTAATGTCCAACCTCACTCAGGAAGCCAAGCCAACTGTGCGGCTTACATGGCCTTAATTGAGCCGGGTGATACGGTTATGGGGATGGATTTGGCAGCAGGTGGACATTTGACCCACGGAGCTCCTGTCAGCTTCTCTGGTCAAACCTACAACTTTGTTTCTTATAGTGTGGACCCTGAAACGGAACTCTTGGATTTTGATGCTATCTTGAAACAAGCCCAAGAAGTAAAACCAAAATTGATCGTAGCAGGTGCTTCAGCATATTCTCAAATTATCGACTTTTCAAAATTCCGTGAAATTGCGGACGCTGTTGGGGCTAAACTCATGGTAGATATGGCTCATATCGCTGGTTTGGTTGCTGCTGGTCTACATCCGAGCCCAGTGCCATACGCTCATATCACTACAACAACGACCCACAAAACCCTTCGTGGCCCTCGTGGTGGTTTGATTTTGACCAATGATGAAGACTTAGCTAAGAAAATCAATTCAGCTATTTTCCCTGGTATTCAGGGTGGTCCTTTGGAGCACGTTGTGGCGGCTAAAGCTGTTTCTTTCAAAGAAGTCTTAGATCCAGCTTTCAAGGAATATGCTGCCAATGTCATCAAGAACAGCAAGGCTATGGCAGATGTCTTCTTGCAAGATTCTGATTTCCGTATCATTTCTGGTGGGACTGAAAACCACCTCTTCCTAGTGGATGTGACTAAAGTTGTAGAAAACGGAAAAGTTGCTCAAAACTTGCTAGATGAAGTCAATATTACCCTAAATAAAAACTCAATCCCTTACGAAACCTTGTCACCATTCAAGACAAGTGGGATTCGTATCGGATCTGCAGCCATTACTGCACGTGGATTTGGTGAAGAAGAAAGTCGCAAAGTGGCTGAACTCATCATTAAAACCCTTAAAAATGCAGAAAATGAAGCTGTATTAGAAGAAGTGAGAAGTGAAGTTAAAGAATTGACAGATGCCTTCCCATTATACGAGGACTAAAACTTTTATGGACATTTATATTAAGAAAGCCATTATTCACCAGTTCAGTCCGGATGATACCGAGCTGTTCCTAGCGGATAAGCTTCTCAATATTACTCCAAAAATCGAAGAATACCTGCGTAGAAAAATTGAACGTGTGTATTCAGATGAAGCTAAGACTGGGATTTTCGAGGAAGAAAATCCCTTCTTCAATCACATCACAGACGATTTGTTGGAGACATCGGTGACGCTGGCTAATCTCTGGAAAGAGGAGTTCAGCATTTCTGAAAATCTCAAGACCAATGACTTGATTTTTGTGCAATTTTCTAAAGAAGGTGTAGAACATTTCGCTTTCTTGCGAATTGCCCTGCGTGAGACCCTGACCCACCTCGGTGGAGAAGTTGATAATCCAATCAAGTTGACTCAGAATAACCTACCTGGATTTGGAACAGGGGCTGATGAGGCCTTAGTAGTCAATCTCCAGAGTTGCAAGTACCATCTGATTGAAAAACGAATCAAGTACAACGGGACTTTTTTGAATTACTTTTCAGAAAATCTTCTTGCCGTTGCCCCTAAGATTTCACCCAAGAAATCTATCAAAGAACTGGAAAAAACGGCACAGCGCATTGCTGAAACCTTTAACACAGACGATTTTCAATTTCAATCTAAGGTAAAATCAGCGATTTTCAACAACCTAGAAGAAAGCAATGAGTTATCACCTGAAAAATTGGCCAACGACCTTTTTGACAACAATCTGATGGCTCGTCTGAGCTTTATTGACCAAGTCAAGGAAGCTGTACCAGAGCCTGTTCAATTTGATGAAATTGATGCTAGTCGCCAATTAAAGAAATTTGAAAACCAAAAACTTTCCTTGTCAAATGGAATTGAGCTCATCGTTCCCAATAACGTCTATCAAGACGCCGAGTCTGTTGAGTTTATCCAAAACGACAATGGAACCTACTCTATCTTAATCAAAAATATCGAGGATATCCAAAGTAAATAATGTTTAAACGAATTCGAAGAGTGCTTGTACTAGCAGTCTTCCTTTTTGCTGGATATAAAGCTTACCACGTTCACCAAGATGTCAAGCAAGTCATGACCTATCAACCCATGGTACGAGAAATCTTGAGTGAAAAAGACACCCCAGCAAACGAAGAGCTTGTGCTCGCTATGATTTATACTGAAACAAAAGGAAAAGAAGGCGATGTTATGCAGTCTAGTGAGTCTGCAAGTGGTGCCACCAACACCATCAATGATAATGCGTCTAGCATTCGGCAAGGCGTTCAAACTCTGACAGACAATCTCTATCTGGCCCAGAAGAAGGGGGTAGATGTCTGGACGGCTGTTCAAGCCTATAATTTTGGACCTGCCTATATCGATTTTATCGCCCAAAATGGTAAGGAAAACACCTTGGCTCTGGCCAAACAGTACTCTCGTGAGACTGTTGCTCCCTTGCTTGGTAATACCACTGGAAAGACTTATAGTTATATTCACCCCATTTCCGTTTTTCACGGTGCAGAACTCTATGTAAATGGAGGAAACTATTACTATTCTAGACAGGTGCAACTAAACCTTTACATCATCAAATGTTTCACTCTCTTTTCGACGTCTGGCTAGCCCAGGTGTTTTTGTTATAAGTTTTCTTTAAGATAGATATATTACTCTAGAAAGGTAAAGGAGGAAAATCCCTATGAGAAAGAAACTCTTTCTGACCAGTGCTGCGGTCTTGTGGGCAGTAACAGCTATGAATAGCGTCCATGCAGCAACAGATGTTCAAAAAGTCATCGATGAAACCTATGTCCAACCTGAATATGTCCTAGGTTCAGCATTATCAGAAGACCAAAAAAATCAAACCCTAAAAAAACTAGCCTACAATGCCTCAACAGACACCAAAGAACTCAAGACCATGACACCTGATGTCTATTCTAAAATCATGAATGTGGCAAACGACTCTAGCTTACAATTGTATTCATCAGCCAAGATTCAAAAGCTAGGGGACAAATCGCCACTTGAGGTCAAGATTGAAACACCAGAAAATATCACTAAGGTGACTCAGGATATGTACCGAAACGCAGCCGTAACTTTGGGTGTGGAACACGCCAAAATCACTGTAGCAGCACCCATTCCAGTTACAGGAGAAAGTGCTTTAGCAGGGATTTATTATTCGCTAGAAGCTAATGGAGCCAAGGTGCCACAAGCCAATAAAGACTTGGCTCAAGAAGAGCTAAAGGCTTTGTCAGATATCAATGCTGAAAACAAGGACAAAACAGGCTATGATGCTAATAAATTAAATGTTGCCCTAGCAGATATCAAGTCAGGACTTGCCAAAGCTAAAGAAAGCAAGGGAAATCTGACAGAGGAAGATGTCCGCAAAATCGTTGAAGATACTTTAAAAAATTACAAACTTGATCAGGTTATAACAGGAAACCAGATCAATGTCATCATCAATTTTGCTTTAAATCTCTCAAAAAGTGATATTCTTAGCAATACAGACTTCACTAAAACTCTAAATGACCTTAAACAAAGTATTGTTTCACAAGCTGGCGACAGTTTTAAAAATATTAACCTTAACTTTGATGCTGATAAGGCGCTAGAGGACGGCGGCAATTTCCTAAGCTCCCTCTGGCAAGCCATTGTCAACTTCTTCAAGAGTTTTGGTTCTTAATACTCTTCGAAAATCAAATTCAAACCACGTCAACGTCGCCTTGCCGTAGATATATGTAACTGACTTCGTCAGTCTTATCTACAACCTCAAAGCAGTGCTTTGAGCAGCCTGTGGCTAGTTTCCTAGTTTGTTCTTTGATTTTCATTGAGTATAAGCTATTACAAAAAGGTAGTCAGATTTTTTCAGAAAAATGTTTTATAAATATTCACAAATCTCCTATATTTATGGTAAAATAGAATCATCATTTTATTTTGGAGTCAAAGATGAATATATTTAGAACAAAAAATGTTAGTTTAGATAAAACGGAGATGCATAGGCATTTGAAGTTATGGGATTTGATTTTGCTGGGTATTGGAGCCATGGTAGGGACAGGTGTCTTTACAATCACAGGTACTGCAGCTGCAACGCTTGCTGGTCCAGCCCTAGTGATTTCAATCGTCATTTCTGCCTTGTGTGTAGGATTATCAGCCCTCTTTTTTGCAGAATTTGCTTCACGAGTACCTGCTACAGGTGGTGCCTACAGTTATCTCTATGCTATTTTAGGAGAATTTCCTGCCTGGTTGGCTGGTTGGTTAACCATGATGGAGTTCATGACAGCCATATCTGGTGTGGCTTCGGGTTGGGCAGCTTATTTTAAAGGCTTGCTTTCTCAATATGGGATAGCCCTTCCTCAGGCTTTAAATGGTACCTTTAATCCTCAAGCAGGAACATTTGTTGATTTATTGCCTATTCTTGTCTTGGTCTTGGTGACTTCGCTTGTTTTACTAAATGCCAAGGCAGCCTTACGCTTTAATTCTATTCTAGTTATTTTGAAATTTTCCGCTTTAGCTCTCTTTGTTTTAGTAGGAATTTGGAATATTAAGCTTGATAATTGGAGCAATTTTGCTCCTTATGGTTTTGGACAAATCTATGGTGCTAGTACTGGTATTATGGCTGGTGCGTCCTTGATGTTCTTCGGTTTTTTGGGATTTGAATCCATCTCTATGGCTGTAGATGAGGTCAAGACTCCTCAAAAAAATATTCCTAGAGGGATTGTCTTATCGCTTTCTATCGTAACTATTCTCTATGCCTTGGTGACGCTTGTCTTAACTGGTGTGGTCCATTATAGCCATCTAAATGTCGACGATGCCGTTGCCTTTGCCCTTCGTAGCGTTGGGATCAGTTGGGCAGCCAACTATGTGTCATTAGTTGCTATCTTGACCTTGATTACGGTTTGTATCTCGATGACTTATGCCCTATCACGTATGATTTACAGTTTAGCGCGTGACGGATTGATGCCTGCTGCCTTTAAAGAACTGACGAAGACTAGCAAGGTACCAAAGAATGCTACTATCTTGACAGGTCTAGCTTCAGCAGTAGCAGCAGGAATGTTCCCTCTTGCTAGTATCGCAGCCTTCTTAAATATTTGTACCTTGTCTTACCTGATCATGTTGGCTTATGGTTTGATTCGCTTACGGAGAGAAAAGGGGATGCCCAAAGCTGGAGAATTTAAAACACCACTGGTACCATTATTACCAATTTTATCAATCATCATTTGTTTGTCCTTCATGTTGCAGTATAATGTGGAAACTTGGATTGCTTTCCTAGTTGCGTTGTTAGTAGGAAGTATTATTTACTTCACTTATGGTTATAAGCATTCTACCATAGAAGAATAATACTTTTCGAAAATCTCTTCAAACTACGTCAGCTTCATCCACAACCTCAAAGCAGTGCTTTGAGCAACCTGCGGCTAGCTTCCTAATTTGCTCTTTGATTTTCATTGAGTATATAAAGTGAGAATCTGTTGAGTTGTTGAAACTCAGCAGATTTTTATATGTGAAAGAAATTTCAATTTTTTTCTTAAAATAGCTTGACAGATTAAATTTTTAGGAGTAGAATGTTTACCAGTTAATTAAATAGTTAAGGGGTTATCCATGAAAAAACAAAGTTTATTTTTAGTATTGTTAAGTGTCTTTCTTTTGTGTTTAGGGGCTTGTGGTCAAAAGGAAAGCCAGACAGGGAAAGGGATGAAAATTGTGACCAGTTTCTATCCTATCTACGCTATGGTAAAGGAAGTATCTGGTGACTTGAATGATGTTCGAATGATTCAGTCAAGTAGTGGGATTCACTCCTTTGAACCTTCGGCAAATGACATCGCGGCCATCTATGATGCAGATGTATTTGTTTACCATTCGCATACGCTCGAATCTTGGGCAGGAAGTCTGGATCCCAATCTAAAAAAATCCAAAGTTAAGGTTTTAGAGGCTTCAGAAGGAATGACATTGGATCGTGTCCCTGGTCTAGAAGATGTGGAAGCAGGTGATGGAGTTGATGAAAAAACGCTTTATGACCCTCATACTTGGCTAGATCCTGAAAAAGCTGGCGAAGAAGCTCAGATTATCGCTGATAAACTTTCAGAGGTGGATAGTGAGCATAAAGAAACTTACCAGAAAAATGCGCAAGCCTTTATCAAAAAAGCTCAGGAATTGACTAAGAAATTCCAGCCTAAATTTGAAAAAGCGACTCAGAAAACTTTTGTAACACAGCATACAGCCTTTTCTTATCTAGCTAAGCGATTTGGACTCAATCAACTTGGTATTGCAGGTATCTCTCCTGAACAAGAACCAAGTCCACGACAACTAACAGAAATTCAAGAATTTGTTAAGACCTATAAGGTTAAGACGATTTTTACAGAAAGTAATGCTTCTTCAAAAGTAGCTGAAACTCTTGTCAAATCAACAGGTGTGGGTCTTAAAACTCTGAATCCTTTAGAGGCAGACCCACAAAATGACAAGACCTATTTAGAAAATCTTGAAGAAAATATGAGTGTTCTAGCAGAAGAATTAAAGTGAGGAAAGAATGAAAATCAATAAAAAATATGTAGCGGGTTCAGTGGCAGTTCTTGCCCTAAGTGTTTGTTCCTATGAACTTGGACGGTACCAAGCTGGTCAAGTTAAGAAAGATTCTAATCGAGTTGCTTATATAGACGGTGATCAGGCTAGTCAAAAGGCAGAGAACTTGACACCAGATGAAGTTAGTAAGAGAGAGGGAATCAACGCCGAACAAATCGTCATCAAGATTACGGATCAAGGTTATGTGACCTCTCATGGAGACCATTATCACTACTATAATGGGAAGGTTCCTTATGATGCTATCATCAGTGAAGAACTTCTTATGAAAGATCCGAATTATCAGTTGAAGGATTCAGACATTGTCAATGAAATCAAGGGTGGCTATGTGATTAAGGTAGACGGGAAATACTATGTTTACCTTAAAGATGCGGCTCATGCGGACAATATTCGTACAAAAGAAGAGATTAAACGTCAGAAGCAGGAACACAGTCATAATCATAATGCAAGCACAGATAATGCTGTTGCTGCAGCCAGAGCGCAGGGACGCTATACAACGGATGATGGTTATATCTTTAATGCCTCTGATATCATTGAGGACACGGGTGATGCTTATATCGTTCCTCATGGCAATCACTTCCACTATATTCCGAAGAGTGATTTGTCTGCCAGTGAATTAGCTGCTGCCCAAGCCTTCCTATCTGGAAAAGGTGGCCAATTAAGTACGGTTGAATATCGTTCAAGCAGAGCTGAAACAAGATCTAGTCTAAGAATGAGTCAATCTGAAACTCCTCAAGATTCTGCCAAAGCTCCGGAGAGCTCAAGTGAGGATTTAGCTAGTCTTCTTCAAGAATTGTACGCCTTGCCGCTTAGCCAACGTCATGTAGAGTCTGATGGCTTGGTATTTGATCCAGCACAGATTACAAAACGTACAGCAAATGGGGTCGCAGTCCCTCACGGAGATCATTTCCATTTCATTCCTTATTCACAAATGTCTGCTTTGGAAGAAAAATTGGCTCGAAATCTACCAATTGGAGGTCAGCCAGTTCAAAGCCATTCTGACAATCCGAAACCAAGCAGTACAGATAAACCAAGTTCACCGATTAAACCAAACTTTAATCTCAATACTCCGGCACCGAATCGAGGAACTGGAGGCGCTTATACAACGGATGATGGCTATGTCTTTAGTCCTACAGATGTGATTGAAGATACAGGTGACGCTTTTGTTGTACCGCACGGCAATCATTTCCACTATATACCTAAGAGTGATTTATCAGCAGGAGAATTAGCTGCCGCCCAAGCTTATTGGAATGGTAAGCAGGGCTCACATTCTGCTACAAGCTCAAGTAAACCAAGTAGTAACAATCCAAATCCGGCTCCAGCCCAACCAAGTTTGACAGAGACTCCAAACCTGACTGTCACCCCAACTTATCATCAAAATCAAGGGGAAGATATCCCAACACTTTTAAGTGAATTGTATGCCAAACCTTTATCAGAACGCCATGTAGAATCGGATGGCTTAGTCTTTGATCCGGCACAAATCATCAAACGTACAGCTAACGGTGTCGCAGTGCCTCACGGAGATCATTATCACTTTATCCCTTATTCTCAAATGTCACCGCTGGAAGAAAAATTGGCTCGTATGATAGCTGTCAAGGGACAAAATGGTAGTGTCTTGCCAAGTGTTACTCCTCTGAAGCCAGCCCCTACTACCAAACCTCAAGCGCCAGCGGAAAATAAACCGACTGAATTTGATGTCAACCAGGTTGTTAGAAAAGTTGGCGACGGATATATTATAGAGGATAAGGGCGTTAGTCGTTATGTTCTTGCTAAAGATTTGGCCAAGGATAAGATTGACGCTATTGAAAATCTCTTGTCTAAGAAAACTCAAGAGACGCATGCCCTAGTTGCGAAGAAAGAAAATGTCGCTCCTCGTGACCAAGAATTTTATGATAAAGCATATAATTTATTGGCCGAGGCTCATAAAGCCTTGTCTGAAAATAAGGGTCGTACTTCTGATTTCCAAGCCTTAGACAAATTAGCAGAACGCTTGAATGATGAATCTTCTAATAAAGGAAAATTAGTAGATGATTTATTAGCATTCCTAACACCAATTACTCATCCAGAGCGACTTGGTAAACCAAATTCTCAAATTGAATATACTGAGGCCGAAGTTCGTATTGCTCAATTAGCTGATAAGTATACAACGTCAGATGGCTACATTTTTGACGAACATGATATTATCAGTGATGAGGGGGATGCCTATGTAACACCTCATATGGGCCATAGTCACTGGATTGGAAAAGATAGCCTTTCTGATAAGGAAAAAGCTGCGGCTCAATCTTATACTAAAGAAAAAGGTATCCTACCTCCGTCTCCAGATGCAGACGCTCAAGCAAATCCAACTGGAGATAGTGCGGCAGCTATTTACAATCGTGTGAAAGGTGAGAAACGAATTCCACTCGTTCGACTTCCTTACATGGTTGAGCATACAGTTGAGATTAAAAATGGTAATTTAATCATTCCTCATAAGGATCATTACCACAACATTAAATTTGCTTGGTTTGATGATCACTCATACAAGGCTCCAAATGGTTATACATTGGAAGACTTATTTGCGACGATTAAGTACTATGTTGAACATCCTGATGAACGTCCACATTCTAATGACGGATGGGGAAATGCCAGCGAGCATGTCTTAGGTAAGAAAGACCACAGTGAAGATCCCAAAAAGAACTTCAAAGCGGATGAAGAACCAGTAGAGGAAACACCTGCTGAGCCAGAAGTTCCTCAAGTAGAGACTGAAAAAGTAGAAGCCAAGCTCAAAGAAGCAGAAGCTTTACTTGCTAAAGTAACAGATGCTAGTTTGAAAGCCAATGCAACAGAAACCCTAGCTGGTTTACGAAATAATCTGAGTCTCCAAACCTTGGATAATAATGGTATCATGACAGAAGCAGAAAAATTACTTGCTTTGTTAAAAGGTAGTAATCTTACATCTGTAAGCAAAGAAAAATAAACCAATGAAAAATGAAAGTCTCGATAAAGAGGCTTTCATTTTTATTATGTATATACGAAAAATTCTTGACAAGTAATACTAAAAAGAGTAAACTATTAACTAGTTAATTAACCGGTTCATCGTTTTGTGGTGAATCAAATAGGCTTAAGAAAAGAGAAAAGAATGAAAATCAATAAAAAATATGTGGCGGGTTCGGTGGCAGTCCTTGCCCTAAGTGTTTGTTCCTATGAACTTGGACGGTATCAAGCTGGACAAGTTAAGAAAGATTCTAATCGAGTTGCTTATATAGACGGTGATCAGGCTGGTCAAAAGGCAGAGAACTTGACACCAGATGAAGTCAGTAAGAGAGAGGGAATCAACGCAGAACAGATCGTCATCAAGATTACGGATCAAGGTTATGTGACCTCTCATGGAGATCATTATCATTACTATAATGGCAAGGTTCCTTATGACGCTATCATCAGTGAAGAACTCCTCATGAAAGATCCGAATTATCAGTTGAAGGATTCAGACATTGTCAATGAAATCAAGGGTGGCTATGTGATTAAGGTAGACGGGAAATACTATGTTTACCTTAAAGATGCGGCTCATGCGGACAATATTCGTACAAAAGAAGAGATTAAACGTCAGAAGCAGGAACACAGTCATAATCATAATGCAAGCACAGATAATGCTGTTGCTGCAGCCAGAGCGCAGGGACGCTATACAACGGATGATGGTTATATCTTTAATGCCTCTGATATCATTGAGGACACGGGTGATGCTTATATCGTTCCTCATGGCAATCACTTCCACTATATTCCGAAGAGTGATTTGTCTGCCAGTGAATTAGCTGCTGCCCAAGCCTTCCTATCTGGAAAAGGTGGCCAATTAAGTACGGTTGAATATCGTTCAAGCAGAGCTGAAACAAGATCTAGTCTAAGAATGAGTCAATCTGAAACTCCTCAAGATTCTGCCAAAGCTCCGGAGAGCTCAAGTGAGGATTTAGCTAGTCTTCTTCAAGAATTGTACGCCTTGCCGCTTAGCCAACGTCATGTAGAGTCTGATGGCTTGGTATTTGATCCAGCACAGATTACAAAACGTACAGCAAATGGGGTCGCAGTCCCTCACGGAGATCATTACCACTTTATCCCTTCTTCACAAATGTCTGCTTTGGAAGAAAAATTGGCTCGAAATCTACCAATTGGAGGTCAGCCAGTTCAAAGCCATTCTGACAATCCGAAACCAAGCAGTACAGATAAACCAAGTTCACCGATTAAACCAAACTTTAATCTCAATACTCCGGCACCGAATCGAGGAACTGGAGGCGCTTATACAACGGATGATGGCTATGTCTTTAGTCCTACAGATGTGATTGAAGATACAGGTGACGCTTTTGTTGTACCGCACGGCAATCATTTCCACTATATACCTAAGAGTGATTTATCAGCAGGAGAATTAGCTGCCGCCCAAGCTTATTGGAATGGTAAGCAGGGCTCACATTCTGCTACAAGCTCAAGTAAACCAAGTAGTAACAATCCAAATCCGGCTCCAGCCCAACCAAGTTTGACAGAGACTCCAAACATGACTGTCACCCCAACATATCATCAAAATCAAGGGGAAGATATTCCAGCACTTTTACGTGAATTGTATGCCAAACCTTTATCAGAACGACATGTAGAATCTGATGGATTAGTCTTTGATCCGGCACAAATCATCAAACGTACAGCTAACGGTGTCGCAGTGCCTCACGGAGATCATTATCACTTTATCCCTTATTCACAAATGTCTGATTTAGAGCAGAAGATTGCAAGAATGATTCCACTTCATTATAGTTCAATTCATTTGTTACCATCAAGACCAAATCTAATCCCTGCTCCAGAGCTTACCCCAGTACCAAGTCCGCAACCTACCCCAAATCCTCAACCAGCTCCAAGCAATCCAATTGATGGAAAATTGGTGAAACAGGCGGTTCGAAAAGTAGCTGATGGTTATGTCTTTGAAGAGAATGGAACCTCGCGTTATATCTCTACTAAGGAGCTTTCAGCAGAAACTGTTGTAGCCATTGATAATAAACTTGCCAAACAAGAAAGTTTGTCTCATGTGTTAGGAGCTAAGAAAAGTACCATCCCTTCTAGTGATCAAGAATTTTACAACAAGGTTTATGATTTACTAGCAAAAGTTCATCAAAATTTGATTTCTAATAAAGGGCGCCAAGCTGATTTTGACGCTTTGGATAAACTATTGGAACGTCTTAATGATGTTTCAAGTGATAAAGTCAAGTTAGTTGATGATATTCTTATCTTCCTAGCACCAATTACCCATCCAGAGCGACTTGGCAAACCAAATGCTCAAATTGCTTATACGGACGATGAAATTAAATTAGCGAAATTAGCAGGTAAGTATACAACAGAAGATGGCTATATCTTTGATCCTCGTGATATAACTAGCGATGAAGGCGATGCCTATGTAACTCCACATATGACTCATAGTCATTGGATCAAGAAAGAAAGTTTGTCTGAAGCTGAAAGAGCAGCAGCTCAGACTTATGCTAAAGAGAAAGGTTTGATGCCTCCTTCAACAGATAATCAGGGGGCAGGAAATACTGAGGTTAAAGGAGCAGAAGCAATCTATAATAAAGTGAAGGCAGCTAAGAAAGTTCCACTTGATCACATGCCTTACAATCTCCAACATACTGTTGAAGTTAAAAATGGTAGCTTGATTATACCTCATTACGACCATTACCATAACATTAAATTTTCTTGGTTTGACGAAGGACTATATGAGGCACCTAAGGGTTATAGCTTGGAGGATCTTTTTGCGACTGTAAAATATTATGTTGAACATCCAAATGAACGCCCTCACTCAGATAATGGTTGGGGAAATGCCAGCGACCATGTTCGTAAAAATAAGGCAGACCAAGACAGTAAACCTGATGAAGATAAGGAACATGATGAAGTAAGTGAGCCAACTCGCCCTGAATCTGATGAAAAAGAGAATCACGCAGGTTTAAACCCTTCAGTAGATAATCTTTATAAACCGAGCACTGATGAAGACGAGACAGAGGGAGTTGCTAACGATACAACAGACGAAGCTGAAGTCCCTCAAGTAGAGACTGAAAAAGTAGAAGCCAAACTCAAAGAAGTAGAAGCTTTACTTGATAAAGTAACGGATGCTAGCTTGAAAAACAATGTGACAGAGAGCCTAGCTGGTTTACGAAATAATCTGAGTCTCCAAACCATGGATAATAATGGCATCATTGCAGAAGCAGAGAAATTACTTGCTTTGTTAAAAATGTAGTGAGTCAGTTATGACGAAACCAGAAGCATAAATTTATCCTGTTAAATTAAAATGATGTAAGAGTCAGTAGCAATACTGGCTTTTATTTGTCTTGCTCCGTAAGGTTCAGGCCAAATAAACCACCTGATTTTTTGGGGGCTTTGGATTCATTTAGGAGAAATCAATCTATATCCAAGGTTAGTAACTTAATTATAGGTCTTCCTTTGTTAGAGAAGATAATGGTAAAAGGGTAGGGGGTAATTGATTTTACAGTTTAGGATGTTTTGATAATAATTCATGATTTGAAGAGGATATTTTGTAAAGAGATGCTATACTAAACTTGTTATGCAGTTAAGTAAACCATTATATTCAATAATCTAACCAAGGAAAACAGAGGATTTAAGATGAAAAAACGGACTATTCAGATTTTACTAGCATTGTCCTTAATTTTTTACAAATCAACTTGGTTTTGGAGGCTTTTCAATCATCTCGCAAAGTTCTATCTACCAGCAAGTCGTGAATTTTTTCAGGTTCTGCTTTTGCTGGAAAGTGGTGTTCTTTTGTCAGCAGTCATCTATCTACTAGTTTTTGCAGGAAAGAAGACTTTTCATTTCAAGTGGCAGTTGAGGTACTTTATCTACCTTTTACTGGGCTACATCATTTTGTATATGTCGGACTTCCTCTTGTCTTATTTCATACCCTCGTCTTCAAATCAAATTTCTTTGAATGAAACGATAGAAATGATAGGGAGACAGGAATTACCCTATTTCTTGCTCATAGCTTGCTTCATCGGCCCTATTACTGAGGAATTGATTTATCGCGGTGTGCTTATGACAACCTTTTTCAAAAACTCGCCTTGGTACGGAGATGTCTTGCTTTCTGCTATTATTTTCGGTTATATTCATATCAATTTCGCTTTAACTCCTCTTGCTTTTTTCATTTATGCTAGCGGAGGGCTTATTTTGGCGCTATTGTATCGTATGACTAAAAATATCTATTATCCAATACTAGTTCATATTTTCATCAATATCACTGCCTTCTGGGATGTTTGGTTACTCCTATTTTCAGGAAGTTAGCTTACTAAAACAATGTCGGAACTTTCCGGCATTTTCTTTTCAACAGGTGAGCAAGAACTGATTATTTTCAGACTTGGGTGGCTAATCATGGTATAATAAAAGGTAATGAAAAATTCCAACGAGGCAGAGATGAAATTACTTTATACTGATATTCGGACTTCTTTGACTGAAATTCTAACCAGAGAGGCGGAAGAGCTAGTTGCTGCTGGCAAGCGGGTCTTCTACATCGCCCCCAACTCTCTTTCTTTTGAAAAGGAACGCGCCGTGCTGGAATGTTTGTCCCAGCAGGCTTCTTTTGCGATCACTGTTACGCGCTTTGCTCAAATGGCTCGATACCTGATTTTGAATGACTTACCTGCTCAGACCAGTCTAGATGACATCGGTCTTGGGATGGCCTTTTACAAATGCCTGGCCGAACTTGATCCCAAAGATTTGCGTGTTTATGGCGCTATTAAGCAGGATCCTCAATTTGTCCAGCAGTTGATTGAGCTTTACCACGAGATGACCAAGTCTCAGATGAGTTTTTTGGACTTGGAGAGTTTGACGGATGAGGACAAGAGGGCCGATTTACTCTTGATTTTTGAGAAGGTAACGGCTTACCTCAATCAAGGTCAGTTGGCTCAGGGAAGTCAGTTGTCCCACTTGATTGAGGCTATTGAGAATAACAAGGTAAGTAGTGATTTTAATCAAATCGCCTTGGTTATTGATGGATTTACCCGTTTTTCTGCCGAGGAAGAGCGGATTGTGGACTTACTTCACGGCAAGGGTGTTGAGATTGTCATTGGGGCTTATGCTAGTAAGAAAGCCTATACCAGTTCATTCGCTGAAGGCAATTTCTATCAAGCCAGTGTGGAGTTTCTTCATCATTTAGCTGCTAAATACCAAACGCCTGCTCAAGACCGTTCTCAGACCCATAAGAAAATGGATAGTTTTGACAAGGCCTCTCGTTTGTTGGAGTCTTCTTATGACTTTTCAGAATTAACATTGGATGTCGATGAGAAGGACCGTGAAAACTTACAAATCTGGTCTTGTTTGACGCAAAAGGAAGAGTTGGAGTTGGTAGCCCGTAGCATCCGTCAGAAATTACACGAGAACTCAAATCTGAGTTACAAGCATTTTCGTATTCTCTTGGGCGATGTAGCTTCTTATCAGTTATCGCTGAAAACCATTTTTGACCAGTATCAGATTCCTTTCTATCTAGGCAAAAGCGAATCCATGGCTCATCATCCCTTGACACAGTTTGTCGAGTCTATTTTAGCTTTGAAACGCTATCGTTTCCGACAGGAAGATGTGATTAATCTTCTTAGAACTGGCTTGTATACTGACCTCAATCAGGCTGATATTGATTCTTTTGAGCAATATATACGCTATCTTGGTATCAATGGCTTGCCAGCCTTTCAGCAAACCTTCACCAAATCCCACCATGGAAAGTTTGATTTAGGGCATTTAAATGCTCTTCGTCTGCGTATTTTAACACCTCTTGAAACCCTCTTTGCCAGTCGAAAACAAAAGACTGAAAATCTCCTACAAAAATGGAATGTCTTTCTAAAAGAGGGAGCGGTGACCAAGCAGTTGCAAGATTTGACAGCCACTATGGAAGCTGTAGAACAGGAAAGACAAGCCGAAGTTTGGAAGTCTTTCTGTCATGTTTTAGAACAATTTGCGACCGTTTTTGCTGGTTCACAGGTTAGTCTAGAGGACTTTCTAGCCTTGCTCCATTCTGGAATGAGTTTGTCTCAGTATCGCACTATTCCAGCGACAGTGGATACTGTTCTGGTGCAGAGTTACGATTTGATTGCACCACTGACTGCTGACTTTGTCTATGCCATTGGGCTAACTCAGGACAATTTACCAAAAATCGCGCAAAATACCAGTCTTTTAACTGATGAAGAAAGACAAAATTTAAACCAAACGACCGAAGAAGGCGCTCAATTACTGATTGCCAGCAGTGAAAACCTCAAGAAAAATCGCTATACTATGCTTTCCTTGGTCAATTCTGCTCGTAAGCAGTTGGTCTTGTCGGCTCCAAGCCTTTTTAACGAAAGTGAAAGCAAGGAATCAGCTTATCTTCAAGAGCTAGTTCATTTTGGATTTAGGCGGAGAGAGAGGAGGATGAATCACAAAGGGCTGTCTAAGGAAGATATGGGGTCCTATCATAGTCTTTTGTCCAGTCTGGTTGCCTATCACCAGCAGGGCGAGATGAGTGAGACTGAGCAAGATTTGACATTTATTAAGGTTCTGGCGCGTGTCATGGGTAAAAAACTAGACCAGCAAGGTTTGGAAAATCCAGCCCTCCCAACCAGTCCAAGCAGTAAGCAGTTGGCTAAGGACACCTTACAGGCTCTCTATCCTGCTGATCAGGAGTTTTACCTGTCTACCTCTGGTTTGACGGAGTTTTATCGCAATGAATACAGTTATTTTCTTCGCTACGTTTTAGGCTTGCAAGAGGAATTACGTCTACGTCCTGATGCCCGTAGTCACGGAAATTTCTTGCACCGTATTTTTGAACGTGCCTTGCAGTTGCCTGATGAAGGTTCCTTTGACAACCGTCTAGAACAAGCTATTCAAGAAACCAGTCAAGAACGCGAATTTGAAGCCATTTATCAGGAAAGTTTGGAAGCCCAGTTTACCAAGGAAGTTCTACTTGATGTTGCACGGACGACTGGTCACATTCTCCGACACAATCCAGCCATCGAAACCATCAAAGAGGAAGCGAATTTCGGTGGGAAAGAGCAGGCCTTTATTCAATTGGACAATGGACGCAGTGTCTTTGTACGAGGCAAGGTTGACCGGATTGACCGTTTGAAAGCTGATGGGGCGATAGGAGTGGTAGACTACAAATCCAGTCTGACTCAGTTCCAGTTTCCTCATTTCTTTAATGGGCTCAATTCCCAGTTGCCAACTTATCTAGCTGCCTTAAAAAGAGAAGGGGAGCAGAACTTTTTCGGTGCCATGTACTTGGAAATGGCAGAGCCTGTCCAATCTCTGATGGCCGTTAAAAGTCTGGCAGGTGCAGTAGTAGAAGCCAGCAAGTCTATGAAATACCAAGGACTCTTTTTAGAAAAAGAAAGCAGTCATTTGGGCGAATTTTACAATAAAAACAAGGCCAACCAGCTGACAGATGAGGAATTCCAGCTCCTACTGGACTACAATGCCCAACTTTATAAAAAAGCGGCTGAGAAGATTTTAGCAGGTCATTTCGCCATTAACCCTTATACTGAAAATGGCAGAAGTATTGCACCGTATGTTCAGCAACATCAAGCCATCACAGGATTTGAAGCCAATTACCACTTGGGCCAAGCCCGTTTTCTAGAAAAGTTGGACTTAACTGATGGCAAGCGTCTGGTCGGAGAAAAACTCAAGCAAGCTTGGTTTGAAAAAATAAGAGAGGAGTTGAATCGATGAAGCCTATTCCCTTTTTAACTGAGAAGGAAATTCAAAAATTGCAAGAAGCAGAAGCGAATTCGAGCAAGGAACAAAAGAAAACTGCTGAGCAAATTGAAGCCATCTATACTTCTGGCCAAAATATCCTAGTCTCAGCATCGGCTGGTTCTGGTAAAACCTTTGTCATGGCAGAGCGCATTCTAGATCAATTAGCGCGTGGAGTGGAAATCAGTCAACTCTTTATCTCAACCTTTACCGTTAAGGCTGCCACAGAACTTAAGGAACGTTTGGAAAAGAAAATCAGCCAACAAATCCAAGAAAGTGGCGATGTTGACCTCAAACAACACTTAGGACGTCAGTTGGCAGACCTACCAAACGCAGCCATCGGAACCATGGACTCTTTCACACAAAAATTCCTTGGTAAACATGGCTATCTGATTGATATTGCGCCTAATTTCCGTATTTTACAAAACCAAAGCGAGCAACTTCTTCTAAAAAACGAAGTCTTTCATGAGGTATTTGAAGCCCATTACCAAGGTAAACAGAAAGAGAACTTTAGTCATTTGCTGAAAAATTTTGCTGGGCGTGGCAAGGATGAACGGGGACTGCGCCAGCAAGTCTATAAAATCTATGACTTCCTCCAATCTACCAGTAATCCTCAGAAATGGCTGAGTGAATCTTTTCTCAAAGGCTTTGAGAAAGCTGATTTTACCAGTGAAAAAGACAAACTAACCGAGCAAATCCAGCAAGCCCTTTGGGACTTGGAAAGTTTCTTCAGTTACCATCTAGATAATGATGCCAAGGAGTTTCCCAAAGCTGCTTATCTAGAGAATGTTCAGTTGATTTTAGATGAAATTGGCTCCTTAAATCAGGAGTCTGATAGTCAGACTTATCAAGCAGTGCTTGCGCGTGTTGTCGCCATTTCGAAAGAGAAAAACGGTCGGGCTTTGACTAATGCCAGTCGTAAGGCTGAGTTGAAGCCACTGGCTGATGCCTACAACGAAGAAAGAAAGGCACAGTTCGCTAAACTAGGACAACTGTCAGACCAGATAACCATTCTCGACTATCAAGAACGTTATCATCAAGACACATGGGAACTAGCTAAGACTTTCCAAACCTTCATGAGTGATTTTGTGGAGGCTTATCGTCAGCGTAAACGTCAGGAAAATGCCTTTGAATTCGCTGATATCAGCCATTATACCATTGAGATTTTAGAGAATTTCTCACAAGTTCGTGAGGCTTATCAGGAACGCTTCCATGAAGTCATGGTCGATGAATATCAGGATACCAACCACATTCAAGAACGGATGCTGGAATTGCTATCTAATGGCCACAATCGCTTTATGGTGGGGGATATCAAGCAGTCCATCTACCGTTTTCGTCAGGCAGATCCGCAGATTTTCAATGAGAAATTCCAACGCTATGCGCAAAATCCTAAAGAGGGCAAACTCATTCTCCTCAAGGAAAATTTCCGTAGCAGTTCAGAAGTGCTGTCAGCAACCAATGATGTTTTTGCACGCCTTATGGACCAAGAGGTCGGCGAAATCAACTATGATAGCATGCACCAGCTTGTTTTTGCCAATACCAAACTGACTCCCAATCCAGACAACAAGGCGGAATTTCTCCTCTACGATAAGGATGACACAAATGAGGAAGAAGAGGGTCAGGCAGAAACGAAACTAACAGGCGAAATGCGGCTGGTCATCAAGGAGATTCTTAAACTCCATAAGGAAAAAGGTGTTGCTTTTAATGAAATTGCCCTTTTGACTTCCAGTCGCAGTCGAAATGACCAGATTCTCCTTGCCTTGTCTGAGTATGGGATTCCTGTCAAAACCGACGGTGAGCAAAACAATTATCTCCAATCCCTAGAAGTACAAGTCATGCTAGACACCCTTCGTGTCATTCACAATCCCCTGCAAGACTACGCCTTGGTTGCCCTTATGAAGTCTCCAATGTTTGGTTTTGATGAGGATGAGTTAGCACGTTTGTCCCTTCAGAAAGCAGAGGATAAAGTCCAAGAAAATCTCTATGAAAAACTGATCAATGCACAAAAACTGGCAAGTAGTCAAAAAGGCTTGATTCACACATCTCTAGCTGAGAAACTAAAGCAATTCATGGATATTTTGGCTTCTTGGCGCTTGTATGCCAAAACCCACTCCCTATATGACCTGATTTGGAAGATTTACAACGACCGCTTTTATTATGATTATGTTGGGGCTTTGCCAAATGGTTCTGCTAGACAGGCCAATCTCTATGCCCTAGCACTGCGTGCTGATCAATTTGAAAAGAGCAATTTCAAGGGCTTGTCACGTTTTATTAGCATGATTGACAAGGTCCTAGAAGTCCAGCACGATCTTGCAAGCGTGGCAGTCGCACCGCCAAAAGATGCAGTAGAGCTCATGACCATTCACAAGAGTAAAGGGCTAGAGTTTCCTTACGTCTTCATCCTCAATATGGATCAAGATTTCAACAAGCAAGACTCTATGTCAGAGGTCATTCTCAGCCGTCAGAATGGTCTTGGTGTCAAATATATTGCCAAAATGGAGACAGGAGCAGTGGAAGATCACTATCCTAAAACCATCAAACTCTCCATTCCTAGTCTGACCCATAGACAGAACGAAGAAGAATTACAGCTGGCAAGCTATTCTGAGCAAATGCGTCTACTGTATGTTGCTATGACACGGGCTGAGAAAAAGCTCTATCTTGTCGGTAAAGGTTCTTGTGAAAAGCTGGAAGCCAAGGAATACCCAGCGGCTAAAAATGGAAAACTAAATAGATCTACTAGACTGCAAGCAAGGAATTTCCAAGATTGGCTTTGGGCTATCAGTAAAGTGTTTGCAAAGGATAATCTCAACTTTAGCTATCGTTTTGTTGGTGAGGATCAGTTGACTAGAGAAGCTATCGGAGAATTAGAAAATAAGAGCCCTCTCCAAGATAGCTCCCAAGTAGACAATCGCCAGTCAGAAACTATCAAAGAAGCCCTTGAAATGCTGAAAGAGGTGGAAGTTTATAATACACTTCATCGCACAGCCATTGAACTGCCTAGTGTTCAAACCCCAAGTCAAATCAAGGAATTCTACGAACCTGTTATGGATATGGAGGGTGTTGAGATTGCTGGTCAAGTCCAGTCAGTAGACAAGAAAATCAACTTTGATTTGCCAGATTTTTCAACCAAAGAAAAGGTAACAGGAGCTAAGATTGGTAGTGCTACCCACGAACTGATGCAGAGAATGGACCTCAGTCAGCGACCAACGCTTGCTAGCCTGACAGAAACTCTCAAACAAGTTCAAACCAGCCAAGCTGTCAGAGACAAGATTAATCTTGCTAAAATTCTTACATTCTTTGATACAGAACTCGGTCAGGAAATTCTTGCTAATACCGACTATCTCTACCGCGAGCAACCCTTCTCCATGCTTAAACGAGACCAAAAGAGTCAGGAAGACTTTGTTGTCCGTGGTATCCTTGATGGCTATCTACTTTACGAAGACAAAATCGTTCTGTTCGACTATAAGACAGACCGCTATGATGAACCAAGTCAACTTGTAGACCGCTATCGTGGTCAGTTAGCCCTATACGGAGAGGCTTTATCTCGAGCCTATTCGATTGAAAATATTGAAAAATACTTGATTTTACTGGGTAAAGAAGAGGTTCAAGTTGTAAAAGTATAATTTAGAAAGGAGACCTCATGACACTTCCAGTTAGAAAATCCCTGCACGATGCAGTTTTGCAGGCTTCAAAAGCTGATACTTGGGAACAAGCTACCAAGGAATGGAATGAAGTTTCCTTGATTTTTAACGGTATCGGCCGTAGCAATTGTGTCTGTGGAAATGCCATCAAATACGCTTATGAACTCTTTAACGGTGTCACAGGCCAACGCCTCTTTCCGATAGGGAGCGATTGTGTTCGTCATTTTCATCGATTGCCCCTTGACCAGCAACTGGAAGAGGAAGAAAAACTACTCAGAAAGGTTGAAAATCTAACCAGAAAAGCCCAGAAAAAGGAAAAAATCAAGGTCAATAAAAGTGACTTTGACGAGCGACTTCTAAAATGGCTCTGGGAAAAAGGTGTTTTCAAACCTAATCGTGGGAATCAATTCACACCTGAGAGAGACTACCAACTCTTCCTAGAAGTCTTTCAAGGTGGCAGTTGGACCAAGGCTGAGCCAAAGAAGAAGGCTCGCATGGAAGAAGTCCTTGAAAAGTGTATCAAACCCTTTTTACTTGGGAAATCAGATGACCAACTCTATCTTGTCAAGCTAGGCAAGGAGAAAATTGATTACGAACAAGAACTCCGTATCCAGGCAGAGAAAGAGCGCAAGAAGAGAGATAAAATCGCTAAGCAATATGCAGACAATCTGGTCTTAGCTATGGGACCGGCAGAGCGTGCCTATCAAGATTACTTTGGCTTTACAGAAACTCTTACTCAAGAAGAACGCAAGTGGGAGAAAATACTTTTTGGGAAAAATAGAACAGAACGAGCTATCAAGGCCAAACAATACCAAAAAGAGTTGGAAAAAGATCAACGAATTGCGAGTCAGGATCCAATTGAAAGAAAGCAGAAGCAGACCTGGCTCCTCAATTCCTATTTTCGTGAGCTTCCTGACGAAAAATCCCGCTTTGCTCGGCTCTTATTAGCATATCGAAAAAGTGGCGAAGTTCCCTTTTCAACCGCATACCTGTCAGATCATCTCATCGACTTTTTCTATAAAATGAAAGCCTTTGAGTTTGAAATTGCACCTGAACAAGTCCGAGACTTTTTAAAAGAAAGCCTTCAGACAGAACATCTATCCTCAGCACAAGAAAGCTGGATAGAAGGAATTCTTCTCAACTGCATCAAACCATTTTTAGAACGATTATTGATATGAGTAACACCTACCGTGGAAGTTTCATGGTAGGTATTATTTTATCCAAAAAAATAATAGGGAGTTGCAAAACTACTGCTTGGTATTTTATACTTTTCGAAAATCTCTTCCAACCTCGTCAGCTTCGGTTTGCCGTATATATGTTACTGACTTCGTCAGTTCTATCTACAACCTCAAAGCAGTGCTTTGAGCAACCTGCGGCTAGCTTCCTAGTTTGCTCTTTGATTTTCATTGAGTATTAACTTTGTACACATATATAATAGGGTAATACAAATATTACGACTTGGTATTTTATATATAAAACAAAGTATGAAAGCGTATTTCAATTTTAAGACTTTTTTGTAAATTAAGAGTATAATTAAGGTATACTACCTTTTTTATAGATAATACACTAATATAATAAAGGTCTTTGTAACATATATAAATTGTATTTCAAGGAGGAATAATGGAAAAGTATTATGGTGAAAAACAGCAGCGTTTTTCATTTAGAAAATTATCAGTAGGACTTGTATCTGCAACGATTTCAAGTTTATTTTTCATGTCTGTATTAGGAAGTTCATCTGTGGGTGCTCAAGAAACTTCAGGAGTTCACTATAAATATGTGACAGAGTCAGAGCTATCATCAGAAGAAAAGAAGCAGCTTGTCTATGATATTCCGACATACATGGAGAATGATAATGAGACTTATTATCTTGTTTATAAGTTAAATTCCCAAAATCAACTGGGAGAATTGCCAAATACTGGAAGCAAGAATGATATGCAAGCCCTGGTTGCTGGTGCTAGCTTAGCAGCTCTGGGGATTTTAGTTTTTGCTGTTTCCAAGAAAAAAGTTAAGAATAAAACGGTATTACATTTAGTATTGGTTGCAGGAATAGGAAATGGTGTTCTTGTATCCGCTCATGCTTTAGAAAATAATCTTTTGCTAAATTACAATACTGACTATGAATTGACCTCTGGAGAAAAATTACCTCTTCCTAAAGCCATTTCAGGTTACACATATATTGGATATATCAAAGAGGGGAAAACGACTTCTGAGTCTAAAGTAAATAATCAAGAAAAATCAGTAGCCACTCCTACAAAACAACAAAAGGTGGATTATAGTGTTACACCGAATTTTGTAGAGCATCCATCAACAGTACAGGCTATTCAGGAACAAACACCTGTTTCTTCAACTAAGTCGACAGAAGTTCAAGTAGTTGAAAAACCTCTTTCAACAGAATTAACGAATCCAAGAAAAGCAGAGAAACAATCTTCAAATTCTCAATCACAATTAGCAGAACATAAGGATGTACAAGCTGGAACTCTGGTAACCGACAAGGGTGAGCCTGCGATCCAGCCAGAATTACCCGAAGCAGTTGTAACAGATAAAGGCGAAGCCGAAGTCCAACCAGAGTTGCCCGAAGCAGTTGTGACTGATAAAGGCGAACCAGAAGTTCACCCAGTGTTACCAGAAGCTGTAGTAACCGACAAAGGTGAGCCAGCAGTCCAACCAGAGTTGCCCGAAGTAGTTGTAACAGATAAAGGTGAGCCTGAAGTCCAACCAGAGTTACCAGAAGCTGTAGTAAGTGATAAAGGCGTACCGGAAGTCCAGCCAGCCTTACCGGAAGCAGTCGTAACAGATAAAGGGAAACCTGAAGTTCAACCAGCGTTGCCAGAGGCTGTAGTAAGTGATAAAGGCGAACCAGAACAGGTAGCCCCACTGTCAGAATACACAGGAGTACAGTCTGGAGCTATTGTTGAACCAGCAATTCAGCCTGAATTACCAGCAGCTGTAGTAACCGACAAAGGTGAGCCAGCAGTCCAACCAGAGTTGCCAGAAGCTGTAGTAAGTGATAAAGGTGTACCAGAAGTCCAACCAGCGTTACCCGAAGCAGTTGTAACAGATAAAGGTGAGCCTGAAGTCCAACCAGAGTTGCCAGAAGCTGTTGTAACAGATAAAGGCGTACCGGAAGTCCAACCAGCGTTACCGGAAGCAGTCGTAACTGACAAAGGTGAGCCAGAAGTTCAACCAGCGTTGCCAGAGGCTATAGTAAGCGATAAAGGCGAACCAGAAGTTCATGAAAAACCAGAATATACAGGTGTACAAGCCGGATCTATTGTTGAACCAGAAAAAGTAGAACCACCAAAAGAATACACAGGTGTACAAGCTGGCGCTATTGTTGAACCAGAACAGGTAGCACCGCTACCAGAATATACAGGTGTACAGTCGGGAGCGATAGTAGAACCAGAGAAAGTTGAACCGCTGCCAGAATACACAGGCGTACAAGCTGGAGCGATAGTTGAACCAGAACAGGTAGATCCACTTCCTGAATACAAGGGGAATATCGAGCAACTTAAACCTGAAACTCCTGTTGAGAAGCCGAAAGAAACAGATCCAGAGAAAACAATAGAACTAAGAAGTGTTTCTGATGTGGAGCTCTATAGTTATGAAGGAGATCGGTCAAGACAGCATACAAGCTTGGATAAAGTACCAGATAATAAATCTGCTTATTTCATTAAGGTGAAGTCAGCTAAATTTAAAGATGTACTGCTTCCAGTTTCAAACATTGAGGACACTACAAAAGATGGCAAACCAGTCTATAAAATCACGGCTAGATTGGAACACTTGAAGCAATCTGTAGATAATCAATATCAAGACAATTTTACTTATTATCTTCCAAAAGTTGTTCAAAACGACAGCCCTATCTATACATCATTTAAAAAATTAGTAACTGATATGAATAGTAAACCTAATGGAACTTTCACACTGGGCGCAACAATGAATGCTCGTGAGGTTGAGTTAGGTGAAAATCAAGAAAGTTATATTACAAATAACTTTACAGGGAAATTAATTGGTAGTCATCAAGGTGAAAATTATGCTATCTTTAATTTGAAAAAGCCGTTATTCAATACATTAGAACATGCTACTGTTAAGGATCTCACCTTAAAAGATGTTAATATTTCTGGTAAGCATCATGTCGCATCAGTTGCTAAAGAAGCCACAAATTCTTCAACTTTAGAGAACGTTCACGCAAATGGAATCATTGCTGGTGAGCTAGGTATCGGAGGGCTTGTCCAAAAGGTTAATAACTCAACAATAAGTAATAGTAGCTTCACCGGAAGAATAACCAATACCTTTGTTACAACCTCTCAGTATGCAATTGGTGGTCTAGTCGGTCAATTAACCGGCGCTAATGCTAGTGTAGATCATTCTATAGCATCAGTAACCATTTCAAGTAATGCAGAATATTCTAACCAAACTATTGGTGGAATTGCTGGTATCGTAGAAAACAATGCAACTGTAAAAAATAGTTATGCTGAAGGTGAAATAAATAATGCTAAACCATTCGCTAGAGTTGGTGGAGTTGCAGGTTCCCTATGGACACAAGAAGGTGGAGCAGATGATAATACCGGCCACTTGAATAATGTTCTCAGCGATATGAATATTACAAATGGGAATGCAATTTCTGGTTACCAGTTTAAAGGTATGAAGGAAACAGAAGTATACAGCAATAAAGACAATAAGGTAGTTAATGTTCAAGCAGTTGGAGATGAGGTAATGTCAGTTGATTCCACTGTAGAACGTGGTACTGAGATTGAAAAAACAGCAGTTCAAGCCAAGAAAGATAAGATTACTACAAAGAAAACTATAACCGTGGAAGATTTCACAAATTCTGCTAAACGGGATGTAGATTATACCAAGGCAGCTCATTATCAAGCGACAAGAGATATTGCATATAAAAATATAGAAAAATTATTACCTTTCTATAATAGAGACACCATTGTGAAATATGGAAATCAATTATCAGCTGATACTAACCTGTTTAAGAAAGAATTATTATCTGTTGTCCCTATGAAAAATGAGGAAGTGGTTTCAGATATTACTTCAAACAAGAACTCTATTAATCACTTATTACTACATTACAAAGATGGAACATCTGAGAAAGTAAGCTTAACCTACCATAGTGATTTTGCAAATCTGGCTGAGTATACTATTGGAACTACAGGTCTAGTATACACACCAAATGCTTTCCTAAAAGATTATTCATCTATAATAGATATAGTTAAAAACGACTTAAATACAGTGCAGTATAATCCAACTGCTCTTAAGAATTTGTTAGGAATCTCTGATAATGTTAAATTAACAGAACTTTATCTAGATGAACAATTCGCTAAAACCAAAGAGCACTTGACTGAGACTCTTAAAAAATTACTTTCAGCTGATGCTGCTGTCTCTGGAAATAATAGTGCTATTGACAATTACATGGTTGATAAGATCAAGCGAAACAAAGAAGCCTTGATGCTAGGATTAACCTATCTAGAACGCTGGTATGATTTCAAATTCGATAAGGCTAGCGCAAAAGATTTGCTTATGTTCCATATGGATTTCTTTGGTAAGGGAAATACCTCTCCTCTTGATACTATTATTGAACTAGGTAAATCTGGCTACAATAATCTCTTGGCTAAAAATAATGTGGTTACTTACAATGCCTTGTTGACGAATAACTACGGTACAAAAGATCTGTTTAGTGCTTTAGAAGGCTACCGTAAAGCATTTGCACCTACTCAAACTAACAATGAATGGTTTAAATCACAGACCAAGGCTTATATCGTTGAAGAAAAATCTAATATTCCAGAAGTGAGGGCTAATCAGGAAAAAGCTGGCAGCAAGTACTCTATCGGTGTCTATGATCGAATCACTAGCAACAGCTGGAAATACCGTAACATGGTACTGCCTCTACTAACCTTGCCAGAAAGATCCGTATTTGTCATTTCAACCATATCTAGTCTAGGTTTTGGTTCTTATGATCGCTATCGTAATAAAGAACATCAAGCAAATGGTGATCTTAATAGCTTTGTTGAAAAGAGTGCGCGTGAAACTGCCAAACGTCAACGAGATCACTATGATTATTGGTATCGTATTTTAGATGAGAACGGGCGTGAGAAACTTTATCGAAATATCTTGCTTTATGATGCCTATAAATTTGGAAATGATAATACTGAAGGAAAGGCTACAGAAGTGGCAGGTTTTGATAATCCAAATCCTGCAATGAAACATTTCTTTGGTCCTGTTGGAAATAAAGTTGGTCATAATGGACACGGTGCTTATGCTACTGGTGACGCCGTTTATTATATGGGTTATCGTATGTTGGATAAGGATGGAGCTATCACTTATACACATGAAATGACGCATGACTCAGATCAGGACATCTATCTTGGTGGCTATGGTCGAAGAAGTGGCTTGGGACCAGAGTTCTTCGCAAAAGGCTTATTGCAAGCACCAGACCATCCAGAAGATGCGACAATCACCATCAACTCGATCTTGAAACATTTAAAATCTGATAGTACAGAAGGACAACGATTACAAATACTCGATCCAACTACGAGATTTAATAGTGCAGATGATTTGAAGCAATATGTCCACAATATGTTTGATGTTGTCTATATGTTGGAATATCTTGAAGGACAATCAATCATTCAACATTTATCTAATGCAGAGAAAATGACTACACTGAGAAAAATTGAGAATGTATTCGTCAAGGATCCTGATGGAAATAAGGTCTATGCAACAAATGTTGTCAGAGATCTAACAATAGAAGAAGCTGAAAGACTACATTCATTCAATGATTTGATTGATAATAATATTATTTCGTCTAGAGAATATGCGTCAGGCAAATACGAAAGAAATGGCTACTTCACTATTAAATTATTTGCGCCGATTTATGCAGCATTAAGTAATGATGACGGAACTCCGGGTGACTTGATGGGACGTCGTATGGCCTATGAACTATTGGCTGCTAAAGGCTTTAAAGATGGTATGGTACCTTATATCTCAAATCAATACGAAGAAGTTGCTAAACAAAATGGTAAAAAAATAACTATTTATGGTAAAGACCGAGGATTGGTGACAGATGAACTTGTACTTCAAAAAGTATTTAATGGTCAATATAAAACTTGGACACAATTCAAGCAAGCTATGTATAATGAACGTGTAGTTCAATTTGATAGACTGAATAAAGTTACTTTTAATGATCCAACAAAACCTTGGACTAGTTTTTCTACGAAAACCATAAGTAGTGTTACAGAGTTGCAGCGATTAATGGATGAAGCTGTTCGAAAGGATGCAGATGAGGATAGATATTCTTGGAGTAATTACAAACCAGAATTTGATAGTGCAGTTCATAAATTGAAGAGAGCGATTTTTAAAGCTTATCTTGATCAAACCGATGATTTTAGAAGTTCAATTTTTGAGAATAAAAAATAGTGTTTACTATTAGGAAATAAAATTAAAGAAGGTGATTACGCTTGTCATTATTTAAAAAAGAACGATTTTCGATCCGAAAAATCTGTGGGATTGTTGGTTCTGTTTTACTCGGAAGTACCTTGGTTGCACCGTCAATCATTCATGCTTCTACGTATCATTACATTGAAAAAAGCTCTCTTACACAAGAAGAACAAAGCAAGATTCAAGCAGGAATTCCTACTGATAATGAAGAAACTTATGCTCTTATTTATCAGCAGGAAACTCTTCCTGCAACAGGTTCATCAACTTCTGTGCTTACAGCTTTAGGCCTATTAGCTGTTGGTAGTTTAGTTCTTTTGGTTTATAAAAAGAAAAAAGTTGCTAGTCTGTTCTTAGTTACTACGATTGGACTGATTAGTCTTTCTAGTATGCAAGCTCTCGATATAAGCAATCCTTTGAAAGCTCCAAGTAATGAAGGAGTAGTTCAAATTGCTGGATATCGTTATATTGGATACTTACCCCTTGATGATGATGCAATTTCAAAAATTCAACATAAGGATGATGGAACAAAGAATGTTCTAGTATCTGAAATTCAAAGTGTTCATAATGAAGCGCCTAAAGCAGAGAAACCAGAGTACACTGCTCCAGTAGGTACAGTTCCAGATGAGGCTCCTAAGGCAGAGAAACCAGAACATACAGCACCAGTTGGTGGTAATCTGGTTGAGCCTGAAGTTCATGAAAAACCAGAATATACTGAACCGATAGGCACAGTGCCTGACGAAGCACCTAAAACTGAGAAACCTGACTATACGCAACCAATAGGTACAAACCTTGTAGAACCAGCAGTTCAACCGGCATTACCAGAAGCTGTTGTAACTGACAAAGGCGAACCAGAAGTTCAGCCAGCGTTACCAGAAGCTGTTGTGACTGATAAAGGGAAACCAGAAGTTCAGCCAGCGTTACCAGAAGCTGTTGTGACTGATAAAGGGAAACCAGCAGTTCAACCAGCGTTACCAGAAGCTGTTGTAACTGACAAAGGCGAACCAGCAGTTCAACCAGCGTTACCAGAAGCTGTTGTAACTGACAAAGGCGAACCAGCAGTTCAACCAGCATTACCAGAAGCTGTTGTGACAGAGAAAGGCGAACCAGAAGTTCAGCCAGCGTTACCAGAAGCTGTTGTGACTGATAAAGGGAAACCAGCAGTTCAACCAGCGTTACCAGAAGCTGTTGTAACTGACAAAGGCGAACCAGCAGTTCAACCAGCATTACCAGAAGCTGTTGTAACCGAAAAAGGGGAACCAGAAGTTCAACCAGTATTACCAGAAGCTGTTGTGACAGAGAAAGGCGAACCAGAAGTTCAGCCAGCGTTACCAGAAGCTGTTGTGACTGATAAAGGGAAACCAGCAGTTCAACCAGCGTTACCAGAAGCTGTTGTAACTGACAAAGGCGAACCAGCAGTTCAACCGACATTACCAGAAGCTGTTGTGACAGAAAAAGGGGAACCGGAAGTTCAACCAGCATTACCAGAAGCTGTTGTGACAGAAAAAGGGGAACCAGCAGTTCAACCGGCATTACCAGAAGCCATAGTCACTGAAAAGGGTGAACCGGAAGTTCAACCAGCGTTACCAGAAGCAATTGTAACTGACAAAGGGGAACCAGCAGTTCAACCGGCGTTACCAGAAGCTGTCGTGACAGAAAAAGGTGAACCGGAAGTTCAACCGGCATTGCCAGAAGCAGTTGTAACTGACAAAGGGGAACCAGAAGTACAACCGGCGTTACCAGAAGCTGTTGTGACAGAAAAAGGGGAACCAGAAGTACAACCAGCATTACCGGAATACAATATAAAAGCTGCACCTGTTTTAACCTTGACCAAAGTAACAGAAGATGCTATGAATCGTTCTGCCAACTTAAATTATGAGCTTGATAATAAAGATAATGCTGAAATATCAAGTATTGTAGCTGAAATTAAAGATGGTGATACAGTAGTTAAAAGGGTTGATTTATCTAAAGAAAAATTAACTGACGCTGTACAAAATTTGGATTTGTTTAAAGATTATAAGATTGAAACAACAATGATCTATAATCGTGGTCAAGGTGATGAAACGTCTAAACTGGATGAAAAACCTCTGCGTTTGGAGTTGAAAAAGGTCGAAATTAAAAATATTTCATCTACTAATTTAGTGAAGGTAAATGATGATGGTACTGAAACACCTAGTGATTTCATGAGCGAAAAACCTTCTGATGAAGATGTTAAAAAAATGTATTTGAAAATTACTAGTCGTGATAACAAAGTAACACGTTTAGCGGTTGATAAGATTGAGTTGGTGACTGAAAAAGAAAAAGAACTTTATAAAATTACAGCAACTGCTCAAGATTTGATTCAACATGTCGACCCATCTAAGACTAGAAATGAATACATTCATTACATTGAAAAACCTCGTCCTAAGGTTGATAATGTTTACTATAATTTTAAAGATTTAGTAGACGCTATGAATGTTAATAAAAATGGCACATTCAAACTTGGTGCAGATTTGAATGCAGAAAATGTACCAACACCTAATAAAGAATATGTAACAGGAACATTTAGAGGTACATTGACCAGTGTAGAAGGAAAACAGTATTCAATTCATAACATGAAACGTCAATTATTTGGTGGTATCGAAGGTGGCTCAGTAAAAAATATTAACTTAGCAAACGTTAATATCAATATGCCTTGGATTAATGATATTTCAGCACTTGCTAAGACTGTTAAAAATGCGACAGTTGAGAATATCAAGGTTACTGGTAGCATTCTTGGAAACAATAGTATTGCTGGTATTGTTAATAAGATTGATCGTGGTGGCCTGTTAAGAAATGTAGCATTTATCGGTAAATTGCAGGCTGTTGGTGATCGTGATTGGAATTTAGCTGGTATTGCTGGTGAAATTTGGAAAGGTAACTTAGATAGAGCATATGCTGATGTAACAATCACAGGTAAACGAGCTAGAGCTGCTGGACTTGTTGCGAAATCTGATAATGGTATGGATAATTTCACTGTAGGAAAAGAGGGTTCTGTTCGTCATTCAGTTGCTAAAGGTACAATTGACATTGATAATCCAGTTGATGTTGGTGGATTTATCAGTTCTAACTGGGTATTAGGGCAAATTGAAGATAACGTATCAATGGTGAAAGTTTCTAAAGGTGAGATCTTCTATGGTTCAAGAAATATTGATGAAGAAGACGGTTATTTCTCAGGTAATAGACTTGAAAATGATTTCGTTGTTCGTGATATGAGTACAGGAGCCTCTTCATATCAACGTTCTAAACGTGTTAAAGAAATTAGTTTAGAAGAAGCTAATAAGAAAATTAAAGGGTACAATATAACAGCTAGTGGATTTGAAATTAGTGCTCTTCCTGAAGATACGCTTAACCGTACGACACCAAAAACAGAGGAATACAAATCAACCCAAGACTATAAAGTAGATCGAGACCAGGCTTATCGTAATATTGAGAAACTTCAACCATTTTATAACAAAGAATGGATTGTCAACCAAGGTAACAAACTTGCAGAAGATTCAAACTTAGCTAAGAAAGAAGTCCTTTCTGTTACGGGGATGAAGAATGGTCAATTCGTGACCGATTTATCGGATATCGATAAAATAATGATTCACTATGCAGATGGCACTAAAGAAGAAATGGGGGTCACACTCAAGGATTCTAAAGTCCAACAAGTGCGTGAATATGGCGTATCTGGTCTTGGTGATGTTGTCTATACACCAAATATGGTTGATAAGGATCGTGTGAAACTGATTGCAGATGTGAAAGAGAAGTTAGCTTCAGTCACATACGATTCGCAAGATGTTCGTAAAATTATTGGAAATCCAGCTGATTTGTATCTAGAAGAAAATTTTAATAATGTCAAAGACAATCTTGATAAATTTGTGAAAGCTTTAGTCGAAAATGAAGATCATCAATTGAATAGTGATGAATCTGCGATGAAAGCACTTGTGAAGAAAGTTGACGATAATAAAGCGAAAATTATGATGGCCTTATCTTACTTGAACCGTTACTATAACATTAAGTATACTGACAACAGTATGAGTATCAAAGACATTATGATGTTTAAACCTGACTTTTATGGTAAGACACCAAGTGTTATTGACAGACTCATCAACATCGGTTCAAGTGAAAAGAACTTGAAAGGGGATCGGACTCAGGATGCTTACCGTGAAATCATCGCAGGTAATACTGGTAAAGGTAATTTACGTAACTTCTTAGAGTACAACATGCGTTTGTTTACAGAGGATAAAGACATTAATGATTGGTTTATCCACTCAGCTAAGAATGTTTATGTTTCAGAACCTAAAACTACAAATCCTGACTTTGTCAATAAACGTCATAGAGTCTTTGATGGGCTAGATAACGGCGTTCATGGACGTATGATTTTACCACTTCTAACGCTTAAAGATGCTCATATGTTTCTAATTTCAACATATAACACGATGGCATACAGTTCATTTGAGAAATATGGTAAGTTAACAGAAGAATCTCGAAACGAATTTAAGAAAGAGATTGATAAAGTTGCTCACGCACAACAAACTTATCTTGATTTCTGGTCCAGATTAGCTCTACCTAATGTTCGTGATAGACTTCTTAAGAGTCAAAATATGGTACCGACACCAGTTTGGGATAATCAGACCTACAATGGTTCTCCTGTAGGTCGTCGAGGATTTGACAGTAAAGGTAACCCTATAGCTCCAATTCGTGAATTATATGGTCCAACATGGAGACACCATGATAGAGACTGGCGTATGGGCGCTATGGCCTCAATATTCCCTAATCCAAATAATGATGACAAGGTCTTGTTCATGGTAACGGATATGATTAGTCCGTTTGGTATTTCAGCCTTTACTCACGAAACAACACACGTAAACGATAGAATGCTTTACTTCGGTGGGCATAGACACCGTCAAGGTACCGACGTTGAAGCCTATGCACAAGGTATGTTGCAAACACCTGACAGCTCAACAACTAATGGTGAATACGGCGCACTTGGAATTAATATGGCTTACCATCGTCCAAATGATGGTAACCAATGGTACAACCCAGATCCTGACAAATTAAAGACACGTGATGACATTGACCGCTACATGAGAAACTACAATGAAGCTATGATGTTGCTTGATCATGTAGAAGCTGATGCTGTACTTCCTAAAATTAAAGGAGACAATAGTAAGTGGTTCAAGAAGATTGACAAAGAAATGCGCTCTAAGATTCAGTACAATGATCTTTTAGGTCCAAACCAATGGGATAGTGTCCGTGATTTGAAAGATGAAGAAAAGGTAATGACTTTATCTAGCGTCAATGATTTAGTGGATAATAACTTCATGACAAAACATGGAAATCCAGGCAACGGACGTTATAGACCAGAAGATTTTACACCAAACTCAGCTTACGTAAATGTCAATATGATGGCTGGTATTTATGGTGGTAATACAAGCAAAGGTGCTCCTGGTTCATTATCATTTAAACACAATGCTTTTCGTATGTGGGGTTACTTTGGATATGCAAATGGATTCATTGGATATGTCTCTAGCAAATATCAAGATGAAGCTAATAGACAAAATAATAGCTTATTAGGAGATGATTTTATCATCAAGAAAGTATCTGGAGACAAGTTCAAGACACTTGAAGAGTGGAAGAGACATTGGTACGAGGAGGTTCTTGCTAAAGCTAAGAAAGGCTTTGAAGGTATCGATATTGATGGCGTCCATATCAGTAACTATGATGAGTTAAGGCCTTTATTTGATAAAGCAGTCGAAGAAGATTTGAAAAAAACAGATGACTTCTCTCATACTGTAGCTCTTAAATCTAAGATATTCAAAGCCCTTCTTAAAAACACAGACGGTTTCTTTAATAAACTGTTTAAAGAAGACATTTAAACGTTTAAAATATAAAGAGGACAGTTTTTTGCTCCCTCTGAAAAATCATCATTTGATGACTTTCAAAAAACACCTCAAAAAGGTATTGCCAAGTTGCAATACCTTTTTTTGAGGCTCTTTTGTCTTATTCCTGTTTCCATTGACTATATTATGCTACACGAAAAATCCACTCAGTTGTCTGAGTGGATTAGGTGTGTTTAGACTCTTAATCTTTATTTTCGTATGGCAAGATCAAGTTCAAGATGATTCCTGTCATGGCTGATAGGGCAGTACCTGAAAGGGTAACTGGACCAAGTTTAAGGATAGCTCCTCCAAGTCCAAGAACCAACATAGCACTTGCGATGATGAGATTACGCATTTGAGCGAAATCAACACGTTCTTTAATTAAGACCTTCAAACCGTTGCTGGCGATAACTCCATAGAGAAGGATTGACATACCACCAAGTACAGCGTTTGGAATTGTTGAAATCAAGGCAGTGAATTTACCAAGGAAGCTAAGGGCAATCGCGATAAAGGCAGCGTTACGGATAACTGAGACAGAAGCGATACGAGTCATACCGATAACCCCTGTATTTTCTCCATAAGTTGTATTGGCTGGTCCACCAAGGAAGGCAGAAACAGAAGTTGCGATACCGTCACCAAGAAGTGTACGGTGAAGACCTGGTTCTTTCAAGAATTGACGGCCACAGATTTGACCCAAAACAGTATGGTCTCCGATATGTTCAGAAATTGTTACGATAGCGATTGGCAAGATGGCAATCGTTTCTGGACCAAAGTAAAGATTGTACTCTTTAAAGGCACCACCTGTGCTAAATGGCAAGTAGAAACCAGGAATTTCGAACCAGTTGGCTTTAAGAACTGGTGTAAAGTCAACCAAGCCAAGAGTTAATGCGAAGAGGTAACCACCGATAATGGCAAAGAGGAAAGGAATGATTCGTAGGAAGCCTTTTCCTTTTGTATTGATAAAGGCAGCAATCAAGAAAGTAACAACTGCTACAAGAGCATTTTTCCAGTTTCCATCAGCTACAAGACCAGCGTTTGTAACAGCTGAACCTGCAAGTCCAAGACCGATAACGATGATCATAGGTCCGATGATGATTGGTGGCAAGAGTTTATCAATCCATTTTGTACCTGCAAAACGAACACCAGCAGCAACAAGGACGTAGACTAAACCAGTTAAGATCACCCCTGTTTGAGCAGCGGATACATCCCCACCCATTTCTTTCATAGCCAATGACATAGCTGTGATAAAGGCGAATGATGATCCTAGATAAACTGGAACTCTAAATCCAGTTGAAATCATGTAGATGAGTGTTCCAACACCTGAAGCAAAAAGGGCAACAGATACAGGCATTCCCAAAATCAATGGTACCAAGATGGTCGCACCAAACATGGCGAAAACGTGTTGGAAACTAAGGAGAATTCCTTTTCCGGCTGAAGGACGTTGGTCAACGTCTAGTAACAAATCAACAGTTGATTCTTGTTTCATATAAACCTCACTTTTGGGCATCAAAAAAGAGCCCATTATTTTACAGCAATAGGCCCTCAGAGTAAGACTTCTTTAAAATCTAGACTTTAAAGAGTTTCAAATATTTCTGCGTCTTCGTCACCTCACGGGATGACATTAAAAACCTTTGCTTGTGATAGTATAGCAAAAATTACAAACTTTGTAAATATTTTTTTACTAAAAAGATTAAAGCGGGCGTTTATTTGGCATGCCAGCCTTACGTGGATATTTATTTGGCGTTTCTTTTTTCTTTTCTACCACTGTGATGTAACGCGGATCTCCATTTGGTAGGGCGTAGCTGAGATTGTCTTCGACCTTACTGAAGAGAAGGTTAAGGGCATTTTTGGCTTCTAACAACTCCTCTGGTGCATTGCTGGCCTTGAGTGCCAATAGTTTGCCACCAACTTTAAGGTAAGGGATAGTTAATTCAGATAGGACCTGCATACGGGCAACTGCACGAGCTGTTACATAATCATATTGAGCACGGAAGATCTTGTCTTGGGCAAAATCTTCTGCACGTCCATGGTAGAAATGTACACCGTCCAAATCCAATTCTTGAGCCAACAGTTGGAGGAAGTTGATGCGCTTATTGAGTGAATCAATGATGGTCACATCTAGCTGAGGATAGAGAATTTTCATCGGCAGACTAGGAAATCCTGCCCCAGCTCCAATATCAAGAAGTTTGATATTTTCATTAGGAATCAAACCTTGAAGAATGGGTGCAATCGAATCGTAAAAATGTTTGAGATAAACTTCATCCTTGTCCGTAATGGCTGTTAAATTAATCTTTTCATTCCACTCGACCAAGAGTTCAAAATAACGTTCAAATTGTTCTTTTTGCTGGTCCGAAAGTGGAAGGTTCTGCTCGGCAAGCAAGTTGTAAAAGGTTTCTGGTTTCATAGTTATTTCCTTCTTTAGTATCATCTTATTTTACCACAATCATTAAAAATTTGATATACTGGTACTAATCTAAAAGTAGAAAGGACTTATATAATGACTTGGATTATTCTTGGAGTTTTGGCTCTTATTGTTATTTTTGTGATTGTTAGCTATAACGGTTTGGTTAAGAATCGTATGCAAACAAAGGAGGCTTGGAGTCAGATTGATGTTCAGTTGAAACGTCGAAATGACCTCTTGCCAAACTTGATTGAAACTGTAAAAGGTTATGCCAAATATGAAGGTTCTACCCTTGAAAAGGTGGCAGAACTTCGCAATCAAGTTGCTGCAGCGACTTCACCAGCAGAAGCTATGAAAGCTAGTGATGCCCTCACTCGTCAGGTTTCAGGTATTTTTGCAGTTGCAGAAAGCTATCCAGATTTGAAGGCTAGTGCCAACTTTGTTAAATTGCAAGAGGAGTTAACAAACACAGAAAATAAAATTTCTTACTCTCGCCAACTCTACAACAGTGTTGTCAGCAACTACAATGTAAAATTAGAAACTTTCCCAAGCAATATTATCGCTGGAATGTTTGGATTTAAAGCAGCAGATTTCCTTCAAACACCAGAAGAGGAAAAGGCAGTTCCTAAAGTTGATTTTAGCGGTTTAGGTGACTAAGATGTTGTTTGATCAAATTGCAAGCAATAAACGAAAAACCTGGATTTTGTTGCTGGTATTTTTCCTACTCTTAGCTCTGGTTGGCTATGCGGTTGGTTATCTCTTTATGCGATCTGGGATTGCTGGTTTGATTATCGCACTGATTATTGGCTTTATCTATGCCTTGTCCATGATTTTTCAATCGACAGAGATTGTCATGTCGATGAATGGAGCGCGTGAGGTGGATGAACAAACAGCACCAGACCTCTACCATGTAGTGGAAGATATGGCTATGGTCGCTCAGATTCCTATGCCCCGTGTTTTCATCATTGATGATCCAGCCTTAAATGCCTTTGCGACAGGTTCTAACCCTCAAAACGCAGCGGTTGCTGCGACTTCAGGCCTTCTAGCTATCATGAATCGTGAGGAGCTAGAAGCTGTTATGGGCCATGAAGTCAGTCATATTCGTAATTACGATATCCGCATTTCGACTATTGCTGTTGCCCTTGCTAGTGCTATCACCATGCTTTCTAGTATGGCAGGTCGCATGATGTGGTGGGGTGGTGCAGGGCGCAGACGAAGTAACGATGATCGAGATGGAAATGGCTTAGAAATCATTATGCTAGTGGTTTCCCTACTAGCTATTGTGCTGGCACCTCTCGCTGCAACCTTGGTGCAACTCGCTATTTCTCGTCAGAGGGAATTCCTAGCTGATGCTTCTAGTGTCGAGTTGACTCGCAATCCTCAAGGGATGATAAATGCTTTACGTAAGTTGGACAATAGCGAGCCGATGCATCACCATGTCGATGATGCCAGCAGTGCTCTTTATATCAATGATCCTAAGAAAGGTGGAGGGTTCCAAAAACTCTTTTATACCCACCCACCTATCTCAGAACGGATTGAACGTTTAAAACATATGTAAAAATTTGCCTATACAATCCTAAAAAATGAGCATTCTCGTAGTTGGAGATGCTCATTTTCTTATATAAGGAACTCAGAAATCAATTTGTTATGATACAACTTATATTCTTCGAAAATCTCTTCAAACCGCATCAGCTTCGCCTTGCCGTACTTAAGTCCAGCCTGCGGCTAGCTTCCTAGTTGGCTCTTTGATTTTCATTGAGTATTAGAATTTCTTTAGGAAACTTCGTTCAGAACACATGATATATCGAAGAAGAATCTAGCATCTATGCAAAATGTAAGATGGCAACTAATCTCGTTTTTCGCAAATTAGAAAATATTTTTGGTGAGCTCAGAGTGTGTGTTAGAGACAAGTAGGCCAGCGTAGTAGAGCTAGGATTCATTTTCACGAGCATGGATTTTACAAATCAGCTATTCAAAAACCACACAGTTGTTTTCAGCTTGATTGTGAGTAAAACTGAAATCACTGAGCGGTTTTATTTAGAATCTGGTTTTTGTCCAGCCTCTTTTATAGGCGATTTCGGAAAACTTCGTACATGAGAATAGCTGCAGCAACACTGGCATTGAGACTTTGAACATGTCCATTCATGGGAATGGTAATCATCTCATCAACCTGTTTTTTGATGTTGCTAGAGATGCCTTTTCCTTCATTTCCGATGATGAGGGTAATTTTCCCTTTTGTATTCCACTTGTGGCAAGGAGTCCCATTCATATCTGTTCCAAAGGTCCAGAATCCCTCATCCTTGAGTTTATCTAAGGTTTGACTCAGGTTGGTTACTCGGGCAATCGGAACGTGTTCAATAGCACCTGTGGCCGTTTTGGCAACGACAGGAGTTACTCCGACAGCACGGTGCTTGGGAATGATGACACCTGAAACATTGGTCGCATCGGCTGTTCGCAAGATAGAGCCTAAGTTGTGAGGATCAGTTAACCCGTCCAGAATCAATAGCAAGGGATTTTCTTCTTGACGTGTTTTGGCAAGAATGTGATCTAGCTCGCTATAGGCAAATTCAGACACTCGTAGTACAAAACCTTGGTGGACAGCACCTTCAGTCATCTCAGAGAGGGATTTTTTTGAAGTCCAGGAAATGGACACTTTTTTTTCTGTAGCCAGTTCTTTGACTTTCTCAACATTCTTACCTCGGAGATCTTCTTGGAGGTAAAGTTTGTTTCCTGTGTTTGCAAGGAGGGCTTCGGTAACGGCGTGAACGCCATAGACAATATCATTTGTTTTCATGCCTCTATTATAACACAAAACCCCGTCTTGCAACGGGATTTTCTTTATTCAAGAATTAGTAAACCATCTTTAACTGCAAATGGGTCTTTTTCATTGATACGATCGTAAAACATGATTCCGTTAATGTGGTCAATTTCATGCTGAACAACGATGGAGTTGTAGCCTTTGAGTTTGATACGGTGTTTTTCGCCATCCTTGTCAAAGTAGTCAACAGTAACGCGGGCATGGCGAACAACATAGCCAGGCACGTTGCGGTCAACAGACAGACAACCTTCTCCTTCGCCAAGAGCAGCGTCTTGAACAGAGTGAGAGACGATTTTGGGATTGTACATAATGGCTTGTAGGTCGTAGGCTTCCTGAGGAGTTTCGCCTTCTTCAACAATATTTGGCACCAAAACAGCGATAATGCGTTTTGAGATATCCAACTGAGGAGCAGCCAGTCCAACCCCACCGCGGAGCCCCATTTTTTCAGCCATGACAGGATCTTGGGAATGTTTGAGGAATTGCATCATCTTTTCGCCAAGGATGATTTCTTGGTCAGACAAGGGAAAAGTGACTTCCTCAGCAACCGCGCGTAGAGTTGGGTTCCCCTCGCGGATAATATCGTTCATATCAATTAAGTGAGCAGCTTTTGTAATACGTTCTATTGCAGACATTTTCTCTCCTTTCATTACCTCTACATGATATCACAAAATGACAAGGATTGAAAGTATTACAGTCTTTAGGATTTACAGAAAATAGATAGGAGGTTCAATTCAATTGTGAAAGAAATACTTATCTGTGTTATAATAAAAAGAAAAGGCTTGCATTAGAAAGTAGGGAGAATGAAGATGCAAAGAAGACAAGATAGACATAAACGTGGACCAGTTTTTCGCTTTGTGAAAGGTTTGGTCAACTTTTTTAGACGTTATCGTAAGTGGAGTAACAAGGGATTTGTGGCGGTACTCTTGCTAGCAGTTGCTTTATCAATGGGCTTGGTTTTGTTGTTTGAAAGCTTCCAAGGCATGCCTATGACCAGTCAAAAACGAGATACTATTTCTCAAGAAGGAACTAAGAAAAAATCTCAGGAGCAGGAAGAGGAAAAAACTGCTAGAATTATGGCTCATGGTGATTTGCTTTATCATGATATTCTTTACTTTTCAGCAAAAAAGGATGATGGAACGTATGATTTTCATGAGAATTTTGAGTATGTTACTCCTTGGCTTAAGCAAGCAGACTTAGCTATTGGTGACTTTGAAGGAACCATTAATAAGGATCATTATTTAGCAGGTTATCCTCTCTTTAATGCTCCTGCTGAAGTTATGGATGCCATTAAGGATGCAGGTTATCATGTGCTGGATTTAGCTCATAATCATATTTTGGATTCGCAAATTGAGGGAGTTATTTCAACGGCAAATGCTATTGAAAAAGCAGGAATCACTCCAATCGGAGTTTATACGCACGAGCCACGTGATCAGGCTCCGCTGGTCATTAAGGAAGTGAATGGTATCAAGGTTGCACTTTTGGCTTATTCTTATGGATTTAATGGAATTGAGCAAAATATTTCTCAAGAGGATTATAATCACTATCTTTCAGATTTAGATGAGAATAAAATGAAGTCTGAAATTGAACGGGCGGAAAAGGAAGCAGATATCACTATTATCATGCCACAAATGGGTGTTGAGTATCGCATAGAACCGACTGAAGAGCAAAAAGCTCTTTATCACAAGATGATTGATTGGGGAGCAGATATTATCTTTGGAGGGCATCCACACGTAGTGGAACCATCTGAAACGGTTGAAAAAGATGGAGAAAAGAAACTCATTATCTATTCAATGGGGAACTTCATTTCCAATCAACGGATTGAATCTATGGGAGATGAAGAAAATGCTAAGTGGACTGAACGTGGTGTTCTTATGGACGTGACCATTAAGAAGAAGGATGGAAAAACAACTATCGGAACAGCTAAAGCTCATCCTACTTGGGTCAATCGAACACCAAAGGGAACCTTTTCACCAGAAGGCTATCCTTTATATCATTATCAAACCTATATCTTGGAAGATTTCATAGAGGGTGGCAGTCATCGTGATCAAATAGATGAAGCGACTAAGGAACGAATTGATACAGCCTACAAAGAAATGAACGAACATGTGGGATTGAAGTGGGATTAGCTTGAATCCAGAGGAAAGTAAATGACGATTAAGGTAATTGCAACAGATATGGATGGGACCTTGCTGGATGCTAGAGGTCAGCTTGATCTCCCACGCTTGGAAAAGATTTTAGATCAGTTGGATCAGAAGGGTATTCGTTTTGTCATCGCGACTGGGAATGAAATTCACCGCATGAGGCAACTACTGGAGCACTTGGTCGATCGAGTGGTTCTGGTTGTTGCAAACGGTGCTCGTATTTTTGAAAACAATGAATTGATTCAGGTTCAGACTTGGGATGACGTCATTGTCGATAAGGCTTTGGCTCATTTCAAGGGTCGAGCGTGTCAGGATCAGTTTGTTGTGACGGCTATGAAGGGTGGTTTCGTCAAGGAAGGTACGATTTTCACAGACCTTGAAAGTTTTATGACTCCAGAAATGATTGAAAAATTCTACCAACGGATGCAGTTTGTGGATGAATTAACCTCTGACCTCTTTGGTGGTGTGCTCAAGATGAGTATGGTTGTTGGTGAGGAGCGTTTGAGTTCGGTCTTGGAAGAAATCAATGACCTCTTTGATGGCCGTGTTCGTGCTGTATCCAGTGGCTATGGTTGCATTGATATCCTCCAAGCTGGGATTCATAAAGCATGGGGCTTGGAAGAATTACTCAAGCGTTGGGACTTGAACCCCCAACAAATCATGGCTTTTGGCGATAGTGAAAATGATGTTGAAATGCTTGAAATGGCTGGAATTGCCTATGCGATGGAAAATGCTGATGATAAAGCTAAAGCCAAAGCTGTGGCGACTGCTCTAGCGCCAGCCAACAGCCAAGGAGGAGTTTATCAAGTCTTGGAAAACTGGTTAGAAAAAGGAGAATGAAGTGGCAGTACAGTTATTAGAAAATTGGCTCCTTAAGGAACAAGGTAAAATTCAAACCAAGTATCGTCACTTAAATCAGGTTTCTGTTGTAGAGCCAGACATTATTTTTATTGGGGATTCCATTGTCGAATATTATCCTCTGCAGGAACTATTTGGGACTTCGAAAACGATTGTCAATCGAGGCATTCGAGGTTATCAGACAGGACTGTTATTAGAGAATCTGGATGCGCATCTATACGGTGGGGCGGTAGATAAAATTGTCCTTTTGATTGGGACAAATGATATCGGAAAAGATGTGCCTATGAATGAGACTCTCAATAATCTCGAAGCTATCATACAATCCATTGTTCGCGATTACCCACTGACAGAGATAAAATTGCTTTCTATTTTGCCAGTCGATGAGGGAGAGGAGTACAAGCAGACAGTCTATATCCGCACGAATGAAAAAATTCAGAAATGGAATCAAGCCTATCAAGACCTTGCCTCTGCCTATATGCAGGTAGAATTTGTGCCAGTTTTTGATAGTTTGACAGACCAGGCAGGCCAACTCAAAAAAGATTATACAACTGATGGGTTGCACCTTAGTGTTACTGGTTATCAGGTTTTGACCAAAGCTTTGAAAGACTATCTTTTCTAGTTAGTTGATTTCCTTTTTGCATTTTTGTGTTAGATAAGGTATAATGGTTTTATTGTCTTTTGGGGTCGTTACGGATTCGACAGGCATTATGAGGCATATTTTGCGACTCGTGTGGCGACGTAAACGCTCAGTTAAATATAACTGCAAAAAATAACACTTCTTACGCTCTAGCTGCCTAAAAACCAGCAGGCGTGACCCGATTTGGATTGCTCGTGTTCAATGACAGGTCTTATTATTAGCGAGATACGATTGAGTCTTGTCTAGCGGCTTGATAAGAGATTGATAGACTCGCAGTTTCTAGGCTTGAGTTATGTGTCGAGGGACTGTTAAACTAATACATAACCTATGGTTGTAGACAAATATGTTGGCAGGTGTTTGGACGTGGGTTCGACTCCCACCGGCTCCATTATTCCTTTGCATTCCTTGGTAAAACGTTGTTAAATCAACGTTTTTTATTTTTGTCTTTGGTATTCCTTGGTATTCTTTTGCGAAAAAAGGATACAACAAAGGAGTTACAAACAGACTCTATTTTTAAAAAAGGGATACAAAAAAGGATACAACATTTTTGTCGTATCCTAAAAATCTGTGTACTTCACAAAGCGTTTTTTGGCTCCATTATGCGTTTTTGTGATTTTAAAACTTGTTAGCTGATTTTTTATAATCCTGCAAATTCTTTGATTTCTTGTGCTGACATTGAAGAGTCGCAACGGACATTGATTTGTCCATCTGCAATGTGAACAAAGCCTGGTACAGTTGGGATTCCGTAGCGTGAGCGGAATGTTTGCAACTCATTGAGTTGGCTTGCTTCTTCACTATTGATGAAGTAGATGTGAGCTTTAGTTTCAGCTACGACACCAGCCAATGTACCTGCAAATTTACGGCAGTAAGGGCAAGTTTTGCGACCGATAAAGAAGGTTGCAGTTTCTTTTTTATCAAGAGCTTCTTGCGCACGCGCAACTGTAGTGACTTCAAGGTCTTTGATATTATCTAAAAATTGTTCCATGAGATTACCTCGCTTTCATTGATAAGTCTAGTATGCCATAAAGTTTCTAAAATTGCTTAGATTTGATACGAAAAAAAGATGAGATTGGTTGGTCTCATCTTTTATAGAATTTTATTTTACAAAAGCATTGATTTCTGCTTCGATGTTCGCAATTTTAGCTTGTGATTCTTCGTTTGTTTCCCCTACAACTGCAATGTAGAACTTGATTTTTGGTTCTGTCCCTGAAGGGCGAACGGCAATCCATGAACCGTCAGCAAGTGTGTATTTCAACACATCACTTGGAGGAGTTATCAAGTTTGTAACAGTTCCGTCAGCAGCAGTAGCAGTTTGAGCCTTGAAGTCTTCTACGACAGTGATAGCTGTTGCGTTCCATTCTTTTGGAGCATTGTTGCGGAATTTAGCCATAATCGCTTTGATTTGTTCAGCACCATCGACACCTGAAAGGGTAACAGAGATAGTTTTTTCTGCGTAGTAGCCGTACTCTTTGTAGATTTCTTCGATACCGTCAGCAAGTGTCAAACCGCGTGAACGGTAGTAGGCAGCAAGTTCAGCAACGACTAGAACAGCTTGGATAGCGTCTTTATCACGTACGAATGGTTTAATCAAGTAACCGAAGCTTTCTTCAAATCCCATCATGTAAGTGTGATTGTGTTTTTCTTCGAATTCTTGGATTTTTTCAGCGATAAATTTGAAACCTGTCAAAACGTTGAACATGGTTGCGCCGTAGCTTTCAGCAATCTTCGTTACTAAGTCAGTTGATACGATAGATTTACATAGAGCTGCATTTTCAGGAAGAGTTCCAGCGTTTTTGTGGGCTTCCAAGATGTATTTAGCCATGATAGCACCGATTTGGTTACCTGAAAGGTTGAGGTAGCTACCATCTTTTTGAAGAACTTCAACACCAACACGGTCAGCATCAGGGTCAGTTGCGACAAGAACGTCTGCACCAACTTGACGACCAAGTTCTTCAGCAAGGGCAAAGGCTGCTTGGCTTTCTGGGTTTGGAGATTTTACAGTTGAGAAGTCTGGGTCAGCAGTTGCTTGAGCTTCTACGACTTGAACAGAGTCAAATCCTGCTTGGGCAAGAGCACGACGAGCCAACATTTCACCAGTACCATGAAGTGGTGTGTAGACAATCTTCATGTCTTTACCGAATTCTTCAATCAAGGCTGGGTTGATGTTAACGTCCTTAACTTCTTTGAGGTATTCAACATCAACAGCTTCACCGATAACTTCAATCAAGCCAGAAGCTTTTTCAGCTTCCACATCAGCAACTTCAACTGCAAATGGGTTTTCGATTGCACGGATATAAGTAGTCAAAGCGTCCGCGTCGTGTGGAGGCATTTGTCCACCGTCTTCACCGTAAACCTTGTAACCGTTAAATGGTGCAGGGTTGTGGCTGGCTGTGACCATGATACCTGCGAAACAGTTGAGGTGACGAACTGCAAATGATAGCTCTGGAGTTGGACGAAGGCTTTCAAATACATAAGATTTGATGCCGTGTTTAGCAAGAACTGCCGCAGATTCAAAGGCAAACTCAGGTGAGAAGTGACGGCTATCGTAGGCGATTGCGACACCACGTTCTTTTTCGTTTCCACCTTTTGACTCAATCAAACGAGCCAAACCTTCAGTAGCTTGGCGAACAACGTAGATGTTGATGCGGTTTGTACCAGCACCAATCAAGCCACGCATCCCTGCAGTACCAAATTCAAGATTTGTATAGAAGGCATCTTCCTTTGTTTTTTCGTCCATATTTTCCAAATCTTGACGAAGGTAGTCAGGAAGCTCCGCAAAATCAACCCATTTCTGGTAATTTTCTTGGTAAGACATTAAAATTCTCCTTTTTGTAAATTGTTTTAACCGTTCACATTATAGCACTTTTTAGCGTTTTAGTAAAACGGTAGCATAATTTTCAGAAAAGTAGTGACATATGCCTGTTTATCAAGTCTTGAATGCCTTAGGGAAACATGCTATACTACTTGTATGATTATTTTACAAGCTAATAAAATTGAACGTTCATTTGCAGGAGAGGTTCTTTTTGATAATATCAACCTGCAGGTTGATGAACGTGATAGGATTGCCCTTGTTGGGAAAAATGGAGCAGGTAAGTCTACTCTTTTGAAGATTTTGGTTGGAGAAGAGGAGCCAACTAGCGGAGAAATCAATAAGAAAAAAGATATTTCTCTGTCTTACCTAGCCCAAGATAGCCGTTTTGAATCTGAAAATACCATCTACGATGAGATGCTTCATGTATTTGATGACTTACGTCGGATGGAGAAACAACTTCGTCAGATGGAGCTGGAGATGGGTGAAAAGTCTGGTGAAGATTTAGAGAAACTGATGTCAGATTACGATCGCTTATCAGAGAATTTTCGCCAAGCAGGTGGCTTTACCTATGAAGCTGATATACGAGCGATTTTAAATGGATTCAAGTTTGACGAATCTATGTGGCAGATGAAAATTGCCGAGCTTTCAGGGGGTCAAAATACTCGTCTAGCGCTGGCTAAAATGCTCCTTGAAAAGCCCAATCTCTTGGTCTTGGACGAGCCAACCAACCACTTGGATATCGAAACTATTGCCTGGCTAGAGAATTACTTGGTAAATTATAGCGGTGCCCTCATTATCGTCAGCCACGACCGTTATTTCTTGGACAAGGTTGCGACAATTACGCTGGATTTGACCAAGCATTCTTTGGATCGTTATGTGGGTAATTACTCTCGTTTTGTCGAATTAAAGGAGCAGAAGCTAGCTACTGAAGCAAAAAACTATGAAAAGCAACAGAAGGAAATCGCTGCTCTGGAAGACTTTGTCAATCGCAATCTAGTCCGTGCTTCGACGACCAAACGTGCCCAATCCCGTCGTAAACAACTAGAAAAAATGGACCGCTTAGACAAGCCTGAAGCTGGTAAAAAATCTGCTAACATGACCTTCCAGTCTGAGAAAATGTCGGGTAATGTTGTATTGACTGTTGAAAATGCAGCTGTTGGCTATGACGGGGAAGTCCTGTCACAACCGATTAACCTAGACCTTCGTAAAATGAATGCTGTCGCTATCGTCGGTCCAAATGGTATTGGAAAATCAACCTTTATCAAGTCGATAGTAGACCAGATTCCTTTTATCAAGGGGGAAAAGCGATTTGGGGCTAATGTTGAGATTGGTTACTATGACCAAACCCAAAGCAAGCTGACACCAAGTAATACTGTATTAGATGAACTCTGGAATGATTTTAAACTGACACCAGAAGTTGAAATCCGTAACCGTCTAGGTGCCTTCCTTTTCTCTGGTGATGATGTTAAAAAATCAGTCGGCATGCTGTCTGGTGGAGAGAAAGCGCGTTTGCTTTTGGCTAAACTGTCTATGGAGAACAACAACTTCTTGATTCTGGACGAGCCGACCAACCACTTGGATATTGATAGCAAGGAAGTGTTGGAAAATGCTTTGATTGACTTTGATGGAACTCTTCTATTCGTCAGTCACGACCGTTACTTTATCAATCGTGTGGCAACTCATGTACTGGAATTGTCAGAGAATGGATCAACTCTCTACCTTGGAGATTACGACTACTATGTTGAGAAGAAAGCAGAAGTAGAAATGACTCAGGCTGAGGAAGCTTCAACTAGCAATCAAGCAAAAGAAGCAAGTCCAGTTAATGACTATCAAGCTCAGAAAGAAAGTCAAAAAGAAGTTCGTAAACTCATGCGACAAATCGAAAGTCTAGAAGCTGAAATTGAAGAGCTAGAAAGTCAAAGCCAAGCTATTTCTGAACAAATGTTGGAGACAAACGATGCCGAAAAACTCATGGAATTGCAGGCTGAACTGGACAAAATCAGCCACCGTCAGGAAGAAGCTATGCTTGAGTGGGAAGAATTATCAGAGCAGGTGTAAAGATGGAACATCTTGGAAAAGTATTTCGTGAATTTCGAACAAGTGGAAATTATTCTTTAAAGGAGGCGGCAGGGGAGTCTTGCTCTACCTCTCAGTTATCTCGCTTTGAGCTTGGGGAGTCTGACCTAGCAGTCTCGCGTTTCTTTGAGATTTTGGATAATATTCATGTGACCATCGAAAATTTCATGGATAAGGCTAGGAATTTTCACAATCATGAACATGTTGCCATGATGGGACAAATTATTCCGCTTTACTACTCAAATGATATTGCAGGTTTTCAAAAGCTTCAAGAAGAACAACTTGAAAAGGCTAAGAGTTCGACGACTCCCCTTTATTTTGAGCTGAACTGGATTTTGTTGCAAGGTCTGATTTGTCAAAGAGATTCGACTTATGATATGAAGCAGGATGATTTGGATAAGGTAGCAGATTATCTTTTTAAAACGGAAGAATGGACCATGTATGAGTTGATTCTTTTCGGGAACCTCTATAGTTTCTACGATGTGGACTATGTCACTCGGATTGGTAGAGAAGTTATGGAGAGGGAGGAGTTTTACCAAGAGATTGGTCGCCATAAGAGATTGGTGTTGATTTTGGCCCTCAATTGTTACCAGCATTGTTTAGAGCATCTTTCTTTTGATAATGCTAGCTATTTTGAGGCTTATACAGAGAAGATTATTGGTAAAAACATTAGTCTGTATGAACGAAATATTTTACATTACCTCAAAGGTTTTGCCTTGTACCAAAAAGGAAAGTGTAAAGAAGGTTGTAGCCAAATGCAAGAAGCCATGCATATTTTTGACGTGCTAGGTCTCCCAGAGCAAGTAGCCTACTATCAAGAACACTACGAAAAATTTGTCAAAGATTAATTTTCCCAAATAAGGGAAAAAATAAAAAGCTCCTTTCGGTTTTGATACAATAGTTTCAAAATTTGAGAGGAGTTTTTATATGAATCGCTACGCAGTACAGTTAATCAGCCGTGGAGCTGTAAACAAGATAGGGAATATGCTCTATGATTATGGAAATAGTGTCTGGTTGGCTTCCATGGGGACTATCGGACAGACAGTTTTAGGAATGTATCAGATTTCTGAGCTCGTCACATCCATTCTGATCAATCCCTTTGGTGGAGTTATTTCAGACCGTTTTTCTCGTCGTAAGATTTTAATGACGACAGACCTTGTTTGTGGGATTCTTTGTCTGGCTATTTCTTTCATAAGGAATGACAGCTGGATGATTGGAGCTTTGATTGGGGCTAATATTGTGCAAGCTATTGCTTTTGCCTTTTCTAGACCAGCAAATAAGGCCATTATCACAGAATTGGTAGAGAAGGATGAACTGGTCCTCTACAATTCTCGTTTGGAGTTGGTCTTGCAGGTTGTCAGTGTGAGTTCCCCTGTACTCTCTTTTCTGGTTTTACAATTTGCAAGTCTTCGCATTACCCTGGTATTAGATGCCCTTAGTTTTTTTCTCGCTTTTGGCTTGGTAGCCTTGCTTCCAAAGAAAGAAGAGAAGACTATGGGTGAGAAGAAACTAACATTCAAAGTTATTTTTTCTGATATCAAGGAGGGGGTTCACTATATTGTGAAGCAAAAGGAAATCTTCTTTTTGTTAGTCATGGCTTCAAGTGTCAATTTTTTCTTCGCAGCCTTTAATTACCTCCTCCCCTTTTCAAATCAGCTCTATGGAGTTCAAGGTGCTTATGCCACTATTTTAACAATGGGTGCTATTGGGTCTATTGTTGGGGCGCTGCTAGCTAGTAAGATTAAAGCTAGTATGGAAATGCTTCTGTTTTTATTGGCTCTGACTGGACTTGGGGTGATGATAATGGGATTCACTCTCCCATCCTATCTGACTTTTTCAGGGAACTTTGTTTGTGAACTCTTTATGACGATTTTCAATATTCACTTTTTTACTCAAGTACAAACCAAGGTTGAAGGTGAATATCTTGGTAGAGTTCTCAGTTCGATTTATACCTTAGCTATACTATTTATGCCTATTGCAACAGGTTTAATGACCTGGCTTCCAAGTGTTCATCTTTATTCTTTCTGGATTATTGGACTTGGAGTTGTCATCTTATCCTTCTTAGCTCTAGGCTATGTACTAACTCATTTTAAAAAAGAGATATAAGTCTGCTTGGACTTTAAAAATAATTCCAATCTAAGTGTTTTTTTCCGCCCTTCTCGTTTGTGAGGAGGGCTTAGTTTATGGTAAAATGGTTTTATGAATAAAAGAATGAATGAGTTAGTTGCCTTGCTCAATCGCTATGCGACCGAGTACTACACCAGTGACAATCCGTCGGTTTCAGATAGTGAGTATGACCGACTTTACCGTGAGTTGGTTGAGTTGGAGGCTGCCTATCCAGATCAAGTATTAGCAGACAGTCCGACCCATCGTGTTGGTGGCAAGGTTTTAGATGGTTTTGAAAAATACAGTCATCAGTATCCTCTTTATAGTTTGCAGGATGCTTTTTCACGTGAGGAGCTTGATGCTTTTGATGCGCGTGTTCGTAAGGAAGTGGCCCATCCTACCTATATTTGTGAGCTGAAAATAGATGGCTTGTCTATCTCGCTTACCTATGAAAAGGGAATTTTAGTTGCAGGTGCAACGCGTGGAGATGGTTCTATTGGGGAGAATATCACGGAAAATCTCAAGCGTGTTAAGGACATTCCTTTGACCTTGCCAGAAGAGTTAGATATCACTGTTCGTGGGGAATGTTACATGCCACGAGCTTCTTTTGACCAGGTTAATCAAACTCGCCAAGAAAATGGAGAGCCTGAATTTGCCAATCCTCGTAATGCGGCGGCAGGAACTCTGCGTCAGTTGGATACAGCAGTAGTTGCCAAGCGCAATCTTGCCACTTTCCTCTATCAAGAAGCCAGCCCTTCAACTCGTGACAGCCAAGAAAAGGTTTTGAATCACCTTGAACAACTAGGTTTTGTGGTTAATCCTAAGCGAATCTTGGCTGAAACCATAGATGAAATCTGGAATTTTATCCAAGAGGTAGGACAGGAGCGAGACAATCTGCCTTATGATATCGATGGGGTGGTGATTAAGGTCAATGACCTAGCAGGTCAAGAAGAACTTGGTTTTACAGTTAAAGCACCAAAGTGGGCTGTAGCATACAAGTTTCCTGCTGAGGAAAAAGAAGCTCAACTCTTATCCGTTGATTGGACAGTTGGTCGTACTGGAGTTGTCACGCCAACTGCAAATCTGACTCCTGTTCAGCTTGCTGGGACAACTGTTAGCCGTGCGACTTTGCACAATGTAGACTATATTGCTGAAAAAGATATCCGCAAAGATGATACGGTTATCGTTTATAAGGCTGGAGATATCATCCCTGCCGTTTTGCGTGTCGTAGAGTCCAAACGGATTTCTGAAGAGAAACTAGATATCCCTAAAAACTGCCCAAGTTGTGATTCTGACTTGTTACACTTTGAAGATGAAGTGGCACTGCGTTGTATCAATCCGCGTTGTCCTGCCCAAATCATGGAAGGCTTGATTCACTTTGCTTCTCGTGATGCTATGAATATTACAGGCCTTGGTCCATCTATCGTTGAGAAACTATTTGCTGCCAATCTAGTCAAGGATGTGGCGGATATTTACCGATTACAAGAAGAAGATTTCCTCCTTTTAGAAGGTGTTAAGGAAAAGTCCGCTGCTAAACTGTATCAAGCCATTCAAGCATCTAAGGAAAACTCTGCTGAAAAACTCTTGTTTGGTTTGGGAATTCGCCATGTCGGAAGCAAGGCCAGTCAGCTCTTACTCCAACATTTCCACTCGATTGAAAATCTGGCTCAGGCAGATCCAGAGGAAGTGGCTAGTATTGAAAGTTTGGGTGGTGTGATTGCCAAAAGTCTTCAGACTTATTTTGCGACAGACGGCTCTGAAATTCTCCTCAGAGAATTGAAAGAAGCTGGGGTCAATTTGACTTATAAAGGTCAGGCTGTAGTAGCAGACGCAGCCTTGTCAGGTTTGACAGTGGTATTGACTGGAAAATTGGAACGGATCAAGCGCTCAGAAGCTAAAAGTAAACTTGAAAGTCTGGGTGCTAAGGTAACAGGCAGCGTTTCTAAAAAGACCGACCTCGTCGTGGCAGGTGCAGACGCTGGAAGTAAACTGCAAAAAGCACAAGAACTTGGAATCGAGGTTCGAGATGAAGCTTGGCTAGAAAGTTTGTAATGATTGTTTAAAAACAGAGTTTAGATGATATGACAATGCTTGTCAATCGGGACAAAATCGGTCAAGAATTTATTAGTGAAATAGAAACAAATTAAAAATTAAAAAGTAAAAAGGAAAAATAAAAATGTATAACTACCCTATGCGCATTCATTACCATCGCAAGAATGGAGAATATGACACTTGCTCTTTTGTAAAGAGTAAGGATCAACGAATTGATTTACTAACTTACCAAGAAGATTATTTTGGAGCCTTATTTAGTTTTGAACACCCAAGCGCTCATCCCTTAGAAAGCTTGAATTTTGTGGTTCATACTGGACAAACCAGTAAAGAATATGCCATCCGTTTTAATCACTATCCTCTCTTAACGGAGGTCTGGATTTTGGAAGGGGATGATAGAATTTATTATTCTGAAAATCCTGCTATTGCCAGTCCTTTCTATAAGAATCAAAATCCTTTTGCCTTTGACAAGGCTATTAACAGTGCTAGTTTTGATCATCATTGGGGCTACCAAGGTGAATTGGGGTGCCGTGTAGAGGACAATCAGGCTCATTTTGCTCTTTGGGCTCCAACAGCGACAGAAGTGCAGGTTGTCGTTTATGAATCAGCTACTAATGATGCACCTGTTTGGAAGACTTTTGTGATGGAGAGAGGAAATAGCTACTCTTATAATCATAAGGACAATACAATCGGTGTCTGGAGTTTGGATGTTGAGGAAGATTTGACTGGTAAGGCTTATCAGTATCAAGTCCAATTCCCTCATCACCAAACACTGACACGCGATCCTTATACCATTGCAACCAGTCCTGATGGCAAACGTTCAGCTATTCTGAGCCATGCAGAAAAGCAGGTTGAAAATTTCGAGGTTAAGCACGGTTCTGATGCTACTTGGCGTTTGGAAAATCCATGTAAGGCAGTTATCTGTGAAATGCATATTCGTGATTTGACCAAATCACCGACCTCAGGTGTGGATGAACATCTTCGAGGAACTTTCTTGGGTGCGGCTCAGACAGGGACGGTTAACCAGTACGGCCAAGCAACTGCTTTTGATTACATCAAGAAGATAGGCTACAATTATGTTCAGTTGCAACCAATTGCAGACCGTCATAAAGAATACGATGAGGATGGAAATGTAACCTACAACTGGGGTTATGACCCACAAAACTATAATGCGCCAGAAACTAGTTTTTCAACTAATCCAGACGACCCAGCTCAGGGTATTCGTGATTTGAAGACCATGGTTCAAGCTTACCACGATGCGGGTATTGGTGTTATTATGGATGTGGTCTATAACCATACTTTCTCAGTTGTTGATGCACCTTTCCAAACAACTGTCCCTGATTACTATTATCGTATGAATCCAGACGGTACCTTCCAGAATGGAACGGGTGTTGGAAATGAAACAGCCAGCGAACATGAAATGTTCCGCAAGTATATGATTGATTCCCTCCTATACTGGGTACAGGAATACAATATTGACGGCTTCCGTTTTGACTTGATGGGGATTCATGATGTCAAGACTATGCAGATGATTCGTCAGAGTTTGGATGAAATTGACCCTAACATTATCCTTTATGGAGAAGGTTGGGACATGGGAACAGGTCTTGCCCCTTATGATAAGGCTAAGAAAGACAACGCCTACGAAATGCCAAATATTGGTTTCTTTAATGACAATCAGCGTGATGCTGTCAAAGGTGGAGAAGTTTATGGTGCTATCAAGTCAGGTTTTGTCAGCGGTGCTGCGACAGAGCCAATTCTTGCCAAAGCAATCCTAGGCAGTCGTGAATTAGGAACCTATACACATCCAAATCAAGTACTTAACTATGTGGAAGCCCATGACAATTACAATCTTCACGATTTGTTGGCGACACTTCATCCAGACCAAAGTTCAGAACAAATCATGCGCAAGGTTGAGACAGCCACAGCTATGAACCTACTCATGCAAGGGATGGCCTTTATGGAAATCGGTCAAGAATTTGGTCGTACCAAACTAGTTGCGACTGGTGAAAATGGTGAGTTGACCCATGATGATAGAGAGCGTGCTATGAATAGCTATAATGCTCCAGACAGTGTGAACCAAGTGAACTGGGACTTGATTAATGAGCGTCAAGATAGTATTGAGTTTATCCGTCAGATGATTCGATTGAAGACAGGAACCGGTGCCTTTTCTTACCCTACTTATGATGAAATTTACCATCATGTTTTTGTTCATTCAGCAAATGAACATAGTGGTTTGATTGTCTATGAGATTCAAGGGGAAGACCATTTACTGGTTGTATTTAATGCTAAAGGGCAAGACTTCCAGTTTGAAAATGCTGGAAATCTAGAACTATTGGTGACCAATAGCCATTTAAGTGATAAAGACATGGTTGGTGGCGTTAGCGCCAGCGTCTTTAAAGTCTTGTAGAAAAAATCAAAAGTTTTCAATTGTGTCGTATAATTTCTAGGATATCTTCTTGCTAAAAATTATAAAACTCAATGAAGAATAACATAGCATGAAAAAGGTTTAGTTCATCTAAGCCTTTTCTTTTTGTACTGACTGCTTAACAAAAGAGTTCAAATAGTTTGAAAAGTCAAGCTTGTGAAAATAATCTCAAAAATATTGCAAAAAGGGTTGTAATTTTCTGAAAATTTGGTAAAATATATCTTAATCATTTTCAGGAGGACGAGAATTTGACAAGATATCAGAATTTAGTAAATGGAGAATGGAAATCATCTGAAAAAGAAATTAAGATTTATTCACCAATCAATCAAGAAGAATTAGGGACAGTACCCGCTATGAGCCAAGCAGAAGTAGATGAGGCTATGAAAGCTGCGCGTGCAGCCCTGACAGCATGGCGAGCTTTATCAGCAGTTGAACGTGCGGCTTATTTGCATAAGACAGCAGCTATTTTAGAACGCGATAAGGAAGAAATTGGTACTATCCTTGCCAAAGAAGTAGCAAAAGGGATTAAAGCAGCAATTGGAGAAGTCGTGCGTACCGCAGACTTGATCCGCTATGCTGCAGAGGAAGGGTTACGGATCACTGGACAAGCGATGGAAGGTGGCGGTTTTGAAGCAGCAAGTAAAAACAAACTGGCTGTTGTTCGTCGTGAGCCGGTTGGAGTCGTGCTAGCTATTACTCCTTTTAACTATCCAGTCAACCTTTCTGGATCTAAGATTGCTCCGGCCTTGATTGCAGGGAATGTGGTTATGTTTAAGCCACCAACACAAGGTTCCATTTCTGGTCTCTTGTTGGCTAAAGCATTTGAAGAAGCAGGGATTCCAGCAGGTGTTTTCAATACCATTACGGGACGTGGTTCAGAAATTGGGGATTATATCATTGAGCACAAAGAAGTCAATTTCATCAACTTTACAGGATCAACCCCTATCGGAGAACGTATTGGTCGTTTAGCTGGTATGCGTCCTATCATGCTGGAGCTTGGCGGAAAAGATGCAGCTCTTGTACTAGAAGATGCAGATTTGGAACATGCTGCCAAGCAAATTGTTGCGGGTGCCTTTAGCTACTCAGGCCAACGTTGCACGGCCATTAAACGTGTCATTGTTCTCGAAAGTGTAGCAGATAAATTAGCTACTTTGCTTCAAGCAGAGGTTGCTAAATTAACAGTTGGTGACCCATTTGACAATGCTGATATTACACCTGTTATTGACAATGCTTCAGCCGACTTTATTTGGGGCTTGATTGAGGATGCACAAGAAAAAGGGGCTCAGGCTCTTACACCAATCAAACGTGAGGGCAATCTTCTCTGGCCAGTGCTTTTTGACCAAGTTACAAAAGATATGAAAGTAGCATGGGAAGAGCCATTTGGTCCTATTTTACCAATTATTCGTGTGGCTAATGTAGAAGAAGCAATTGCCTTTGCCAACGAATCTGAATTCGGCCTTCAATCTTCAGTCTTTACAAATGATTTCAAAAAGGCCTTTGAAATTGCTGAAAAACTTGAAGTGGGTACAGTTCATATTAATAATAAAACCCAACGTGGTCCAGATAATTTTCCCTTCCTTGGTGTCAAAGGTTCTGGCGCTGGAGTGCAAGGAATTAAATATAGCATTGAAGCGATGACAAATGTCAAATCCATTGTTTTTGATGTGAAATAAAATGTAAAATCAGGAAATTGTTTTCCTGGTTTTGTTTTTTACATAAAAACAACAATTTTATTAGTAAAATGACGAACTTTATGATAGTATTGTAAAAAACAATTCGTTTTCATAATCTGTTTGAAAATTTCTTGATTTACAAGTGAACACATCAGTGAATTTGTTGAAGACTTTCAAAAGATTTTTTTGCAAATTCCGTAATTTACTTGAATCTTCCCTAAAAAGGTAGTATAATAAATCTATAGAAAACGCTTACAGAAAAGAGGGGGTATTATGGATAAAAGAGAAGCTTTGCGCACCTTTATGACAGGAGAAAATTTTCACCTTCAGCATTATCTAGGAGCACATAGGGAAGAACTAAATGGAGAGTACGGTTATACATTTCGTGTGTGGGCTCCTAATGCTCAGGCTGTCCACTTGGTGGGGGATTTCACCAATTGGGTAGAAAATCAAATTCCGATGGAACGAAATGAATTTGGAGTCTGGGAAGTCTTTACCAGCCTTGCTCATGAAGGCCAAATTTACAAGTATCATATCACACGTGCAAATGGTCATCAGCTGATGAAGATTGATCCTTTGGCTGTACGGTATGAGGCACGTCCGGGTACTGGAGCTATTTTAACAGAGATTCCAGAAAAGAAATGGAAGGATGGGCTTTGGTTAGCTCGCAGAAAACGTTGGACTTTCTTTGAACGTCCTGTCAATATCTACGAAGTTCATGCTGGATCGTGGAAGAGAAATCCTGATGGCAGCCCCTATAGTTTTGCTCAATTGAAAGATGAACTCATTCCTTACCTAGTTGAGATGAACTATACTCATATTGAGTTTATGCCCTTAATGTCCCACCCTCTCGGTTTGAGTTGGGGTTACCAGCTTATGGGTTACTTCGCTTTAGAGCATGCCTATGGTCGCCCTGAAGAGTTTCAAGATTTTGTTGAGGAATGTCACTTAAACAATATTGGGGTTATTGTAGACTGGGTACCTGGTCATTTCACCATTAATGATGATGCCTTAGCTTATTATGACGGGACGCCGACTTTTGAGTACCAAGACCATAATAAGGCTCATAACTATGGTTGGGGCGCTCTCAATTTTGACCTTGGAAAAAATGAAGTCCAGTCCTTCTTGATTTCTAGTATTAAGTTTTGGATTGACTTTTACCATCTAGATGGTATTCGTGTGGATGCGGTTAGTAACATGCTCTATCTTGACTACGATGATGCTCCATGGACACCTAATAAAGATGGTGGCAATCTCAACTATGAAGGATATTATTTCCTTCAACGCTTGAATGATGTCATTAAACTAGTTCATCCTGATGTGATGATGATCGCAGAAGAAAGTTCATCAGCTACTCAGATTACTGACACTAAGGATTCAGATGGTCTAGGATTTGACTACAAGTGGAATATGGGCTGGATGAATGACATTCTCCGTTTCTATGAAGAAGATCCGATTTATCGTAAATATGATTTTAACCTGGTGACTTTCAGCTTTATGTATGTTTTCAATGAAAACTATCTCCTACCATTCTCACATGACGAAGTGGTTCACGGTAAGAAGAGTATGATGCACAAGATGTGGGGAGATCGTTACAATCAATTCGCAGGCTTACGCAATCTCTACACTTACCAAATTTGTCACCCTGGTAAGAAATTGCTTTTCATGGGTAGTGAATACGGCCAATTCCTAGAATGGAGATCTGAAGAGCAGTTAGAATGGTCTAATCTAGAAGACCCTATGAATGCTAAGATGAAGTATTTCACTTCTCAGCTAAACCAGTTTTACAAAGATCATCGCTGTCTGTGGGAAATCGATACCAGCTATGATGGTATTGAAATCATCGATGCGGATAATCGAGACCAGAGTGTTCTTTCCTTCATCCGTAAGGGTAAGAAGGGCGACATGCTAGTCTGCGTCTTTAATATGGCACCTGTTGAACGAAAAGATTTTACAATCGGACTACCCGTTGCAGGAATTTACGAAGAAGTATGGAATACTGAGTTAGAAGAGTGGGGAGGCGTTTGGAAAGAACATAATCAAACTGTTCAAACGCAAGAAGGACTATGGAAAGATTATGAGCAGACCTTGACCTTTACCCTACCGGCTATGGGAGCAAGTGTTTGGAAAATCAAACGTCGCTTGAAATCTACTAAAACCGTTACAAATAAAAACCAAAAAGGAGTAGAAAATGAAGAATGAAATGTTAGCTTTGATTCTTGCCGGTGGGCAAGGAACTCGTCTCGGAAAACTCACTCAAAACCTTGCGAAACCAGCTGTACAATTTGGCGGACGCTACCGTATCATTGACTTCGCTCTTTCAAACTGTGCCAACTCAGGGATTCACAATGTTGGAGTCATTACACAGTACCAACCACTTGCTCTTAACAATCATATTGGAAACGGTTCAAGCTGGGGGTTAGACGGTATTAATTCTGGTGTCTCTATTCTTCAACCGTATTCTGCAAGTGAAGGAAATCGTTGGTTCGAAGGGACTAGTCATGCTATTTACCAAAATATCGACTATATCGACAGTGTCAATCCTGAGTATGTCTTGATTCTGTCTGGGGACCATATCTACAAAATGGATTATGATGATATGCTCCAGTCTCACAAGGATAATAATGCCAGTTTGACAGTAGCAGTTCTGGATGTTCCTCTGAAAGAAGCTAGCCGTTTTGGTATTATGAACACAGATGCCAATAACCGCATTGTTGAATTTGAAGAAAAACCAGCACAACCTAAATCTACCAAAGCTTCTATGGGAATCTATATCTTTGATTGGCAACGTCTGCGCAATATGCTCGTTGCTGCTGAAAAGAGCAATGTAGATATGTCAGACTTTGGTAAAAATGTCATTCCAAATTACCTTGAGTCAGGTGAAAGTGTCTATGCCTATGAATTTAATGGTTACTGGAAAGATGTTGGTACTATTGAGTCGCTTTGGGAAGCGAACATGGAGTACATTTCTCCAGAAAATGCCTTGGATAGCCGTAACCGTCAATGGAAGATTTACTCAAGAAACTTAATTTCACCACCAAACTTCCTTGGGGCAAATGCTCATGTGGAAGATTCCTTGGTTGTTGATGGCTGTTTTGTAGATGGAACTGTTAAACATTCTATCCTTTCAACAGGTGCGCAAGTTCGCGAAGGGGCAGAAGTAGTAGATTCAGTTATCATGAGTGGTGCAATTGTTGGTCAGGGAGCTAAAATCAAACGTGCCATTATTGGTGAAGGTGCAGTTATTTCTGACGGTGTCGAAATTGATGGAACAGAAGAAGTACAAGTTGTAGGATATAATGAAGTAGTGGGGGTAGCAACAGATGAAGATTGATAAATATTCTGCCATTTTAGGAAATACAGTTGGTTTTCATGATATGTCAACACTGACAGACCACCGTCCAGTAGCTAGTTTGCCATTTGGTGGTAAATATCGCTTGATTGACTTCCCGCTTTCAAGTCTTGCTAATGCAGGTGTCCGTAGTATCTTTGGTATTTTCCAACAAGATAATATCAGTTCTGTCTTTGACCATATCCGTTCAGGACGTGAGTGGGGCTTATCAACTCTTCTCAGTCACTATTATCTAGGTATTTACAATACCCGTGTGGAAAGTAGTACAGTTGGAAAAGAATACTACCAACAGCTTCTTACTTATTTGAAACGTTCTGGCTCCAACCAAACAGTTTCACTTAACTGTGATGTTTTGATTAACATTGATTTGAATCAAGTATTCCATCTACACAGTACAACAAAAGGGCCTATCACTGTAGTTTATAAAAAACTAGCTAAGAAAGACATTTCAGAAGTAAACGCAATCTTGGAAGTGGATGAAACAGACCATGTTCGTTCTCATAAACTCTTTGATAGCAAGTTACCAGATCAAATCTATAACATGTCTACAGATATCTTTGTCGTTGATACACCTTGGTTGATAGAACGATTGGAAGAAGAAGCTAAAAAAGAACATCCAGAGAAGTTGCGCTATGTTTTACGGGATTTGGCTGCAAAAGAAGGGGCTTTTGCCTACGAGTACACAGGTTATCTGGCAAATATTCACTCTGTAGAGTCTTATTACAAAGCTAACAAAGATATGCTTGAATCACAGAAATTCTATTCTCTTTTCTCACCAAACCAAAAGATTTATACAAAGGTCAAAAACGAAGAGCCAACTTACTATGCTAATACATCTAAAGTAAGCACTTCTCAGTTTGCGTCTGGTAGTATCATTGAAGGTCAAGTGGCTAATTCTGTTCTATCACGTAATATTCATGTCCATAAGGATAGCTTGGTTAAAGATAGCCTGCTCTTCCCTCGTGTTGTTATTGGAGAAGGAGCTCAGGTAGAATATGCTATCTTAGACAAGGGTGTTGAAGTTGAGCCTGGTGTTGTGATTCGAGGAACTGCAGAACATCCAGTTGTCGTTAAGAAAGGTAGCAAAGTAACAGAGGATATTCATTCATGAAAATTTTATTTGTAGCAGCAGAGGGTGCACCCTTTTCAAAAACAGGTGGTTTGGGAGACGTTATTGGCGCTCTTCCAAAATCACTGGTAAAAGCGGGACATGAAGTTGCAGTGATTTTACCCTACTATGACATGGTAGAGGCTAAATTTGGAAATCAAATTGAAGATATTCTTCATTTTGAGGTGAGTGTTGGTTGGCGTAGACAGTACTGTGGGATTAAGAAAACAGTACTAAATGGTGTGACCTTCTACTTTATTGACAACCAATATTATTTCTTCCGCGGTCATGTTTACGGTGATTTTGACGACGGAGAGCGCTTTGCTTTCTTCCAACTTGCTGCCATTGAGGCTATGGAAAGAATTGACTTTATTCCTGACCTTCTCCATGTTCATGACTACCATACAGCTATGATTCCTTTCTTGTTAAAGGAAAAATACCGTTGGATTCAAGCCTATCAAGGAATAAAAACTGTTTTAACCATTCATAATTTGGAATTCCAAGGACAATTTTCAGAAGGAATGTTATGGGATTTGTTTGGAGTTGGCTTTGAACGTTACGCTGATGGCACCCTTCGATGGAACAACTGTCTGAACTGGATGAAGGCTGGTATTCTTTATGCTGACCGTGTTTCAACCGTTTCGCCTAGCTATGCTCATGAAATTATGACCAGTCAGTTCGGATGTAACTTGGATCAGATTCTTCGAATGGAGTCTGGTAAAGTTTCTGGTATCGTGAATGGGATTGATGCTGACCTGTATAATCCTCAGACGGATGCTCTATTAGATTATCATTTTAATCAGGAAGATTTGTCTGGGAAGGCCCAAAACAAGGCAAAATTGCAAGAAAGAGTTGGCTTGCCAGTTAGAGCCGACGTTCCACTGGTGGGAATTGTTTCTCGTTTGACACGTCAAAAAGGTTTTGATGTGGTGGTTGAAAGTCTTCAACATATCTTGCAAAATGATGTTCAGATTGTTCTTTTGGGAACTGGTGATCCAGCCTTTGAAGGGGCTTTCTCGTGGTTTGCTCAGATTTACCCAGACAAGCTATCAGCAAATATCACTTTTGATGTCAAACTAGCTCAAGAAATCTACGCTGCTTGTGACCTCTTCCTCATGCCAAGTCGTTTTGAGCCATGTGGCTTGTCTCAAATGATGGCTATGCGTTATGGAACCTTGCCATTGGTCCATGAAGTTGGTGGCTTGAGAGATACCGTTCGCGCTTTCAATCCAATTGAAGGAAGTGGTACTGGCTTTAGCTTTGACAATCTATCTCCTTATTGGTTAAATTGGACTTTCCAAACAGCATTGGACTTGTATAGAAACCATCCTGACGTTTGGAGAAACTTACAAAAACAAGCTATGGAGTGTGATTTCTCATGGGATACAGCCTGCAAGTCATACCTAGACTTGTACCAAAGCTTAGTTAACTAATAGATAAAATCGTATGATGACTTCATACGATTTTTAGGCTATTTAGAGAGGAGAACTGATGTCTCAAGTAAAAGGCTTGTGTGTCATGGATGTTGATGGAACCTTAATCCTAGAAGAAGTGATTGATTTGTTGGGTAGAGAGGCAGGTTGTGAGGAGGAAATTGCGCAGCTTACAAGTCAGGCAATGCGAGGAGAGCTAGATTTTGAAAGAAGTTTACGAGACAGAGTGTCCTTCTTGGAAGGTCTTCCTATTTCGGTCTTTGATACAGTTTTCAACTCTATTCATCTATCGCCAAATGCTCAGGAATTCATTTCCATTCTCCAAAAGAATGGCATCCTAGTTGGTCTGGTGTCCGGTGGATTTACACCAATAGTTGCGAGATTAGCAAAATCCCTCGACATTGCCTATTTCTCTGCCAATCAACTTGAAGTTAAAGACGATCATCTAACAGGAAAATTAGTTGGACAAATTATTAGTCCCGAGGTCAAAAAAGAGACTCTGGAACAATGGAGAAAGGAACTAAAACTTTCTAAAGAAAGAACGATTGCAATCGGTGATGGGGTTAATGATTTATTAATGCTAAAGTCTGCAGGACTGGGAATTGCTTTTTGTGCCAAAGAGGTACTCAAAAAAGAAATACCATATCATGTTGACAAGAGGGATTTTTTAGAAGTTCTTCCTTTGATTGACTGTTTAGAATGAGGGAAAATATGAAGATTGTAATTGCACCAGATTCATTTAAGGAAAGCTTGACTGCTGAAGAGGTAGCTGAATCTATTAAAAGAGGCTTCCAACAATCGATAGCAGATGTAGAATGTCTCCTCTGCCCTGTGGGTGATGGTGGCGAAGGTACAGTAGATGCTATTCGACATTCACTTGACCTAGAAGAAAAATGGATCCAAGTGACAGGCCCTTTTGGACAAAAAGAAGCCATACACTATTTTCAAAAAGAACAACTAGCCCTGTTCGAAGTTGCTGATTTGGTTGGCCTTGGAAAGATTCCGCTAGAGAAACGAAATCCACTTCAAATCCAAACTTGTGGTATTGGAGAGTTGATTCACCATCTCATTGTTAAAGGGATTAAAGAAATCTATATCGGTGTTGGTGGTACGGCCAGTAATGACGGAGGAATTGGGATCGCTGCTGGTTTAGGTTATCGATTTTATGATAGAGATGGAAATGTCTTGCCTGCTTGCGGTCAATCCTTACTAAAATTAGCTTCTGTTTCAACAGAAAATCGCTATGAAATTCCTGAAGATGTGCAAATTCGTATTTTAGCAGATGTCGTGAGTCCCTTATGTGGATATCAAGGTGCGACCTACACGTTTGGCAAGCAAAAAGGCCTAGATCCTACTATGTTTGAGGCCGTAGATCAAGCGATCCAAGATTTTTATGAAAAAGTCTCCCCTGCAACATTGGAAATTAAAGGAGCAGGAGCTGGTGGAGGCATTGCTGGCGGTTTGTGTGCCTTTGCTCAGGCAAATATCGTGTCTGGAATTGATACCTGTTTGAACTTAATCAACTTTGATAAGAAAGTTTTACATGCTGACTTGGTTGTTGTAGGAGAAGGAAGGCTAGATCGTCAAAGTTTAGCAGGTAAAGCGCCTATTGGTGTTGCAAAAAGAACCCCTGTCGGAGTTCCTGTCATTGCTATTTGTGGTAGTCTTGCTGAGGATTTACCTTCCCTACCATTTGAAAATATCCAAGCTGCCTTTTCTATTTTGGAGAAAAGTGAACCTTTAGAAGACAGTTTGAAAAATGCCAGTTTCTATCTGGAGCACACGGCTGCCAATATAGGGCATTTATTAAATATGCACAAGATTTAGCCAAACCATTTCTTCCAGATGGATGTTTTGGCTGGTTCTTCCTTTTTATCTTCCCAAAGTTTTGCAAAAGCAAGTCGAAGGTCCTTTTCTTCTACTTGTACTGGTGCATTGGTGTGGATAATCAGGCCAAAAGGAGAAGAAGTATGCTCTTCAGATACAATGGTAGCTTGACTATCAGTTTCTTTAGCTTCTTTTAAGTAGAAAACTTGCTTGTCAAATTCGATAGTTGGTGAAATCTTCACAAATAGTGGCTCTGCTTTTTCCTGAAGGTTTTCTAAAATGGATAAAAAGCCTTTTTCTAACTGCGGGCTATTCGCTGTGTCAATATCTGCATATCCAAGAACTCTTTCTTCAAAAGTACCAAGATAGCGTCTTTGCTCATCCGGATTTAATTTTGCTCCACCATGAGCTTTTTCAAGTAATTGTTTTGATAAATCTGTCATGAAAACAGTATATCATAAAAGTTGGAATAAAACAGACAAAAGAAAGCGATTACTTTATAAAGTTAAGGAAAATTTGCACAAAGATAACGTTTTTTCTTGAAAAAGGAGGGGTTTTAAGGTATTATAGAGGTGTAAAAAATTTAACTCATAAGGAGAGTAAAAAATGTCAATTATTACTGATGTTTACGCTCGCGAAGTCCTAGACTCACGCGGTAACCCAACACTTGAAGTAGAAGTTTACACTGAATCAGGTGCTTTCGGACGTGGTATGGTTCCATCAGGAGCTTCTACTGGTGAACACGAAGCAGTTGAACTTCGCGACGGTGACAAATCTCGTTACGGTGGTCTTGGTACACAAAAAGCTGTTGACAACGTAAACAACATCATTGCTGAAGCAATCATCGGCTACGATGTACGTGACCAACAAGCTATCGACCGTGCTATGATCGCTCTTGACGGTACTCCTAACAAAGGTAAATTGGGTGCAAACGCAATCCTTGGTGTGTCTATCGCTGTAGCTCGTGCTGCTGCTGACTACCTTGAAATCCCACTTTACAGCTACCTTGGTGGATTCAACACTAAAGTTCTTCCAACTCCAATGATGAACATCATCAACGGTGGTTCTCACTCTGACGCTCCAATCGCTTTCCAAGAATTCATGATCGTACCTGCTGGTGCGCCATCATTCAAAGAAGCTCTTCGTTGGGGTGCTGAAATCTTCCATGCACTTAAGAAAATCCTTAAATCTCGTGGTTTGGAAACAGCAGTAGGTGACGAAGGTGGATTTGCTCCTCGTTTTGAAGGAACTGAAGACGGAGTTGAAACTATCCTTGCTGCTATCGAAGCTGCTGGATATGTTCCTGGTAAAGACGTATTTATCGGATTTGACTGTGCTTCATCAGAATTCTACGATAAAGAACGTAAAGTTTACGACTACACTAAATTCGAAGGTGAAGGAGCAGCTGTACGTACTGCTGCAGAACAAATCGACTACCTTGAAGAATTGGTAAACAAATACCCAATCATCACTATCGAAGATGGTATGGATGAAAATGACTGGGACGGTTGGAAAGCTCTTACTGAACGTCTTGGTGGTAAAGTTCAATTGGTTGGTGACGACTTCTTCGTAACAAACACTTCTTACCTTGAAAAAGGTATTGCAGAAGGTGCTGCTAACTCAATCCTTATCAAAGTTAACCAAATCGGTACTCTTACTGAAACATTCGACGCTATCGAAATGGCGAAAGAAGCTGGTTACACTGCCGTTGTATCACACCGTTCAGGTGAAACTGAAGATTCAACAATCGCTGACATCGCAGTTGCAACTAACGCAGGGCAAATCAAGACTGGTTCACTTTCACGTACAGACCGTATCGCTAAATACAACCAATTGCTTCGCATCGAAGATCAACTTGGTGAAGTAGCTGAATATCGTGGATTGAAATCATTCTACAACTTGAAAAAATAAAATAGTTCAGTGAACTATTTTATCCCGAACCTTGAAACTCAAAAGTTCGGCCGTTGATTTAATAACGTTTCTAGCCCCTCGGATTTTATCCGAAGGGCTATTTTTGTGTTCAGGGGGCAAAAAAGGGGCAAAACTTTTTAAAAAATCTTTTACATTGATCGCTTCATCTGTCATGTTCTTTGTGACGTGGGAGTAGATGGAAGTAGTAACATCAGAATCAGAATGTCCAACCCTATCCATGATTGTTTTTAGAGGAATTTTATTTTCTTATAAAATATCGGCCATCGCAATGTGCTCAATTTGATTTATTTTTGTGGAACCCTCTTATTTTGAGATGAATACCAATTATAAGTGATTTGCATATCCAGAATATTACAAAGAAAGGAAAGTCAGTGGCCACATAAATTTTATTTCATATTCTTTAAAGCTGTTTACTCTGTTAGCAATTGTATTTGATATGGTCAAATAAGATTAACAGTTTATTAAATCCCTTTCTAATCTATTACATAATTTAATTTATGTGATTTATAAACTATCCAAAGCATTCTTTTGTTCATCATTTACGATATGGGTATAGAGGTCAGTGACTTGTGTACTGGCGTGACCTAGCTGGTGACTAACCAAAACTTGCGATTTAGTAGCATCATAGAGCCTAGTTGCTAGGGTATGGCGCAGTTTGTGGGGGGTTACACGAACTTTGAAGTCTTCAGAGTATTTAGCAACCATTTTTTCAACGCTGGATGCGTCAATACGATTGGGAACACCTCTATAGAGAGTTAGAAAGAGTGCAATATCCGTCTTTTCAGTCTTATAGCGTTGATTTCGAATGGCTAGATAATTCTCTAGATAAGGCTTAGCAAAGGCAGCGACATTGACCGAGTCACGTTTGCCACCTTTTCGAGTGACATCAATAACCATCATCTTGAGATTGAGATCTCTTAGATCCAGATTAACAGCTTCAGATAAACGGACACCAGATGCCAAGAGAAGGGCGATAATGGCCAAATCACGTTCTTTATTTTTATTAAATGATGAAAGAGCACGATTTGAGAGCTGTTGTGGGTAATCTTGGTCTATATAAGTCAGAAACCCTTCTGTTTCATCACCTAGAAAGAGCTTTTGCTTGATGTTTTCAGCTCTGGCAGCAAGCGTTTCTTTCTTTTTCTTTGTTGAAACTTTCTTCATTACATTACGATAGAAATAAGGTTCGCCCTGATCGTTTTCAACTTCCTCGGTCAGATACTTGTAAAGACTGGAAAGAGCTGATAAGGTCCGATTGATGGTCGTTTGGGAAACGCCTTGCTTGGTTGTATTGGCATTCAGCAAAGGACGTTCTCTAAGATAAAGGATAAAAGCCTCCATATCTTTCTTTGACATATTTTCCAAGACAGATAAAGGAATATCAGACATTTTATCAGAGTTTGAAATCCCAGACTCCAAAACCCAGCTGAAAAATCGATCGAATTCCTTGAGGTATTCGTACAAGGTTGTAAAACTGTAGGGAACAGCAAGCTTAGATTGATAGTATTCTAAAACATACCAGGGCATGATTTGTTTTAGTTTGTCGATTCGTTCTAATAAAATCTCACGTTTCATGTATTTTCTCCATAAATAAGTCTACAAGTAGTATAGCATAGACTTATATATTTTTCAAGAAAATTATAGTTTTTCGGAAAGATGTTGTAGGAGTTTTTTTAAAGTGATAAAAAGACTTAGACCTGCAAACAAAACAGATCTAAGTCTTTGGAGTTATTATTGTGAATCATTATCTAGTGCTTTTTCTAGTTTTCAAATACTAAACCAGAATGAAAAAGAACTCACCCACTAAACTTCTGTTAATACTACACAACTGAAGAGCTATATAAGAAGCTATGAGATACAAAATACATTGTATAATTGCTATTGTTTTCTTTTTCATGATTTTAATCTTACTGTACAGATTTGATGCAGTAAACTCCTTTCTAGCTTTTATCGTTTACTATTTCTAATTTAATTATAGTCTTATTTTTACCAAAGTTCAATTATTGGTGTGTGAAATGTTTTATCAGTAAAAAAGAGGGGAAGTCCCCCTCTCAAGATTTTATTTTACTGCTTCTTTCAAAGCATCTACCTTGTCCAAACGTTCCCATGGAAGGTCAATATCTGTACGTCCCATGTGTCCATAAGCAGCTGTTTGACGGTAGATTGGACGTTTAAGATCCAACATTTGAATAATTCCTGCAGGACGAAGGTCAAAGATTTGACGAGCCGCTTTTTCCAGCTTGCTTTCAGCTACTCTTCCTGTACCAAAGGTATCGATACGAACAGAAACAGGTTGGGCAACACCGATAGCGTAGGCCAATTGAACTTCTGCCTTCTTAGCCAGACCCGCTGCAACGATGTTCTTGGCAATATAGCGAGCTGCATATGACGCAGAACGGTCCACTTTAGTCGCATCTTTACCAGAGAAGGCACCGCCACCATGACGAGAGTAGCCACCATAAGTATCCACGATAATCTTACGACCAGTCAAACCTGAGTCTCCTTGAGGTCCACCGATTACAAAGCGACCAGTTGGATTGATGAAGAATTTTGTTTGTTCATCTAAGTAAGAGGCTGGAATCACCTCTTTGATAACCTTGTTGATGACATCATTGTGAATTTGTTCGTTGCTGGCTTCTGGGTCGTGCTGAGTTGAAATAACAACTGTGTCCACACGTACTGGACGGTCATTTTCATCATACTCAACTGTAACTTGTGATTTAGCATCTGGGCGAAGATAGCTGATTTCACCAGTCTTACGAAGTTCTGCCAGACGACGAACCAATTTATGGCTGAGTGAAATTGGCAATGGCATGAGCTCTTCTGTTTCATCCACTGCAAATCCAAACATGAGACCTTGGTCTCCAGCACCAATCAAGTCAAGTGGATCTTGGTCTGCATTCCCACGAACCTCCAAAGCTTCGTTAACACCTTGGGCAATATCGGGTGACTGCTCAACAAGTGACGGATGGACTCCCACTGTCTCTGCAGAAAATCCATACTCGGTATTGGTATAGCCAATCTCTGCAATGGTATCACGAACTACACGGTTAATATCCACATAGGCATTTGTAGAAATTTCACCAAAAACATGGACAGAACCAGTATATACAGCTGTCTCAGCAGCAACATGCGCCTCTGGATCCTTTGCTAAAATAGCATCCAAGATAGCATCTGAAATTTGGTCTGCAATCTTATCTGGATGCCCCTCAGATACAGACTCAGACGTGAATAATTTACGTTCTGACATAAAAATGTCCCCCCTTAAAAATAGTGTTATAGAGTTACAAAGTACTGATAGGTATTTTCATTTTCTAAGAGTTACGACGCGAAAGAAATAAAAACGACACTTTTTTATTTCTGAAGCTAGTAAGGCGCATAGGGTGACCGCGTTATAGCGGCAACCGTAGAATGACGAGCGACTACTTTGGAGCCGTCAGTCTTTGCAAATTACAAAGTACTGATAGGAAAACTCTTAGTGATAAATACCTACCATCTTATCGGGACTATATAACTTTACCATTATACCATTTTTAAGCGCAATTTGCAGTCTATATACTCAATAAAAATCAAAGAACAGCTTTTTGATTATAGATAAAACTGGCTAAATCAGTAACATATACCTAATACAAGATGCCGCTAACTTGTTTTAAAGAGTATTAATGTACTGTTTCGATTTCTACTAATCTATTTTCAATAGGTGTTTAACAGCCTTAATATTATGCGTACTATTATTTTCAAACTATCGTGTCCTGAACAATAGTTTGAAAATGAAAAGGGACTTTATTCTTTTTGTAACCTTACTGTAATAATTATCCGATTAAAAAATGATAAAATAGGTATGTACAGTTAAGGAGAGAAGAATGCCTGTAAGAAAATTACAATCCTATGAGGTAGACTATCAAGAAGAATTAAATCATCAGATTCCTCGCTATCAAGATTATACACCTGAAGCACAATCTGATGCCAATCTCAAGGAAATCCTATTTTTTGTTAATATTGCTGTTTTTTGTATCTGTGTTGCTATCTTTAGTTTTATCTTTTTAGCATTAAAATTATCAACTGCTCTTGCATTTGTCGCAGCAATCGGATTTAGCTTACTTGTTTTAAAAGTCCAACGCTCTATTATCAAACGAAAATTTAGAAGATAAATCATACCCTACGTCTAATCAAGTTGATTTATAAAAAATTAAGGAGAACAGAGGATTTAAGATGAATAACACATTTTTCATCTTAAATCCTCTGTTTTTTTGACCAGCTTACCAAATATAATTATTTACTTAATTGAATAACGTGTAACCTTTCCTAATAAATGTTCTCCAAATATCCTAAACTGTAAAATCAATTAGTCTCTACCCTTTTACCATTTTATTTTCTAAAATATGCTATAATAATACCAAAAGATAAAGAAGGAAGACCTATGATTAAACTACTAGCCTTGGATATGGATGGAACCCTCCTCAATGAAGCCAAGGAAATCCCACAAGCTCATATTACTGCTATTCACCAAGCTATTGAAAAAAGCGTCAAACTGGTACTTTGTACGGGCCGCCCCCTTTTCGGTGTCCTCCCCTACTACAAAAAACTGGGGCTTGACCACCAGAACGAATATGTTATTGTTAACAACGGTTGTTCAACTCACCAGACCAGTGATTGGAGTCTGGTTGATTGGCAAGAACTCAGTCCAGCAGACATCGAGTACCTCTATGACCTAGCTGAAAAAAGCGATGTTCAGTTGACTCTTTTTGATGAGGAGCATTATTTTGTCCTCGGTGGTAAGCCGAATGAAATCATTCAAAATGATGCCAAGCTAGTCTTTTCAGACCTGACTGAAATTTCTCTTGAGGAAGCGACTAGTGGCAAGTATCGCATGTTCCAAGGTATGTTTTTAGGTACAGAAAGCCAAACAGATGATTTTGAAGAGCGTTTTGCTGGAGAACTCTGTCAACGATTTAGTGGAGTTCGTTCTCAGCCTGTCATTTATGAAGCTATGCCACTTGGTACGACAAAGGCTACCGCTCTTTCTCGACTAGCAGATATTTTGAAGATTGATTCCTCAGAAATCATGGCCATGGGCGATGCCAATAACGATATCGAAATGCTCCAGTTTGCAGGGCTGGGCATTGCAATGGGGAATGCTAGCGATTATGTCAAATCTCTTGCGGATGCCGCTACAGCCAGCAACGAAGAAGACGGCGTTGCGCGTGCCATTGAGAAATATATTTTATAATTAAGAAGCCCAGTTCGTGTCAACTGGGTTTTGATATTTAAGAATTCCTAAAACTTTAGAAACCCTTTAGAAATCCTTGAGCTTTCTTTGATTTCTATACTTTATACTAAAGTTAACAAAATAAATCAAAAGGAGAGAAACATGAAAACAGTACTTGACATTCATGGATTGTCCAAAAACTTTGACAAACAAGCTATTCTTCAGGATCTTCATCTAACGATAAGAGAGGGAGATATTTATGGACTTATCGGAAAGAACGGAGCTGGGAAGACCACCTTAATCAAAATCATTACGCAACTACTGTTTGCGGATAAAGGAACTGTTTCCCTCTTTTCTAGTCAATCGGAAAATGAGTGGACCAAGGCTCTATCTCGAGTAGGTTCAGTGATAGAATCACCCGTAGCCCATAATCACTTAACAGCTTATCAAAATCTGAAATATTACTGTATGATTCGCCATATTCCAAATGCTGATCAAGTCATTCGAGAAACGCTGGACTATGTAGGTTTGCCAGATACAGGTAAGAAAGTCTTTCGTGATTTCTCGCTAGGAATGAAACAAAGACTTGGTATCGCCATTGCCCTTCTATCCAAACCAGACTTCCTAATCTTAGATGAACCTATCAACGGTCTCGACCCAATCGGTATCAAAGAATTTCGACTAATGATTCAACGCCTCAATCAAGAAAAAGGAATCACCATTCTCATCTCTAGCCATATCTTGTCAGAACTCTATCTCGTAGCAAATCGTTTTGGTATTTTAGATCAAGGTAAGATTATCCGTGAAATCAGTAAAGCTGAATTTGAAACACTAAGTGAGGATTATATTGTCCTTAAGACAGCTGATCAAGAGAAAGCTTGTCAAGTATTGAAAGAACAAATCCAGCTCCAGTTCAAGGTTGTTAATCCAGAAAATGAAATCCATATCTTTGGTCAGGAACAAGATGTCAAACAGATTCTCAAAGAATTAACCTTGGCAGATGTTGCCATTGACGAGATTTACTATGCCCGTCAAAACCTAGAAGAATACTTCACTCAATTGGTCGAATAGGAGAAAAATCATGATACATACCATTCAAGCAGACTTTTACCGTCTTTTCCGCTCCAAAGGTTTTTGGATCACAGAATTCATTCTCTTTGCTCTCATGCTAATGGGTGCAAGTATAGGAGCTACGGGTCATCTGATGGCAATCCAGGCAGAAGAATCAGAAATTCCAACCCAAGGTTGGAATGGTGTACAAGCCCTAATCAACGCATCTAGTCAAGGTTCAAACCTCGTTTTTCTCTGCATAGTCCTAGCCTGCCTCGTTCTTGGAGTTGATTTAATCGGCAAACTCTATAAAAATAATTTAACAGTGGGTGTCTCTCGTACCGAGTTTTTTCTAGCGAAAGCCTTTGTATTGGCTTCTATTGCACTTTTACAAGTCATCATCTGTCTTGTGATTGCCTTTATTCCAGCCACTATCTTAAATGGATTTGGAACTATGCCTGATGGCTTTATTGGCAATCTACTAATAACCATTTCCCTTCAATTCCTTTGCCTCCTTGCTTGGCTTTCCATTGTTTCCTTCATCCTCTATGTTAGTCATTCTTATATTGCGGTATTTATTGGTTATTTGGTCAGCTCTATCTTACTTTCTATGCCAATGCTCATCTTCCCAACTATCAAAATTTTGCCATATTTATCATTGCAGTTTTTCTATGCTATGACTGCTAATAGTGAATCCATTTTCTACACCCTTATAGTTACCTTAGCTGTTATTCTAATCTTTAATCTAAGTGGACTGGCAGTTTTCAAAAAGAAAAGTTTATAAAAAACGACCTCCTCTAGCCTACAGAGGAGGTTTATTTCGTTAAAAATAAATGAAAACCGACAACCACTGGCCATCTGTGCTTAGTTTCATCTCTGCACCGAGAAGATGACATAATTCCTCAGTGATATAAAGGCCTAAACCAGAGGATTCTTCGGTGTCTGATAGATTTTCAGAATAAAAACGGTTGCTGAGATTTTCTATTTTTTTGATAGGCTGTTTGACAAGGTTTGCAATCTCTAAGACAGGCTGTTCCTTTTCCTTTCTCAAAGATAGACGGGCTTCTTCCTTGCCATGTTTGAGAACATTTCCGAGCAAATTTTGTAAAATTCGATCCAGCAAGTCTTCATCAGTCCTCATTTTCAGACCAGCTTCAACCTCAAAATCAAGCGTGATATTTGCCGCCTGAAAAACATCATAATAAGCCAAAGTCTTTTTGGTGATAAAAGCTGAAAGGTCTACTTCTTCAAGTTTTGGTTTGACAGCTCCTTCCATCAACCGACGGTATTCTAGGAGAGCCTCCAAGCGTTTGGAAACTAAATCAAGATGCTGGGCGATTTTTTGTAAGTTTTCTCCTTTGTTTTCAGGAGACTTTATCAATTGTTGCGTGTAGCCTGACGCGATAGTCAAAGGTGTCCGAATATCATGGGCAATATTGCTGATGGCCATATCCAGAGTCTGCTTTTCCCTTTTCATCACCAACCGAGATTGTTCCACTTCCTGAAATAGATTTTCAATTTGCTGGTAGAGATGTAAAAAATGTTTGGAAAAAATGCTGACTCCTACTCTTTTCATACTACCCGTGAGAATCTTGTCTTCAATCTGTTGACTCAGGCTTTCAAGAACTAGATGATAGCGAATCAATGTAATCGATAAAATAATTAGGAGAACCAGTAGGAAAAAGATTATCATGTAGGTCATTGCTTATCTCCTTTTAATCTTACCCCAACTCCCCAAATGGTTTCAATGTATTCTTGATTTGGGTCGAGCTGGTTTAATTTTTTACGAAGATTACTCAAATGCGTATTGAGGGTATTATCTCCAGGTAGATAGTTTTCCTCCCAGACCAATTCATAAAGTTCTTCCTTGGTGAAAATTTTCTTAGGATGTTTTAGGAGAGTTTGGAGAATTAAGCATTCTTTCTTAGCAAGACGAATGGTTTCCTGACTATTTTTGATTTCAAAACTTTCTGCATCAAACTGGATATTTTTTAAGTTTTGTGGCAGATTTTCAGTTTTTCCTATTTTCATAGGCTGTTTTTCTGCACTTTGGCGTAGTTGAACAGTAACTCTGGCAAAGACTTCGTCTAAATCAAAAGGTTTCACTATGTAATCATTGGCACCGTCTAAGAGGTATTGACTGATTAACTTCTTATCGCTCAAAGCTGTTAGCATAATGACTGGAGTTTGACTTTCTTCCCTGATAGCTTTTAAAACCTGATCCCCATTTTTCCCAGGAAGCATGATATCTAGCAAAACGAGGTCAATCCCACCTTGGTCAAAACGCATGATTCCTTCTGTACCAGAAAAGGCTTGAATCACCTCATGCTCCTCAGTGAGAAGTGTTCGCAAAATCTCTTGAATGTCACTATTGTCTTCAATAACCAATATCCTAGCCATAAATACCAACCTTTCTGCAACTATTATAGCATGTTTTATTGATAAAGCTTAAACAGAAAAGCTCCTCGCATAAAAAGCGCAAGAAAGCCTTGTAGTGTTAAATTATGAAATCCACTTGCTAGACAACATAGTATCTTATAGTTGCAAATAAGAAGTTAGTCTAGCAGAATGAATTTGCTATTTTTTCCACACTAATCTGTGATTCGTTGATACATTTCTGGTCTTCTATCACGAAATAGGCCCCAGTTTAGGCGATCGCTTGCTCCCTTGTCTAGGTCATAAGTTGCTAACAGAACAGCTTCTCCTTGTCTTTCAGCTCGCTCGATAATAGCTCCTGTTTCATCCGTCATAAAGGATGAACCGTAGAAGTCAAGGCTGGAACTCTGCCCACCATTTTCTTCACTAGGAGTGACTTCTTCCAAACCATAACGATTGGCTGCAATGACTGGAACAATATTTGCTGCTGCGTGTCCTTGCATAGTACGTTGCCAATGACCACAACTATCTGTATCCAAAATCGGCTCTGAACCGATGGCTGTTGGATAAAAGAGCAATTCAGCACCATTCAATGCAAGACAGCGAGCTGTTTCAGGAAACCATTGATCCCAACAGATACCGATCCCAATCTTAGCATAGCGAGTATCCCAGACCTTGAAACCTGTGTTGCCAGGCGTAAAATAAAACTTTTCTTGATAATAATGGTCATCTGGTATGTGGGTTTTCCGATAAACGCCCAGCACCTCACCATCTGCATCAATGACGGCAATAGAATTATATAAGACATTGCCATCTTTTTCATAGAAACTGATTGGTAGAACAACCTGTAGTTCCTTAGCAATCACCTTAAAATGCTGAATGGCAGTATTTTCTGCTACAGATTGGGCATGCTGGTAGTAGTCATACTGACGTTCCTGACAAAAGTATGGACGTTCAAACAACTCGGGCAAGAGAATAATTTGTGCGCCTTGTTCTGCAGCCTGACGTACTAAACGCTCTGCTGTTTGAATATTTGTTGCCACATCCTTGGCACATTGCATCTGAATAGCTGCAACTTTTACATTTCTCATATTTTCTCCTATTCTGGGATTTGTTGGGTGATACAGTGGATATTGCCACCACCTAATAGAATATCTCTGGCTGGTATTCCGACAACTTTACGGTCTGGGAAACACTTACTGAGGATATCTAAGGCCACTTGGTCGTTTTTATCCTGAAACTGAGGAACAAGGACAGCCTTATTGGCGATATAAAAGTTTACGTAGGAAGCTGCTAGTCGTTCACCTGCGTATCGCTCTTCTTCTCCTTCTTCATAGATGTAGCCTGGCAAATCCTCTTTGGTTACAATTTGATGAAGAGCTGGAATTGGAAGTTTATGAATGGTGAAGTGACGGCCTTTTGCATCTGTCTCTTGCTCTAAGAGTTCGATATCTGCTTTTGACATGGCATATTGAGGATCGCTTTTGTCGTCTGTCCAAGCCAAGACAAGCTCTGCAGGACCAACGAAGGCTGCAACATTGTCAACGTGTTCATTGGTTTCATCCTGATAAATACCATAAGGAAGCCAGATGACTTTTTCAGCTCCAAGGCACTCTAATAAGGTATTCTCGATTTCCTCTTTGGTCAGGTTAGGATTGCGACCAGGACTAAGCAAGCAACTTTCAGTTACGAGAATGGTTCCTTGTCCATCGCTATGGATTGCGCCTCCTTCCAGTACAAAAGGCTTGGCATCGTAAACAGGCATTTCCAAGACCTCAGCAAAACGACTGGCTACTTGGTCATCATCTTCATAGTCTTGATAGAGACCATCAACATCACCACCCCAAGCATTGAAAGACCAATCGACTGCCAACTTTTCTCTTTTATCATTGACGAGAATGGTCGGACCAGTATCACGCGCCCAGGCATCATTGGTAGGAATATCTAGATAAACAACGCTATCCCCTAGATAGGATTGGGCTTCAGATAGATAGTCCTGCTCCACTAAAAGATAAACAGTTTCCCCTTCTGCTATGTTTTTTATAATTTGGCTGAAAGCTCTTTTGGCAGCCTTTCCTTGAAATGGCCATGAACCTGGTCGAGTCGGCCATATCATGAGAGTCCCGTGGTGGAGTTCGTACTCTGCTGGCATACGATAGCCTAATTTTTTTGGACTGTCCATCATGATAATCTCCCTTTAAAGTCTTGATAACCAAAAGATTTGACCAAGCTGCAGTCACCCTGCTCGTTCATGAGATAGAGACTTGGCAATCCAATACCATTAAAGGTATTATTTTTGACAAAGGAATAAATGGCCATGTCTTCGAAATAAAGTCTATCACCGATTTGGACTGGATTTTCAAAACTATAATCACCAATCACATCGCCCGTCAGACAGGTATTAGAAGAAAGTCTATAGGTATGAGCTTTTTCCAGTGCCTCAAATCCATTTCTCAAAGGTGGACGATAGGGCATCTCAAGTACATCAGGCATATGACAGGTCGCAGAGGCATCTAAAACCAAGATTTCCATACCATTTTCTACAATATCCAATACTTCAGTAGCTAAATAACCCGCATTGAGCGCAATGGCTTCACCCGGCTCGATGTAGACTTCAAGATTGTAAGTTTCCCGGATACGCTTGATTTCTGAAATCAGCAAATCTACATCATAGTCTTCTCTTGTAATGTGGTGTCCTCCACCCATATTGAGCCATTTAACTTGATGTAAGTAGGGACCAAACTGCGCTTCTACTGCTTTCAAAGTTGTCTCTAAATCATATGCCCCTTGCTCACAAAGGGTATGAAAATGAAGGCCATCCACCAAGTCCAGCAAATCACTTGGAATCTTGTCTAGAGTGACTCCAAAACGAGATCCAGGGGCGCAAGGATCATAGAGAGCGTGGTCACCTTGAGTCGAACACTGAGGGTTGAGGCGCAAACCGATACTGACACCAGCATCTCGACAACGCGGACCATGTTGTCGCAACTGTCTTTCTGAGTTAAAGACGATATGGTCTGTTATCTCAAGTAATTCCTCCAAGTCTGCATCCTTGAAGGCAGGCGCAAAGACATGGACTTCCCCAGGGAACTCTTCTCTAGCTAGCTTAGCCTCATAGAGTCCACTAGCTGTTGTACCAGATAGATACTGGCTAATCAAGGGATATGTTTTATAGAGGGAATAAGCCTTTTGGGCAAGCAAAACCTTGCAACCAGCTTCTTCTTGAACATATTGTAGGATACGGCAGTTTGCTTCTAACTTGGCCAAGTCAATGACATAGGCTGGTGTGGGTACTTGTTCTAGCTTCATTAGTCCACCATTTGCGGATTTTCAACCACAATCCATGGCAAGCCGTACTCATTCAAAGCTTCCATGAATGGATCTGGATCCAATTCTTCAAGGTTATAAACTCCAGCTTGTTTCCAAGTGCCATCCATAACTAATTTTGTACCTATCATGGCTGGAACTCCAGTCGTGTAAGAAATGGCTTGCGAACCAACTTCTGCGTAACATTCCTGATGGTCGCAGACATTGTAGATGTAGATGGTCTTTTCAACACCATCTTTGACACCTGTAAAGATACAACCGATATTGGTTTTTCCGACTGTACGTGGACCAAGACTGGCAGGATCTGGAAGCAAGGCTTTCAAGAATTGGATTGGTACAATTTCTTGCCCATTGAAGTTAATGGTATCTGTACGAAGGAGACCGACATTTTCAAGACATTTCATATGAGTTAGATAAGATTGACCAAAAGTCATAAAGAAGCGAATACGTTTGACACCTGGAATGTTCTTGACCAATGATTCAATTTCTTCATGGTGAAGGAGATACATATCTTTTTGTCCAACCTGAGGGAAATCGTACTCGCGCTTGATAGACATGGCTTCAACTTCGACCCATTTTCCATCTTCCCAGTAAGAACCTGGTGCAGAAACCTCGCGAAGATTGATTTCTGGATTAAAGTTCGTCGCAAACGGATAACCGTGGTCACCACCATTACAGTCTAAAATGTCGATATAATGGATTTCATCAAAATAATGTTTAAGGGCATAAGCTGAAAAGACGCTGGTTACACCTGGGTCAAAACCAGAACCAAGAAGAGCGGTTAAGCCTGCTTCTTTGAATTTTTCCTGATAAGCCCATTGCCATGAGTAGTCAAAGTAGGCAGTAAAACCAAGTTCCTTACAACGTTTCTCATAGATAGCGCGCCACTCAGGATCTTCTGTATCCTCTGCCTCGTAGTTAGCTGTGTCGATATAGTGAACACCTGTTGCCAAACAAGCATCCATAATTGTTAGATCTTGATAAGGAAGGGCTACGTTTAAAACAGCTTCTGGTTTGTAGCTTTCAATCAAGGCAATCACTTCTTCAACCTTGTCAGCATCAAGAGCAGCTGTCTCAATCTTTGTACTTGTTTTGCCTTCTAATTTAGCCTTCAAATCATCGCATTTTGACTTGGTACGGCTAGCAATCATAATCTCTGTAAATGTTTCGCTATCTTGGCAAATCTTTGAAATAGCAACTTGGGCAACGCCCCCGCATCCAATAACTAGTAAACGACTCATTTTTTTCCTTCCTCTTCTTCTAAAATGTCCTCAACATATTTGGGCAACATAAAGGCTCCCACATGTAAGTTTGCAGTATAGTATTCTGTGAAAAGCTGGCGTTTTTTCCAGCCCTCCTTGTCAAAATCTTTGACAGGGTGGTATTTTTTCGATGCAAATCCAAACAACCAATAGCCAGCTGGGCTGGTTGGGATGTGCGCCTGATAGACCCGGCTGATTGGAAAGGCTTGATTAACCTTACGGTGCATGCTTCGGCAAGCTGACTCATCCTCGTCAAAGAAGGGACTCCCATGCTGGTAAATCATGATACCGTCTTCTTTGAGAGCTCTATAGCTATTACCGTAAAATTCCTTGGTAAAGAGCCCTTCCGTATGTCCAAATGGATCTGTTGCGTCGTTGATGATAATATCGTAATCATCTTCACAGTTTCGCAAAAAGCGTAGCCCATTTTGGTAGTAAATGGTAACACGAGGATCATCAAGCCCCGCAGCAAAGTCTGGAAAATACTCACGACAAACCTCTACCAACATTTCATCAGGTTCTACAATATCGATTTGCTCTAGTTCAGGATAAAGTGTTAATACTTGAGCAACACCTCCGTCACCACCCCCAATAACCAAGACTTTCTTGGGATTTGGGTGGACAGCCATGGGAACGTGAACGGTCATTTCATTGTAGACAAAATCATCTGCATCTGAGAACAAGACGTGCCCATTTAAGATTAATATTTTTCCAAAAGCTGGCGTGTCTAAAACTTCGATATCTTGCCATTCACTTTTACCAGCATAGAGTTGCTTGGCGGTTCTCAGGGACAATTTCACATCTGGAGTATGAACTTCAGAAAACCATAAATCCATCTAGTTCTCCTTTCTTTCAATGACATTGATATGGTTGACCTCTGGGTCTTCCGTCCCTTGGAGGGAGCAACCACGTTCCTTGGCAAATTGGATATAGTCGACAATTTCTTGTGTAATGCGTTCTCCAGGAGCCAAGATAGGAATCCCTGGAGGATAGCACATGACAAACTCCCCACAGACTTGTCCAACAGACTCATCCAAGGTCAAACTTCTTCTCTCTGAATAGAAGGCTTCTTGTGGAGATAGCACCAACTCAGGCTGAATATATTCTCCTGCTATCAAGTCCTTCCCATCTCGTGAGTAGAGTCTCTTAATATCAGCCAGAGCACCAACCAAGCGCTCAATGTCTTGAATTCGGTCACCAATTGAAATATAAGCCAAGATATTGCCAATATCGCCAAACTCAATCTGAATGTCATATTCGTCTCGCAGGAGGTCATAAACTTCGATACCTGTTAAGCCAATACCCTGAGTGTAAACTGATAGCTTGGTTACATCGAAATCACAGACCGACACACCATCTATTAACTCTTTTGAATAGGCATAGTAGCCACCGATAGCATTGATTTCACGGCGAGCATACTCGGATAGCTCAATGACTTTCTCAAAGGATTCTTTACCACGAAGGGCTAAGTTTCGTCGAGAAATATCTAAACTAGCCATAAGTAGGTAAGAGGCAGATGTAGACTGAGTTAGGTTGATAATCTGACGAACGTACTCAGGATTCATCTGCTCGCCAATAAGCAGGATGGAGCTCTGAGTCAAACTCCCACCAGACTTATGCATGGAAACTGCTGCCATATCAGCACCTGCATCCATAGCAGAAATTGGAAGTTTACCAGTAAAATACAAGTGCGCTCCGTGGGCTTCATCTACTAAAACTAGCATGCCAGCTTCATGAGCCATTTTTGTCAATCCCTTTAGGTCTGAACAGATGCCGTAGTAAGTAGGATTGTTAATCAAAATGGCCTTGGCATCTGGATGGTCCTTTATGGTCTGGGCTACTCGGTCATTTTCAAGACCTAAAGCGATACCAATCTTAGGATCCACACTCATCTCGATATAGATGGGAATAGCACCACATAGAACCAGCGCATTGATAGCAGATTTATGGACATTACGTGGCAGAATAATCTTATCTCCAGCCTTGCAGGTAGAAAGAATCATAGTCTGCACCGATGAGGTTGTTCCCCCAATCATGAGAAAGGCATGGTTAGCTCCAAAAGCATCAGCTGCCAGCTCCTCTGCCTCCCGAATAATCGAAATGGGATGACCAAGATTATCCAAGGGTTTCATCGAATTGACATCAATGCCAACACATTTTTCTCCTAACAGTTCAACCAATTCTGGATTTCCCCTTCCTCGTTTGTGACCTGGAACATCAAAGGGAACAATTCTTTTCTTGCGTAGCTTTACCAAGGCCTCATAAATTGGGGCTTGGTTTTGATCTAACTCTTTCAAGACATACTCCTTTACAGTATTTTTAGCGCTTCAAGAAGACGAAGGCGACTAAAGGTTGACTCATGAAAAAAGAGCAGGTTTTCACCTGCTCTGCAATCTTCTGACGTTTTTATGTTTGTTTCTGTTGAGTATGTCTGTTCCCGATGTTTCCTAACTCTCTAGTAGCAAATATTACGTACTTTATTGATCGTTTCACAAGATGACGTGTGCTTTCACCACACTAAAAATTTATGAATTAGGATAAAAATCCTAACATCAACTTATAAAAGTAGGCTTTTAACCCTATCAATAATGTGGCTTTTCAACCACGCTTCGGCATTCAACCCTGCCTGTCCGTAGGCATTTTTTACTCGGGTTTATATTTGCTAGAAAACATCATCTCATTTTCTAAGCCCCATTACTATATCATGTTTTCAAGAATTTGTAAAGCGTTTTACGAAAAAATATAAAAAAGTTCGTAAAAAAGTTAGATTTTACTCGATTTAACAATGATTATGTTCTTGTAAACGATTATAAAGTGAACGAAATGATGGTAGTATTTAATTTAAAATTTTTTATGCTACTCTATACTCTTTACCTTCGGTGTTTGATCTATTAGAGAAGATGTCGACATTTTTATATCATTAGAATCGTGCAACTTTTTTCAGACAGTTTTAAAAGATTGATTTCCTTATATTTTTCCTTTATACTGGATAAAAAGGAGAATAATATGTCAGAAACAAATCACGAAATTGATTCAAACTTTGCGGGTCGTTTAAATATCCTACGTGCGGGCGTTCTTGGTGCCAATGATGGGATTATTTCCATTGCTGGTGTGGTTATCGGGGTTGCCAGTGCCACGACCAATATCTGGATTATCTTTTTATCAGGTTTTGCGGCTATCTTAGCTGGTGCCTTTTCTATGGCTGGTGGAGAATATGTATCCGTTTCAACTCAAAAAGATACAGAGGAAGCAGCCGTTGCGCGAGAAAAACTCTTGCTAGACCAAGATTTGGAACTAGCCAAAAAGTCTCTCTATGCTGCCTATATCCAAAATGGAGAATGTGAAACTTCTGCCCAACTCTTGACCAACAAGGCCTTTCTAAAAAATCCACTCAAGGCTCTGGTCGAGGAAAAATATGGGATTGAGTATGAAGAGTTTACCAATCCTTGGCACGCTGCCATTTCCAGCTTTGTTGCCTTTTTCCTTGGAAGTTTGCCTCCAATGCTCTCAGTGACCATTTTCCCAAGTGAATACCGCATCCCTGCTACTGTCCTTATCGTCGGTGTGGCCCTTCTTCTCACTGGTTACACAAGTGCAAAACTTGGAAAAGCCCCAACCAAAACAGCTATGATTCGAAACCTTGCTATTGGCCTCTTGACCATGGGTGTTACCTTTCTGCTCGGACAACTTTTCAGCATTTAATACTCTTCGAAAATCTCTTCAAACCACGTCAGCTTCGCCTTGCCGTATATATATGTAACTGACTTCGTCAGTTCTATCTGCAACCTCAAAACAGTGTTTTGAGCTGACTTCGTCAGTTCTATCTACAACCTCAAAGCAGTGCTTTGAGCAACCTGCGGCTAGCTTCCTAGTTTGCTCTTTGATTTTCATTGAGTATAAAATACAAGAAATACCTCGATTTTGAATTCGAGGTATCTTTTTTACATTTGCACAATCTTGCGATAAATTCTTGAAGTAATCATGAAAATCAGCACATAGGCAATGAGGAAGATAGCGCAGATAGACAAGGTCACGATCAACATCATAGTCGTATCTATTACACCAATCACTTTTAAAATCAGACTAAGCATATGGTAGGCAAAGGCGAGATGTATGAAGGCAAAAAGCAAAGGAAGGAAGAAAACAGTTAAAACCTGTTTGTTGATGGTTTGTTTGATTTGCTTTTGATCCAAACCGACTTTCTGCAAGATAATAAAGCGTTCACGGTCTTCATAGCCTTCAGAAATTTGTTTGTAGTAGATGACCAGAACAGTTCCGACCATAAAGATAATGGATAGGAAAATACCGATAAAGAAGACACCACCAAAGAGGGCACTCATCTGAGAACTAGCATCTGCTAGATTGCTACCATAAACATAGCTACCTTCAGTGTTTAATTGAGCATTAAACTGGATAAGGTATTTTTCATACTCCTCAGCGACCTTGAGTTGTTCTTCTTCACTGATATTTACATTCATACCACCGTAAAGCTGATTATAGATAGCCGAATCTGAGAATTGGTCTAAAAAGGCTTGTAAATCGGGTACAACAAGGTAATTGTAATCAGTAGTAAAAATATTAAACTGATTTGGGACATGGTTGACAATGAAATCTTTATTAAATTCTTCTTTGACAGAAAATTGATGATCATTTAGAGTTAGAGTTTTCTGTCCTTTCAGTCCGTCATTTTTGGCAAAGAGACCGACCTCATTTCCTGATAGAGACAGTTTTTGACCAGTCATGTTTTCATAATCTTTTTGGTCAAATACCATGAAAACTGTTTTTGGTTGGACACGGTTTTGTCCTTTTTCAAAAATAGTTAACTTAGTTCCTTCTTGATTTGCAATACCAAAGTTACTGTAACGAAGAACTTCTTTCTCTTTGACACTATAACCTTTGTCACTTGCAAACTGGCTCAAGAGTTTGTCCAAATCTTCTTTTTCAACATTTTGTCCAGTAATTCCAAAGTCATGCGGATTCATCACTTTTTTAAAGGATTCTGAAGCATTGAAAATGCTTGTCGCTGCTGACATGGTTACCAAAACCATTGTTGACAAGATAGCGATGGTTGCTAGCCCAACCGCATTTTTCTTCATACGGAAAATCAAGTTGGAAACAGAGATGAGGTTATTAGGTTGGTAATAGTATTTCTTGTTTTTCTTTAAGATTTGTAGGAAAACGGTAATCCCTGCATTGAACAAAAGATAAGTACCAAAGATAACCAACAAAACAGCTAGGAAGAAAGTTGTTAGGGCTGTAAGAGGATCGGTTACCGTAAGGGCAAGATAATAGCCAATCCCTAAACTCATCGAACCAAGAATAGTTTGGAGAGGTAAGAAGCGACCTTTTTTCTCACCACTAGCTTTCTCACGTGAGAGCTGGAGGGCATTCATACGGGCGATTCGAAGGGCATTTAGAAACATGAGGCCTAGAAAAATCAAACCGAAGACAACAAGTACTGCAATGACAACATTCATCTGGAAGGTAGCGACTAGTTCTACCTTCAATTTCATCAGTTTGAGCAAGAAAGCGAAAATTAACTTGTCAAACAAGGCTCCAATACCGATACCTGCTCCAACAGTTAGAATTCCAAATAGCACCAACTCCTTAAAGGTCATACTGATCAGATGGCGCTTTTCCAAGCCCAACATGCCATAAATCCCCAGTTCTTTGGAACGGTTTTTCATAACAAAACTATTGGCATAAAGGACGATAATAGCTGACGCAAGGGTGACGACAAACATACCAAATCCAAGTGTAGCTTGAATGGTTGTCCCTCCACGAATTTCAGCAATCTTGGGATTGAAGGTTAGAGAGTAAAAGAGATAGGTGACGGTGACTGCTAAGAGAACAGCTAGCGCAAAAGGATAGTAGAGTTTGCGGTTTTTAATCAAGTTCGATACCGCTAACTTATTGGTTAATCGAAACATACTAATTCACCTCGCTTGCCATGACAGTCAAGGTATCAGAGATTTCTTGGAACATCTGACGCTCTGTCTTCTCTCCGCGGTAGATTTGATTGTAAAGAATGCCGTCCTTGATAAAGAGTACACGCTTAGCCCTGCTGGCTGCTGCCGTTGAGTGGGTTACCATGAGAATGGTTTGACCACGCTCATTGATTTCATCAAAAACATCAAGTAAGGCTGCAGATGATTTGGAGTCAAGAGCTCCCGTCGGCTCATCTGCAAGGAGGATTTCAGGTTCTGTAATGATAGCGCGTGCTACAGCTACACGCTGTTTTTGCCCACCGGAGATTTCATAAGGGTACTTCTCTTGCAATTGGTTGATGCCTAGATTCTCAGCAGTCACCACCAATTTCTTCATCATTTCCGTAATGGGTCTTCTTGACAAGACAAGGGGAAGCAGGATATTGTCCTTAACAGATAGGGTATCTAGCAAGTTAAAGTCTTGGAAGACAAAGCCCAATTTTTCACGACGGAAGCTAGAAGCTTGTGAATTTTTAATGGTTGCTGTATCCGTTCCATTCAGGTAAACCTGACCACGTGTTGGTTTATCCAGCATAGCTAGAATATTGAGAAGAGTTGATTTACCAGAACCAGACTCCCCCATGATGGCAACGTAGTCACCCTTTTCTACGGTAAAGTGAATGTCCTTGAGGGCTTCTACTTGGTTGCCCTGAAAACGAGTTTTATAAATTTTTTGAACGTGTTTTACATCTAAAAGTGTCATGAGAATCTCCTTTCTTAATATCCCATCAAATGAAATGTAGCTTGCATCATAGCGAATCCCAGTTGAACACGCTCGATATCTTTGTGGCTTGGTTTTCTTGTTTTCTTATGTAAGATTTGTTTCATGATGTTACTCCTTTGTTCTTTATGAATCTAGTTTACAACAAAAAAAGACCGCTTGCCATAACCTAACCTTACAAAAGAGACTTTAATCTTACATTTTTGTAAGATTGGGGGAAATGTAGGCAAAATTACTTATAAAATGATTTGATTTTCTATTTTTAAAATTGTAAAATATAAGTGTGAAAAGGCTTACTTTAGAGAGGAGGGATTGAAACTATCATTTGAGTAAGCTTACCTAGATAACATACCATTAAATTTAACACTTTCAAGTCGTTCTCTCTATAAGGAAAGAAGGTGCGCTTTAATGAAACACAAAGAACATATATTCATCGGACTTCTCTATCTGCTCTCTCCATTCATCGGTCAGCTCTTAGTTGAAAAGACATACTTTATCGGTACAGAATTTACAGCTACTGCTTATGCTATTTGCTGGCTATCAGTTGTTATCAGTATCCATCATTTTTCAAAAAACGTATTGTCTCAGCAAGAAAAATCAGATTAGAAATCTAAGTTCAAAATATTATTTTTAATTTGTATATGAAACTGGAAAAATATCATTAAAAGTAAAAAAAGCTTTAAATCAAGCAGTTTAGACTATTGATTTAAAGCTTTTTGCTTATTCCAAATCTTTTGTAGAACCTCACCAAAACCAACCTTCATTATCGTCAATAGCTTGGGCTTCTTTGCGTTTGCGTGGGCCTGTTCCGTACATTTCTGCTTCGATTTCTTCCTTGGTTGGCATGACAGAAGCTAGGATGATATAGATAATCACGCCAAGTCCAAAGTTTGCGACTGTAAAAATGGCAAATAAGAAACGAACAAGGGTAACATCAAAGTTCCACTTGTCTGACAGACCTGCCAGAACTCCTGAAATCATGCGATTTCGTCTCATTTTATAAAATTTACTGTTCATGTTATTTCCTCTTTCTGCTAGGTTAGACTTAGTATATCACGGATAGGCTAGGCTTTCATCAGTCCTCAGGCTGATTTACTAGTAGCAACTTTCCTCGACAAAGTCCACAGCGATAGCGTTTGGTATCAATCCTTCGTTTGCGATGATAAGTTTGCTGGCAGGATTGACAACGATAGAGCTTGATTGACTTGGAGTTGATATTGGGCAAGGTCGGCACAAAGCGTAATCCATCCACTGCTTTCAAAAGTTCCTTAAAATCCCGATCCTTGTGTTGATAGCCCTTCCCTTGAAAATAGAGGTGATAATGACAGAGTTCATGGCGGACAATTTTCCTAAAAACGTCCAAACCCAGTTCCTGATAAACTTTGGAGTTGAAATCCAGATGCCCATCTTTAGGGAAAAATCGCCCACCTGTCGAACGTAGACGAGAATTCCACTGGGCTTGATGGATAAAAGGTCTTCCGAAGTCTTCTAGCGAAACCTGCTTAACGTAATCAGTCAGTTTCATTTGGAGCCAGGAGCGACAGATTGACTTTTTCCCGTTCAGTATCAATTTTCTTGACCCAAACGGTTACCAAATCACCAACGGACACCACTTGGCTAGGATGTTTGATAAATTTGCGACTCATATGCGAAATGTGAATCAAGCCATCCTCATGAATTCCGATATCAACAAAAGCACCGAAGTCAACGACATTACGCACCACGCCTTCCAGCTTCTGTCCAACCACTAAGTCCTTGATATCTAGAACATCTTGGCGAAGCACAGGTGCATCAAAGGAATCACGGAAATCTCGACCTGGTTTGAGAAGGTCTGCAATGATGTCTTTAAGAGTTTCTGGACCAAGGTCTAACTCTTGCGCCACTTCCTTGACTGAAAGCAACTTGAGTTTTCTTTGTGCCTCTTCATTCAGGTCCTTGATGTCCAAGCGTTTGAAGAGTTCCTTGACGGCAGCATAGTTTTCTGGGTGAACCCCTGTATTATCAAGGATATTGCTACTTTCAGGGATACGAAGGAAACCAGCAGCCTGCTCAAATGCCTTAGCTCCCAGACGAGGAACCTTCTTGATTTGAGCGCGTGAAGTGATTTTTCCTTCTTCTTCACGGTATTTGACAATATTTTCAGAGATGGTTTTATTGAGTCCAGCTACGTGTGAAAGAAGAGCTGGGCTGGCCGTATTGACATTGACACCAACTTGGTTCACCACGGTCTCCACGACAAAGTCCAGACTTTCAGAAAGTTTTTTCTGGCTAACATCGTGCTGGTATTGACCGACACCAATTGACTTAGGATCGATTTTGACCAATTCCGCAAGAGGATCTTGCAAGCGACGGGCGATTGAGATAGCCGAACGCTTTTCAACGGTCAAGTCTGGAAACTCCTGACGAGCAAGTTCGCTGGCAGAATAGACCGAAGCACCACTTTCATTTACAATGACATAACTAACCTCAGGAAAATCTTTCAGAACTTCCGCCACAAAGGCTTCACTTTCACGACTAGCAGTACCATTTCCAATGGCAATAATTTCCACGCCATACTGACCAATCAAGTCTGCCAAATCTTTCTTGGCTTCTTCAATTTGACGAGCTGATGCTGGTTTAACAGGATAAATGACCTGTGTTGTCAGCATTTTTCCTGTTGCATCCACGACAGCTAACTTGGCACCTGTACGAAAGGCTGGGTCAAATCCTAGAACCACGCGCCCTTTCAACGGAGCAACTAAGAGCAGATTGCGCAGATTGTCAGAAAAGAGTTGAATAGCTCCTTCTTCTGCTTTTTCAGTTAATTCTGTCCGAATACGGCGCTCGATAGCAGGCAAGACTTTTTTCTTAACAGATTGCTGAACAACTTCATCAATATAGGAATTTCTCACCTTGAAACGAGCAGAAAAGAAGGCAAGAATACGGTCCGTTGCATGTTCAAAACCGACCTTCAAAATCCCTAGTTTCTCCCCACGATTGAGCGCCAAGGTACGATAACCCTGCATGTTTCCAACTGTTTCAGAAAAATCATAATAAATCTGAAAAACCTGCTTTTCATCGAGACTTTCATCCTTAATTTGAGAAGTTAGTTTAGAGTGTCTCAGCACTTCCTGATAAGTCATGGAACGCAAGGTCACATCTTCCGACAAGGCTTCTACCAAGATATCAACTGCACCAGACAAGGCTTCCTTACCAGTCGCAAATCCTTCACAGACAAACTTTTCAGCTTCCTTCTCTAAGTCAGTTACATTCTGCAAAATCAGGCGAGCAAGAGGAAAGAGTCCAGCTTCACGGGCAATGATTGCCTTGGTTCGACGTTTTTCCTTGTATGGAAGATAGAGTTCTTCTACGTCTGCTAATTTTTCGGCAGCTAAGATAGCTTCTTCCAACTCCTTGGTCAACTTGCCTTGTTCTTGAATCTTAGCCAAGACAGCTTCTTTACGGTCGTTGAGATTGGTCAGACTTTTATCCAGGTCAATAATAGCCTTAATCGCCACCTCATCCAAACTACCAGTCATGTCCTTGCGATAACGCGCTATGAAGGGAATTGTCGCCCCTTCAGCTGTCAAACTTAGAACGGTATCGATTTGCTTTAACGTCACTCCCAAATCCTGGGAGATTTTTTCATATTTTTTATCCATAAATCTATTATACCACAAGCTGGAAGGCTTTCTACAATCCTTTTCAAACATCGAAAACAAATTTAAAAACTCCCTTTTCCTCAAAATAATAGTATAATAGAGGTAGAATTTAGAATCGAGGTATACCTATGGCTGTAAAATTTACAAAAACGGACGACTTAGACAAGATGTTTGAAGAGTTTGCTAAACTTCCAGATTTGAAGCAAGTTACTTTCCCTGATGAAAAAGAGAAAAAAGCTAAAGTAGAAAAGAAAAACTAGATGACTGCTTTCCAACAACTCCCATCTAGCGTGCTTCAGACTGGAGCCATTTTTCTCTCCATTATCATTGAAGCCCTACCTTTTGTTCTGATAGGAAGTATTGTATCAGGGCTGATTGAGGTTTATATCACACCTGACAAGGTTTATCATTTTCTCCCTCGAAATCGTTGGGGGAGAATCTTTTTTGGCACCTTTGTCGGAATACTTTTCCCCTCTTGTGAATGTGGAATTGTCCCCATTATCAATCGTTTTCTGGAAAAAAAGGTTCCCAGTTACACAGCTGTTCCCTTTCTCGTAACAGCACCTGTTATCAATCCCATTGTTCTCTTTGCGACCTATTCTGCCTTTGGCAACTCCTTCCATGTAGCTTTGTTACGAGCTCTGGGTTCCATTCTTGTAGCTGTGATACTTGGGATTTTTCTTGGATTTTTCTGGCAAGAACCGATTCAAAAAGAAAATCGTTTGGCCTGTCATGAACATGATTTTTCTCACTTGAGTCCTGCAAAAAAAGTTTTTCAGGTCTTTGTGCAAGCCATTGATGAATTTTTTGATACGGGGCGTTATTTGGTATTTGGCTGTCTCTTTGCCTCAATAATACAGGTTTATGTTCCGACACGGATTCTGACCTCTATTAGTGCGACCCCTATTTTTGCCATTCTGCTCTTGATGCTTTTAGCCTTTCTTCTTTCGCTCTGTAGTGAGGCGGATGCCTTTATCGGAGCCTCTCTTCTCTCGAGTTTCGGCTTGGCACCAGTTCTGGCCTTTCTCGTCATTGGCCCAATGCTGGATATCAAAAATATTCTCATGATGAAAAATTACTTGAAAGCACGATTTATCAGTCACTTCATTACGATTGTGACTCTTGTCGTCTTAGTGTATTCTCTCTTGATTGGAGTCATCCTATGATTCGATTTTTAGTTTTAGCTGGCTATTTTGAATTGACCATTTATCTCCATTTGTCGGGCAAATTAAACCAGTACATCAACATGCACTATTCCTATCTGGCCTATATTTCCATGGTACTTTCTTTTATATTGGCAATTGTTCAATTGTATATCTGGATGAAGCAAATCAAAACCCATAGTCATCTGAACAGCCGATTGGCGAAGGTGACGAGTGTTGCTCTTCTGGCCATTCCGATTGTCGTCGGCTTAACTTTCCCAACTGTTAGCTTGGATTCTCAAACCGTTTCGGCTAAAGGCTATCATTTCCCCTTATCAGAAGGAACGGATCAAGCCATTCAGACAAGTGAAGGGACGACAAGCCAATATTTGAAACCAGATACCAGTTCTTATTTTTCAAAATCAGCTTATGAAAAGGAAATGCGAACTGCGGCGGATAAATACTTATCCCAAGATAGCATTCAAATTACTAATGAAAACTATATGGAGGTCATGGAAGCCATCTACGACTATCCAGATGAGTTTGAGGGCAAGACAGTACAGTTCACAGGCTTTGTCTATAATGACCCCAGTCACTCCAATAGCCAATTTTTGTTCCGCTTCGGCATTATTCACTGTATCGCAGATTCTGGTGTCTATGGATTGCTGACCAAGGGAAATACCCGTCAGTATGAGAATAACACCTGGATAACGGCCAAGGGAAAACTGATCAATCACTACCATAAAGAACTCAAACAAAACCTCCCAACCTTGGAAATCGATAGCTTTACCAAAGTTGATAAACCAGAGAATCCCTATGTGTATCGCGTGTTTTAAAAAAGCAAACCAAGTTCATAAAAAACTCTAAGCAGGCAGAGCCTGATAACTCATGACAGAAAAAGAAGTCTATCTTATAATGAAGATGAACAATACCAATCCATAGTGCTTAATAGGGCTTTTCCTAGCCTCTACAAAAAATGGATGAACAAGAGTCATGAGATAACTCGAATATGCCTTGAGCATGAAAATAAAATTACATTAGCCTCTTGTTCTATTGTTCAAATAGTTAACAGGAGGTTTTTATAATGGAAGTCATGATTGAAACGTGTTTGTATTCTTTTGAATCAGTAACTATTCCAATTTATCTATCTTGAAATAAATAAAATCCCTTTGTAATACTATAAAAAATAACTAACAAAGAAATAACTATAAGACTCGGTTGCCAGAAACCTGATATATCTACTAAACTACGGCCTAAAAATTGGCCAATAAGGCTAACTAAAATTAAAATAATTAAATTAAAAATTACTGACACTAATAAAATTAACACCGAATGTATTATTGCCTCGCCTATACGTATTTTAAAAAGTTGTAATCTTGACACTCCCAGTGTCTTTAACTGTTTGATGTCCTCAATATCTTTATTAGAAGATAAAATTGTAAGAGAAATAGAACTAGTAATAATCAGAATAATTGGAGCAGACATATAAGCAATAAAGGAAGCTCTTGCTTCGTTTACTCCGTTTGCTGTATTCATGAATGAATACATATTTTGGGTGTAAAGAATAAACCCAGAAATGAGAGTTACTCCCATGCTCATTGAAGTTTGTATACTTTTCAAATAACTAGGATTGGATAGTAGATTCCAAAAGCCTGTATTAATTACATAATTTTCAGTTGGAAATATCCTCATTAAAAATTTTATTAGAAACATTTGAATTGATGGAGATAGTGATTGAATAATAAGGATGTGAATAATTAATAAAAATAATATTATGCTTGACTGTTTTTCAATTATTTCTTTGTTTCTGATAAAACCTGCTGAAACAATAGAACCTATACATAGTAACCATAGGAATAAACGAACAGAGATGTTAACAAATCCAGTTACTGTAACTTTTCTTTTTTTCTTTTTTGGTTTTAATATTGATGATATTTTAAGCATTCGACTTGAATAAAAGTAAGCCCCTATCCCGACAATTGTTGGGACTATAAAAACACTCAATAAAACTGATTGAATGTTGGCTGTAATAACTAAATCAGGTAACTCATCTCTTCCTAATAAATTTTGTAAAAATTTGTAGTAACTATCTGCCATGATAAATGAAAGTATTGTACCAATACTACTAACAATCACTGCCATTAAATAAAACTGTCCAGATACTAATAAAGATAGCTGAGTTCTGCTTGCGCCTAAGATAGCCCATAATTGGTAATCCTTTTTAAAGATATCTATTAGCAGTCTTATATTATTTGAAATAAGGAAAAATAGAGTAGTCCCGCCAAAAATTATTAGCATTTGAAAAAGTTGTGAAGCGTTAATATTAGCAGTCTTTATTGAACTAGCAATACCAAATAAAGATGTTCCAACAATCAGGCTAGATACAAGTAGTAATGGTATTGTTCCTAACCATTGTCTTTTTGAGTACTGAAATTGGTAAATGATTAATTTTAGCATAATAAATCCTCCTCAAATTAATCTTTACTACTTTCAAGTGCTTGGTAGAGCTCCTCAGCTGAGGGTTTAATAATTTGTCGAGATATTTTTCCGTCTTTTAAAATGAGTGCTCTGTCAGTTTTTGAAGCCAACTCAATATCATGAGTGACCATAAAAACACATTTTCCTTGACTCGCTAAATTACGAAGTGTTTCAAAAATAAGTTTTCTTGAAACGCTGTCCAGAGCTCCTGTTGGCTCATCAGCAAAAATAATTTTACTATCAGCTATTATTGCACGAGTAATAGCCACTTTTTGCTGTTCTCCACCTGATAAGGTAGCAACTAATGATGATAGTTCTGCTTTAAAATTCAAACTATCCAACATTTTTTTTACTTTATTGCTATCAACACTCTTTCCTGAGAGTCTCAGAGGAAGTGTAACATTTTCTAGTACAGGTAGAGCGGGTACCAGATTATAGTTTTGAAAAATTATTGCAATATCTTGCCTTCTAAATTTAGCAAGAGTCCCTTCTTTTAAAGTATATGGATTTACACCATTGATAATAACTTCGCCACTTGTTGGTTCAGATAAACTTGATAAGCAACTTAGCAAAGTAGACTTTCCAGAACCACTGACACCAAGTATTGATACAAATTCCCCATAATTGACAGATAAAGAAACATCTTTCAAAATAGAGACAGTTTTGTCTTGCCCTAACAAAAATTCTTTTGAAAGGTTTAAGACTTTAACAGCTACATTATTAACCATAATAAATCCTCCTGATTCCAGTGTCATCTTTGATTTAATTATACAATATTGGAATTCTATTAATATCAAGTAAGTAATTTATGAAACGTATTTTTAATGGATAAAATTTCTATTTCCTCTGGATCTCGAATAAAGGTCTTTAGCGAACTAAGAATTTTTTCTATTACCATAATAGTATCATAAATGAGACTTGATTGAAAGCGTAAACATAGCTTTATTAAGAGCTACAGCTTTTCTATACAAAATTTAAACATAAAACTTAGGTATACTTAATAAATGAGAATTAAAGTTAGCTATAACGAAAATAGGAGCATATGTAAAACTCTAAGCAGGCAGAGCCTGCTAACTCATGACAGAAAAAGATGTTTAGCCTATAGTGCTGGCATTAAAAAATCCTCACACATCACGCAAGGAAATCGCTAAATAAAACAGGCTTTGACCATGTCGGGATTAATTGCAGCACATTCCAAGGATCCAGCTTTTTCTTCTTTTTACAATCGAATTTCCCAAAGAGTAAGCAAGATGAAAGCCGTCATTTCTTATGCTCATAAGATTCTCAGAATCATTTACAAACTACTCTCCATCAAGCATACTTATCAAAAAGAGAAGGGGCTAGGACTGAGGAAACAGTTCTAACGCCAAAACTAAAAAATTTCAATTACACGCTAGCACGGAATTGATTTTTTGCGCTTTTTTACTGTCTTTTTTCAAATAAAAACACCTCAAAAGTTAGATTTTCTAGCTCTAACTTTTGAGGTGCAGCTCATTTATGTATGATAGTCTTTTGATTATTATTTCATTAAAAGAAAGAATGCTTATTATGAATTTGGATCATCGAGACTACGGCCATGTAAACCTTTTTCACGTTGGACTTGACGTAGTTTCTCTGGTGTAACATCGTTTCCTTCTTCGTCCACAATTTTGATCCCTTCGATGTGGTGACGAACAGTGCGACGATAACCTTCGATATACTCCTCACGTAGTTTGGCTTGTTCCACTTTTTCTTCTGGTGTCAAGCCTTCTGTTTTTTTCTTTTTGGCAAGCTCGTTAATACGATCAATTTTTTTAGGATCCATGTTTCTCTCCTTTATGATAAGATTTAATCCGTTTAACAGATTTTATTTGGTATTGATTTGGTTAAAACGTGCAAGTTTAGCTGCTTTTTGAGTCAAATGAGACAAGATAGCCAAACGATTTTGACGGACTGCCTGATCTTCGGCCATTACCATGGTATTTTCAAAGAAGGCATCAATGACTGGGCTAAGAGCAAAGAGCTGTTTCAATTGCTGACTGGCAGTCCCTGACAAAACGAGTGATTCTACTGCTTCTGCCAAGGCTTTCTCTTCTTCATTCTCAAAGAGAGCTGAATCAACTGTAGCAACTCCTTCTGCCTTCTCAGCCAAATTAAAGGCACGAGAAAGTGATTCAACAGATGGTTTAAAATCTTCTTCCTTGCTTGCTTCTACAAGAGCACTTGCTGCTTCCAACATATCCGCCACAACAAAGTTTGATCCTGCAAGAACTGCTTCCTTAATATCTTTTGGAGTAGAGCCCATCATCTTATCAACACGAGCCTTGATAAAGTCCATAACCTCTGTCTTATTTTCATAAGTCAAGCTGTCAAATTTCAAAGCATAAAGGCTATCAATCAACTCATCCATAGCAATGTGCCAACCAAAGGCATCCAAGATACGAACCACACCTTGCGTCGCACGACGAAGGGCATAAGGGTCATTAGAACCTGATGGAATCAAGCCTACTGAGAAGAAACTCAAAATCGTATCCAATTTGTCTGCAATGGCTAGAATGGCTCCAACCTTGCTCTCTGGAAGTTCTCCTTCAGCTGATGTAGGCATGTAGTGTTCACGAATAGCAGCTGCTACCGCTGGAGTTTCCCCAGCAAGAAGGGCATATTTTTCACCCATAATTCCTTGGAGCTCGTCAAATTCACCAACCATCCCAGTCAACAAGTCAAACTTGTAAATGGCTGCTGCACGGGCTAGGTCAATCGTTTCATCCGCTGACAAGCCTGCTTTTTCTGCCAATAGAATAGCAATCTGACCAGTACGAATCATGTGTTCACGAAGGGAACCGATTTTCTCATGGAAAGTCACATTGTTTAATTTTTCAACAAGCTCAGAAATCACCAATTTTTGGTCTTCACGCCAGAAGAATTCACCGTCTTCCAAGCGGGCTACCAAGACTTTTTCATTTCCTTTGATGACATTTTCCAAATGCTCTGCATTTCCGTTACGGACAGAAATAAAGTTTGGCAATAGTTTACCGTCTTGATCACGAACAACAAAGTAACGTTGGTGTTCTTTCATTGAAGTCACCAAAACTTCTTCTGGAACTTCAAGGTATTTGGCATCAAAACTTCCCATAAAGGCAGTTGGGTATTCAACCAAGTTCAAGACTTCATTAAGCAAATCATCATCAATTTCGATACGTACACCATGCTCAGTTTCGATTGCTTTGATTTGGTCAACAATCATTTGCTCACGTTCACGAGGATCCGCGATTACAAACTGCTTACGAAGGTCTTCTTCGTAGCTCAATGCAGACTGAATCTTGGTTTCTTGTCCCAAGAAACGATGACCACGGCTGACACGATCTCCCTTGATATCAAGGAAATCCAAATCAAACTCTTCTTCATCTAAAAGAACAGTTAAAGTGTGAACAGGGCGGATGTATTCAAAGGTGTTGTTAGCCCAGTGCATGCTGACAGGGAAAGTCAAGGACTTCAAGACATCTACAACACCAGGAACAATGGCTTCAACTGCTTGACCAATTTCTTCCTTAGTGACATAGACATATTCTTCACCCTTGATTTCACGGAATTCGATATCTTCAACAGTCAAGCCTTTTCCACGAACAAATCCTTGAGCTGCTTTGGTGAAGTTTCCATCACTATCCAATGCAATTTTCTTTGCTGGCCCCTTAAAATCTTCTGTCAAATCAGACTGTTTGTCTGCAAGACCAGTTACACGAACAGCCAAACGACGGGGTGTCGAGAAGGTTTGAACAGCTTCAAAAGACAGGCGGTTTTCCTTGAGGAAGGCTGCCATTTTTTCGCCTAGTTGTTCTTCACTTGGTGTGACAACATAGGCTGGTAATTCTTCAAGACCGAGTTCTACTAATAAGTTTTTTGTCATGTTTTTTCCTTTACATTTTCTTCAATCTTTTTTGATATGCACCTTAGGTACTGGGGACGTCGCTAACTAACTTTGTGAGTCTGTATGGAAATCTAATACTAAATTGATTAATATTTCCAACGGTCTCATCAAAGTGGATTTAGCTGACTGATTTTTGAACCCAAGGTTTCAAAAATCCCCACGTAACAGTACGGCGGTGCATATTCCTCTAGCAAGTCTTCGACTTGCCTCTAACGATTTTAGAGCACGATATTACTCACTATTCTGCGTCTTCTGCTAAGAGTTTAGCTCGTGTTGCTTCATCCAAAAGCGGGTAGCCTAGGCGTTTGCGTTCTGCGACAAATGTTTTGGCTACAACACGGGCCAAGTTACGGATACGAGCGATATAGCCTGCGCGCTCTGTTACAGATACTGCACCACGCGCATCAAGTAGGTTAAAGGTATGTGAACATTTGAGAACATAGTCATAGGCAGGGTGCACCAATCCTTCTTCCAAAGCACGACCAGCTTCTTTTTCAAACTTATCAAAGTTTTCCAGCAACATTTCTTGGTCAGAAATTTCAAATGAATATTTTGAGTGCTCATACTCAGGCTGGATAAAGATTTCTCCGTATTTTACACCATCAGCCCACTCGATATCGTAAACAGAGTCTACTTCTTGGATGTAAGAAGCCAAACGCTCCAAACCGTAGGTTACTTCTGCAGTCACAGGGCCAGTTGCCAATCCACCGACTTGTTGGAAATAAGTAAACTGAGTGATTTCCATTCCGTCAAGCCAAACTTCCCAACCAAGACCAGCTGAACCAGTTGAGGGGTTTTCCCAGTTGTCCTCAACGAAACGAATATCGTGTTCCAAAGGATTGATTCCCAATTTTTCCAAAGACTCAAGGTAAAGTTCTTGGATGTTTGATGGAGATGGCTTCATGACCACCTGAAATTGGTGGTGTTGGTAAAGACGGTTAGGGTTTTCCCCGTAACGACCGTCAGCAGGACGACGTGATGGCTCTACATAAGCCGCATTCCATGGCTCAGGTCCGATAGCACGAAGGAAAGTGTAAGGACTCATTGTCCCCGCACCTTTTTCATTATCATAAGCTTGCATAAGCATACAACCTTGGTCATTCCAAAATTGTTGCAAAGTCAAAATAATTTCTTGAAATGTTAATTTCTTAGACATTGAATACTCCTTAATAAAAATAATTTCTTGCGACACGAGTCTGCCTCGTCGATCATACGAGGCAAGACGAGTTAGTACTGCTTCTAGTTCAGGCACTCTAGTGCTGAGCGTAAAGCAGGACGACTGTAAAGAGGTTTCTATCACTGACACAGTGGAAGGGCCATTTTTAGACACAAATATTTCAATTATATTTTAAAAATGTAAGAAAAATTGATAATTATTATTTACAGACTAGTTTCACTTTTAGATATAATACACTGTTCCTAACAATTAAAACTCTATTACAGTTGATTAAAAAATTTGTAAAGCTTTATACAGCCCTCTGTGAACTTGAATTTTCTCGTTAAAATTAAAACGAGCAGATTCGTTCTCATACTTAAATATACTCCTTGTATCCATTGATGGAACATTACCAATTATACTAAATTCAAACAGTATGTTTAAAACTGCCTCTGCTCCCCTGTTTCTTAAGTTTTGATTTCTAACTTTTTCTTGATAGACGTCGACAAATTCACTCGGATTAAAAGTTTGCTTCCGTATAATAGAGAGAATGGAGAATATTTCGTTATATTCTGGTAAAACTGAATAAATTTCATCGATAATTTCCTGCTTCATATATTCCGAAAACGAATCATTTGCTTGCTTAATTTGACGAGGGCCTATTTTAATAAATTTATCTCTCGCAGAAATTTTAGAAGCTTCTTTCAAATATTTTATAATATCTCTAGGTCTATTATGAGTACTTCTTAAGATGTAATCAATAGGACTCTTCCTAGAATTTTGTTTGTTTCCCATCTTAACTTCTCTATTAATTCCAATTTTTTTCCATGCATCTAGAAAGTCTTTACTTTGAGTTCCTGTCAATACATCAATACGAGCTTGAATTAAACTACGTAATTTTTCTGGGGTCCACTCCAAATTAATTAAATAATCACTCCACTTATTCTTATCAGAATAATTTATTCTTCGAAAAATATCCGATCTAAGAAAGACTATAGGAAAAATTAATAGTCCCTCATCTTTAAAAATATTGCGAGTTTCATTTATAGCTTTAAAAAGACCTGTAACAAGTGCAAAATAATCTTTTTCTTCTTCTGAGCTAGTAAAATCTTTATATTCTTCATCAAGTTCGTCAAAAATTACATAATATTTCGAAGCAGAAGTAACATTTTCTAAAATTACATTTTCAAGAATATCTACAATATCAATCCACTCTAGTTCATGCTTCTCTCTACTTGTAGCAATATTTAATCCTGTGCTAAGAACTTGAAAACCAAATTCTTTAACAGTTATTTTGGGGATTAAATTTTTTAAATTTTCAGCTCTTCTCTTTTCTGGAAAAAGTTTAACTAAATTATCTCTAATATTTGAATCTATATTGCTATCCCTCACCATCTGTTTACAAATAGAAACATATATTAGATACTTCCAAAATGTGATATACTGGCTAGGATTCGGATACCTGTTATCACTATAATTATAGATTGTGTTAAAAGGAAAATTTTTAAAAGATAACTTATCGGCGTATGCTCCAGCCCCAACATTCTTGTAAATAAAAGTTGCAATAGCTGTTTTTCCTTCGCCCTTTCTACCAATAATCATGTACTTTTCACCACTCAGAACACTAGCCGTTTCTTCCGTATGGTAAAAATATTTAATATCTTCTTCTTTAGCATCAAGTTTCCACTCATTATCTAATTTCTTCAACACCGGTAAATTTTCATTATTCATCTTAACAACCTCAACAAAAAGAACCGAATTTCAACACCCAAGCCTTGCGACTAGGGGCGTCAGAAACGCGGTTCCACCCTAATTTATTACTTCATTGTTTTTGAAAATACTACAGAAAGCGCCAGCTCTTTATTTTGTCCTACTTGGCTCCCACTATCCCAAGCTCGCTTGAAGAACGCCATAAGACTTTCTTTCCTGCTAACTATTATAGCAAAAATTAGAACAATGTACAATTCTTTTTATGATTTTCTAGAAATCCATATCATCAACTCGTGGAGCACCCGACTGAACAGCAATCGTTTTTAAGGTTTCACGCTCCTCATGACTCAGTTCAATTCCGAAACAATCAAGATTAGCCTGAATACGAGATCCAGTAACAGATTTTGGAAGTGGTAAAAATCCTTCTGCCAAGCTCCAGGCCAAGGCTATCTGAGCAACAGACTTTCCGTGATTTGTTGCGATTTCTTGCACTTCCTTACTATCAAATAGTTCTCCCTGACCAAAAGGCCCCCAAGCTTCCAATAAAATTCCTTTTTCTCGACAGTAATCTACGACTTCCTCTTGATACACACCTGGCGCCAAACGAACTTGATTGACCGCTGGAGGAATTTTTGCTGTTTCAAGCAAGGCATCCAAATGATGGGGAAGGAAATTACTAACTCCAATAGCACGGATTTTGCCTTCTAGGTAAAGATCCTCCATCGCTCTCCAAACTTCCGTATTTCGGATTTTCCATTGGTCATTTTCTCTGAGCGGTTTTGGATTTGGCCAATGAATCAAATACAAATCCAAATAATCCAAGCCCAGTTTCTCTAAAGACTCTTCAAAAGCCTGACGAGCTTGCTCATAGTTGTGGTTTGTATTCCACAATTTACTAGTTACAAAAATTTCCTCACGCGGAACGCCACTATCTTGAATAGCACGACCAACGCTTTCTTCATTTTTATAAATGGCTGCCGTATCGATATGGCGATAGCCTGCCTTTAAAGCCTCTAGGACAGCTTGATAGGCAATCTCTCCATTTTCAGCTTTCCAGGTTCCAAATCCTAGAACTGGAATTGGAACACCATTATTTAAAGTATAAGATTTCATTATTTTTCCTTTCTATGTGAAGAAAATCCACAGAAACAAATTCTCAAAGAAAACTTATCTCTTTAGATTTTGTGTATTATTGGTCACGGTCGTAATAGAGCTGGTGAGGTTTAAGACGAGTATCTAACAAATCTGGAATTGTTACAAAGTCATAACCTTGCCCTTTCAAATAGTCAATAACCTTGGGCAAAGCATTTACTGTCTCAGCATGGATATCATGCATGAGAATAATAGAACCATTCTTGACTTCACGCTGGATTTCTGTCAAGATAGCTGCTTCATTTTTACTCTTCCAGTCCAGACTATCCACATCCCACATAATAAAACTTAAATCGAGGCTATTGCGAATGTCATCTGTAATAGCTCCATAAGGCGGACGCATGAGTTTAGAACTAGAACCCAGCACCTTAGTTAGCGCATCCTCAGTATCAGTAATTTGTTTTTTGGCTTCATCAAGCGAAAGTTTTGAAAGAACTGGATGGCTCCAACTATGGTTTCCAATGACATGGCCATCTGCTTTCATACGTTTCAAAATCTCTTCATTTCCAGAAACATTCTTACCTAAAACAAAGAAAGTCGCCTTGATGCCATACTTAGAAAGAGTATCTAATGCTTGATTTGTCGTTGCAGGATTTGGTCCATCATCAAAAGTCAAGGCCACTACTTTACGATTTTTCTTTTCAAAATAAGCCTTATATAGCTCTGCATCCTTATCTAATAGATAAGAGGACTGAATAACTTCAAAGAAACTAGATACCGGCAAGGCAATCTCGTCTAGATTTTCAACTGCCTGACTTGGATAAAGAATAATCTGACTATCTTTGTAATCAAAGTTCCATGCAGACAAGTCTTGGTCAGAGAAGCCTTTAACTATCTGATCAATCTTTTCTTGCTCCAATTTCTTGTCCTGTAAGAAAGAGGTGATTTCTTTTAACAGCTTCTCTTTAGTCTTACTAGCATCTGAAAATAGTTGATCAAGGGTAAAAGGTTTACCGTCTTCTGTCAAATGCACTTTCGCTAGACTAGTTTTTTCAGTCTCTTCAACTTTTGAAGAAGTTAAGTCATAGACTTGTTTCATCACACTTCGGTTGGCAATCCCTTTTAAAGTCGAATCCTGTTTCTCTGTATAATAAAAAACCAGATTTTCCTTGTCTTCCAGATTTTCCTTAATATCCTGTGTCATGATTTCTTTTACAGACGAAATCACTTGCTCCCCTTGGAGGGGATAATAGGCAATTACTTCGGCTTTCCCCTTACGAAAATGATCCTTCTGATTTCCCTCACTCAATTGATTATCTTTCTCATTTTTTAAAGACTCAATTTTTTGTTCGAAACTTTGCTTTGTATATATTTTGTATCCAATCATTGAACCAAGGACACAAATACTTACTGAGAAGATAGCTACTAGGGCTATTAGACTCTTTCTTATCTTATCGTGATTCTCACGCTTTGCTCTACTTTTATCCATAAGACCATCATATCAAATTCAAGCTATAATTTCAATGATTTTGGAGGAAATAGTATATTAAAAAAGAGGGTTATTAAAAAATAACCGATCTCATTTCTGAGAATCGGTTTTCTAAATAAATCAAGTCGTTTTTACATAATAAAAATTATGTAGAAGCACTACAGCAACAAATCCTTGACTTTCCCAATTTCACTTTTTGGAATAACTAGGTGAATCATATCTCCGAGATACATTCTGGTTGAACCGTTAACAGTTTGGCTCTTGCCATTATGGACTTGAGTTGTGATGAGGATATTATGTGGTAGGTTGAGTTCATGTACTTGTTTTCCTGCTATTTTATCCGAAACAGGGATTTCAATGAGAGTGACTTCTCCTTCATCTGACGCTTCTTCAGGCAGCATTTTTTCCAACATAGCCTCATAGACTGGCGCACCCTTGAGCAGATCCATGATGATGTAGGCAACTAGGGTTACTAATCCAAGTGGCATGAGATTGCGAATATCTCCTACCATCTCAGTTACGAGTATCATAGCAGTTAAGGGAGCCTTGGATATTGCTCCAAAATAGCCACTCATTCCTAGAATGACAAATATAGGGAATTGCTCTTGACTGACAAGTCCAAGATTGACACAAATAACACCAACTAGAGCTCCAAGCAATGAACCAAGCGCCAAAATGGGTAGGAAAATTCCTCCTGGAAGGCCACTTCCATAACTAATCATGCTCCAAACAAAGCGAATCAAAAAGTAAGCTAATAGAACTTGGAAACTATAATCTTGCTCAGTTAGGGAAAGAACAAGCTGATTTCCACCACCAAGGATTTGGGGTAAGAAAATTCCGACTGGTATGATGAGAATGAAAGCCAGAATTGGATAATATGCTCTATTCAAACGGATTTTTTGACCTATCCAGTCATAAACTCTACCAACATTGAGTACAGCTTTTTCATAGAGAAAACCAGAAAGTCCAAGAAAAACTCCCATAAGGAGGTAAATCCAATACTGATCTAGGGTCATGAGTGGGATATTGTCTGGCATATCCAGTACGGGTGTTAGGCCAAATATGAGCAGAGAAACAAAGTTTGCTACGAGACTAGCCGCTAGAGTTGAGACCCAGAAAAAGCGCGAAAAATGGTGATAGACTTCTTCTACAACAAAGAGAAGTCCTGCAATGGGAGCATTAAATGCAGCGGCTAATCCTGCTGCAGCTCCACTCGCAATCAAGGATCGTTCCTCTACTGGACTGGATTTAAGCCACTTGGCAATTCCTTTACCACCGACCGCTCCGAGTTGAATGCTTGGTCCTTCACGCCCTAGCATAAGGCCACTAGCAATAGCAAGAATTCCTAGAATATATTTTTTCCAAAGAACTCCCCACCAGTTGAGAGTCATCAATCCCTTTAATTCGGCTTCGACTTGAGGAATTCCTGAGCCTTTGATATCTTTTTCTGACCGAGTTAATTTCGCACTGAGCCAACAAACTATTAAATAAAATAGACCAATGATAAAAAGATTGCGCACTAGGTGCGCTTGTTCTTGATAAAGTCCTTGTATCAGGTGGAAGCCTTTTTCAATTAAGAAACGAAAGGATCCAACGATTATCCCAACGACAAGACCGACAATGATTCCTCGTCCAACTTGGGATAATATGGTGCTTGAGGCAAAGGCAAATTCTTTCTTGGAACTAAGTGTTTCTGACTGTTCCTCCATAATCATTCCTTCTAACTTAACTTTCTTTTTTTCCTGAAACCAGCGATTTAACGGGTTCAAAGCTGGTTCGGTGAATTGGGGTAACTCCTAGTTTTGTGAGGCCTTCCAGGTGTTTAGCTGTTCCATATCCTGCATTAGCAGTAAAATCATAGCCAGGGAACTGCTGATCGTAGTCCTTCATCAATTCATCACGTGTCACCTTGGCTACTATAGATGCTGCTGCGATAGAGAGGGAGTTGGTATCTCCTTTGATGATAGATGTTTGTGAAATTGGTAAATCCAGTTTCATGGCATCTATCAAAAGGTGCTCAGGTTGAGGACTGAGCTGTGAGATTGCTTCCTTCATAGCCAGTTTGGTTGCTTCATAGATATTAACTTGGTCGATGACCTGATTATCCATGATACCAATGCCGATTGACAGGGCTTGGTTTTGAACTGCTTTGAAAATCTCTAGATGTTTCTTTTTAGGAATTTTCTTGCTGTCGTTGAGACCTCTAATCTTACAATTTTGAGGTAAAATAACAGCTGCAGCGACTACAGGACCAGCCAGAGGACCTCGACCAACCTCGTCAACACCAGCAATTAAGGTCAATCCTTGCTTGTAAAGTTCTTTTTCGTAGGAAAGCATGGCTTCCAAACGAAGATCCTCATCCAATTCTGCCTGAATGGCTTTTTTACGCTTGCTGATTTCCTTTTGAACTCCAGAGCGAGTATCCTTTTCAAGCTCAAAAAAAATAGGGCTTTCTAACTCCTTGACCGTTGCAAGGAGTTCTTTGATTTCTTTAATCGTCGCCATCGAGGTCTTCCAATGTATCTAAGGTATAGTTACCGAGTTTGCCGTCGCGGACTTCCTTCACGAAGAGACTGTAAAAGCGGTCATAGTCATCACGGAAACCGAGGGCACGGGTCATGTCCATAATAATAACAGGCGCTTCTTCTTCAATTTTCATTTGTTTGAAGCGTTCGGCCAACTTTTCTGGATAATGTTCTTTGAAATAATTGAGGCCAAAAATAGTTACCTCATCCATAGGAAGTAACTGGTCTTTGATAGCTCCAGTCAAGGCTAGTTTAAGAGCAACAGTTTCGTCTTCGAATTTAGGCCAGAGAATCCCCGGTGTATCCAAGATTTCCAGGTCTTTATTTGTTTTGAGCCATTGTTGTCCCTTGGTCACACCTGGTTTATTGCCGACAACGGCAATTTTCTTACCAGCTAAACGATTCATGAGAGTTGATTTACCAGCGTTTGGAATCCCGATAATCATAGTACGCAAGGTTTCAATTTTAATCCCACGTTCTCTCTGGCGAGCAATCTTATCAGCCATGAGCTTTTTGGCCGCATCTGTTACAACTTTTACAGTTACTTGTTCTTTGGAGTTGATAGCTAGAGTCTGGATTCCTTGTGATTCAAAATACTGGCGCCATTCCTTGGTCATTGCTGGGTCAGCCAAGTCCGCCTTATTTAAAATCAAGAGTTTTGGTTTGTCACCAACGATTTTGGTCAACATAGGGTTTTGACTAGATAGAGGTAAGCGTGCATCCACTAAAATCGTTACAAAATCAACAAATTTTAAATTTTCCTGCACCTGTCGACGTGCTTTAGACATGTGACCAGGAAACCATTGAATAGTAGTCATTGAGTTTTTTTCCTTTCGTAGCAAGGGTTTAGAGACCCTATTTTATTTTACTATCGTTTGAACATAGAGAGTTTTCAAATGAATGGTGTTCAAACAGTTCTTATTTAATTACATAGAAATCTACTTTATATTATATCATGCCTTCTCTATTTTGTCCGATGATAGCCCTTCAAGCTCCCTGAATAGAAAAAGCGACTCTATAATATTTGTAGTGGGTAAATCCCCTATGGATATTATGGAGTCTATTTTGTGTAGAAAAAGTTCCATAGAAAAAATCATATGGAATCATTACTTTTTATCACAAAACCACTCGACATCAAAGAATCAAATATCAAAAAAGAAAGGACGAAATTTATCCTTTCTAGATCTTATCTGACTTCAACCTACTACAGTTGACAAAGAGCCCAAATTAATTTGATATTCCTAATCAATTTGTTCATATCTTATTCCAATCGACTATATATTAATTATGACAATTTATTCAATAGCTCATTGAGAATAAGCGAGCCACTCATTAATCATATTAGCGATTTCTTTAGGTGCTTCAGTATAAAGCTCATGGCCAAAGTTCTCTAGAAGAATAGTATCAAAATAGTCTGGTAATTCTTTTAGGGCTTCCTCTCTCCATGTAGCTTCATTAGGATAGCGAGGACTAATAAACAAGGTATCTCCCACTTCTCTCTTAAAAGCTTGTATTTTCCTCCGTAGGCGGAGTATCGCTTCTATATTTTCATATTTTATAGCTAACTCATATCTATTATACTCCGCATTCCAGTGATAGGACTGTCTTACAGCTTTCTCCATATTTTCTGACCAATGCTTTGCTTCAGATTTTTCTTTAGAAATAAGAACATCTAAGTCCGAAATAATTTGAGATTTGATATAGTTTTTAGTTTCCTCTAACTCTGTATCTAAAGGTAAAATCTTATCTAAATCTAGATAGCCACCATCCAAAAGAATCAGTTTCTTCACTTCTTGAAATTCCGATGCGAAATAACGAGCCAAATCTCCTCCAAGAGAATGGCCTATCAGACAGATAGATTCTTCCTCTACAATCTCATTTTTAAACCATGATTTCAATTCTGTTTCATCTCGAAGATGCTTTTCATATGGATTTAGAAAATAAATCTGCGAATTTAGTTCTTGAAGAAAATCCTTGCTATGATAGACATTGCTTCCCAAACCGCCAATAAAATATTTTTTCATTCTCTACTTAATACTATGCTTATTCATCTTTTGTTCAAAGATAGTTGTGATAATCTGACGTAACTCTTCGCGTTCTTTTTCTGGAATTTCACCACTTGTTTGGGCTGCAGCATAGAGTTCAGGGTGTTCAATTGAAATACGTTTAATCGTACGTGTCGTAGCGTGTTTTCTGACGAAAAATGGGATTCGCTTAATCAAGTCTTGTGGTACTAGCGCAAGAATTTTCTCAGCAGTTTCCTTGTCACTAATCTTAGACGTAGTCAGCCCCTTCTTAATCATTTCCTGTTCTTTTTCTGTAAAATCTTTTAATTCCATTCGATTGGTCCTCCTATGTTCTTTAAGTTAAATTATATATCATTTGTAGCAAGACGACAAATAGTCTGTTTGTAAAATGCTCTCTATACTACAATTTTCCTGTCGCTCATAATTGCTCTTTAATGAAAAATCACAAATCCATTTGAAGAGATGACAAGCTGATTTTCCAATTCTTGGCAATTGCTTGCTAGTGCTACGGTTTCTTTTTGTAAATGATAATCTTCCTTTGATTGGTTGAAAATCGCTTTGAGGATTTGCCCTTCATATTTCCACTGCAAAGCTACTACATCAGCTTTGATTTCTTGAAGACCATACTTGCCCTGCTGAATGGTTGATGACGCTTGTTTTCTAATATTAATCAGTTTCTTCATAAAGTTCAGCATATCATTGTCACTTGATACACGTTCCCAAGGCATACAACGTCGACAATCTGGATCCGGACCGCCAGTCAAGGATAGCTCGGTTCCATAATAGATGCAGGGTGTTCCCTTTTGTAAAAAGAGAAAGGCTAAGGCTGATTTAACCAGTTGAACGTCTTCATTTGCCGTCCACAAGATTCGCTCTGTATCATGCGAATCCAAGAGATTAAACATGACCTCTGAAATCTGCTGCTTGTAGTACATAGACTGGCCATTGATTTCATCGATGAACTGGTCTGTCTTCTTAACTCCTCGTAAGAAATAGTCCTTGATGCTATCAGATAAAGGATAATTCATGACCGCGTGGAACTCATCGCCATTTAGCCAAGGCTGAGACGTATGCCAGACTTCTCCTAGGATATAAAGATCAGGCTTTTTAGCTAAAACTGCCTTGCGAAAATCCTTCCAAAACTGATGGTCAATCTCATTAGCCACATCCAAACGCCAAGCATCGATATCAAACTCTTCAATCCAATAAGTCGCAACCTTTAAAAGATAATTCTTGACCTCTGGATTGGCTGTATTTAGCTTAGGCATATAGTCCTCGAAACCAAAAGCATGATAAGGCAACTCTCTCTTGTTGGCTAGCTTTTCAGTTGTCACTGGGAATTGTTGAATATGGAACCAATCCTTATAAGCAGATTCCTCACCATTTTTGACAACATCTTGCCATTGAGGAGATTGCGAACCAATATGGTTAAATACCGCATCTAGCATGATTTTCATGCCACGCTGATGCGCTTGCTCGACCAGCCCCCGAAAGGTCTCCTTGTCCCCAAAATGACGGTCAATTTCAAAGTAATCCGTCGTATTGTACTTATGATTGCTCGTAGATTCAAAAATTGGACAAAGATATAGTCCAGTAATACCCAAGTCTTGCAAGTAATCCAGATGGTCAATAATCCCCTGTAAATCACCACCAAAGAAATCATCACTCTGAGGTGTGATAGATGAATTCCAGTCTAATGACCCTTCTGGGTTTAATCGAGCATTTCCATTAGCAAATCTCTCAGGAAATATCTGATACCATACCGTATTTGAAACCCAATCAGGAACCTGGCATGCATCAATTTCATGAAGATAAGGCAACTTAAATCCGTTTCCAATGGCATGAAGATTTTCTAGAGAATTGTCCACACAACCTTTATCACCATACAAAATACTTTGACCTTCTATATCCTTGAGTTCAAAGAGATACTGGATACGTGCAAAGTCAACTGATACTTCAACCTGCCAATAATCAAAGATGGCGTCAGAAGTTATCTTGGCCATTTCTTTTGTATCCTGATAAAACTCTTCCATAAAAATAAAAGGGTCCCCATAATGCAAGATAATGCTTTCAATATCCTCTTTCTTAGTTCGAATCCGAATATGAAGTTTCTTATCCTTATAAAGATAGGCGAACTCCGACTCAGGCCTGTGGTAAATGGCTGTTAATTCCATTAATTTGTCTCCTAGAGTTTTAATTCCAATTTTACGCAAACGTTTTCATAATTGTGATTCTAGTATACTACTTTCGTATTTTATTTTCAAGGCTTGTCCGTAGATTCTAGTGGTTTGGTTCTATAAATAAAAAAGCAGCCAGTCTTACAACTTGCTACTTTTCAAATGATGATTTACAAATGTCTTTGCAACCACTCTATTTTTTTAAAATCCTTATTGTTATTGTGCTCATTTCGATAAGAATCTTGGGAAGAAGCCTTGTAAATGCTTAAAAACTGTTCCAAACTTGGAACTCGAAAAGAGATGTCATCGAGATGAATCAGCTCTATATCCGATTCCGAAACTCCTGCAAAATCAGGTAAAGAATCAATACTTCCGAATTCAACACTCAGACCATCCTTTTGGAATTCATGCTCATGAATATCTATTAAGGCGTAACCTAAGTGATTCATCACTTTCATTATCTTGTCCCAGTCATAGATTCTGAGATGGTCAGGAGCTTCCCAACCTCTAGAGTCACCAGGCACATGAATGTCAATGTCAGACGGCCCCCATTCTTCATTTGAACGGTATTCAAAACCCAAGGACCCCATGAGCGTCGGTGTGATTCCGACTTTGTTTAAATGAGAACAAATTGTTCGAAATTCATCAAATAGAGAGTTCATTCCTCCTCCAATCATTGATATAAAACTCGATTTCGTTGTGAAAGATAAACTAATTTTTACCTTCTACTCTTTCGGTTTTGAAAAGACTTCAATATGTTGGCCCAATACCTTGATTTCTACAGGTAGGTTATCTGACTTATCACCGTCAACATCTGACTCTAATTCACTATCTGAAGAAATTTTAATATTTCGCGCTCTGATATACTCAATATTATCATTGCTGACAACATCCCCTTTTAGTAAATCAGGAATGACGGATAATTTGGAGAATAGAGACGCATCTTTCAGAATCAAAATGTTGGCATAGCCGTCCTTGTTTTCTTCAAAGATTTTCTTATCAGCAAAGTAATTTGTCAAGAGAACCAAAACATGGCTAGCTTCACCAACATAATTTCCATTTTCTGTCTCCACCTTAATGTTAAAGACCTGATCCGTCATGACAGACTTCATGGTATTTACAGCATAGGCAAGAATACCAAATTTTGTCTTATCTTCAATTTCAACATTGTGAATCGCTTCTGGCAGAGAACCGATACTAAAGATATAACCAAAATAATTGTCATTCACTTTTCCGATATCAATCTTATTGGTTAAGTTAAAATCGAGTTCATCAATTGCGCCATCTATGTCTTGATTGATTTCCAACAGTTTTGTAATGAGATTACCCGTACCGCCTGGGATAATACCCAACTTAGGAATGTAGTCTCTCTCAGCAATACCCGAAATGACTTCATTGACAGTCCCATCTCCACCAAACACAACCACTGCATCGTACTGCTCACTAGAAGCTTCTTCAGCAAAATGTGTTGCATCCAAAGCTTTTTCAGTAATTTTGGTTTCTACGTGCTCAAAGTATTCTTTTACTTTATTCTCCAGCTTTTCTTTGTAATCCAAGGCCTTTTCCCCACCAGAGGTAGGGTTGATAATTACCATTGCTTTTTTCATTAATTTTCTCCTTAAACATTTAAAAGAACAATACGAACCAACTAAGAAACTTTTTTGTCTCCCATTTACTTCTTTAATGCTGTATTAGACTGATATATTTATATTGAGCTATAAACTATACATATAGAACTATCTAAACTCACTGTACTTGATTCTAGTTTATTTAGCAAGTTTACAAGATTCAACATTAAAAAAACAAACCGACATTTTCTGGATCTATAATATTTGTTGTAGAAAAAGATCCACTGCGAATAAAGAATAGGATATAATAATCTCAATCATACCTCCTATTCAAATATTTAGTTCAATGACTTAATGACATTGATTTCATCACTCGTTATATTATAAGTTATTGATTCCATACTTATTCATTATTTGTTGAAAATATCAGTTAGAATTTTGCGTAATTCTTGGGATTGCTTTAAAGTTTTATCAAACATTTTCCTCTATTCTGATAAAAGAGATGGAGGTTACATGAAATGTGATTTAAAACTTTCTTTATTATATACAGTGCAAGTTTAATTCCTTCTTTATTTGAAGAATGCAAAGTTGTGAATACTGAATTTCTTGATTTTCAAAAATCAAACCTATTTTTATGATAATCAGAAGATGTGAAATCTATATAACAGAAACTCTTTCTAGTATATATGCAGATAGACATTTCGGTGTCTCTGCATAATTTGATAAGTCTGAAATTAAGCTTAATTCTGATGTGTTTAAACGCATGCATCTTTTCTTTGAAAATAAATGCCCTTCATGATTCACTCCTTTATTAGATTCTTCCACTATTTTGTTAATACATTTCGGCATTTTTTCTAACAAATATTTTCCACGTATTAATCTTATCGAATCAGAATTTAATCTTTCGTATTCTGTATCAATTTCATCCTCTGATATTTTGATATATCCTTTAATTCTTGATTCAATATCTTCAGGTTTTAAAATTTTAACGATTTCATCATATTTCTTTATAGGAGTCAAGTTCGGCTTGTTAATAACCATTCCGTATGATTTTTTTATTTGCAGTGAATAACAAGCATTTCCATAAAGTATATCCTTAATTATTTTATTCCTATATTCTATAATATAATTATATGCAGTCATAAAATCATCCTTATCATATTTAGAGTGCTCTGATAACCCCATTTCTGCTAATATCATATTTTTTATTGCAACATCAGTAAAATATAAATTTTCGATTGAATAAGTTGGAGTAACATATATTTCGTTATTAATATTTGAATTATCATCAAAATCCTTATCAACAAAAAACATTTTTATAGTTTTACTATCTTTTTGGGTTTGGTTGATTATCATATCATGTATTCTAAGTACATTTTGTTTTCCATTACAATCATACTTTTTATATTCTTTTTCATTGCATAAAATAGATATTCTTGGACAATAATATTTAAAATCATCTGCTCCTTCAAAGAATAGAAACATTTTTTGAGACGACTTAGTCTGCGTATAACTAAGAAAAATAGTTTCTATACAATCTGCCTCCTCATTCATTTTATCTTTTCGCGACATTTTTCTTCTCCTTTGACATTTCTAATTCTTTTACATAATCAACATATCCATTTTTAAATATAAATGGAGAGTGAGTTGTTGCAATAAGTAAAGCTACTTTTTCTGAATCGTAAATGTCTTTTAAGAATTCTTTTTGCCACTCAATAGATAATGAAATTTCTGGTTCATCTATTATAAAAATGCAAGGAGAGGTAACATCTAAATAAACCTTAGAAAATATTGAAACTATCTGTTTCTCTCCGGAGGAAAGATCATCAAAATCAATTTTACAATCATCAACATCAAACACATTCATGGTCAACATGGTTTCATCATACTCTATTTTTTTTCCTGAAAGATACTTAGAACAAACCTGTGCAAACTTACTTAATTTTTTATCAATAGCCTCCTGAGAATTATAGATATTGACTAACTTCTGAAGATAATAAATTAAAAACTCTATATTAGAATTATGTGTATCAAATTCTTTAGATTCTAGGAATGGTCTTAACTTCTCAATATTATCTATTCTATCTTCACCAATTCTTTTAATAACTACATCTACCTTACGCATATCAATATTCCCAAAATCATCCAGATAATTAGCAATGCTATCTTCTAATAATTCACTAATGATATTTGCATTCATCTCAATATACGCAGCATTTGCATCTTTACGTAATTTACCCAATAGATTTTTTATTCTATTTTTAACATCGCTCATACCAAATCCCATATATTTAGAAGTTAAGTTTCCGTCTATAAATTTTTTAGAGCTAGAAGAAAATACTTTTTCAAAACCTACTTCTACACGTCTATATGTTGGGTAAAAAACAATTTCTTCCTTTAATTTATCTTTAATCTTATATATCTCTTCGTACAAATTACCATACTGCAAATCTTTAATACTTTGAATTATTTGATTTATCTCATCGTTATTATATCTTTCATCGTACCTCAATCTATAAATTATTTCATCAAATATAGATGAGTCTGTATATTTCTGATGAATAATATCATTTCTAATTTTTCTGACAAAGTTTCCAGGAAGGTATCTCTCCAAATCATGTAATAAATACATCACGTGTCGTTCTTTGTATTTTATACTATCTTTATCTTTGAATGATGCAGATTTTTGTTTATCAATAATATAACTCTTATTGTATATATTAACTGAAATCTTTTTAAAATTTATATCATACAGAGTTCTTGCATCTCCTGTTAAAATAGCGACTATTATAGTTAATATTGTTGTTTTACCAACTCCATTTTCAGAAATCCAAATTGAAATATCATTTTCAAAAATAAGATTACAATTATATTTCCCAAAAAGTCCTTCTATTTTAATAGATTTGAGTCCTGATTTGTTTTTATGGTTTTTCTGTTTTGTTGCATTAAGCCTTTCAAGAAGTTCTTTTATTTTCGAATCTGATAAATCTATATCGTCATTTTCGTTAAATATTTCAATATCATTTAAAAATAGATACTCAAATAATTGTTCATTTGTCAATGCAAACTTTCTAGACAAATCATCTAATTTAGTATATTTTTCAAATTTCATTTTTTACTCCTATATATTCTATGTTCTAAAATTTCATTAATAAAATCAATCCTGTTTAGCTATCTCTCTACTTTTACAGACTTTAGTTATAATTAAATCATGTCATTTTTATATAATGCAACATCTATAATGAAATGAAGAATTTGATTATTACTATCACAAATCAACTTTTTTGAGAACTAACTGCGTTTCACTAACAAACTCACACATTCAACATGATGCGTTTGCGGGAAAAGATCAACCGGCTGGACTTTCTTCAACTCATATCCCAATTCTTGGTAGAGTTTGATATCACGCGCCATAGTAGCGACATTGCATGAGATATAGGCAATGCGGTCTGCTCCTGTTTGGCTACTTGCCTTGATAAAGCTTTCGGTTAAGCCCTTGCGTGGAGGATCAACCAAGATAACACTTGGTTGAATACCGTCTTTGAGCCAATTCTTCATAGCGTTTTCAGCTGTGTCGCAGACATAGTGGGCGTTTGAAACATTGTTCAGTTGAGCATTCTTCTTGCTATTCTCAACCGCTTCTGGAATTACTTCAACACCATAAACTTCTTTGACGTGTTTCGCAACAGAGAGGCCAATCGTCCCGATACCAGAATAAGCATCAATGACCACGTCATCTTTTTTTAATGCTGCAAAGTCAATGGCTGTTTGATAAAGTTTTTCAGCCATTTCAGTATTGACTTGGTAAAAAGCGGGACCAGAGATTTGGTAGTCATTTCCCAACATCTGGTCAGTGATAAAATCTTGTCCATAAAGCGTACGCCATTCCTTACCAAAAATAGCATTAGTGTTCTGGTCATTGATATTTTGCATAACAGACACAATCTCTGGGAACTGCTTGATTAGTTGTTCAATCAATTGGTCAACACGAAAAACTTTAGGACGAGTTGTCACCAAAATGACCATGATTTGCCCTGAATAGTGCCCACGACGCACCACGAGGTTCCGAATCAAGCCAGATTGTTCCTTTTCATCATATGGTTTCAAATCATAACGGCGGAGCAAGTCACGTAGGCCTACTACTACCTCATCAATCACAGGATCTTGGATAAAGAAATCTTCTAGAGGCATGAGGTCATGAGAATTCTTACGGAAAAATCCAGTTTCCAAGATACCATTCACTCGGCGGACAGGGACCTGTGCTTTGTTACGGTACTTGACTGGATTTTCCATACCTAAAGTTTCAGCAACCTCTACATCAGCAATTCCTGCAATCTTGTAGAGACTGTCCTTAACTTGCTTGGTTTTAAACTTGAGCTGTTCTGGATAGGCAAGATGACCTAAATCCGCGATTCCTGAACGCAGGTAAGCCAAATCTAAATCTTGATTACGGTGTGGTGATTGAACAAGGTATTCTTCAACCTTCCCAAAACCAATCTTTTTATTAACCTTGAGGACACGCATGAGGAGTTTTTCACTTGGTAAAGCATTCTCGACAAAGAATACCAAACCATCCACCTTGGCAACTCCTGCGCCTTCATGGGTCAAATCAACAATTTCAACTTCTACAATATCATTTTTCTTTAACATTCTCTTCTCTTTCTATTGGCCGACAAAAAAGACGGCAACGTTACGGTTACCATCTATTATACCATGAAATTTGTAATCAGATTCTCTTTATCTATGCTAGTTCATTTCTTTAAAGGCTGCTTCTGCATCCGCATTACTGATAGCACCAAATTGAATCTTTCCAATCTTTCCTTGACTATCAATTAGATATTCTGTAGGAATGCTTCGAATTTGATAAGCTTGGAAGGTGGTTGCTTTGGTATCATAAAGAACTGGGATATCCTTATAACCTTGATCTTGGAACCATTGTGGGAATTGCTCAACAGTTTTTTCGCCTTGAATACCCGGTGCAATGACACTAAGAATTTCAAAATCGCGATCTGGTTTTGCAGCTAGTTCCAGCAACTCAGGCATACTTTTCTTACATGGACCACACCAAGAAGCCCAAAACTTCAAATAGACTTTTTTACCCTTATAATCAGATAACTTAACTTCTTTACCATCCATAGATTGCAATGTGAAGTCTGGAGCATCTTTTCCAACAGCAATTTGTTGTACAGTCGTTTGTTGTTTTGGCTGTTGTGCTGCTTGAGTCTTTTTAGTTTCTTCCTCACCGCAGGCCATCAGTACAACTAATGACAAGAAGCTTAAGCCAGCAAATATTACTTTTTTCATCTTTTTCTCCTTTATTCAAAAATTCCAGCTAGAACATTTACTTGTCCTAATAGTAATAAAATTCCCATTAAAATAATGAGCAAACCACCAATTTTCTTCAGTAGCATCATATGACGCTTGATTTTACTAAAATATGGCATTACTACACCTGAAGCTAGGGCCAATACCAAGAAAGGAATGGCCATCCCTAGAGTGTAAATCAAGGTATAGATTGCTCCTTGCCAAGCGCCATTGCCACCAGAAGCCGCAAGCGCTAAAACAGAACTCAAAACTGGACCGATACAAGGCGTCCAACCGAAGCTAAAGGTAATACCGAGTAAAAAGACCGACCAATAACGATTGGCTTCTGATTTCTTAAAAGTAAAGCTTTTTTGAACCTCTAATTTCTTAAAATGAAAAATTTCCATCTGGTGAAGGCCCAAAATAATGATAATCGTACCCATGGTATAGCGAAACCAATTGGCATAGAGAATATTACCAAGGTAACCAGCACCAAATCCTAAGATAAAGAAAATGAGAGAGATACCTGCAATAAAGCAAAGTGTTCGAATCAAACCTGACCAAGCGACTTTTCTTCCAAAAAGAGAGAAGCTTTTTGCACTTTCCTGATCATCCAATAAAATTCCAGCATAAACTGGTAACAGAGGAAAAATACAAGGGGAAAAGAAGGACAAAATCCCTGCTAAAAAAACGGAGATTGAAAATACTATCGTTTCCAATAAAGAACCAACTTTCTTAAGAATTTAAACCTATTGTACTATAAATATTAAAATTTGTATCAAGTTTGCTACGGTTAACTATTTTTGCAATTATATTATATGAAACAAACTCTTTAATAGTACACTATGTTTTCTAAAACATTGTTAGAAATTGATTTGAATTTCTCAATCAAATTGTTCGGTTTTTTCATTTCACTATAGATAAAAGAAAAAATTGAAGAAAATTGTCCAAAGAGGCACTTTTTCTTCAATCTAATTTTACTTATTTTAATAAGTCCCTTCTTCACCTTGACTAGTCAAGATAACAGGTCCATCTTTCGTAATCACGAATTGGTGTTCATATTGGCAAGATAGGCCACCATCAATGGTCTTATGGGCCCAGCCAGTCTTCATATCTGTATCAATTTCCCAGTCACCTGTATTGATCATTGGTTCAATGGTTAAGACCATTCCTTCACGAAGACGGAGTCCACGACCAGCAATACCATAGTTAGGAACCATTGGTTCTTCGTGCATGGTTGGGCCAACACCATGACCAACCAAATCACGCACTACACCGTAACCACGACTTTCAGCGTATTCTTGAATGGCTGCACCAATATCACCAATACGGTTCCCAACAACAGCTTGCTCAATCCCCTTGTACATAGCTTCTTTGGTTATATCCATCAAGTTTTTCACTTCTTCGGACGGTGTACCAACAGCATAAGCCCAACATGAGTCTGCTAAACCACCAGAATAGCTCTGGGTGTATTTCTTCATTTGCTCAACATTGTTGAAGTTTAATTTTGAGACATTCAGGTCAGATTTAGCAATAGGACCTCCCAAAACCATATCAACTTTGAGCAAATCACCATCTTTCAAGATATAGTGACGAGGGAAAGCATGAGCCACTTCATCATTAAGAGAGCAACAGGTAGCATAAGGATAGTCCATCATGGCACCGTCAACCCCAATCTGAAGCGGAAGGAAATTTTCTTCTTTACAACGACGGCGAACATACTCTTCCACTTCCCACATATCTACGCCAGGCTTAATCAAATCACGTAAGCCGATATGAATACTTGCTAGAAAATCTCCAGCCTTGTCCATAGCTTCGATTTCACGAGCTGATTTTAATGTTATCATTTTTTCTCCTAGTTTCTAATTAATTTTAACGGTCACATTTGCCTTTGAAACAATCTGGTGACCATGATAAATATCGTAATCAATAATAGCTGACCGTCTAGTATGATGGATAGTGCGTGCTTGAATGCGCAGTATATCATCTATCTGAACAGCCTGCAAAAAGTAGATCAGCATCTGCTCAATGATGAGATTGCGCCCACTATTCACAACTAAATCTTGGGTCATATGAGTCAGTATCTCTGCCAATACACCATTAGCCAAAACACCGTTCTTCTCTAGCATAAAGGGTTCCACTGTAATGACGACTTCATCATGGTGATAAGAAAGTTTTTGACCAATCTGCTCAGAAAAAGTTGGTAGAGCCGAAACTTGGGAACGACTCATCTTCTCCATGACATCTCGTCGTGTCACAACTCCAAGCAAGGTTTGATTATTTCGAACAACTGGTACCATTTCAAAGTCTTCAGCAATCATCCGTTGACTCACATTGGCAATATTTGTCGATAATCCAACTAAAAATAGACTACGAGACATGACTTTATCAATTGTGGTACTTGGTGACTTATCACCCGCATCTCTCATAGTAACAACCCCAACAACGATCTGATGTTGATTGATAACAGGGAAACGACTGCTACGATTCTTACGAACTAAGTCCAAATAATCTTTAACGGTGTCGGTCTCTCTCAGAAAACCATACTCATGACTAGGGCGATAAAGTTTCTCAACTGTCAGAATATCAGTCTTGATTTGGACATTTGACAAGGCTTTATTGATCATGGTCGCGACGGTGAATGTGTCATGCTTGCTTCTCAGAACCGGAATCCCTTTTTGATTGGCCAGTTTAAGTACATCATTATGAACCTGAAATCCCCCTGTAACCAGAACTGCATTTTCATTTTCCAAGGCTAGCAACTGAATACGGGTTCGGTCTCCGACAATCAAGAGCCCCCCATCGTGAAGGTAAGACAAGATATTTTGTTCAGTCATTGCACCAATTGAAAACTTACTAAATTCTCTCTCTAAACCTTCTTGCCCAGCCAGCACCTCAGAAGAAGTCACTTCTGCAATTTCAGCAAAAGTTAATCTTTCAATCGCAACTTTCTGGGATTTAACACGGATAGTACCACTCCTAGGACGGGTCTCCACAATTCCACGGTTTTCAGCTTCCTTGATAGCACGATAGGCTGTTCCATCACTGACTCCCAGATGATTGGAAATACTACGAACACTGACCCTTTTACCTACTGGTAATTCCTCCAAATAGCTTAGAATTTCCTGATGCTTACTCATTGAATTCTCCTTTTACATACCGAAATTCAAGATAATCCCGCATTTTTCTTGTGTAGCGATCACTTCCCTTAAACTGACGGAACAAACTAAATCCAGCCTTAAGAGCAACTCTTTGGCTAGCTTCATTTTCAAGGTGGGTAATAATGGACAATTGTTTTAAACCAAATTCCTCAAAAGAAAGTTGACAAATTTTTCTAACAACCTCTGTCATAAATCCTTGCGACCAAGCATCTTTTCTCAAAAAATAGCCAAGCTCAGCTTCTTTTTTGATTTCATCTAACTTCTCAAATTTAATAGAACCAATCATTTGTTGATTTTTCTGGTCACAAATAGCCCACACTCCCAAAGGGGACTTCATAAAGTAATTGGCCAGTGCATATTGACTTTCTTCCAGACTTGCCTGAGTTGGGAAAATAAATTGTAAATTTTCAGGATTTGAGGCTATCTCATGGAAGTCTTGACTATCACTAAAAAAGAAAGGACGCAAATACAAGCGATCCGTTTCAAAAAAAGAAAACATTGCTAATTTGGTCCAAATATTCATAAACACCTCTACGGTTTATTCTTCAACAAGTGTAATATCCGCTCCTAGATTACGTAATTTTTCAATAATATCAGAATAACCACGTAAGATAAACTCGATATTTGTAATTTCAGTTTGCCCCTCGGCCATCAAACCAGCAATAACTAAGGCTGCACCAGCTCTCAGGTCAGTTGCTTTAACACTGGCTCCACGTAAATCACGACCACCTGTGTACAAAATATGACCATTTGTCGTCGAAATGTCCGCATCCATCTTTGCTAGTTCAAAAACATGATTTACACGTTTTTCGTAAATCGTATCGACAATTGTACCACGACCATTCGCTCTTAGTAAAAGTGGGGTAATCGGTTGTTGTAAATCAGTTGCAAAGCCTGGGTAAGGAGCTGTCTTAATATTGATTGCTTTCAAATTAGACTGCTCTTCGACAAAAATGCTGTCTTCAGATACAGTCATTCTCACTCCCATTTCTTCCAGCTTAGCAATAAATCCTTCTAGGTGTTCGTAAAGAACATTATTTATACGAATCCCCTTGCCGACTGCAGCAGCTAAGGAAATATAGGTTCCAGCTTCTATACGGTCTGGAATCACCTGATGACGGGTTCCATGTAATCTTTCAACACCATCAATAATGATGATATTAGTTCCTGCACCGCGAATATGGGCACCCATATTATTCAAGAGGGTAGCTACATCAATAATTTCAGGTTCACGGGCTGCATTTTCAATAATGGTACGACCATTCGCTTTAACCGCAGCAATCATCGTATTAATCGTCGCACCCACACTAACCGTATCCATGTAGATACTTGCACCATGAAGTCCTATATCTTTAGCAGATAACTTCATGTTATCTCCCTCGTAGCTAACAGTGGCACCCATAGCTTCAAAAGCCTTAAGGTGTAAGTCAATCGGACGAGGACCAAGATCACATCCTCCCGGTAAACCAACTGTCGCTTCACCAAAACGGCCTAAGAGGCTCCCATAAAAATAGTAAGATGCACGAAGACTGTTAATTTTACCATAAGGCATTGGAATATTTTGAACACCTCTTGGATCAATCTCCAATACATCGTCATAACGCTTAACAGTAGCTCCCATCAATTCCATGATTTCGACAAGACTTGCTACATCCGAGATATCTGGAACGCAATCCAAAGTCACCACATCATCAGCCAATATAATAGCTGGAATTAAGGCCACAACGCTATTTTTAGCACCACTAATAGTGATTTCACCTTGTAGTGGTAATCCACCATTGATAACAATTTTTCTCATTCTAAGTTTTCAATACTCTTTCAAGATTTCTAATAAGGTCTTTAAAATAAAGTATATCATAAATTTATCCTTTTTTCCATCCTTTTCAATTATATTGGATAGTAAGCAATAAATAGGATTAAGTTGAAAGGCTACGTCTACATTTTTCTTCAATATTTTTTGATACTAAAAAGAGCCTAAATTAAGAATTGCAAAATACCTCAAAAATTAGATTTTCTCTATCTAACTTTTGAGGTATAGTTCAACTATAGAAATAATAGTCTTTTGGGGTGTTAATACTATGTGGAAATCAAAAACAACTCATGTCTGTGTCACCTTACAGATAATCTACTGCTGACCTTCTCATCTCTATATTCAATTGCAAATAGTCGTATTTAGTTGATTCAGGACAAACTTCCGAGTTTTTTTATTAAGCATTGGAAGTGAGTTCTTTTTGATTCTCGTTCAGCAGGTTTTAAGACTTGTCCTATCCAGATAATATCTTTTCTGCAACCCACAATGACTAACAAATAGCTTTTCTTTACTCTACTACCGCTTCAGCAATTTCTTCACGGCTAATACCAGCAAAGTAGCGAGTAATGTCAATGCTTTCTAGCGCCTTAAGGACATCTTCGCGTTCGTATTTCACTCCACGGAGGACATCTTCTACAGCCGCAACGTCTTCGATACCAAAGAAATCCCCATAAATTTTGATGTCTTGGATTTTTGATTCGACGATATTAGCAAAGACTTCCACCTTACCACTAGTGAATTTGGTTCCACGACGGACGTTAAATTCAGGTGATTTCCCGTAGTTCCAGTCCCAAGTACCAAACTTGGTATCCTTGATGCGATTGATTTCAGCCAATTCTTCCTCAGAAAAAACGTATTCAGTCATCTCTGGGTATTCTTTTTTCATGTATTCCAAGAGCAAATCACGGAATTCTTCGACTGTGATTTTTTCTGGTAATTCATTGATAATATTAGTCACACGAGCACGAACAGATTTCACACCTTTTGACTCAAATTTGTCTTTTGAAACCTTAAGGGCATTTGCGAGGACTGACAAATCAACGTCAAAGAGCAAGCAACCGTGGTGCATGATACGGCCATTGATATAGGCTTGGGCATTGCCGCAGAACTTCTTACCATCAATCTCAAGGTCATTACGGCCTGTGAACTCAGCTTTAACCCCAAGTTGAGCTAGTGTATTGATAACTGGAGTTGAGAAGCTCTTGAAGTCAAAAGCCTTGTTTTCATCTTCTTTTGAAATGATCGTGTAGTTGAGGTTATTTAAATCGTGGTAAACAGCTCCACCACCGCTGATACGGCGGACCACCTCAATACCATTTTCTCGAACATAATCACGGTTGATTTCTTCGATGGTATTCTGGTGACGACCAACAATGATAGAGGGCTTGTTAATCCAAAGTAGGAAGATTTGATCCTCATCCAAAAGGTGTTTAAAGGCATATTCTTCCAAGGCGATATTAAAGGCAGTGTCGTTTGAATGATTGATAATATATTTCATGATATCCCTTTATACGATAGAGACTGGAAAACACCTTTCCAGTCTAATCTATCTTTCTTTTATTTTTTCTTAGGTGAATGGATGGCCATTCCTAAAACATCCGCAAATGCTTCGTACATCACTTCAGAGTAGGTTGGGTGTCCGTGGATAGTCTTCAGCATTTCTTCAACAGTGATTTCCATTTCGATAATGCTTGATGCCTCGTTAATCAATTCTGCAGCTGCAGGACCAATGATATGGACACCAAGGATTTCTCCGTATTTCTTATCAGCGATGACTTTTACGAAACCTTGAGCTGCATCTGAGGCAATGGCACGTCCGTTAGCCGCAAAGTTGAATTTACCGATAGCAACATCGTATTTCTCACGGGCTTGTTCTTCTGTCAAACCTACTGCTGCTACTTCAGGAAGAGTATAGATGGCTGCAGGAGTCAAATTCAATTTGGCAACAGCATGATTTCCTTTAAGAGCATTTTCAGCGGCAATTTCCCCCATACGGAAGGCTGCGTGAGCCAACATCTTAGTACCGTTGATGTCACCTGGTGCGTAAATACCTGGAACAGAAGTTTCCATGTATTCGTTGACCTTGATACGACCACGATCCAATTCAAACTCAACCTCTCCAATACCTTCAAGGTCTGGCACACGACCGATTGAAAGAAGGGCTTTGCTTGCGATAATATCGTCTTTTCCTTCAACCTTGATACGAAGTTGACCATTTTCCTCAATGATTTCTTGCAGTTTAGTACCAGTCAAGATGGTCATTCCTTTACGTTCAAGGATCAAGCGAAGATTCTTAGACACTTCTGCATCCATAGCTGGCACGATACGGTCCATCATTTCGATAACAGTCACTTTTGAACCAAATGTCATGAAGGCCTGACCAAGTTCAATACCAACAACTCCACCACCGATGATAACAAGGCTTTCTGGCACTTCGTTCATTTCAAGAATGTCGTCACTAGTCATGACAAGTGGAGATTCCATACCAGGTACGTTAATCTTGCTGACTTTTGAACCACCGGCAAGGATGATTTTCTTGGTTTCAAGCAATTCTGAACCATTTACCAAAACATTCTTGTCTTTAGTAATAGTACCGATACCCTTATGAACAGTAACTCCGTAGCTACGAAGAAGTCCTGCAACACCACCAACCAAAGTATTGACAACCTTAGACTTGGTTTCAAGGAGTTTGTCCATATCAACAGTGAAGTTAGGATTTTCAATCACGATACCACGATTTGCTGCATGACCGATGTTTTCGATGATTTCAGCGTTGTGAAGGTAGGTCTTAGTTGGGATACATCCACGGTTCAAGCAGGTTCCACCGAGTTCAGATTTCTCAACAAGGGCAACCTTACCACCGAGTTGGGCAGCTTTAATGGCTGCAACATAACCAGCAGGACCTCCACCAATCACAACAATATCAAAAGCATCATCGCTTTTACCATCATCGTTTGAAGCACTTGCTGCAGGTGCAGGGCTAGCTTCTGGGGCTGCTGCTCCAGCTGTTGGGATGTTTTCCCCTTCTTCACCAAGGTAACCGATAACTTCCGTTACAGGGACAGTTTCACCATCTCCTTTGAGAATGGCAATCAAGTACCCATCTTCTTCGGCTTCCAATTCCATGCTGACTTTGTCAGTCATGATTTCCAAAAGGATTTCTCCTTCTTTTACAAATTCTCCGACTTTTTTATTCCATTGGACGATTTGTCCTTCTGTCATATCCACGCCGGCTTTTGGCATAATTACTTCTAAGGCCATGTCTTCCTTCCTTTATCTATATCTTAAAAATGAATACTCTTGTTCTTAAATCAACATTGAGATTGGATTTTCAATCAAGGCTTTCAAGTCTTTCATAAACTTAGCACCAGCCATACCATCTACGACACGGTGGTCAATGGTCAATCCTAGGCTCATGATAGGGCGAATCACAATTTCACCATTGACGACAACTGGCTTCTCGATTGTCGAACTGACACCAAGGATAGCTGAGTTTGGTTGGTTGATGATAGGACCAAAGGACTGAACGCCAAACATTCCCAAATTACTGATTGTAAATGTTGAATTTTGCAGTTCACTTGGAGCCAATTTACCATCCAAGGTACGGCCAATCACATCTTTAAAGGCTACAACCAACTCTGAAAGAGTCATCTTCTCCGTATTGTAAACGACAGGTGTCATCAATCCATTATCCATCCCAACTGCCATGGCAAGATTGACATAGTTATGAGTGATAATGGTCTTGTCATCTTCTGTCAATGAAGCGTTGATGTATGGGTGTTTCATAAGAGTCTTAACAACTGCAAGTGAAAGAAGGTCTGTTACAGTAGTCTTCTTCCCAGTTGCTTCCATGATTGGCTCAAGAACCTTCTTACGAAGAGCTAACATTTCAGTCATATCAACTTCATAGTTGAGGGTGAAGGTTGGAGCAGTTAGGTAAGATTCAACCATCCGTTGGGCAATAACCTTACGCATTGGTGTCATTGGAATACGTTCAATTTCACCGTATGGTGTTACATTATCAGGAACTTCTTCCACTTTTTCAATCTGAGCAGGAGACTTGATGGTCTCGTTTTCAATATTTTCAGGAAGCAAGGCCAAAACATCCTTCTTCATGATTTTACCACGATGACCAGTTCCTTGAATTTCCTGCCAAGCAATGTTATGTTCGAGGGCAATTCGTTTTGCAAGTGGCGAAATGCGAACCACGTTTGTGTCTTTATAAGTTTCCACGTCTTCTTTGTGGACACGACCGTTTGCACCTGAGCCAGAAACGTCGTAGAGGTTGATTCCTAAATCATCCGCTAACTTTCTAGCTGCAGGAGTCGCTCTTAGCTTGTCATCAGCCATGACCTCTCCAATTCTATACTAAGATATTAAGGACGAAGAGGGCAATGAAAAAATAGGAGATTGACGATGTGTTCGATGAACACAAGGAAATCTATCTTTTTTTCGCAGACCTCCGTCCGAATTCAATTAAATGATACTAAGGGCGTCAAAAGTCAAAGTGAAAATAGGAAACTTGACGAAGAAACTTTAGTTTCTAGGAAAGTTTATCTTTTTCACACAGACTTTAGCCCGTGCTCAACTCTTCAAGCAACTTGGATACAACACGTATCTCAAGTTGCTACGGTTGCCGCTATTAGGCGGTCAACCTAGTAGACTTACTAAGTCGTTCGTCGAATAACATCGATTCGACTCTCTCCTGTCGCAAATTTGCAAATAACTTGGGTACAATACATATCTCAAGTTACTAAAGTTAAAAACAACTGTTATTTTACATAACTTATCTTATGTAACTCTATTCTTTGTTATATGTTTTACGGATGGCATCTTTGATGCTTTCAACTGTTGGAATCATTGCATTTTCTAGGTTTTGCGCGTAAGGCATTGGTACATCTTCTCCTGCACAACGACGAATTGGTGCATCTAGATAGTCAAATGCCTCTGACTCTGAAATAATTGCTGAAATCTCTCCGATATAGCCACTTGTTTTGTGGGCATCGTTGACCAGAACAACCTTACCAGTCTTCTTCACTGAGTTGATGATGATATCCTTATCAAGCGGAACAAGGGTACGTGGGTCAACAATCTCAACAGAAATGCCTTCTTCTGCTAATTCTTCAGCAGCTTGAACCACACGGCGGAGCATTTTTCCATAAGTAACAACTGTTACATCCGTACCTTCACGTTTAATTTCGCCAACCCCAAGTGGAATCGTGTAGTCTGGATCAACTGGTACTTCCCCTTTTTGGTTAAATTCTGACTTGTACTCAAGAATAATAACAGGGTTATTATCACGGATAGAAGACTTAAGCAGTCCTTTCATGTCCGCAGGTGTTCCAGGTGCTACAACCTTAAGTCCAGGAATGTGAGTAAACCAAGACTCTAGTGATTGCGAGTGCTGGGCTGCAGAACCAACTCCGTTACCAGCAGCGCATCGAACGGTCATTGGAGCCTGACCTTTACCACCAAACATGTAACGAGTTTTAGCGGCTTGGTTGACGATATTGTCCATGGCAATAACCGAGAAATCCATGAAGATCATATCGACGATTGGACGAAGGCCTGTCATGGCTGCTCCTGCTGCTGCTCCTGAAATGGCAGCTTCAGAAATCGGGCAGTCACGGACACGTTCTGGACCAAATTCTTCAAGCATTCCAACAGAAGTACCGAAGTCTCCTCCAAAGACACCGACATCTTCTCCCATCAAGAACACATTTTCATCGCGACGCATTTCCTCAGACATAGCAAGGATAATGGTGTCACGGAAGGACATTGTTTTTGTTTCCATTTTATCTCTTTCTCCTTAGTCTGCGTAAATATCTTCAAATGCTGATTCAAGCGGTGGGAATGGACTTTCCTCTGCAAATTTAACAGAAGCTTCTACTGCTTCCTTGACTTGCGCTTGGATTTCTTCCAATTCTTCGGCACTTGCAATAGTGTTTTCAATGAGGTACTTGCGGAGGTTTTCGATCGGGTCTTTTTGTTTCCACAATTCCACTTCTTCACGTGTACGATATTTACCAGGGTCAGATGATGAGTGACCAAGCCAGCGATAAGTTACACTTTCAATCAATACAGGCCCATTGCCACTGCGAACATGATCTACAGCTTTCTTAAATCCTTCATAGACATCGATGACATTGTTTCCATCTTCGATGAACATTCCAGGAATCCCATAAGCGGCGCTACGTTGATGGATATGCTCCACATTGGTCATTTTCTTGATATCCGCAGAGATACCGTAACCGTTGTTAATGCAATAGAAAATGACTGGCAGGTTCCAGATAGAAGCCATGTTCACTGCTTCGTGGAAGACACCTTCGTTAGTAGCTCCATCTCCAAAGAAGCAGACGACGATTTTTCCAGTATTCTGCATTTGCTGACTGAGGGCTGCACCAACAGCTATTCCCATACCACCACCTACGATACCATTGGCACCGAGGTTACCAGCATCAAGGTCAGCAATATGCATAGATCCACCTTTACCTTTACAGGTTCCAGTGTATTTACCGAGGATTTCAGCCATCATTCCATTGAGGTCAATTCCTTTGGCAATAGCTTGTCCATGACCACGGTGGTTTGATGTAATTAGATCATCTGGATTGAGAGCTAACATAGCCCCCACGTTAGCGGCTTCCTCTCCAACAGAAAAGTGCGTCATTCCTGGCACTTTCCCTTTCTTTACTAATTGTGCAATTTTTAAGTCCATACGACGGATTTCTTCCATCTTGCGGAACATTTCTAGCAAAAGATTTTTATCTAAAATTGACATCTTCTTGCCTTTCTAACTTTCTTCTTACCTTACTATTTTACCGTTTTTGGGAAATACTGTCAAAGTTTTTCTCAAGTAAATTTCACAAAATAAAAAAGAAAACCCCATAGGAATAAGGGATTTCTTTATCAAGAATATTTTTTCACAAACTTTTTATCATTTAGATTTTTCTAAAAATTCAAATCTCTTCATAATCACAGTTAAACGCCAACGATAAAGCGCCCCACTCACAATTAGACTAATAATCAAACCAATCCAGTAAGAATAAGCTCCAAAATCTGTTAGGGAATCAAATACCATAGCTACTGGGATTGCTACGCCCCAATAACCAACCAAACCAAGGTAAAAAGGGATAACTGTATCCTTATAACCTCGTAAAATTCCCTGAAGCGGTGCCGCAAAGGTATCTGCTAACTGGAAGAAAAGACTATAAGTCAAAAAACGTGCTGTCAAATCGATAAATTCTAGGTCGTTACCATAAAGACTGGCCACATTTCCTCTAAAAATGTAAAGGAAGGATAAGGTGAAGCCTGCAAAAATGAAGGCTGTCCATCTTCCTAAACCAATATAGGTTTTCGCATCATCAAATCGCTTGGCTCCCACTTCATAGGAAACGACAATAGCCATAGCAGATGAGATACTCATAGGAAATGCGTACATAAGACTTGAAAAGTTCATGGCTGACTGATGACTAGCGATAATCAAGGACGAGAACTTAGCCATAATCAAGCCAACCACGGAAAAGATAGCCACTTCGGCAAAGACAATTCCCCCAATAGGCAGACCTAAACGAACTCCTTCCCTGATTTTATCCATATTAAGTGGAATGCGTTTCTCAAAGTGCAAGGCTTTGAGCCTCTCCTGTTTAAATAAAACCAGTACAGAAATCCCCAGCAAGACCCAGTAGGCCAAGGATGTTCCTAAACCAGCACCAGCACCTCCCAGTTCTGGAACACCAAATGCCCCGTAAATCAAGAGATAGTTAAATCCACTATTGAGAGGAAGTAACAAAAGCATGAGGTACATAGACAGTTTGGTCAACCCAAGCGAATCCAGCAAGGAACGAATGACACTAAAGAGCAACAAGGGGATAATCCCGATAGATAAAAACCAGAGATAGCGAACCGCTACTGCTGCCACTGGTGCTTCTAGTCCGATATGGTTCAAGACAGGAGGTGCCAGGAAAAGTACTAGTCCCAGCAAGACCACAGATAGACCCAAGGCCAGATAGATGAACTGGTAAAAATCAGACGCAACCTCTTCCTTTTTACCTCGACCAAGATGGTGACCAATGATAGGCACCAAGGCTGAAACAATACCTGTTAGAAAGGTAAAGAAGGGATTCCAGACACTAGTTGCCATAGATACACCAGCCAAGTCCATGGTATTGTATTTGCCAGTCATAGTCGTATCAACAAATGAGGCAGAATAATTGGCAAATTGATAAATCAGGATAGGGAAAAATATCTTTAAAAATAAGATAAACTTGTCTTTAAAATGATGGGTTTGGTACATATAGACGCTCTATTCTTTTGGTTTACAGAGCAGACTCCCACCTAGTTTTGATAGACAATTTGTCCCTTACAGATGGTATATTTAACCTGCCCTTTTAAGGTTTCACCGATGAATGGTGAATTAGCTGCTTTCGAAGCAAAATGGGAGTCCACAAGGCGGTCAGCCTTAGCATCAAAAATAGTGATGTCCGCTGGACCATTTTCAGCCAAGTAACCTGCTTCAAAGTTATAAAGTTTAGCTGGGTTGTATGTCATCTTTTCGAGCAATTCCATCAAACTTAACTCACCAGCTTCGACCAAATAAGTCAATCCGAGAGAAAGAGATGTTTCCAAACCTGTCATACCAGATGGCGCTTTAGTAATATCCTCAACATTTTTTTCATCTGCATGATGAGGCGCGTGGTCAGTCGCAATAACCGTGATGACGCCCGACTTGAGACCTTCGATAACGGCACGACGGTCTGATTCTAAACGAAGCGGCGGATTCATCTTAGCATTACTTCCCTGTGTCAAAAGAAGTGCTTCTGTTTTTGAGAAATGCTGTGGCGCTACTTCTGCTGTGACTTGAGCCCCCAATCCTTGAGCAAACTCTACTACTTTAACACTTTCTTCCTTAGACAAATGCTGGATATGGACATGAGCCTTGGTTGCATAGGCAATCATGACATCACGCGCCATCATAGCATACTCAGCCACCCCAGTCGCACCGCAGATATGGAAATGTTCTTTAGCGATATTTTCATTAAAGCCAAGAACACCGTTCAAACCTGGATCTTCCTCATGAAGGCTGATAAAGGTATTAAGCTTTTTGGCTTCCTCCATGGCTTCCTTGACAACTTTACTGCTTTCAAGCGGAATACCATCATCAGAAAAACCAACGGCACCTGCTTCTAAAAGCGCCTTAAAGTCAGTCAAGTCTTGGCCATTAAAATTCTTAGTAATGGTCGCAACTGTCTTGACATTAATCTTCTCCTTGGCAGCTGACTGGAGAACTTCTTGCAAAGTCTCTACATCCGAGATAGTTGGACTAGTATTAGCCATCATGACGACAGTAGTAAAACCACCTGCAGCGGCTGCTAGGGCACCAGTATGAATGTCTTCTTTATGTGTTTGACCAGGTTCACGGAAATGAACATGAATATCGACCAAGCCAGGAGCAACGACTAGACCAGTAGCATCAAGCACATCTGCTCCTTCTTCCTTGATTTCAGGCGCAATTTTGACAATTTTCCCATCTTGAACCAAGACATCACACACTTGGTCTAAACCAGACTTGGGATCCATTACACGACCATTTTTGATTAGTAGCATCTGCTTTCTCCTTTATTCATAGAAATCAACTTGGGTATCCAACAATTTATCCCCACCATAAACAAACTTGGCTGAAAAGAAAGGTTTATCTTCTAAAAGCCACTCAACAAAAGTATGGTCACCTTCCCAAGTTGGCTTGCTCAAAACCTCATCATAGGGAACCCATTCTAGCGTCCCCTCATTACAGTCAATCAAGTCACCCTCAAACTCCGTCACCTTAAAAACATAGGTATACCAGTCTAAATCTGGCGTAAATTCAGGAAAAGTGATAACACCTTTTAGAACTGGCTTAGCTTTGAGCCCTGTTTCTTCAAGGATTTCACGCGCAGCGCATTCCTGAGGAGTTTCCCCTCGCTCTAGCTTACCACCCACGCCAATCCATTTCCCTTCATGAACATCATTGGGTTTCTTATTACGATGCAGCATGAGCAGTTCTTTTCCGTTATCAATGTAGCAAATCGTCGCTAACTGAGGCATATTTTCTCCTTATCTAAGCCAATCGATTGGCTCTTGTCCTGTTTCTGTTAAGAATGCATTAGCCTTGGAAAAAGGCTTGGAACCCCAAAATCCTCTATAAACTGACAAAGGACTGGGATGGGCTGATTCGATAATCAAGTGATGAGGATTGGTAACCAAGGCCTTCTTCTTGCGTGCATAAGCTCCCCAGAGTACAAAAACGACTGGTCTATCTAGATGATTGACCACCTGAATCACAGCATCCGTAAAAGGCTCCCATATCTGCCCAGCATGACCATTAGCCCGTCCAGCCGGAACTGTCAAACAAGCATTAAGAAGCAAGACTCCTTGCTCAGCCCAAACTGTCAAATCATGAGATTTCTTAACGCCAAGATCATCTGACAATTCTTTCAAGATATTTTGTAAGGATGGCGGAGCTGGGATAGAGTCAGGTACAGAAAAACTCAAGCCCTGCGCTTGACCTGGTCCGTGATAGGGATCTTGCCCTAGAATCACCACCTTAACGTCTTCTAGGGGTGTGGTCAAGAGAGCCTGAAAAACCTTTTCCTTGGGTGGATAAACAGTTCCCTGAACATAGATCTGATTCATAAACTGATTGATTTTCGCAAAATAACCCTCAGGTAATTGCGCCTTAATCAAAGCATGCCAAGACGAGTGTTCCATAGCCGACTCCTTCATTTTTACTGCCTCTATTATAGCAAAAAGTGGCTTGCTAAACCACTTTTTACAGTTTGTCTAAATAATCCAGCAAGTCTTGGTAAGAATGGACTTCGTAAGTCGGCTGGGCTTGTGTGTGATTTTCAACGCGATGAGGGTTGTACCAAATCGTGTCAATCCCAGCATTATTACCACCTTGGATGTCTGCGGTTAGGGAATCTCCAATCATCAGCGTCTTTTCTTTGCTAAAACCTGCAATCTGCTGACCGATTTTTTCATAAAATAGAGCATCAGGTTTTTGTGTTTGCAATTGTTCAGAGATAAAGACTTGATTGAAATAAGGCGCTAGACCAGATTGAGCCAAACGCCCTGTCTGAATGGCAGTTATTCCATTTGTCGCAGCATACAAGTCAAAATCTCGCTCGATGAGGCTGTCCAAGAGTTCATGAGCGCCTGAAAGAGTTTGTCCCTGCTGGGCTAAGTAAAACTGGTAACGCTGGGCTAAAAAACTACCGTCTTTTTCCTGTCCAAAACGAGCAAATAAACGAGAAAAGCGCGTGTTAACCAGCTCTTGTTTACTAATTTTCTTTTGCTCCAAGTCCTTCCAGAGAGCCTTGTTCATAGGAACGTAATAATCTTTATAAGACTGAATATCTGCAACTCCTTCTTCTTTTAGGAGTTGTGTCAAAGCCACATCCTCAGCAGCATCAAAATCAAGCAAGGTGTGGTCAAGGTCGAAAAGTAGAAATTTGTAGGACAATTTGAGAGTTTCCCTTTCTAAGATAAACAACTTTCACTTCAGCCAGTTGTTTAATGTAAAAACTTAAAAGTGGTATAGTATCACAAAGAATAATCGTTCCAATTGATTAACTAATCCATACTATTCTAGTCAAGTTTATTTTTATTATAGAAAAATCTTCTATAAATTCGAGCAATAGTTAAAATAAATACGGAGACTATCCCTATAATAGTTAAAACTGATTTTCCTACCCCTGTTTCAGTATTTATTATGTAAGTGTGAAATAAAGGTGCTAGACCTAGCAAAACATATAAAATGTAGAAAGCTAATTTTATCTCTCCGATACCAGCAAAAAAATATTTCATTTTAAATATTCTCCTTTGAAGCCCCTAATGTTTAAAAATAATGACTGCTTAAAATTAAACAGCTCTAAAATCTAAATATTTGTCAGAGATAAGCTATACTAAGATTATTTTTTAAGCACAACCTTCTTGCTCTTATGGTTTAATTATATTATAACACTATAAAATTTTCAATTTAATTGATACTTACCATTTAATCATATTCGATGAGTTGTATTTTACAGATTAATATTATTTAGCCTTCTATTTTAGTTACTTTTTAATTCTCAAATTTCCTTTGTTTATACAAGCATAATATTATTGAAAAAGAACTTGAGATTAAAGATTTTCATCCTCTTTTTATTCTGGTAGCACTACACACTCAACTCAACCAATTTATAAAATTCACCTTTCCTATCCATCAAGTTATCAAAAGAACCATCTTCAACAATAACTCCATTTTTCATAAAAAGAATTCTATTGTATTTCTTCAACATGCTCTTATTTAACTTATGTGTGACAACAAGAACCGTCAAATCTTGAATTTCTAAAATTGAATTTTCAATTTCAGTAGTAACTTTATTATCTAAAGACGAGGTAGCCTCATCTAATAATAAGATTGGTGTTTTTCGAATTAAAGCACGCGCAATACTAAGTCTCTGTCTTTCTCCCCCAGATAGATTTGATCCATTCTCGCCACATAAAGTTTGTAGACCTAATTCATTTTCTAAAATATAACTTTCTAAGCCAGACTGCTGTACAGCTTTTTTTATATCATCTTCAGTAAAGGATTGACTAAGAGTAATATTTGCTTTTAAAGTATCATCAAAGATATAAACATCTTGCTGAACAATAGTCATTAAGTTATAAAGGCTCTCTGCTGAAATAGCTTGCAAATCTTGATTATCAATTGAGATATACCCACTTGTTACATCATAGAAACGCAGTAATAGATTGAGTAAAGTCGATTTTCCACTGCCTGACATACCTACTATTGCAATTTTTTCCCCCTTTTTGATCTGCAAAGATAAATTATTAAAAATCTTTTCCTCAGCATTAGGGTAGGAAAAATCTACATTTGAAAAAGAAATAACATCATCAAAATATTCTTTCGTTTTACCAGTTTGAAGTTCGATTACATCTTTTACCTCAAATGAATTCAGTGTAGCCTGACCTTCACGGAATTTACTCATTCCCATACCAATTTCATTTAGTGGCATTACTACAAAATTGACTAGTTGAACAATAGCTGTAACACTCCCAATTGTGGTATGCCCACCGAAGACCAGATACATTCCTCCACCAAAGGCTACTAAAAAAACAATCATCCCTGAAAGTTGAGAAATAACATTAGATAAAACATCAAATTTCCCTTTGATGAAATATATCTCATCCAATTTTTCGCTTTCGTTTTTGTAATCTTGACGGATAGCCTCTTTCACATTAAAACTCTTTATAACTAGAAACCCTGCTAAAATATCTTTAACCTTAGCTAAATATTTCTGATCGGCTATCATAGAGCTGTTTTGTAGAGAGGCTGATTTTTGTCCAATAAATCCTGAAATCATCATAGGAATAATGCTAGCAATGATAACTAATAAGGTCAAAAACCAATTACCTATAAACATGGCTACTAGTGAGAAAATCATTAAGGAAATATTTTTTGAAATATTAAAATATTGGTGCAAATAATCCTGCTCAATTTTCTTCATGTTCTCAGTTAATATTGAAATAAATTTCCCTGATTTTTCCTTAGAAAATTCTCTATAATCCCTATCTAAAATAGATTTAAACACCTTATTTTTGTATCTTGACATAATCTGCCTAACAAGTTTATTTCTTAATCGAAGGGATATAAAATTAAGACTGGCATAGATAAATATTACGATAGCACCTATTAGTATCGCTTGGGTTAGAGCTTCCCTATTTTGGGACATTCCACTATCAATTATAATTTTAATAGAATAAGCAAAAGCAATATTAGTTAAAGGAACTAGTATATTAAAAATCATGAAAGTATAAAAAGACTTCTTATGGTACTTTGTCAATTGTTTCATTCCTAATCTACCTCATAATTCTTAAATTTCATTTAGAAAATGTGACATAAAATATTCTTCTAAGTCAATATTTTCTCTCCTAAGCTCTTTCATAGAGACCTGTTCTAGCATTTGTCCATTTTTGATAACACCAATCTTATCTGCTATCTGTGAAATTTCCGATAAAATATGACTTGAGATGAATATTGTAACACCACATTCCTTAGAAAGAGACAACAAAAGATTCCGAATTTCTTGAATTCCTATTGGATCTAAACCATTGATTGGTTCATCTAAAATTAACAATTTAGGTTTCGTTAGGAAAGCCCGAGCTAAACCAAGTCTCTGTCTCATTCCTAACGAAAACTCTTTTACTTTTTTAGTCGTATTTTTTAATCCGACCATCCTTAAGGCTCTTATTATATCTGATTCGGTAATATTTTTCCTCATATATTGCGCGTGAATTTCCAAAATTTCTTTTGCAGTACAATTTTCATAAAAAATTGGTGTTTCAATAACACTTCCAACCTGACTTAGAATCTCCTCTCTGTGATCTTGTAAATTTTTTCCAAAGATTTCAATACTACCAGATGTAACAGTTGATAAGGATAACATGCATTTCATTAAAGTTGTTTTCCCTGCGCCATTTGGTCCTAAAAATCCATAGATTTCTCCTTCAGCAATTTGAAGGTTGATACCACTTAAAATTTCTTCTTTATCAATTGTTTTAAAAACTTCTTTTATTTCAACAATATTTCTCATTTCTATCTCTCTTTCTATATCTAGCTTTAAATGCAAGGATTTTTCTTCAGGAGCATAAATACCAATTTATCCAGCTCTTCTTTTAAAGTAATCATTAAAGAATTATCATTTTACTTCCATTAAATTTAGCTATACTACTTGATATTAATATCTTGTCTTGAAATAGTATAAATTGAAAATGAAACAATCATTAAACTTATGAAACTAGCAAATATTAAGAAGAATAAGTTATCAACAAAATTATTCGTTAAACTGCCTGGACTTACATTCGAAAGTAACGCTGCTAAACCAAGTCCTGAAAGCATTGTTATAGCTGTTGAATGCTTAATCATACCTAAAACAAAAGGTAGTATTCCGATTAATACCGTTCCAAATGTAATTCCAGCTAAGTTGATTAATTGACTAGCTACAGGGATATAACTAGATTCAGTTACAACAGCCATGAATCTAATTAATAATTGAATAACTAAATGTGCAGTAAAATGAACAATAAATGATATTAAAATTACCGATATGACTTTCCCCCATAGTAATTTTATTTTAGAAACAGGGTAGGAAAACAACTGAAAAATTGTTCTTCGTTTAAATTCATCAATAATAATCGTAGACAATAAATAAGATTCAAAAATCAAAAATGCTGCTTTAGTAAATAAAGATCCAAACAATGACGTTGCAATTGCCCAACTTCCCCATTTATCAGTAATTTTAATATTATTGGCACTCTGTCCAACAAAATCTCCCAGTTTATTATCAGTACCTAACCCCATGATTATGATTCCTGTAATACCTAATATTATCAATATAGTACCCAACCAAGCAAAAAATAATTTTGATTTTGAAACTTTATTTAATTCAATTTTAATAAGCGACAACATAGATTTTTCCTCCAAAAAATTTTGTTAATATTAATTACACTATTCAAAAAGCACTTTACATACTTCCGGTATGTCTAATTCCAAAAAATAAACCTACTAAAGGTATGTATACTGGAATTTTTAATACCATATCTAGAGTATGGTATTTTTTAAAATATCAATACTTAAAATTTATTTGACACCTTTTAAGTGATCAAATAATTGGAAAATTACTTCCATCATTTCATCAGTAATCAACTGCACTCCCAAACCTTCAAAAGTTAGTTTAATGAACTTCATTTTACTCTTTAATTCTTCTACTGAATAAATAGAAATTTGGAACCCAATCCAAATATTCAAAGTTAAAACAATCAAATCAGCTAGCTCTTCAGGATATTCTGTTTTAATTGATTTATCTTTAACACCTTCGAAAACTTTTTCTCTAATCCCTGGTAAAAAATCAGAAAATAAACTTAAATACTGTTCTCCTAACAAACGTGGACTTCTTAGCATAATTGAGACAGAGTATACTAATCTTTGTTGTTCTAAATTAGAGAACGCATCCATCAAAGAATTTTGTATTTTTTCTAATGCAGTATCTCCTCTCCAATTGTAATTTAAAATTTCTTGATTATTTTCGCTAATGATTGATTGCAATATTTCATCTTTAGACTCGAAATGATGATAAATAACACCTTTCGTCAATCCACCTAACCCATCGATTATATCTTGTATTGAGGTATTATCAAATCCTTTTTCTAAAAACAAATCTTTCGAAACTTCTAATATTTTTTTTCTAGTTTCATGTGAGTTTCTATTCCTTGCCATTATAACTCCTTTCCAACATACTAACGGTACGTAATCTCATTATAATGCAAGAAACTAATAATGTCAAGATTCTTTTTTTCCACTCTAATTTTCAAAATTCATTAGTAAAACACTCTCCTATACAATTGACAGCTCAAATCTTTCAAAATAGAACAATTCTATCTATCGAACACCATAACTTCATAAATATCCATGTGATTCTAGACCTAGAATTCCTATAAATTAAATGTTTTCGTACTATTCTAAGCCATTGATTGCCTTAAATGTTAATTTTTGAGCAATTCTAAAGCTAGAATAGTCCCATCACAATCAGTTTTGAATTATTATACTCAATGAAAATCAAAGAGCAAACTAGGAAACTAGCCGCAGGCTGTACTTGAGTACGGCAAGGCGACGTTGACGTGGTTTGAATTTGATTTTCGAAGAATATTAACAATTTAGAAACGCTATGATTCCACTCCTTTTACATTAAAAAGGAACTGCCCAAAGCAATCCCTTTCTGATTTTGAAATTATTTACTTAAAATTTGATAGTTGAGATAATCAATAGCCCGCCTATAAAAAGAGTTATAGTAAAATTTCTTATTTATTTATTTCAAGCTCCGCCAACTGTGTTTGAATAACTGACAGTTCTGCACCAGCCTGAAGAAGAGCTGCTGCAGTATAGGCACCTTCTACAATTGGAACCCTATTGATCATGATACTTTTATCACTGAAATCAGCCACCATTTCTAAGTTCATTTTAGCAGAACCTAGGTCAAAAAAAGCTAATAAAGTATCTGCTGGATTTTCGGAAACAACCCTATCTACTTGATCAAAACTCGTTCCAATTCCTCCATCTTCGGTTCCTCCTACATAAGTAATCGGAACATCTTTAGCTACTTCACTAATCAGTTCAACGACACCTTGTGCAATGTGTTTGGAATGTGAAACGATAATAAGACCAATACTTCCCATTAAACCACCCCAGTTTCTAAAAGAGCAGTAAAGAGTAATCCTGATGAGAATGATCCAGGATCAATATGTCCAAGAGAACGTTCTCCTACATAAGATGCCCTTCCTTTAGTTGCAAGTAAATCTTTGGTAGCATTCACTAGCTTATCAATAACCTCTTGAGTCAATTGACCAGCAGACAAAGCGGCAATAACAGGAGTCCAAACATCAACCATTGTCTTTTCTCCAACTTCTGCTTTCCCACGTTTGACAATCATATCCAAACCGCTTTGTAAGATTTCCTCTATTTTCGAATTAGAAGCAGCCTTGGCCATGCCCATAAAAGCAGAGCCATACAGAGGACCAGAAGCACCGCCTACCTTGCTCAGTAGTTGTATTGAGACAAGTTTAAACACATCACTGCTTGTTTCAAATTGCTTTCCTTCTAAGTTTTCCATAACTGCAGTCATGCCACGCGCCATATTTCCACCGTGGTCTCCATCTCCTATAGGAGTGTCTAACTCACTAAGGTAATCTTTCTGTTCTTGAATCTTTTCATTAAAAAGCTTCATCCATTCAAGTGCTTGTTCAGCATTCATGCGACATTTCCTCCTTGAGTCTTACCAACCCGGGGTAGTAACAGGTGCATTTAGAGCATCCAACCACTCATCATCTGCCAATCGAATCAATGTTAATGATAATCCAGCCATATCAATTGATGTCATATAGTTTCCAATTTTCTTAAACACCAAGTCAACACCTTTTTCATGGAGTAATTTAGCCACATCATTTGCAAATACGTATTGTTCCATAAGAGGAGTGCTTCCTAAACCATTGATGAGAAGGCCATAGCGTTCATCAGCCTTAAGTTGGAAACCTTCAGATAATTTTTCAACCAGCTCTGAGGCCAATTGTGCTGAAGGTTGCATTTTCTCTTTCTTATATCCTGGCTCACCGTGAATACCAACTCCGTATTCAAATTCATCATCTTCTAGAACAAAACCTGGTTTCCCAACCTCAGGAACGGTTGCTCCAGACAAGGCCAGCCCAATTGTTTTAATTTCTAAGACAAGTTTATCGGCCAAGTCCTTCATTTCAGATAATGATTTACCAGAACGAGCTGCAGCACCCAAAATTTTATGGACTAATATAGTACCTGCGACACCTCGACGACCTTGGGTATAGAGACTATTTTCAACAGCGATATCATCATCGACTACAACACTTGCTACATCAATACCTTCCATTTCAGCAAGTTCTTGTGCAATTTCAAAGTTCATAATGTCACCAGAATAGTTCTTGATGACCATGAAAACTCCAGCACCTTCATCAGCCGCCTTAATGGCTTCTAAAATTTGGTCCGGAGTAGGTGAGGTAAAGACTGCGCCACAAATGGCAGCGGATAGCATTCCTTCTCCTACAAATCCAGCATGACTTGGTTCATGTCCTGATCCTCCACCTGAAATGAGACCAACTTTTCCTGTCTTTTCTGCCTTTCTAACGATGACATCAAAACCATCTAAGCGTTGAACCAAGTCATCATGCATGAATGACAATCCCTGCAACATTTCATCAACAACTTGTGTCGGTTCATTTATAATTTTTTTCATGAGAAACTCCTTTCGGCATGTACCTTTGTTTTCGCTTTCATTATATATTTTTTATCGCTGGCTGATAAGGGACAGATTCTATTATTTGTCCCCTTTTAAACCCGTTTCAAACATTTTTTTGGTAAAATGAAGGAAGTAAAAGAAAGGTTTCCTATGGCATCATCACTCATTACAAAAAAACGGATTGCCAAGGCATTTAGAGACCTATTAGCTACTAGAGAATTTGACAAAATCTCCATTGTAGATATTATGGAATCAGCTGGCATTCGTAGACAGACCTTTTATATCACTTTCTTGACAAATATGAACTGCTAGACTGGATATTTGAAAATGACTTAACCGAGTATATCACCAATAACTTGGACTTCATTTCAGGCCAAAAACTATTACAAGAATTATTTCTTTATTTCGAACAAGAGCGTGACTTTTATATTCAACTTTTTGATATTCAAGGGCAAAATAACTTCTATGACCACTTTATAAACTACTGTCGCTTGCTTGTATCAAAAATTTTAAGAGAATACGGTCAGATTGATATCGATTCATCTGCTTATACTTGTTTTTTGTTAGACTATCATTCACATGCTCTAGCAGAAATCGTGAAGGTTTACGTCAATAAAAAAAGTCCAGTTCCACAACCAGACTTTCTAATCATGACAATTATTGGAAAGAGACCACAATGACATTCATTTCAAATCATAAACAGAAAATTATTTCAAGTTACATTTCAGCAACTGTCAGCAGTCATCCTGAATTAGAAAAACACCCTACCTTACCTTTAGTCTATCAAAAAAATCGCAATCCTCATCAGGTTCCAATATTGGCGGGTGGAGGTTCTGGTCACGAACCTGCGCATATTGGATATGTGGGAGAAGGAATGCTTACTGCTGCTATCTATGGCCAATTATTTACTCCTCCTACAAGAACTGAAATCTTAGAGTCCATTCGTTTTTTAAACAATGGTCACGGTGTCTTCATCATTGTAAAAAATTTCGAAGCAGACATCAAAGAATTTAGTTCGGCCATTAACACTGCTAGACAAGAAGGAATTAAGGTCGGCTATAGTCTAGCACACGACGATATTTCCATTGAACCTCACAATAGATTTCAAATTAGAGGAAGAGGGCTTGCAGGGACTATTTTACTTCATAAAGTTCTAGGATATGCAGCTCAAAATGGTGCCGAAATAGAGCAACTAACTGATTTAGGTCATGAACTTGCTCCCGAAATCGCAACAATTGGCTTTGCAACGAAAGCTGCTAGTCTCCCCCAAGCTACCCTTCCACTATTTAACTTGGAAGAAGGAAATATTTCCTATGGTATTGGGATACATGGCGAAGAAGGCTATCGTATCGTCCCATTCCAATCATCGGAAATCCTTGCAAATGAAATTATAAGTAAATTAAGATTGCACTATCATTGGAAAAAAGGTGATCATTTTATATTGCTTGTAAATAATCTAGGCACTACCAGCAACTTAGAAATGGGCATATTTATCAATGATATCCTTCAACTCTTAGAAATTGAAGGAGTCACTATTACTTTTATAAAATCAGGAACATTTATGACCAGTCTAGATATGGCAGGTATATCCGTAACTCTTTGCCCCGTAAAAAATAAACAGTGGTTAGAAGCGCTCAATGCTCCAACGACAGCTTTTGCATGGTAATTTGCTTGTATAAATCAAAAGGGCTACATCACTTGATAGCCCTTTGTTTTTATCTTATACTCAATGAAAATCAAAAAGCAAACTAGGAAACTAGCCGCAGGCTGTACTTGAGTACGGCAAGGCGACGTTGACGCAGTTTGAATTTGATTTTCGAAGAGTATTACGTTTAAAAGAACTCATTCTTGCAATTTCAAATAGTCCATCTATCCTTTACAATTCTTCTGATGTGCTTTGAGTTTTTTCAGAGCCCAATCATAGTGGCTTGACGTGCTACTGACAAAGTAGGAACCTAGACTTGTCCCACCCGTCCACTTATAGATACCTTTGGTAAAGAGTTCGTCATTGCTAAAAACTTCTATCAACTCTAAAACCTCTCTATGTGATTGTTCTAGGAGTCTAGTCGCTTCTTCTAAGGAGGTTTTCTGGTGCTTCTTCCAAAAAGCGACATTCATTTCTCCATAAGTTTTCCAATTATAAGGTTCAGGGAGAAAAGGTCTTTCGTGACCTTTTTGATTGGAATGTACCCAGATCAAAAGTAACTGCTGCCATTCATAAAGATGGATCAAGACATCCCGTAGATTTTTATCCCTTTTCCAGTGAGCTTCTTTTTTCTTTGGGTCTCTTGAAAAATCAAATGGAGTCTGTAGCTCATCTTCACTTAATTGAGAGATGAAGAGGTTAAGCTTTTCATAATTTTCCTTAGAGGCTAGCACTAATTCCTCTTTTATTTTCGGTCTAGGCACAAGAGTACTCCCTTCATATCTCTAGTTATTATTAGAAATTTTTTATCCTTTAAATCTCTATAACTTATCCTTTAATTTCTCAACAAAGAGATAGGCTGCTGGACAGGTCAAAGTATTCTTAATCGTCAAATGGTTGATTTGATGGATCTTTTTGCGATCTGTATGGGGGAACTCTCGGCAGGCCTTGGGACGAACATCATAGATGGAACAAAGATTATCTCCTCCTAAAAAGGGACAGGGCATGGATTTGAAAACCTTATCCCCATCTTCATCTACCTGAAGGAACTCCGCTTCAAAAGCTGGTAATTTCATCTTAAAATACTTGGCGATTCGTGTAATATCCGTTTCTTTAAAGTCCGGTCCCAATGTCTTGCAACAGTTGGCACAGGCCGTACAATCAATCTCCGCAAAGACTTCTTGGTGAATCTGCTGGGCTATCTTATCTAGATTTTTTGGTGGTTTTTTCTTTAAATTGGCTAAAACTTTTCGATGCTCCTTCTGCTTTTGTAAGGCTAGCTGGTGGTAGTACTCAATATCAATTTCTTTAGACATGATTTCTCTCTTATTCTAATTACTTTCCCCTATTATACCATGCCTCTGAACCATTGAAAAGTGGAGTTTATTAGACTATACTATTCCCAAATGTAGCAAAAAACCTTGCAACTAGGTTACAAGGTTAATGACATTAATCGAAGTTAACGTATTCTTTTTGAAGTTCAAGAACTTCTTCCATTGTTGAACACTCTGTAAGGGCACGGTTAGCGTACTCTTCCATCTTAGCAGTGTCCAATTTCTTCATCAAGCTACGTGTACGAAGGACAGATGTTGCTGACATAGAGAACTCATCCAATCCCATTCCGACAAGAAGTGGAACAGCTTTTTGGTCACCAGCCATCTCACCACACATACCAGCCCATTTACCTTCAGCGTGTGCTGCCTTGATAACGTTGTTGATCAAGCGAAGGATTGATGGGTTATATGGTTGGTAAAGGTATGAAACTTGCTCGTTCATACGGTCTGCTGCCATTGAGTATTGGATCAAGTCGTTTGTACCAATTGACATAAAGTCTACTTCTTTTGCAAATTGGTCTGCAAGCATAGCTGCTGCAGGGATTTCAATCATGATACCAACTTGGATATCATCCGCAACTGCAACACCTTCAGCAAGAAGGTTTGCTTTTTCTTCTTCATAAACTGCTTTAGCTGCACGGAATTCTTTCAAAAGGGCAACCATTGGGAACATGATACGCAATTGACCATGAACAGAAGCACGAAGAAGGGCACGGATTTGTGTACGGAACATTGCATCTCCAGTTTCAGAAATAGAGATACGAAGGGCACGGAATCCAAGGAATGGGTTCATTTCGTGTGGCATATCGAAGTAAGGAAGTTCCTTATCTCCACCGATATCCATTGTACGAACAACCACTGGTTTACCATTCATTCCCTCAAGAACAGCCTTGTATGCTTCATACTGCTCGTCTTCTGTTGGGAAATCTTGAGAATCCATGTACAAGAACTCTGTACGGTAAAGTCCAACAGCTTCTGCACCGTTGTTGTTAACACCTTCAACGTCTTTTGGAGTACCGATGTTAGCAGCCAACTCGAAGTGTTTACCGTCAGCAGTCACTGTTTGAGCATCTTTCAAAAGTGCCCATTCAGCTTTTTGTTTAGCATAAGCTTCACCAGCTGCTTTAAATTCAGCCGCTTGTTCATCTGTTGGGTTAATAATCACTTCACCAGTGATTCCGTTAACGGCAAGGATATCACCGTCTTTAACGATTTCAGTGATGTTATTTGTTCCCAATACAGCTGCAATTTCAAGTGTACGTGCCATGATAGCTGAGTGGCTTGTACGTCCACCGATGTTAGTTACAAAAGCTTTTACAAAGTTTTTGTCCAATTGAGCTGTATCAGATGGTGTCAAGTCATGCGCAATGACGATTACTTCTTCATTGATAGAAGCTGGGTTTGGCAATTTCTTACCAAGAAGGTTTGCCAATACACGTTTTGTCACGTCGCGGATATCCGCTGCACGTTCTTGCATATATGGGTTATCTTCCATACCTTCAAAGATAGTGATGAACATGTCAGTCACTTCTTTAAGACCTGCTTCTGCGTTGACTTTCTTAGCACGGACTGTTTCTTTAATCTGACCAATCAATTCTGGGTCAGAAAGAACCATCAAATGAGCGTCAAAAACTTGAGCCGCTTCTTCACCAAGCGTACCTACAGCTTTCTCACGGATAAGAGAAAGCTCGTTTTGAGAAGCTTCAAGAGCTACATCCAAACGAGCCTCTTCTGCGTTTGTATCTTCGACTGAAATCGTCTCGAATGACAAATCCGGTTGAACGAGTAGATATGCTTTTGCAACTGCAACACCATCAGATGCCGCGATTCCTTTAAGCATTTCTGTCATCTTCCTTATGCCAATCCTTCTTTTTCCATTGTTTCTGAGATTGCAGCGATAGCGTCATCTGCATCTGCACCTTCAGCTGAGATAGTTACGTCAGCACCTTGGCCAACACCAAGACTCATAACACCCATGATTGATTTAAGGTTAACTGATTTACCTTTGTACTCAAGAGTGATATCTGAAGCAAATTTGCTAGCAGTTTGTACCAACAATGTTGCTGGACGTGCGTGAATACCTGTTTCTGCCACTACGTGGAAATCTTTAGAAGCCATAGTTTGACTCTCCTTTTGTTCTTTCTTTTTTGAGTTATATGTGATAACCCTTACAATTTGGTATTATATCATCTTCTAGGATTTTTTTCAAGCATTTTATGGGATTTATTCAATTTCCTTTCAGATAACTTGCTGAAAATCTTCTATATTTATTGACAAAACACAGGATATAGTTTTCCAAAAAACAACTTATAGGATAATTATCATCATTTTACAAAACAAACACTACATATTGTGTTTTGTGAGCTTGAGCAGAAAAATAGACCACTATATTTAGTTTTAAATCATTGACAAAATTTTAATTTCTGATATACTAAGATAGTATTAAATTTTAAAGAGGAGTTACACAATGGTAACCGTTTATTCTAAAAATAACTGTGTCCAATGTAAAATGACCAAACGTTTCTTGGACAGTAATAATGTCGCTTATCGCGAAATCAATCTTGATGAGCAACCTGAGTACATCGATCAAGTTAAAGAGCTCGGTTTCAGCGCAGCTCCTGTTATCCAAACACCAACTGAAGTCTTTTCAGGTTTCCAACCAGGAAAACTGAAACAATTAGCATAATCTTAGTACATCATCCAGAAGAAACTGCTTCTAGGGCTAACTTAGAAGCCTTTCTTTTGTAATTAGATAAGGGAAATTTTATGGGATTAAAACATCTTGAAGACGTAACTTACTTCCGTCTCAATAACGAAATCAACCGTCCTGTCAATGGACAAATCATGCTTCATAAAGATAAGGAAGCCTTGGATGCTTTCTTTAAAGAAAATGTCGTTCCAAACACTATGGTTTTTGATTCAATTAAAGATAAAATCAACTACCTCATTGAACACAACTACATCGAAACAGCCTTTATCAAGAAATACCGTCCAGAATTTTTGGAAGAATTGCATCAATTTATCAAAGACCAAAACTTCCAATTCAAGTCTTTCATGGCAGCTTATAAATTTTACAATCAATATGCTTTAAAAACTAACGACGGTGAATATTATCTTGAAAGTATGGAAGATCGTGTCTTCTTTAACGCCCTTTATTTCGCTGATGGGAATGAAGCTGTTGCAATCGATATTGCCAATGAAATCATCCACCAACGCTACCAGCCCGCTACTCCTTCCTTCTTGAATGCTGGACGTGCTCGTCGTGGTGAATTGGTATCATGTTTCCTGATCCAAGTAACTGATGATATGAACTCTATCGGACGTTCTATCAACTCAGCTCTTCAACTTTCACGTATCGGTGGTGGTGTGGGAATTTCCCTCAGCAACCTTCGTGAAGCTGGTGCACCTATCAAAGGCTATGAAGGAGCTGCTTCTGGTGTCGTACCAGTTATGAAGCTTTTTGAAGATAGCTTCTCTTACTCAAACCAATTGGGTCAACGTCAAGGTGCTGGTGTTGTCTACCTCAACGTCTTCCACCCAGATATCATCGCTTTCCTTTCAACTAAGAAAGAAAACGCCGATGAAAAAGTTCGTGTCAAGACCCTTTCACTTGGTGTTGTGGTGCCCGATAAATTCTACGAACTAGCTCGTAAAAATGAAGAAATGTACCTCTTCAGCCCATACTCAGTAGAGCTTGAATACGGTGTGCCATTTAACTACATCGACATCACTGAAAAATACGATGAATTGGTCGCAAATCCAAATATCCGCAAGACAAAAATCAAGGCGCGTGATTTGGAAACTGAAATTTCTAAATTGCAACAAGAGTCTGGCTACCCTTATGTTGTCAACATTGATACGGCTAACCGTGCAAACCCAGTTGATGGTAAGATTATTATGAGTAACTTGTGTTCTGAGATTCTTCAAGTCCAAGAACCAAGCTTGATCAACGATGCTCAAGAATTCCTTCAAATGGGAACAGATGTTTCATGTAACCTTGGTTCAACCAACGTGGTTAACATGATGACTTCACCTGACTTTGGTCGCTCAATCCGTGCTATGGTTCGTGCTCTTACTTTCGTTACAGATAGTTCGCACATCGTAGCTGTTCCTACTATCGACCATGGAAATAGCCAAGCCCACACCTTTGGTCTTGGTGCCATGGGACTTCACAGCTACCTTGCACAACAACTGATTGAGTATGGATCCCCTGAGTCTGTTGAGTTTACAAGCATCTACTTTATGCTTATGAACTACTGGACCTTGGTAGAATCAAACAATATCGCGCGTGAACGTGGTATTACCTTCCATAACTTTGAAAAATCAGACTATGCTAACGGAAGCTACTTCGACAAGTATGTGACAGGCGAATTTGTTCCAAAATCAGACCGTGTTAAAGAACTCTTTAAAGATGTCTTTATTCCAAGCGCTGCTGACTGGGCTGAACTTCGCGAAAAGGTGCAAGCAGATGGTCTTTACCACCAAAACCGACTTGCTGTAGCGCCAAATGGTTCTATCAGTTACATCAATGACGTTTCCGCTTCTATCCACCCGATTACGCAACGTATCGAAGAACGCCAAGAAAAGAAAATCGGTAAAATCTACTATCCTGCCGCAGGTTTGTCAACAGATACTATTCCTTACTACACTTCTGCTTACGACATGGATATGCGTAAAGTGATTGATGTTTACGCTGCTGCGACTGAGCACGTAGACCAAGGACTTTCACTCACTCTCTTCATGCGTAGTGACATTCCAAAAGGACTTTACGAATGGAAGAAAGAAAACAAACAAACGACACGTGACTTGTCTATCCTTCGTAACTATGCCTTTAACAAGGGTATCAAGTCTATCTACTACGTCCGTACCTTTACAGATGATGGTGGAGAAGTCGGTGCCAACCAATGTGAGAGCTGTGTGATTTAATCTTTGCTTGAGGAAACTACATTTTCTCAGATAAGTATTCATTCACCCTGCTAAACTAAACTGGAATAAGCAGCTATACTATGGAAAAACAAAAAAGTCGGGCTTCCGACTTTTTGTGCGAAACTACTCTAGGATTATGATAAAATAGAGATAATTGTGAGTTCGCAATATTAAACACAGAAAGAGATTTCAAATGGAAACTTACTACAAAGCCATTAACTGGAATGCCATCGAAGATGTCATCGACAAATCAACTTGGGAAAAACTGACGGAGCAATTCTGGCTTGATACTCGTATTCCCTTGTCAAATGACTTGGATGACTGGAGAAAGCTATCAAACATAGAAAAAGACTTAGTTGGAAAAGTCTTCGGTGGTTTAACACTTCTCGACACTATGCAATCTGAAACTGGGGTTCAAGCCCTTCGCGCGGACATCCGTACACCACATGAGGAAGCTGTTTTCAATAACATCCAATTTATGGAATCTGTCCACGCTAAATCTTACTCTTCAATCTTCTCTACCTTGAATACTAAGGCTGAGATTGAAGAAATTTTCGAATGGACCAATACCAATCCTTACCTACAAAAAAAGGCTGAGATTGTCAACGAAATCTACCTAAACGGTAACCCACTTGAAAAGAAAGTTGCCAGCGTCTTCCTCGAAACCTTCCTCTTCTACTCTGGTTTCTTCACTCCCCTCTACTATCTTGGTAACAACAAACTAGCCAACGTTGCGGAAATCATCAAATTAATCATTCGTGATGAATCTGTTCATGGAACTTACATCGGTTACAAATTCCAACTCGGTTTCAATGAATTGCCTGAAGAAGAGCAAGAAAAACTCAAAGAATGGATGTACGACCTGCTTTATACTCTTTATGAAAATGAAGAAGGTTATACAGAGAGCCTCTATGACGGTGTTGGTTGGACGGAAGAAGTTAAAACCTTCCTTCGCTACAATGCCAATAAAGCTCTCATGAACCTGGGACAAGATCCACTCTTCCCAGACTCAGCAGATGATGTCAACCCAATCGTCATGAACGGTATTTCAACAGGAACTTCCAACCACGACTTCTTCTCTCAAGTCGGAAATGGTTACCTTCTTGGCGAAGTTGAAGCCATGCAAGACGATGACTACAACTACGGTTTAGACTAAGTCAACAATTTCAGAAGTGATATCAATATCATGGTTTGTTTAAAACAACCATGATATTTTTGTTTTTGTTTTCTTTTGTTTTTTAAATTGATTGATTGAATACTTTATGATAAAATAGTAATAGAAATAGAGGTGATAACGATGTTAAAGCAGGAAAAACTAGATAATATTCTAGAAACGGTAAATACAAAGGGAACCATTACTGTAAAAGAAATCATGACTCGCTTAGATGTATCAGATATGACTGCTAGACGCTACTTGCAAGAGTTAGCAGACAAGGATTTACTTGTTCGAGTACACGGGGGAGCTGAGAAAATTCGCACAGGTTCTATTTTAAATAATGAACGTTCCAACATTGAAAAACAAAGCTTACAGATTGCAGAAAAACAAGAAATCAGCCGTTTTGCAGGCCATTTAATCGATGAAGGGGAAACCATTTTTATTGGTCCAGGTACAACCTTGGAATCTTTTGCCCGTGAACTTCCAATCGATAATATTCGTGTTGTAACAAACAGTTTACCAGTTTTTCTCATCCTAAACGAACGAAAACTAACAGATTTGATTTTAATTGGTGGAAACTACCGCTCTATCACTGGAGCCTTTGTGGGAACACTAACCTTGCAAAACTTAGCCAATCTTCAATTTTCTAAAGCCTTCGTTAGCTGTAATGGTATTCAGGACAATGCGATTGCAACCTTTAGTGAAGAGGAAGGTGAATCTCAACGCATCGCCCTCAACAATTCCAATAAAAAATTCTTACTAGCTGACAATAGTAAGTTCAATAAATTTGATTTCTATACCTTCTACAATATCTCTGATATTGATACCATCGTTTCAGACTCTAAACTGAGCAAAGAAACCTTCGAACAACTTTCAAAACAAACAAAAATTATTCTTTCTAAACCATAAAACTTAGGATTGATAAAATATAAAGGCTCTATAATATTTGTAGTGGGTAAATCCCCTATAGATATTATGGAGCCTATTTTGTTGTAGAAAAAAAGTCCCATAAGATCTATAATGAAAAGTGACCAAACAACTCATTAGAAAGATTCATATGGAACAATTACATTTTATCACAAAACTACTCGATATTAAAGACCCCAATATCCAAATTATGGATGTTATTAATAGGAACACACATAAAGAAATCATCGCTAAATTGGATTATGAGGCTCCACCTTGTCCTGATTGCGGAAGTCTAATGAAGAAATATGACTTTCAAAAACCGTCTAAAGTTCCTTACCTTGAAACGACTGGTATGCCTACTAGAATTCTCCTTAAAAAGCGCCGTTTTAGGTGCTATCATTGTTTGAAAATGATGGTAGCTGAGACTTCTCTCGTCAAGAAGAATCACCAAATCCCTCGTATTATCAACCAAAAAATTGCTCAGAAGCTGATTGAAAAAAATTCTATGACTGATATTGCCCATCAGCTGTCCATTTCAACTTCAACTGTCATTCGCAAGCTCAATGACTTCCGTTTTAAGCATGATTTTTCTTGTCTTCCTGAGATTATGTCTTGGGATGAGTACGCTTTTACTAAGGGAAAGATGAGTTTCATTGCGCAAGATTTTGACAATCTCAATATCATCACTGTTCTTGAGGGAAGAACACAAGCTATTATTCGAAATCACTTCCTTAAATATGATAGGGCAGTCCGATGTCGAATGAAAATCATTACTATGGATATGTTTAGTCCCTACTATGACTTAGCTAGACAACTTTTTCCGTGTGCTAAAATCGTTCTAGATCGTTTCCATATTGTGCAACATCTTAGCCGTGCTATGAGTCGTGTCCGTGTCCAAATCATGAATCAGTTTCATCGAAAATCCCATGAATACAAGGCCGTCAAGCGCTACTGGAAGCTCATCCAGCAGGATAGTCGTAAATTGAGTGATAAACGTTTTATCGCCCTACTTTTCGTATGCACTTAACGAATAAAGAGATTCTTGACAAGCTTTTGAGCTATTCAGAAGACTTGAAACACCACTATCAGCTCTATCAGCTCTTGCTTTTTCACTTCCAGAATAAGGAACCAGAGAAATTTTTCGGACTTATTGAGGACAATCTTAAGCAGGTTCATCCTATTTTTCAGACTGTCTTTAAAACCTTCCTCAAGGATAAAGAAAAGATTGTCAACGCCCTTCAACTACACTATTCTAACGCCAAATTAGAAGCAACCAATAATCTCATCAAACTTATCAAACGCAATGCCTTTGGTTTTCGGAACTTTGAAAATTTCAAAAAACGGATTTTTATCGCTCTGAACATCAAAAAAGAAAGGACGAAATTTGTCCTTTCTAGATATTAGCTTTTCTTCAACCCACTACAGTTGACAAAGAGCCAATATAAAATGCGTCATATCAAGAAAATAAGAATCTTGATATGACGCATTTTTGGATGAAGATTTTTACAAGGAGTTTCCTAGATTCTTTATGATTGTTGAAACGGCATAAAATCTGAATCAAAGGAGATATTATTCCATTCTTCAGGATTGATAAAATTTAAAAATAGATTTTTAAATTCTTCCAGCTCATAATCTGAATGACAAATCCATTCTTTACCGGTAGAGACATGCCATTTCCCAAGTTTTTTCAGCTCCTCATTCGTCAAACAAGGTATTTGAGAACATTTATCAAAATTGATAATATAAACTTTTTCATAAATTGATTGGATAAAATCTTTGAACATCTTTTACCTCACTAGAATTCTATATCTAATTACTAATTCTACTAGTCTATAATCTGACTTTCCGCTACTTTTTTGTACCAGTGAGCTGATTTCTTAGGATAACGTTCTTGAGTTTCAAAGTCTACATAGAAGAGACCGTAACGTTTCTCATATCCATTTGACCATGAGAAGACATCCATCAATGACCAAATGAAGTAACCTTTTACATTCGCTCCATCTGCAATCGCATCAGACAAGACTTCCAAGTGTTGTTTCACATAATCAATTCGGCCATCATCATAAACAGTATTGTCTACAAACTCATCTTTATATCCAAGACCATTTTCAGTGATGTAAATCTTCTTATAGTTAGGGTAATCTTTCTTCACGCGCATGATTTGGTCATACAAACCTTGAGGGTAGATAATCCAATCCCAATCCGTACGTGGTACATAATCCGGAGCTACACGACGACCAACACCTTTGATTTGGTATTTAGAGCTTCCTTTCTCACCCTTACCATTATGGATGATTTCTGTTTCGCCATCAAAGGCTTCCATCCAGTCACTCATATAGTAATTGATTCCAAGGAAGTCGTTCAAGTCTTTCGCAGCTTCTAATGCTGTAAAATCTTCTTCACGAAGATCCAAGCTACCACCATTAACTGATAAAATATGGTTGACACCTTCCATCGTTTCATCTGAATAGCGTCCAAGATAAGTTGCATCCAAGATAAATTTATTGTGGATTATATCTTCCAACTCAGCAGCGCGAACATCTGCTGGATTTTTAGGATCTAAAGGATACTTGGTTGGCAGTGCGTGAACAACACCAATTTCGCCTTTATAGCCTTTTTCTTTATATAGCTTAACTGCACGCGCATGAGACACCATCATATTGTGGTGCGATTGGAAAACTTTGGCAAGGTCGTACTGAATACCCGGAGGGAATTTACCAACCAAGTATTGACCATCACCAATTGGTCCAATTTCATTAAAGGTTGTCCAATAGTTTACTTCTGGAAATTCTTCAAAACAGAAAGCCGCGTAGTCTACAAAGTGTTCAATGTTTTCACGGTTTAAGAAGTCTCCATTTGAATGTAGAGCTTCTGGTGTGTCAAAGTGATGAAGAGTTACAAAGGGCTCAACGTGACGTTTGTGACACTCTGCAAATAGATTATGATAAAATTCAACACCTTTAGCATTTACTTGGCCGTAACCAGTCGGGAAAATACGTGACCAGGCAATAGAAATTCGAATGCCATTGACACCATACTCTTCTGCCAACTTGAGGTCAACTGGGTATCGATTGTAAAAATCACTGGCTGGTTCTGCAGTGTACCAGTAGTTATCTTCAAGATACTTATCCCACGCAACTGGTCCTTTTCCATCAGTATGTGTAGCACCTTCTGCTTGATAGGCAGCTGTTGCGCCACCGAAAATAAAGTCTTTTGGAAGTGTTTTTGTCATTTTTTTCACCTATTTCTTGATTTAAATAAAATAAAAATGAGAGGAGAGGAGTCAGTGAGCCATCCTTCTCCATCTCACTTCTTGTAGCAAGTCACTGAATTGTGACATGAGGAGGTAAAAACGATATCTTTTTACCGACGAATTAATAAGGCGATTAGGAAATTCGCCATAGCGATTTCCGTAACGAGAGGAGACTGTTTCACAGTCCCTATCGTTAATCGAATTGAGCTTGTACGAATGCAAGAGCACCTTTTCCATCACGAGTTAATTTGATGTATTGAGCGCCTTCTGTTTTCGCAAGTTTAATACCAAGTTTATCTGTTTCTGCTTTCATGTCTTCAAAGTTTGAAGCAACTTGAGGAGCAAGGATAACAAGATCAAACTCTGGCAACATTTCACGGTGAGCACCATAGCCACCTGCTGCTGCTTTCACAGGGACATTGTATTCTGCTGCTGCCTTATTCAAAGCATTCGCAAGAAGTCCACTTGTCCCTCCACCAGCACAGAGAACGAGGACATTTGTTTCTTCAGTGATTTTATTTTGTGCTGCTTCTACACCCGCTTTCTCAAGAATAGCATCTGCTTTTGCAGTGTTAAAGTTTGCAGCAACTTTTTCTTTCAATTCGTCATTAGATTTACCTGAACGCTCTTCTTCAAGAATTTGTTCATCATAGACTTTAAGGAATGGATAGTAAATGACTACGTCAACCACGATTAGAAGGGTAGCAAGAATGAATGATAGAACTTGGAAGTTAGTTCCCAGTACTAGACCTAGTGGAGCCGGGGTTGTCCATGGTAGATTAGCAGTAAATGAATTCATTCCAAGAGTTTCAATGAAGAATTTAAAGATCCAAACGTTTGCGATAGGAGCAAAAATAAATGGAATGAAGAAAATCGGGTTCAATACAAGTGGTGCACCAAACAAGATTGGTTCATTTACACCAAAGAAAGTTGGAACTACTGAAGCACGTCCGATTGCACGGTTACGTTTAGATTTTGTTAACCACATAAACATGAATGGAACAACCAGTGTCGCACCAGTACCACCCATGGTAACGATAAACATTTGTGTACCAGAAGTAAGAATCTTGTCAGCGTGCATACCTTGTTGGAGAAGGTTCAAGTTGACTTCGGCATTTGCATAGGTAATAGCTGCGATAGCAGGTTCAACGATAGATGGACCATGAATGCCAACAAACCAGAAGAAGGCAAAGGCACCAAAGATAATGGTAATACCTAGATAGCCATCAGCTGCAGAGAAGAGTGGTGCAAAGAATTTACCGATTGATTCTGCTACACTAGCACCAACAAAATGACGAGCTAGTAAATCAAGAGCATAAAGAGAAACAACTGAGAGAGTGAATGGAATCACATCTTTAAAGACTTGTGAGATATTTGGTGGAACTTCGTCAGGCATACGAATAGTGACGTTGTTCTTAACACAAACCTTATAGATTGCTACAGTAACAAAGGCAGCAAGGAAAGCTGAAAGCAAACCTTTTGTCCCCCAAGAATCCAGTAGCAAGACCATTTTCGATAGGATCAGCTGCCAACATCAACAAACCAACAATTGCTGCCAACAATGTTGACATATAGTTGATTTGATTGGTTTTCTCCATGCTACGGTTTACTGAGTCGGTCAATGACTTAGCTGTTGTACCAGCTACCAAGAGAGCCAGAATACCCATAGAATAGCTATAAGGTTTCATCAGAAAGGCTACAACTTCATCAGACCATTTAAAGCCCCATGAGTTTGGTACAAAGGCGATTAAGATAAAGATACTTGAGAAGAGAATAACAGGCATACCTGCAATGAAACCATCACGAATAGCACGAAGATAGATATTACGAGATAGCTTCTCAAAGAAAGGTTTTCCTTTCTCAATAAATGCAATTAGTTTATTCATTATTTAACTCCTCTCTTGTAGAGTTCGATTAAGTGGTGCATCAAATCTTTTAACAAGATGGTTGTCATCAAGTGGTCTTGACCATGCATCATGGTCACACTATAAGCCAAATCTTCACCAGTTGCTTCCTTAGTCAATAGACTTGTTTGCGCGTGGTGAGCCTCTGCGATACAGCTACCAGCTTCCTCAACTAATCTGTCCGCTTTCGCAAAATCACCAGCTTCAGCAGCCTTTAAAGATTCCAATAGTTTTGAACGAGCATCGCCAGCATAGGCTACTATTTCAAAACCTAACAATGTTACTTCTTCTCTATTCATGATAGAATACTCCTTATATAATTTTAAATAATTTTATGACAATAAACGTTGGATATGTAGAACTAGATAAACTCGTTCACTTTTATACAAATCAAGACCCGTATGTTGCGTAATCACATCATAGATCTTGGAACCAATCTCGAACGCTTTTGGATAGGATTGTTTAATGTGATCTTCCATATCCAGAAGTGATTGGTTATCATCTCTAGATCTGTCTAAATAATCCAAGAAATAATTCAAATGAATCATAAAACGATCATAGAAATGATTATTCTCTTTAGTTCGTTGAATTGCATAACCCTTTAACACTTCTTCAACATTCCTGAGAATTTCTTTCCTCTTATCAATCGACTCCACAAGTTCCACTTCATTTTCACCTTCGGCATTGATGAAATGATAAGCAATCCGAATAATTTCGTCTTCAGGAAAATTATCGGTCAGTTTTTGACGATAAATTCCAAATGCTTCATTTGCGATTTGAAAAGCAACAGGATACTTAGTGGAAATATCTGGCAGATTACTATCCTTGTACCTTCCTTGTGCTAGAGCTTGGTAAGAACAGTAAATATGATCTGTCAAGGTTACATAGAGATACTCTTGAATCGGATAATGATATTTCTTTGATAGCTTATCAATGATTTCATAAGTCACTGTGATAAAATCAAGCGGAACATCTTTGAGGAGAGCCATAAAGTTTTCTCTTGACTCTTCGGTCTTCATCCGAAAGATTTTCTCAACCTGATGTTCAGCAATCAAATCCCCCTTCTTCTTTCCAAATGCAATCCCCTTACCAATCACAATCACTTCTTCTCCTTTATCATTTCTGACAAGTGAAACATTGTGATTCATTGGATTTAGAATTCGATACATGTCAACCTCCTTTTATATTTTAAAGGTATATGAGTATAAAAAATGACCACAAATGAACTAGAAAATCAGCCGATTCCTAATTCACCTGTGATCATGCCTAATATTACTTAGTAACACTCACCTTGTATTAACTTGTGATTTAAGTATAGCACAAGTAAGTTATTTTGTAAACCCTTACAAGTGGCTTTTTTTAAAATTTTTTAGATTCATGTTCCTAAACTAGAAGGACTTTCTTAAACGCGTTCTTTCCATGAAGTTGCTGTTGTTTGAAGAACTTTGTTGAGTTCGTCAATGTTTTCAAATCCAGTTGTACGAAGCCATTCGCGAGCTGCTGTTTCACCATCTTTGATGTAAGCTTCAACTGATCCAGCCCATGTAGCACGGCCACAAAGAACTCCGTTAAAGTTTGCACCTGATTCATGGGCAAATACAAGAGTATCTTGGAAAAGTTTAGCTGATACACCAGCACTCAAGTAGATATATGGCAAGTTAGTTGCTTCATCTTGAGCTTTGAAGAAGGCTGCTGCTTCTTCGCGTGTGTAAACCACTTCACCTTCAGCGAAGCCTTCAACATATTTAATGTTAACAGGAACTTCTACTTTCAAGACATCAATGTTAAAGCGTGGGTCTGAGAAGACTTTCATAGCACCGATAACTTTGTGTGGTTTTACTTTCGCGTATTCTACAGAACCTGCGTCTGCAATTTTTTCATCGTAAGCAAGGATTTCAAGGAAGAATGGGATATCTTCAGCCACACACTCAGAACCGATACGTTCGATGTAAGCTTGTTTTTCTTGGTTGAGTTCGTCTGAGCTATCTACATCATAGTAAAGCAAGAATTTAACTGCATCTGCACCTTCTTCTTTAATACGTTTTGCAGACCAAACATCCAAGCAGTCTGGCAAGCGTTTTGTGCTTGTTGTGTCATAACCTGTTTTTTCATAAGCAAGGAGAAGACCAGCTTTTTCATCAAGAGCTTTAGTTGCTGGAAGTCCATACTCAGGGTCAAGAAGCATAGATGAAGCGTATTTAGTCAATTCATCTGCTACCAAGACTTTCAGTTCTTCCATTTGAGCTACAGTTGGTTCTTCTGTTTGGTGTTGAGCCATAAGGCGTTTCAAAGCACCACGTTGGTCAAAAGCAAGAGCTGAGATGATCCCATTTTCATCAGAAAGTTTTTCTAAGCGTGCACGTTTTTGTTCTGTTAAAGCCATTTTATACCTCTTTTACTATTAATTGATCATATAGAGCTTGATAGTTAGCCATGTTGACATGACCAGTCATTTTTTCTTGAGCATTGAGCATACCAAGGACATTTGCCTTGATGAGTAATTCTGCATCCGATTCTTTATGAAGAAGCCCTGAAGAAATCCCTGCCACAGTAGAATCTCCAGATCCGACAGGGTTGACTACCTGAATTCTAGGAATATCTACCTTGTAGAAAGTGTCATCATGTTTGGCAAAGGCACCGTTAGCACCAAGTGAAACGATAATCCATTCAATCCCTGCAAACAAAGGTTCTTGAAGGACTTCTTTTAATTCATCCAAATCCTCAGAAACTTCTCTTCCTAGAAGTTGAGACAATTCCTCATTATTTGGTTTGATGACTGTTGGTTTATGTGATGATTCAAGAACTGCCTGAAGAGATGCACCAGAGCAGTCCAAGACTACAGGTTTACCAGCTTGATTAGCAAGTTCTACCAAGCTCGCATAGAAATCAACTGGAAGGCCAGCCGGCAGACTACCTGAAATAGCGACTACTTCAACTGAGCCCAGAAGATTTTTGAAATGTTCCAAAAAGTCTTGACCTTCCTGTTCCAATACTACAGGACCTTTTTCAAGAATTTCTGTTTGGTTGTCTCCGTGTAAAATAGCGATACAGTTACGAGTTTCTCCCTGAATAGAGAAGAAATCTTTCTTAACGTTATCATCGATATGTTCAACCAAAAACTCACCAAGTTTACCACCGACTAAACCAGTAGCAAGAACAGAATCTCCAAATTCTGAAAGCACTCGTGTAACATTGAGGCCCTTACCACCAGCCGTTTTGGTTACATCCACCACACGATTGACAGTATCAATCTTCAACTCATCCAAGGGATAGGAAATATCGATGGATGGGTTCATTGTGACTGTTAAAATCATAGGTCACCTCTTAGTCGTGGTATTCTCCGCGATCCCATTTTTCAAGGAATTCAGTGAAGAAGTTTGCGTCTGTTTGTTGAGAATTGTGACTTTCAACGTGTTCAATTTTCGCAATCAATTTTTTGTTTTCTTCAGATGGTTTGTATTCAGCATGGATGAAAGCTTCGATGATGTCACACATGAGCAATTCACCAGTAATCTTACCACCAAAACCGATAACGTTGGCGTTCAATTGTTCTTTAGCATAAAGGGCTGTTGTCATATCACGAACCAAGGCAGAACGGACACCTGGAACTTTATTTACAGCGTTGTTGATACCAACACCAGTACCACAGATACATACTCCAAGATCAGCTTGACCGCTAGTTACAGCTTCCCCTACTTTTTTACCAAAGATTGGGTAGTGAGTACGTGTATGGTCATATGTACCAAAGTCAATGACTTCATATCCTTTTGATTTCAAAAATTCTGAAACCGCCATTTTTTCATCTGTTACGATGTGGTCACATCCAATTGCAATTCTCATTAGTTATTCCCTCCGATTAATTATATAAATCTAATATCATTTATCCTTACTCAAGAAAAATCAAGATTAGCTTATACTCAATCAAAATCAAAAAGCAAACTAGGAAGCGAGCCGCAGGCTGTACTTGAGTACGGCAAGGCGAACTGACGTGGTTTGAATTTGATTTTCGAAGAGTATTAGGAAGCGAGCTACGAGCATAACTGAAGTTAGCTAAAGTGAGCTGACGACAGATTATCTTGATTTTTGAAGAGTATTAGCACATTTTGTTCAACATATCGACCCGAATTTGGTGACGTCCACCATCGTATTTTCCGTTAACAAATCCTTTAGCGATGTTTTTAGCCAATTCATCACCAACAAGTTGTGCACCCATAGTGATCATACGTGAGTTGTTGTGGCCACGAGTCATATAAGCTGAACGTTCGTCAGATACTTCTGCAGCAACCATTCCTTTGATTTTTGTTGCGACCATAAATGGACCAGCACCGTAAGCATCAATCACGATACCAAGGTTTTGTTCTTCTTTGTTTACTTCTGCAGCAACAGCGAGAGTCACATCAACAAAGTCTTGACCTTCAGCTGTAACATCCACAACGTGGAAGTTTTCTTTTTCCAAGAAGTCTTTCACAACTTCTTTCAATCTCAAACCTGCAGTATCTGCACCGATAACAATAGACATATTGTATACTCCTTTTATTTTTCTAGGCTAATAAAACCTTTTATAGTTAGCAGTTTATACTCTTCGAAAATCAAATTCAAACCGCGTCAACGTCGCCTTGCCGTACTCAAGTACAGCCTGCGGCTAGTTTCCTAGTTTGCTCTTTAATTTTCATTGAGTATTACCTACAAAAAGCTTTCTAGCAGTTTATTGACAAATTGGATTGAATGAGATGAATGACACCTTATTCAAGTTTAGGAAATCAATTTCCTAGAATAATCTCTCTTTCAAAGAGAATATAACAATTGATTATTTGTTTGTTACAAACATCATTTGTTGCTTACAAACATAATATACTCCTATTTGTCGAAAAAGTCAACAGTTGATGTTTGTTTTTGTGTTTTTTTATCTAAAAGATTTCGATATCAAAACCAATTTGATCCACTTGTCCTGGCTCTAAGAGACGAACATTCTTCTTATCTTCTAGATGATCTCCTTCTTCAAGAGATGTTGACAAACCTGACCATGGTTCAAAAGCAATGAACGGACCTTTATTCAAGGTTGACCAGATGATGAGATTTGGAAACTCTGCAAAGTGCACTTTCAATCCCTTATCATGTTTACGAGAACGAAGCGCAATTGTTCTAGATTGCAATTCATCTAAGGTGACTGCATCCGTGCTGAAAAGATCATAACTAAGATCTATTTCTTTTTGCTCCTCTAGCCATGGACTTCTATCTTTAAAATCCAACATACCTGTTTCTGGGAAAGGACGTGGAACAGAGCAAGTCTCTTCTTTCTCAAACTCTAAATAGTAATCTTCATAGACTTCATCATCAAGTAGAGGACAATTAAAGCCTGGATGCCCACCAATAAAGTAAGGTATGACCTTGCTAGTTTCTTTATTGAAAATCTTGTATTGAGTCCGTACTCTCTTGCCAGTAAGGATATAAGTGATTTCTAGGCGGAAATGATAAGGGTAGTTTTGATAGCTATTCTCATCGTCTTCAATTGCAAAAGTTACACTATTATCTGTCTGTTCAACTAATTCAAATTCTTTCTTGCGAACCAAACCATGACGAGGAATCTTCCCTTTGCTTTCTTGTCCCTTCTCATCTATATAGAAGGCTGTATCATCTCTCAATGAACCACAAATAGGGAAGAGAACAGGAGCTTGTCCACTCCAATAAGTAGCATCTCCTTGCCACAAATACTCCAGACCTTCAGCATCTTTTATAGAAGAAAGAGCCCCACCAAAACTGTTAAATTGAACACTTAATTGTTCTGATTTTAATTCAATTACCATTATTTTCTCCGATTTCTTGATAGTTTATAAAAAACTAGGCTGTCACTCCTAATGGTATGACAACCTAGTTTCAACAATTTACACTCTGCGAAAATCCAATTCAAACTTCGTCAGCGTCGCCTTGCCGTACTTTAGTACAGCCTGTGGCTAGCTTCCTAGTTTGCTCTTTGATTTTCATTGAGCTTACATTTTATAGGAGCGCATTATTTTGCTTTCGCTGCGTACTCTTCGTTACGTTTGATCATTTGTTTTCTGTACCAAGCAAAGATTCCGATATAGAATACAAGGAAGACTACAGCACCAAGGATTGCTTTGATATCACCTGTTGTAGTGTTACCAATTGTCCAACCAAGAAGTTTTTCGATTGGTCCTTCAAGAGTTGAGTGAGTAATCAATTGAGTTTCACTCACACCTGCTGGGAAGGCACCTACACCTTTAGCAAGTTCTGTTGCAAATGGTGCGATAAGTGTACCTGAAAGAAGGAAGAGTGGCAACAAGAGTGTTCCGAAGATAATCATACGGAGCAATTTACCACGTGTTACAACCAAGAGAGCTGGTGTAACACCCATAGCGATGATACCGGCAAGTGGCAAGATACCATTTCCGACTTTTGAAAGAAGCACTGCTTCAATCAACATGATTGGTGCAAGTACGTTGGCACAAGCCCAGATTTCAGCACGACCAGCAATGAATGGCCAGTCAAGACCGATATTGAATTTACGTCCTTGAAGACGTTTAGTAGCAACGTTTGTAATACCTTGTGAAAGAGGTTCTACGGCAGCGATGAACCATGAACCGATAAGTGAGAAGAGTTCCAAAGATACACCGGCAGTCAAACCAAGAGACAACCATCCTTTGATAACAAGACGCCATTTATCTGCATCGACAACACCTTCAATTGGATGTGGAGTTCCCATAATACCGATTACAATACCAAGAATGAAACCGATGAAGAATTTAGATCCCCAGAAACCGATTTTCTTGTTCAATTTAGCAGCATCAAAGTCATATTTATCAAGACCTGGGAAGAATTTTTCAAAAATCTTATCCAAAACCATGATAACTGGGTTCATCATATAGTTCATGTGAGTTGAAGTCATTGGAGATGAACTTGGAGCGTTAAGAAGGTCATCAAATGTAGGTTTCATCAAGTCAGAGTTGATGATTTTAAGAACCCCAACAAGTACAATAGCTGCTGTAGCAATCAATAGTGAAACCCCTTGGCTCACACCGTTGTTGTCTGCATACCATTTAATCAAAAGACCTGTGATAGACAAGTGCCAGATATCAAAGATATCAACGTCAAGTGTATCTGTTTTCTTCATAGCAAGCATCACTATGTTGACAATCAACATGATGAGCAAGAAGTAAAGTGTCCAAGCAGAACCCCAAGTGATTGTAGCAAGTGGTGCCCAACCAACGTCGGTAATACTCAATTGAATACCAGTATTTTCAACGAATTTTGCAAGCGACGCTGAGAAAGCAGTGTTTAGCATACCGATGATAGCACCGATACCAGTAAGAGCGATGGCAAGTTTGATACCACCTTCAAGCGCTTTGGAGAATTTCACTCCAAAAAGTAGAGCCAATATTGTCAAAATGATCAACATGATGACAGGACCACCCATATCTAAGATAGGTGTGAAAAAGTCTTTGATTAGACCAAAGATTGCATCCATAACAGTTCCTCCCTTTTTTATGTTATATGAATGTTAACAAATTGATAATTAGCTTAATCCGTGTTCTTTGATAGCTGCTTCAATATTGTCAAATACTGGAGCACTCATAGCTGGGATACGGAATAAGATTGGTCCAGCTTCGATAACTGGAATACCTGGTTCAAAACCAAGATCTGTCGCAGCAATTGGTGTAAAGATGTCATAACCTTTGATAAGGTCTTCGTTGACGTCCTTAACCATAACTGCATCACAGTGAACATCGTAACCACGGTTTGAAAGTTCTTCTTCAAGAGCACTTTTAATTTGGTGGCTTGAGTTAACACCTGCACCGCAGGCGGCAAGAATTTTAATCATATGGATTTCCTCCGATTTAATATTTTTAATAGACAAGATTAAGCGATTGCTTCAGCGATATAAGCATAGAGGGCTTCTGGTTCAGAAATTTTTGATAGGTCTTCAAGATGACCATTTCCAGTAAAGAAGTCCATCAACTGAGCAAGAATATTAGTTTGACTTGAACTTGAGTTATTAATGATAAAGAAGAGCAGGGATACTTCTACTTCCTTATCTGGTGCAATCATATTGTGGAAAGTCACTGGTTTATCTAATCGAACGACCACAACTTTTTCAGCTAGATTATGAACAATATCTGTATGAGGAATAGCCACATTCGGCAAATCCTTACCCAAAAATTCCATATCTAAGCCAGTTGGAAATGACTTTTCACGCGTGATCAAGGCTTCACGATAGGTTGGAGTCACGATTTCTCGTTCTTCCAATAAAGTTGCAACCTGATCAAAGAGATGTTCTTGATTATCCGCTTCTAAGCAAAACACAAGGTTTTTGTCAAAGAAATGATCTAATCCCATAAGGTTTTCCCTTCTTTCCATTAACTTTATGCCATAAGTATAACACTATATGAAATCGTTGTCAATATTTTTCTGTTGTTTTTTGTCTCTTTTTTTATATTTTTGTTGTTTTTGCAGTTTGTTGCGTAAAAACAAACACATAAACAAACACTTCAAACATTTTTTCTGTTCTAGAAACTAAAAAAGCAGACCATTTAAGCCTACTTTACTATTGATTCTTATATAAATTTCCTATTAACAAGAAAAACAATTCTGATAACTTATTCTTCATCCATACTCAAGACGCTGAGGAAGGCTTCTTGTGGGACTTCTACTGATCCGATGGCTTTCATGCGTTTCTTACCAGCTTTTTGTTTTTCAAGGAGTTTACGTTTACGAGAAACGTCACCACCGTAACACTTAGCAAGTACGTTCTTACGAAGGGCCTTGATATCAGTACGAGCCACGATTTTGTGTCCAATTGCTGCTTGGATTGGTACCTCAAATTGTTGACGAGGGATGATTTTCTTGAGCTTATCAACGATGAGTTTCCCACGTTCGTAGGCAAAATCCTTGTGAACGATAAAGCTGAGGGCATCCACCTTGTCTCCATTGAGAAGGATATCCATTTTCACTAGCTTAGATGGGCGATACTCTGACAATTCGTAGTCAAAACTTGCATAACCACGTGTCGAAGATTTAAGTTTATCAAAGAAATCAAAGACGATTTCAGCAAGAGGAATTTGATAGATGACATTAACACGATTATCATCGATATAATCCATAGTCACAAAGTCACCACGCTTGCGCTGAGCCAATTCCATTACTGCTCCTACGAACTCCTGTGGTACCATGATTTGAGCTTTAACATAAGGCTCTTCAATGGTTGCAATCTTGGTTGGATCTGGGAATTCAGACGGGTTTGACACATCCATTGATTCGCCGTCAGTCAAATTAACCTTGTAAATAACAGACGGAGCTGTCATAATGAGGTCAATATTGAACTCACGCTCTAAACGCTCTTGGATAACATCCATATGAAGAAGTCCAAGGAATCCACAACGGAAACCAAATCCAAGTGCCTGAGATGTTTCTGGTTCAAACTGCAAGCTGGCATCATTTAGTTGCAATTTTTCAAGGGCTTCACGAAGGTCATTGTACTTGTTTGATTCAATTGGATAGAGACCCGCAAAGACCATAGGATTCATCTGCTTGTAACCATGTAATGGCTCTGCAGCAGGGTTGGTCGCCAAGGTAACGGTGTCCCCGACACGAGTGTCCTGAACCGTCTTAATAGAAGCCGCAATATAACCAACGTCACCAGTCGCAAGGAAATCACGACCAACTGCTTTTGGTGTGAAAATACCGACTTCCGTAACATCAAAGGTCTTGCCATTGCTCATGAGCTGAATCTTATCACCAGGTTTGACCACTCCATCCATAACACGCACTTGGAGGATAACTCCACGGTAAGCATCGTAAACCGAGTCGAAAATCAAGGCCTTAAGAGGCGCCGTCACATCACCTGTTGGAGCTGGCACTTTTTCTACGATTTGCTCAAGGATTTCTTCGATACCAATACCAGCCTTGGCAGAAGCCAATACTGCTTCGCTGGCATCCAAACCAATGACATCTTCAATTTCTGTACGCACGCGCTCAGGATCTGCAGCTGGCAGGTCAATCTTGTTAATGACTGGCATGATTTCCAAATCATTGTCCAAGGCTAGATACACGTTGGCAAGGGTTTGAGCCTCAATTCCTTGAGCAGCATCAACCACCAAAATCGCTCCCTCACAGGCAGCGAGCGAACGTGAAACTTCATAGGTAAAGTCTACATGCCCCGGCGTGTCAATCAAGTGGAAAATATAAGTTTCCCCATCTTTTGCAGTATAATTCAGCTCGATAGCATTGAGTTTAATGGTAATCCCACGTTCCCGTTCTAAATCCATGCTATCCAAAAGTTGGGCCTGCATTTCACGACTGGAAACCGTCTCTGTTTTTTCCAAAATGCGGTCTGCTAGAGTTGATTTCCCGTGGTCAATATGGGCGATAATAGAGAAGTTACGGATCTTCTCCTGTCGTTTTTTCAATTCTTCTAAGTTCATGATTCTCTTCCTTTCAGGGTATCTATTTATTATAAATTGTTTTTGACATTTTGACAAGACCATACCCTGCTAGGAGTACTAATCTTCAGCGACAAAGCCGTCATTTTCGATAAAGTGGTGTTCTGTCATTCCTTGGTCTGTAAAGACAATCCCATGAAGGACACCACCATAAACAGCTCCTCCATCCATTCCAATCTTGCCATCTTCTGTAGTCCAAAGCTCAGCAGTACCACGTTCTTGCTTTAACAAACCATAGACCGGTGTGTGACCAAAGACAATGGTTTTCCCAGTATGGTTTTCTGCTTCGTGGAATGGTTTTCTAAGCCAGACTTTCTTATAATCTGTTGTTTCATGCCAGTCATCCAAGGTTAAATCAATACCTGCGTGAACAAAGATATACTTGTCTGTCTCTACCACAAATGGCATTTGACGAATAAATTCGACCAAATCTGCTGCTTCGGTGGTAACCCGCTTGGCATCTTCTACCCCATCAACTGGCGCATCCAAGGGACGACCTAGGATAGAGTTAATGGTTGTATCTCCACCATTGCGACGATAATGGTCATAACTTTCTTCTGGGTCATCTAGCCAAGTCAAAAACATATACTCGTGATTTCCTGACAAACAGATCGCCCCTTGATTGTCCACTAAGTCCTTAACCATCTCTAGGACACGGCGACTATCTTCACCACGGTCAATCAAGTCCCCTAGAAAGAGTAACTGGGTCTGACCATCCCATGTTTTGAGAAGGTCTTCCAGCATCCCAGCTTTTCCGTGAACATCTCCAATTACATAATAGTCTGTCATCTTATTTCTCCCTGTTTCTCAACAATTCTCTGGCTTGCGTCAGGGCTGCTTGCGTCACATCATCACCTGCCAACATCTTAGCAACTTCTTCCACTCGCTCTTCAACCGTCAAGAGACGAACAGTCGAAACTGTTGAATGGTCATTACTAATCTTCTCAATAAAGAATTGATAATCCGCAATCGCAATCACTTGTGGCAAATGGGAAATAGCCAGAACCTGACCATGCTGGCCAATCTTGTGAATCTTCTGTGCAATGGCCTGGGCTACACGGCCTGAAACTCCCGTATCCACTTCATCAAAGACAATACTTGTCTTGCCTTCTTTACGTGAAAAGGCAGACTTAATGGCTAGCATGAGACGAGATAATTCCCCACCAGATGCAACCTTGACCAAGGGTTTAAAGTCTTCACCAGGGTTGGTTGAAATATAAAACTCAACCATTTCATTGCCCTCACGACTGAATTTCCCCTTGCTAAAACGAACCTGAAACTGGGCTTTCTCCATATAAAGATCTTGCAGTTCTTGTTTAATCTCTGCTTCCAATTGCTGAGCCAAGTCATGACGAGCAGATGCAAGCTGACCTGCCAAATCGACAAGATTAACTTCCAATTTCTTGAGCTCGGTTTCCATGTCCTCAGACGAAAGGTTATTGCCAGTCAAGAGATTGTATTCTTCCGTAATCTTGGCAAAATAAAGCAAGACATCGTCAACAGTCCCACCATACTTACGGGTAATAGTATGAAGGAGGTCCAAACGATTCTCGACTTGCATGAGGCGATTGCCATCAAAATCAAGATCCTCAATGATAGCTTCCAAACGTTTGCTAATGTCTTCTAAGACATAATAGGTCTCAGACAGTGAGCTTGAAATTTCACGGTATTCAGGGTCATACTCTTCGACACTTTCCATGTCATTCATGGCCGAACGAACATTGGCCAGACTTGAAAAGTCTTCATTGTCCAACATACCATAGGCATTAGTCAGTGTATCCGCAATATTTTTATGATTTAGAAGTTTATCTCGCTCTTGATTGAGAGTCAAGTCTTCACCTGCTTGCAAGTTTGCTGCCTCTATCTCTGCCATTTGAAATTCCAACATTTCGATACGTGCCTTGTGTTCCTGTTGGTTTTTCTTGACTTCCAGAACCTGCTTACGCATTTTTCGATAGGCATCAAAACTCGTTTGATAGGTTTCTTTCAAGCCCCAAAAAACTACGTCACCGAATTCATCCAACATCTGGATATGCAGTTGAGGACGCATTAACTCTTCTTGGTCATGTTGACCATGAATATCCACAAGATGTTGTCCAATAGCACGCAAAACAGACAGATTAACCATCTGACCATTGACACGACTAATACTACGACCATTTTGCAGAATTTCCCGACGGATGATAATCTCATCACCCAATTCTAAACCTTGCTCATCAAAAATTTCCTGCAAAAGGCGACTATTTTCAACTGAGAAAAGTCCCTCAATCTCTGCCTTTGGTGCACCATGACGAATAACATCTGTCGTCGCACGAGCTCCCAACATCATATTCATGGCATCAATGATAATCGACTTCCCTGCACCTGTTTCACCAGTCAGGACAGTCATCCCCTTTTCAAAATTGAGGGAAATAGCCTCAATAATGGCAAAGTTTTTTATCGAAATTTCAAGTAACATATAGACCTACCAATTTTTTACTTGTTCAAAGATTTCCTCAGCTAGACTTTCACTTCTGGCAATGACTAAAATTGAGCTATCATCAGCTAAACAGCTAAAAATCTTGTCTGCAAAAGTCTCGATTAACTGAGCTTTTACAAAAGCCGTATTTCCTGGAATAACTTGAAGATTGATCATCTTATCCATCAATTCAGCCGATTCGATATTGTCTTCAGCCAGTTGCAGGCTTTTTACGATTGATTTTGGTAATTCATAGACATAGGTGTTGTCTCTCAAAGGAATTTTGACAATGCCTAGCTCTTTGATATCTCGGGATACCGTCGCTTGAGTAGCAGTGATTCCTGCCTCTTTCAAGTGTTCTACGATTTCTTCTTGTGTACCGATTTGATAATCTGTCACAAATCGTCTAATTTTTTCAAGTCTCTCTTTTTTATTCATTTTTAAATTGACTATGCGCCCTCTCTACTACTTCTTCAATTTCAGCAAGAACCTGATTGCTTGCTGACTCTTCTTTTTTCAAATATGCTAAAAACTCAATATTTCCATGACCGCCTTGGATGGGAGAAAAGTCCAATCCAAGGACTGAAAAGCCTTCCTCTACTGCCATAGCTGTGACAGATTCAAGGACATGTTGATGGACCTTGGCATCACGAATGATTCCATTTTTCCCAATCTGCTCTCGACCTGCCTCAAACTGAGGCTTAACCAAAGCCACGACCTGACCTTGATCTGCCAAGACACGGTGCAAGGCTGGCAAAATCAGACTGAGGGAAATGAAACTCACATCAATACTGGCAAAGCTCGGTTCCTTTTCAAAATCGGTCTTTTCTGCATAGCGGAAATTGAACTGCTCCATGCTGACAACTCGCGGGTCCTGGCGTAGTTTCCAAGCCAACTGATTGGTACCAACATCAACTGCAAAGACCAACTCAGCACCATTTTGCAACATGACATCGGTAAAACCACCAGTAGAAGCACCTATATCAATTGTTGTAGCTCCTTCTACTGACAAATCAAAGACCTGCAAGGCCTTCTCCAGTTTCAAGCCACCACGACTAACATATTTGAGTTTCTCCCCCTTGAGTTTTAACTCGGTGTCATCTGGAATTTTCTCTCCTGGCTTGTCAAACCGTTCTCCATTAAGGACTGCTACGACTAAGCCAGCCATGACACCACGTTTTGCCTGCTCTCGCGTTTCAAACAAGCCCTGTTTATAAGCTAGTACATCCACTCTTTCCTTAGCCATTGATCCTCAAACTTTCTAATACTTTTACAATCGATTCTGTTTCAAAGGGAACCTGCTGGGCAATTTCTTCTAATTTGGCATTAGCTTGATCCAAAGTCTGATTACAAAAGGCAATAGCCTCTTCCAAGCCCAACAAGGCTGGATAGGTTGATTTTTCTGCCTGTAGGTCCTTTTGAGGCGTCTTGCCGATTTCCTCAAAACTGGCAGTCACATCCAGTACATCATCTCGAACTTGAAAAGCAAGTCCAATCAATTCCCCAACAGTTTTCAGCTTTGCCTGCATTTCAGGAGCCAATTCAGCTATAATAGCAGCTGCTTGGAAGGGATAGGCTAGTAATTTCCCAGTCTTATTGGCATGAATAGTCTGGAGTTCTTCCAAAGACAAGTGTTGGTGTTCGCCTTCCATATCCAAAACCTGGCCTGCTACCATACCCAGACTACCTGAAGCAAGCGATAAGTTGGCAATCAAGTCCACCTTGATCTGACTTGGCAAATCTGCCTGCGCTATCAAGGCATAAGGATCTAGGAACAAGGCATCTCCAGCCAAAATCGCCATAGCTTCACCGAATTTCTTATGGTTTGTGAGCTGACCTCTGCGATAATCATCATCATCCATAGCTGGAAGATCATCATGAATCAAGCTACCCGTATGAATCATTTCCAAGGCAGCAGCCACCTGCGCATGAGCTGGTTGGATCGTGATGTGCAAGGCTTCCAAAACTTCTAACAGAAGAAAAGGCCGAATACGCTTACCACCCGCATGAATGGAATAGAGAACAGATTCTCGCAAACTAGAGGCAAACTGCTGGTCTCCATAAAAGTCTTCCAAAGCCGACTCGACAAGAGCTAATTTTTCTTGCTTCTTCATTCAAAATCACTTTCTGTTCCGTCTTCTTGCATGACCTTGACCAAGGTCTTTTCAGCCTTGTCCAGCGTCGCTTGGAGCTCTTTTGACAAGACCATACCCTTTTGAAAGGCAGCAATCGCATCTTCCAGAGCAATTTCACCATTTTCCAAACTTTGGACAATGTTCTCCAGTTCAGCTAGATTTTCCTCAAATTTCTTTTGTTTTGACATCTTTAACCTCTAATTCTACTCGACCATCTCGCATCAAAAGCGTTACTTGGTCTGTTTTCTTTAAATTCTCAACCGAATCGACTACTGAATCTTCTTTCTTGACAATTGCATAGCCACGCGCCACGATTCGACTGGTATCCAACATCAACAAGGCTTCTGAAAGTCTTTTCACCTCAGCAACCTTGGCATCATAAACCAGCGCCATTTGGCTACGTAAGAGCTTGTCCAACTGGCCTAGACGGTCTTGATAACGTTGGATTTTAGTAACAGGTGATAATTGAACCAGTCGATGCGTCCTTGCTTGGACTAGTTGGTTGCTATCGGAAATCCGTGTTCGCAAACTTTGTTTTAAGCGCAGTTGCAGCTGATCCAAGCGTTGCAAATAACCATCATACAAACGCTCTGGCTGTCTAAAGATAACAGACTGACTGCATTTTTTCAAAGCTTCTTGTTTCTTAGATAGGACATTTCGGACTGCCGTTGCCATCCGTTTTTCCTGATTTTGCAAATGAGCTAATAAATCTAACTTGGTCACAGGTGTTGCTAGTTCAGCTGCAGCTGTTGGCGTTGCCGCCCGACGATCCGCTACAAAATCTGCCAAGGTCACATCCGTCTCATGCCCCACACTAGAAATGATTGGCAAACGAGATTCAAAAATCGCTCGTACCACAATTTCTTCGTTAAAGGCCCAGAGATCCTCTATGGAACCACCACCACGACCAATAATGAGCAAGTCCAAATCGTCACGTTGATTAGCACGAGCAATATTTCCAGCAATTTCCTCCGCAGAACCCTCACCTTGCACCTTGGTCGGATAGAGAAGAATGTCCACACCTGGAAAGCGCCTGCTGACGGTCGTGATAATATCTCGAATCACGGCTCCACTGCGACTGGTTACTACACCAATTCTCTTAGAAAATTGGGGCAGAGCTTGCTTGAAGCGTTCTTGAAACAGGCCTTCTTCTGTCAATTTTTTCTTGAGTTGTTCAAACTGAATCGCAAGCGCCCCAACCCCATCAGGCTCAGCCTTTTCAATGATGATGGAGTAGCTACCACTCGGTTCATAGACCTGTACACGCCCAATCACATTGATCTTCATCCCTTCTTCCAGGTCGAAACCTAATTTCTGATAAATTCCAGACCAAATAGTCGCTTGAATAACTGCATGGTCATCTTTTAAGGAGAAATATTGGTGAGTAGGTCGTTTACGAAAATTGGAAACTTGACCAGTTAAATAGACCCGTTCCAAATAAGGGTCTTTATCGAATTTCATTTTCAGATACTTGGTCAAAGTTGTTACCGATAAATACTTTTCCATCTCCACCTACTATTCATTTTCTTGCTCTTTCATGGGTATTATTATACCAAAAATATGCCTAAAAATCTCCATTTATGTACCATTATGAGAGAAAAATAGAAAAAGGAGGCAAGGCCTCCACATCTGTTTATTTACTATTTCTAGCTTCTTCCAAAATCTTTGCAATCTTGGTCGTCAAAAGGTCAATAGCAACTGTATTGCTAACCCCCTCAGGAATGACGATATCAGCATAACGCTTAGTTGGCTCGATAAACTGGTGGTACATTGGTTTAACCACACCTAAGTACTGGTCAATAACGCTATCAAGGCTACGACCTCGCTCCTCCATATCGCGCTTGATACGACGAATAATGCGCACATCATCATCTGTATCCACAAAAATCTTGATATCCATCAAATCGCGCAGGCGCTTGTCCTCCAAGACCAAAATCCCCTCAACGATAAAGACATCTTGAGGCTCCTGACGATAAGTCTTGCTGCTTCGTGTATGCTCTGTATAGTCATAAGTCGGAATATCCACTGGACGACCCGCCAACAATTCCTTAATCTGCTCGATCATCAAGTCTGTATCAAAGGCAAAAGGATGGTCGTAGTTGGTTTTGACACGCTCTTCAAAGGTCAAGTGAGACTGATCCTTGTAGTATGAATCATGCTCAATCATGGAAATCTTTTCATCAGGAAAATACGATAAAATGGCTCTCGAAACACTGGTTTTTCCTCCACCAGAACCACCTGTCACTCCGATAATGATTGGTCTATTTTGCATGCTATCCTCCGTTTTTTTATCCGTTGTCTATTCTATCATAATTTTGGGGAAATTTATAGTCTGATTTGGATAGTCTAGGGGAAGAATTCCATCCCCAAACTCCAGTTAGATTAGATAAAAACCTTCCTTGGCTTGTAGAGATTGCCTCGTTTTTCTAGAATGGCTAACAATTTATCTCCTTCAAAAGCAGCCAATTCCTTATCCGACTGTTCTAACTCAATAAAACGACCAAAGCGCACTTCTGTAGCCTCTTCTGGACTTAGGAAAACTTTGACAAGGTCACCCGTCCCAATCTCTAGAGGATGGAGAAAGTCCAGTTGGCCAGCCTCTACTTTTTCAGCAATTTCTTCCAAGGTAAGAGCATCTTCTAGCTGTAAACCTGCAGCACTAGTCCGTGTCAAATGGGACATATGAGCCGCATAACCCAACTTCTCTCCCAAATCAACTGACAAGGTACGAATATAAGTTCCCTTACTGCATTTCACACGGAAAGTAAAACGTGCTAGACTCCCCTCATAAGAAATCGGACTTGTCCGATCAAATTGGTAAATGGTTACCTGACGTTCTGGTCGCTCCACTTCCTGACCAGCACGCGCATACTCATAGAGCTTACGACCATTGACCTTGACTGCCGAATACATAGGGGGAATCTGGGTAATGGGGCCAGTCAGACTGGCTATCACTTCATCAACAAGGTTTTCATCCAAGTGCGACAAAACAGGTGTCTCTGCGACCACTTCCCCACTAGCATCCTCAGTCGTCGTGGAATAGCCTAGAGTTATTTCCCCCTCATAGACCTTGCCCTCGTCCTGCATAAACTCAACCATGCGCGTCGCCTTGCCAACCGCAATGGGCAAAACGCCCACTACATCCGGATCCAAGGTCCCACCATGACCAATCTTCTTGGTTCCCAAAATCTTACGCAGTTTAAAAACCGCATCATGCGAGGTCATACCCGCTTCTTTTCTTAAGTTGATAATACCGTTCATATTTGCTTTCTCACTCCCCCTTCAGCGCTTCAAACTTCGCTTTCATGGTTGGATTTTTTCGAGTCAATTTTTTAACAGAAACATCTTCTAATTTGTTGTTAGCTAGACGGAGTTGGTTTTCAGAAGTTGTCAGGAATTTCTTGACCTCTTCCATGCGTTTGATGGCCTTGTCGATTTCATCAATAGCTTTGCCAAAGTTAGTCGAAGCTGAATTATAGTTCTTGGCAAAGGCTAGTTTAAAGGCATCCAAATCTTCCTCAAAATGTGTAATATCAATATTTTGCTCGCGAACCAAGGCCAATTCTTGTTTGTATTTGAGAGAATTAAGAGCCGCATTACGCAAGAGTCCAATCAGCTGAATGAAGAACTGGGGGCGAACCACATACATCTTTTCATACTCGTGGCTGACGTCAACAATCCCCGTATTAAAGTAGTCATTATCGGCCTCAAGCATAGTCACCAAAACGGCATACTCACAGTTCTTCTCCCGACGATCCTTGTCCAATTCCTTGTAAAAATCTGCATTTTTGTGCTTCTTCTCTGTTCCATCTGCTTCATTTTTCATCTCAAACATGATAGAAATAATTTCGACCCCATTTTCATCACATTCACGGAAGATAAAGTCCCCCTTAGACCCACGCGCAGAAACCTTGTTATCCTTCTCAAAGTAAGCATTTGGAAAGGCAAAACTACGAACCTTGTTAAACTCACTCTCTGCATACTGTTCCAGACTTTCCCCGATGGCTTTTGTAGATTGCTGGGCTTTGAAATTCTTATAGAACTCGACCTGTTCACTAGCTGCTTTGAGCTGTGCTTCATAGTTTTGTTTAACAGAAGCCAAAGACAACTCGTTTTCCTTTTCTTGCAAGAGGAGCTGATTTTTGACCTGATCCCGTTCTTTTTCTAAGTCAGAAAGGGTCTTTTGCAGTTGATTTTCATGTTCCAAACGCAAGGTAGCCAATTGTTTTTCCAAAGCCTGCACTTCCTTGTCCTTGGCCAAGAGAGCCTGATGGCTTGTCTGTTCAACCTCTTTCTTGGCCAATTCTTTTTCTGTATTAAAGTTTTGGATTTGGCTCTGCAATTGCGCAATTTCTTGGTCTTTTTGAGCCAGTTTAGACTGTTGTTCATTCATTGCCTTTTGCTCAGCCAAGGCCAGTTCCTGCTTCATCCGATCGTGCAATTCCTTATCAAACTCTGCTGTTCTCACTTGAGACAAGAGTTCGGCATACTGGCTTTCATTTACTGTAAAGACTTCCCCACAGTTGGGGCATTTGATTTCGTTCATATCGTTCCTCTTTCTAGACTTCTGTAACCATTATATCATGCCTGAGGGAAAATCAAAAACAGTGAGTCGAAACCCACTGTTTATCTTCTTTTACTTTAAATTTTCTCCAAGGCCAAGCGCAAATCTTCAATCAAATCCTCTACATTTTCGAGTCCGATAGACAAGCGGATTTGATTTGGTGTGACACCTGCTGCTTCCAGGTCTTTTTCTGACAATTGACCGTGAGTAGTTGTTGCTGGATGGACAACAAGTGATTTAGCATCTGCCACATTTGCAAGGTCAGAAAAGATTTCTAAATTATCAATTACCTTGCGAGCTTCTGCCTCTCCACCTTTGACATGGAAGGTAAAGATGGAGCCCACACCTTTTGGTAAATATTTCTCAGCCAAGGCATGATAAGGACTGTCTGCTAGTTTTGGATAGTTTACCTTTTCTACCTTAGGATGGTTGACAAGAAAATCAACAATTTTCTCTGCATTTTGTACATGACGTTCCACACGAAGTGAAAGGGTTTCAAGTCCTTGAAGCAACAGGAAAGCATTAAATGGTGACAAGGCTGCACCTGTATCACGAAGCAATTGAACACGGACAGCGATAATAAAGGCTGCCGCACCCACATCACGAGTATAGCTCAAGTTATGATAACTTGGATCTTCCTCAACAAATTGAGGGAATTTCCCTGAAGCCTCCCAGTCAAAACGACCACTGTCAACAATCACTCCTCCAATAGTCGTACCATGCCCACCGATAAACTTAGTCGCAGAGTGAATGGCAATATCTACACCGTGAGAAAAGACGTTAATCAAATATGGTGTGGCAAAGGTATTATCCGAAACTAGTGGAATCTGGTGTTTATGAGCAATCTCAGCCAATTTTTCCAAGTCAGGAATGTTAATCAAAGGGTTACCCAAGGTTTCAATCAAAACAAGCTTGGTATTGTCATTGATAGCTGCCTCTACCTCCTCCAAATTATCCACATCCACAAAGGTTGTTGTGATACCATAACGAGGAAGGGTTTCTTTCAAGAGATTGAAGGTTCCACCGTAAATAGTCGAAGCAGCCACTACATGGTCACCAGCATGGGCAAGTGCCAAAATCGTATAAGTCACTGCTGCCATACCTGATGCTGTTGCAAGAGCTCCGACACCACCTTCAAGGGCAGCAATTCTTTCTTCAAAGGCAGCTGTTGTAGGGTTGGTGATACGAGTATAAATGTTCCCTGGTTTCCTCAAGGCAAACAGATCGGCACCTTCCTGCGTGTCATCAAAAACAAAGGATGTTGTTTGATAAATCGGCACTGCACGAGACTTAGTTGCTGGATCAACTACTTGCCCAGCATGCAATTGTAAGGTTTCAAATTTAAAATCACGAGTCATAAGGCGACCTCCATATAGTTTCATTAAAGATATTGTAGCACCTTAAGGTATAGTTTACAAATATCAGTTTTCTATATTTTGATATAAGAAATAGCTATTACTCTATTTTAAAAACGAAAAAAGCACGACTCAATCGTGCTCATTTTCTTAATCTACATAAGTATCTTCGTTTTTATTGAGGAAGGCATATGGAAGACCCATCAAGAGGCCTCCTCCGATAAAGTTTCCAACGAAGGTTACACCCCAGTGACGAAGCATATTTCCAACACCGAAGTTAGCAATTGAATCAGCAGCAACACTGAATTTCACAATTGCGAAAGAAGCAAAGTTCGCCGCAATGTGCTCGTTTGTTAAGAATACAAACATGTAAATCGCTGACAACACAAGCCAAAGTTTGGCACCACCATCTTTGACCAAAACAAATGAAAGAATCGCAATATTTACGAAAATATTTGCCAAAATCGCCTCAAGCAAGATTAATTCATTTGAACGGCCTAACTTCATCTCAACAACCCCTGAGATGAAACTATCGTGAGTCAGATGTGCATAAGCTGCTGAGTGGGCAAAGCCCCAACCTGCTATCAAAGCCCCGATAAGATTGAACAAGGTACAGTAAAGTAGAATCTCAGCTGTTTTTCTCCAAGAAATTTTTTTCAAGAAACTACCAGCAGTCAAGAACATCATGTTTGATGTTACCAACTCGGCATTCAAGAAAACAATGTAAGCCAAGCCCCAAGCAAAGACAAAGGGGAAGAGGAAACGTCCACTACCTGGTGCAATCTTATTAATCAAGTCAGCCCCAACTGCACCAGCAGCTGTACTGAAGGTTAAAAATGCACCTGCAAACATAGAACGAATCGCATACTTAAATTTGCTTTGGCTATAAAGACTTTCTTTCTTCTTGCAAGCAAATTCAATCTTTGAGATAAATTCTGAAGAAACCATAATAAACTCCTAAAAATTTTTTACCTGATAATTATATCACAAACGTTAAAATTAAGGAAGCGTTTTCTGTATTTCATAAAAGTTTATTCTTATGAAAAGCTTAAAAAATCAGTGAAATCCAGGATTTCACTGATTTGTATTAATAAAATTGTTTATATGGTTGATTGAAAGCTGTTAGGATTTCATCAGATGTTTGTGAATAATCTTTTGTTTCTTTCAAATCGCCTTTTACAATAATACGTTCTGTAGCAGCAAGGTCTTCACAGGTTACTAATGTAATCTCATTTACCCCATCTCTATCATCAACTTCATCAACACGATCCGGTGTAACACGTTTGACTTCACGTATTTCATAAGTATAAACTTTATTTTTATCGGTTAGATAAATCTTCATACCATTTTTAGCGTTATCCAAAGGAGAAAATAACATTTTATTAGCATTATTGACACCAAAAATATGATGACTAGCTAGACTATAATTTCCTTTCCCCATCACTTGATCGCGTTTCATCGTACCAGCACCATAGAAGAGATTGACATTATCAAGCCCTTTAAAAATTGGCAGATTCATTTCTAATTCAGGAACTGCAATTCCGCCGATAACTGGTAATTTTTGAGCATCCCATTGAGAAGCTAGAACCGCTTCAGAAGAGATAGCTTTGACAGAATCAAAATCAAAATTTCCTTCTGTATCCTGATTTTCTTCTATTTTTTCTTTTGATACCTGACTAACTTGATACTTATTGGTATTCCAAACCATGAAAATATCACGAATTTTAGCATTAAAAATCAAAGCGATTGATAATAGTATCAGAAATCCTGCTAGGATATTTGTCAGCAGATTTTTTCGTTTGTTTTTCTTCTTATTATTTTTTTGAGACATTATGCTTCACCTTCTGTTTCGTTTTCTGTCCCAACTTCTTCTTTTTCTGCCGCTGCAACCGTAGTAAAGGTCACAATTTTAGCATCTTGATCCAGACGCATTACTTTAACTCCCATAGTCGAGCGTCCTGTTTGTGAAATATTGTCAACGTTGGTTCGAATCATGACACCTGTATCAGTGATAATCATCAAATCTTCATCGCCTTTAACGGTCATAAGACCAGCAAGAGAACCATTCTTATCTGTAATTTTAGCAGTTTGCATCCCTTTACCACCACGACCTTTTGTTGGATATTCAGTCGCGACTGTACGCTTACCATATCCTTTTTCTGTGATGATAAGAACCTCATCCTGGTCTGTTATCACACTAGCTCCAACAACTGTGTCTCCGTCACGAAGGTTAACACCTTTTACACCAGTGGCGATACGGCTCATGCCACGAACGGCTGATTGATTAAATCGAACTGCATAACCAAACTTGGTACCAATGATAATATCCGTATCTTCTTCCGTCAACAAGACATTAATCAACTCATCTTCATCCTTGAGGTTTAAAGCCTTGAGACCATTCTGACGAATGTTAGCAAATTCCTTAACGCTGGTTCGCTTCACAATACCATGACGGGTTGTGAAGAAGAGGTAAGCATCATCACTGCGTTCAGACTCGACATTGATGATGGTTTGAATACTTTCGCCTTCATCCAATTTCAAAAGATTGACTACTGGTAGCCCTTTGGCCGTCCGACCATACTCAGGAATTTCATAGCCTTTCAAACGATAAACTCGCCCTTTATTTGTGAAGAAGAGCAGATGATCATGGGTGCTAGTTGACACTAACTCACGAACAAAATCATCATCCTTAACACCTGTTCCTTGAACACCGCGGCCACCACGTTTTTGAGCAGTAAATTCAGCTTGGTCCAGACGTTTGATGTATCCCTTATTAGAAAGCGTAATCAAGACATCCGATTCTTCAATCAAATCCTCATCTTCAAGACTCAATACTTCACCGACCATCAACTCTGTACGACGTTGGTCGCCAAACTTACGCTTAACTTCATCCAATTCTTCTTTGATGATTTGAGAAACACGTTCTGGTTTAGCAAGAATATCTGCTAAATCCGCAATCAGAGCCAAGAGGTCATCATACTCAGACTGAATCTTATCACGTTCCAAACCTGTCAAACGACGAAGACGCATATCTAAAATAGCCTGACTTTGACGTTCAGAAAGCTTAAACTTACTCATCAACTCAGCTTGTGCTTCCGCATCTGTTTCACTAGCACGGATGATACGAATCACTTCGTCGATATGATCTAGCGCAATCAAGAGACCTTCTAAGATATGAGCACGTGCTTCCGCTTTTTCCTTATCAAAACGTGTACGACGAACAACCACTTCTTTTTGGTGTTCGATATAAGCATCCAAAATCTGACGAAGAGATAAAATCTTCGGCACCCCATTTTGAATCGCCAACATATTAAAACCAAAGTTGGTTTGCATCTGGGTCATCTTGAAAAGATTGTTGAGGATAACATTGGCAGAGGCATCACGTTTGACCTCGATTACGAAACGAACCCCTTCTCGGTTAGATTCATCACGAACCGCTGTGATCCCCTCAATGCGTTTTTCCTGAACCAAACGAACAATGTGCTCATGCACCTTGGTTTTATTGACCATGTATGGAAATTCTGTTACAACGATGCGTTCACGACCAGTCTTAGTTTCTTCAATTTCAGTACGAGAACGAAGGACAATAGAACCTTTACCTGTTTCATAAGCCTTATGGATACCTGATTTCCCCATGACAAGGGCACCTGTTGGAAAATCTGGCCCAGGTAAGACTTCCATCAAGTCCTTGGTAGTCACTTCAGGATTGTCCATGACGAGCTTGACTGCATCAATGGTTTCACCCAAGTTATGAGGGGGAATGTTGGTAGCCATCCCAACAGCAATACCAGTTGCTCCATTGACCAAAAGGTTTGGAAAACGTGCAGGCAAGACCAAGGGTTCACGTTCATTGGCATCATAGTTATCGACGAAATCAACCGTATTCTTATTGATATCTCGAAGCATTTCTAGAGCAATCTTGCTCATACGTGCCTCAGTATAACGCTGGGCGGCAGCACCATCTCCATCCATGGAACCAAAGTTCCCATGCCCATCTACAAGCATGTAACGGTAGCTCCACCATTGAGCCATGCGGACCATGGCTTCATAGATAGAGGAATCCCCGTGTGGGTGATATTTACCCATGACATCCCCTGTAATACGAGCAGATTTTTTATGAGGTTTGTCTGGAGTAACACCCAATTCATTCATTCCATAGAGAATCCGACGGTGAACCGGTTTCAAGCCATCTCGAACATCAGGAAGAGCCCGCGCTACGATAACACTCATGGCGTAATCGATAAAGCTCGTCTTCATCTCCTTTGTCAGATTGACATTCACTAAATTTCTATCCTGCATTAATAAATGCCTCATTTCACTATTAGTAATTAATAATATTATACCATAATGTCCGCCATATTTCAGGTATCCAAATTAGCTAAAACGTTTACATCAAGAACTCCAAGGCATATTCGTGACAAAGCTTTTTAAAAGTGATAGAATTAAAATAACTGGGGAAATCCCTGAATAAAATTAAGGAGATGTTTAGAACAATGACTTCAACTAAACAACACAAAAAAGTTATCCTTGTCGGAGATGGTGCTGTAGGTTCATCTTACGCTTTTGCACTTGTTAACCAAGGAATTGCACAAGAGCTTGGAATTATCGAAATTCCACAATTGCATGAAAAAGCTGTTGGTGACGCGCTTGACCTTAGTCACGCCCTTGCCTTCACTTCACCTAAAAAAATCTATGCAGCTCAATATTCTGACTGTGCAGACGCTGACCTTGTTGTAATCACTGCAGGTGCTCCTCAAAAACCAGGTGAAACTCGTCTTGACCTTGTAGGTAAAAACCTTGCTATCAACAAATCAATCGTAACTCAAGTTGTTGAATCAGGTTTCAAAGGTATCTTCCTTGTTGCTGCTAACCCAGTTGACGTTTTGACTTACTCAACTTGGAAATTCTCTGGTTTCCCTAAAGAACGCGTTATTGGTTCAGGTACTTCACTTGACTCAGCTCGTTTCCGTCAAGCACTTGCTGAAAAATTGGATGTAGATGCTCGTTCAGTTCACGCTTACATCATGGGTGAACACGGTGACTCTGAGTTCGCTGTTTGGTCACACGCAAACATCGCTGGTGTAAACCTTGAAGAATTCCTTAAAGACACTCAAAATGTTCAAGAAGCTGAATTGATTGAATTGTTCGAAGGTGTTCGTGATGCAGCCTACACAATCATCAACAAAAAAGGTGCAACATACTACGGTATCGCAGTAGCTCTTGCTCGTATCACAAAAGCAATCCTTGACGATGAAAATGCAGTACTTCCACTTTCTGTATTCCAGGAAGGTCAATATGGTGTTAAAGACGTATTTATCGGTCAACCAGCTGTTGTTGGTGCACATGGTATCGTTCGTCCAGTTAATATTCCATTGAACGACGCAGAAACTCAAAAAATGCAAGCATCTGCTAAAGAATTGCAAGCTATCATTGACGAAGCATGGAAAAACCCAGAATTCCAAGCAGCTTCAAAAAACTAATTTAACTATAGACAACTCCTTGATCATCAGGGAGTTGTTTTTTTCTGTATTATAGTAGATTGAAATAAGATATGAACAAATTAATTTCTAGAAATATTTTAGCAGCCACGACGTACTATTCTAGCTGTAATCCACTATAAGAACTAAACTTTTCGTTCAAAAAACAACATCCCTTTAAAAGCTATCATGTCATGGCTTAGTCATGAAGACAAAAAGACTACCAATCAGATTTATACTCACATCACAAAAAGTATGGAACAAGCAACGATTTACTCTTTAGCTACAGTTGCATTAAATCACAAGTAGAAAACTTTCCCCATATACAAAAGAGCCCATCATACAGGCTAGAAAGCTTGATATGATAGGCTCTTTTTCTATTAATTAACGTACTGTACGGATACGCATTGTATTTGTACGAACAGCTTCTCCAAGTGGTACACCAGCTACGATAACGATATCGTCACCAGATTGTACAAGACCTGCTTCAACTGCTTTACGTTCAGCAATTTCGAACATATCATCAGTTGAAGATGGAGCATCTGTCAACATTGGGATAACACCCCAGTTCAACATCAATCCACGTTCTGTCAATTCGTCGAATGTCAATGCCAAGATGTCAGCATTTGGACGGTATTTAGAGATCAAACGTGCAGTGTGACCTGTCTTAGTAAGAGTTACAACCAATTTAATGTCCATTGAGTTAGTAGCATCTTTAACAGCTGAAGCCATTACTTCTGTCTTAGAGTTACGTTCGAATGAATCTGAGTTCAAACGTCCGTATTCGTTAAGAAGAGTTTGAGCGTTCTTATCGATTGTAGCCATTGTAGTTACTGACTCAAGTGGGTATTTACCGTTTGCAGACTCACCTGAAAGCATTGTTGCGTCAGTTCCATCGATAACAGCGTTAAATACGTCTGATACTTCTGAACGAGTTGCACGTGGTTTTTCAGTCATTGTTTCAAGCATGTTTGTTGCAGTGATAACAACTTTACCTGCAGCATTGACTTTAGTGATGATCATTTTTTGGTAAACTGGAACCATTTCGAATGGTACTTCGATACCCATGTCACCACGAGCGATCATGATACCATCAGCAGCTTCGATGATTTCATCCAAGTTATCGATACCTTGTTGGTTTTCGATTTTAGCGAACAATTGAACATGTCCGTTTCCAGTTTCTTCACAGATTGCACGAACTTCGTTCACGTCTTTTGCAGTACGTACGAATGAAATAGCAATGAAGTTGATACCTTGTTCAAGACCGAAACGGATATCGTCGTTATCGCGTTCAGCAAGAGCTGGGAAAGGAATTTTAGTGTTAGGAATGTTCACACCTTTTTGTTTAGCGATGATACCATCGTTTTCAACTTCAACTTCAAATTCACGAGTTGCGTCATCTTTAGCAACCACACGAAGACCAAGTTTACCATCGTCAACCAAAACTTGACGACCAACTTCAACATCATCATAGATATCAAGAGCACCAGCAACGTTCAATGCAATCACTTCACGAGTTGATTTGATTCCTTGTTTAGTTGCAACACGGATTTTCTCACCAGTTTTGTATGAATACTCTTTAGCTTCACCTTCGAACAATTCTGTACGGATTTCTGGTCCTTTTGTATCAAGAAGGAAACCAACTTTTTTACCTGCAAGTTTTTCAGCAAGTTTAACAGTTGCCATACGCTCACCTTGTTCTTGGTGGTCACCGTGTGAGAAGTTGAAACGGAATGTGTTAGCACCAGCTTCAATCAATTTAGCAATGTTTTTAGCTGAAGCTTCAACATCAAGTTTTTCACCCCAGTATCCGTCCTCACCGAATTTTTTACCACCACGGATTTCTACCGCAGGACCCAAAGTTGCAACGATTTTTACACGTTTGTTCATGATTTTTGTGACTCCTTTATATATATGACCTTTTTGGTCTTATTAACTAAATTGTAAATTATGACAAGCTCTTATTCAAGCTAGATAGCTCAATGTCGGCTTTGTGTGGGTTGTTAACTACAATCTTACCTTCTGCAGTAAGGCTAAACAATGCTCCTTCTTCTGCAGTTCCAAGAATTGGATTTTCAACCATTTTTTCGTTACGGATACCAACCGCAACACCACCGATACCTTCTTTAAGAAGTTTAACAGCATGCGCACCCATACGTGACGCCAATACACGGTCACGCGCAGTTGGAGAACCACCACGTTGAATATGTCCAAGTTCTGTCACACGAAGGTCGCTTGTATCTCCAGCTTCTTTTAGTTTTTTACCAAATTCAGCTGCTGACATCACACCTTCTGCCAAGACGATGATGTTGTGTTTTTTACCACACTCATAACCACATTTAATGCTTTCTACGATATCTTCAATCTTGAATCCTTCTTCAGGAATGATGATTTCATCAGCACCAGTTGCAATACCAGCCCAAAGAGCGATATCACCAGCGTTACGTCCCATAACTTCAATAACAAAAGTACGACGGTGACTTGATGATGTATCACGAATCTTATCGATAGCATCCATAGCAGTTGTAACCGCTGTGTCAAAACCGATTGTAAAGTCAGTACCAACGATATCGTTATCGATTGTACCTGGAAGACCGATAGCTGGGAAGCCATGTTCAGTCAAACGCATAGCGCCGTGGTAAGATCCGTCACCACCGATAACAACTACACCTTCAATTCCGTGTTTTTTCAATTGCTCAATCCCTTTAAGTTGCCCTTCAAGTTGAGCGAACTCTGGGTAACGAGCTGAGTGAAGAAAAGTACCACCACGAGAAATGATGTCTCCTACTGAAGCTGCATCTAGGGGATGAATTTCACCGGCAACCATACCAGCATATCCGTCATAGATACCAAACACTTCCATTCCTTCTGAAATTGCTTGACGAACAACTGCGCGGATAGCAGCGTTCATACCAGGGGCGTCTCCACCACTAGTCAAAACAGCAATACGTTTCATATTGGTTATGCTCCTTTTTCTTTTAACATTCTTATTAATTATACCACATTTGATTTTAAAATTCTTCTATTTTCCGTATTTTTAGCGATAAATCGTTTTCATAACGATTTCATTCAACTTCGCTTCTAATTCATTGGATTTAGCTACAAAATGATGGGGAGAAACGATTGTTTTCTGTTCCTCTTCATACCTGATGATGACTGGGATTTGGCCTTTATATTGGTCTAAAATACGTGAAATTTCTTGATCCGAATCATGATTTTTTACCTGTATCCAAAAGCGTTCAGCAACTGCTTCTCTTATTTCTTGTGCAATCATTTGCAGACGACCGTCACGTGACTGGACTTTCCCTTTAATATAGTAGAAGTCTCCCTCTTTTATTTCCTGCCCAACCTGTCGATATAAGTCTGAAAAGAGAGTAACATCCAATTTTTTCTTACTATCATCTACCTGTAAGAAGGCCATATTTTCACCCTTTTTGGTACGAATTACTTTTATTTTCTGAACTTCAACCAAAATAATAGCGTAGCTATTTTCTGACAAATTTCCAATTGGGGTAATCGGGTAAATAGCCTTACTTGCAATAGCTTGTAGGTGATGTTTGCTGACACCTATCCCTAAAAGCTCTTGTTCCATATAGAATTTTTCTTGATCTGTCCAATCTTCCGATCCTTGCCAGCTATAAATTGTATCACCAAACAAGCTTCCTAACTCTTTCACAAATTCAAATAGATTAACTAAATTATTGAATACTTTTTGACGATTTTTTTCAAATAAATCGAAAAGACCAACTTTTACCAAAGGTTCTAGCAGAGGAAGTTTCAGATAATTCTCAGGTAATTTAGCTACAAAATCTTCAATGTTAGAATAGGGTCTATTTTCAATAATCCAGAGAGCTAAATCATTACTGACTCCTTTAATCGATTTCAAACCTAGATAGATGTCCTTGTTGGCAATTTTATCATGATAGGGAATGGTGTTGATGGACAGAGGCGCCACTTCAAAGCCTGCTTCTAAGGCATCTGTTAAGTAATCACTGTTGGCGGAATTCAACATGACTTGATAAAAAATGGCTGGATAATGCGTTTTGAAATAAGCCAACTGGAAGGCCAAGGCTGAGTAGGCATAGGCGTGTGACCTGTTAAAACCATAACCAGCAAACTTCTCCATAACATCAAAAACCTTCTCTGCTTTTTCCGGAGTATGTCCAGCTTCTATGGAGCCTTGAATAAAGGAAGCCCTCATCTCATGCATGGCAGAGGCATCCTTTTTCCCCATAGCTCGACGCAAAATATCAGCCTTCCCAAGACTAAATCCAGCAAATCGCTGAGCAACCTGCATAACCTGCTCCTGATAGAGCATAATGCCATAAGTTGGAGCCAAAATATCCTCCAGGGCTGGGTCTAGTACAGTCACTTCTTCCTGCCCATGCTTCCTTGCCACAAAATTATTGATGTAGTCACTTGCACCTGGTCGATTTAGGGAAGTAGTTGCTACGACATCTTCAAAACAGACTGGCTGCACACGCTTGAGCAGGCGAATAGCTCCAGGTTGTTCAAATTGAAAGATACCTTTTGTATTGCCAGAAGCAAAAAGAGCTAGCGTTTCTTTGTCTTCCAAATCGATTTCTTCTATTTTCAGATGAATACCTTCTGATTCAGCAAGCAACTCTTGCATCTTCTGGACAAAGGTCAAATTTCGTAGTCCCAGAAAGTCCATTTTCAAAAGCCCACTAGCTTCAACTCCATGAGCATCATACTGAGTCAGTGGAATTTCGTCACCATGCTTTAGAGGAATGTAGTTGGTCAAATCTTGGTCACTGATTACAACACCAGCCGCATGGACAGAGGTTTGTCTTGGATATCCCTCAATCTTACAGGCAATTTCAAAAGCTTTTTGGTATTCTAACTTACTATTGATTTGCTGACGAAACTGGAGGTTACCCTCATAGGCCGACTTGAGATTGTCCCGAAAACTGATTTTCTTAGTAATTGAAGATAATTCATATTCAGGAACACCAAAGCGTTTCAATACATCTCGTAGAGCTTGCTTAGCCCCAAAAGTTGAAAAGGTAACGATTTGAGCCGCATGTTTACTACCATATTTATTACCAACATATCTGATAAAATCTGGACGATAAATATCTGGAATATCAATATCAATATCAGGCATGGTATAGCGTTCACGATTGAGGAAACGTTCAAAAATCAGATTTTTCTCTACTGGGTCAATCCCTGTAATGTCTAAAGCATAGGAAACCAAGCTACCAACTGCAGAACCTCGTCCCATTCCCATATAATAGCCATTCGAACGTCCAAAACGCAATAAATCCCAAACAACCAAGAAATAATCATCAAAGCCCATATCATGAATAACAGCCAATTCTTGGTCTAGACGGTCTTGATATTCTTTACCAGCTAACCCCTTCTGAGCAAGCCCCAATTCAGCACGTTCTCTCAATTCTTCCACTGCTGGTCTAGCTGGATTAAAACGAGGTAATTTTAAACTAGTATCCAAGTCATAAGAAATACCTGAAATTAGCTTTTCTAAGTTTTCCAAGGCTTGAGGAAAACGTTCTTGGAATAGTTTCTCTAAAGAACTTGCTGATATAAGGACATCTTGTCGCGAGCGCAAAGGGACTTCTCTGAGCGGTAGGTTTTCTTTAATCGCTGTTAATACTTGTAGAACTTCTCTATCCCTGCTTTCAAAGGCATTGACCCGATAGAGAGGTAAGATAGGACGATAAAATTCGCTTACCAGTGTTTCTGGGTAAACCCCTATATAGTAATCACAGCCTAGATTTAGTGATTCAAGCTCTTCAAAATAAGGCACAATTACCGCGATATCCTCCAGGTACTGGGACAAGACTGACCAACTTTTCTCCCCCTGCATCTTGGCTGTTGAAAGCTTCATCAACTGCTGATAGCCCACACTAGATAGAGCTAAAAAGCGCAGATTCACTTCCTGATCATCCATAAATACAGTCATTTCAAGCCCTAATAAAGGATGAATGCCATATTTTTTTGTAACCTCTAGAAAGTCAAAAGCACCATAAAGATTATCAATATCCATCATAGCCAGATGAGTGTAGCCGAATTCTTTAGCTGCTCTCACATACTTTTCAATCGAAATGACGCTCTCCATAAAACTATAGACTGTTTTTGTATCTAGTTGTGCGATCAATTTACACTTCTCCTCTATTCCTTCTCACTATATTATACCATTTTCAAAAAGAGAAAGACAAAAGCAATGACTCCTATCTCTATTTTATATTTTAAATAAGGCATTTTGGATGAAAAAATAACAAATATATTTGCAGTAAAAATGTTTCTGTAAACTATTTTGAAGTTTTTATCCCAATAAATGGATATCTCTTTTAAAGAAGTGAGATAAATTCACTCAAAATTCTTGTTAGATATCGTTTAATTTATGAATGCTATAGAATATCACATATTATTTCATATAAATTGTATTCATTATTCTTTAATTAATTTCTTTCTCACTTAATAATTCCCTTTCTCCTATTTTTTTGATATAATAACCTTAATTATTATTTTACAAGGAGGTTTTATGCGCTTTAATCAATTCAGCTATTTATCACTTCCAAGAGATACTATTTTATATGAATTAAAAAAGTATGGATTTGATTTTCCATCTGAGTCAACAAATAAAAAGATGTTGGAATCTTTTCTAAGTTGTTTCTTTTTCACTTATCAAGACACCAACTACCCACTTTCCATCCTAGCAGCTGATAAAAAAACAGACCTGCTGACATTTTTTCAATCAGAAGATGAACTGACAGCAGATATTTTTTATACTGTTGCTTTTCAACTTTTAGGCTTTTCTTATTTGGTTGACTTCGAAGATAGTGACGTTTTTCGTAAAGAGACTGGATTTCCTATTATATATGGTGACTTGATTGAAAATCTCTATCAGTTACTCAATACTCGCACCAAAAAGGGAAATACTCTTATCGACCAACTTGTTAGTGATGGTCTTATTCCGGAGGATAATGACTACCACTACTTTAACGGCAAGAGTTTAGCAACTTTTTCCAGCCATGATGTTATTCGAGAAGTGGTCTACGTTGAATCTCGTGTCGATACTGACCAAAAAGGTCTACCAGACTTAGTCAAGGTTAGCATTATTCGTCCACGTTATGAGGGACAAATCCCTGCCATCATGACAGCCAGTCCTTACCATCAGGGAACAAATGACAAGGCAAGCGATAAGGCTCTCTACAAGATGGAGGGCGAGCTTGAGGTTAAACCTGCTCATAAGATTGAACTAGAGGAACCTCAACTCAATCTCGTCCAACCTCAAGGCCAAGCTGAGCTTGTGTCAGAAGCTGAGGAAAAGCTAAGTCACATCCACTCTAGCTATACACTCAACGACTACTTCCTCCCACGAGGTTTTGCCAATCTCTATGTTTCAGGTGTTGGTACCAAAGATTCTACTGGTTTCATGACTAATGGCGACTACCAACAAATTGAGGCTTATAAAAATGTCATCGATTGGCTTAATGGCCGTTGCCGTGCCTTTACCGACCATACGCGCCAGCGTCAAGTCAAGGCTGACTGGTCAAATGGAAAAGTAGCCACAACTGGACTTTCCTATCTAGGTACCATGTCAAATGGTCTTGCTACTACAGGTGTCGATGGCTTAGAGGTTATCATCGCCGAAGCTGGTATCTCCTCATGGTACAACTACTATCGTGAAAACGGTCTGGTGACTAGCCCAGGTGGCTATCCAGGTGAGGACTTTGACTCCCTTGCTGAGTTAACCTATTCTCGTAATCTCTTGGCTGGCGACTATATCCGTGGCAATGAAGCTCACCAAGCTGACTTAGAAAAAGTAAAAGAACAACTGGATCGCAAGTCTGGTGACTATAACCAGTTTTGGCATGACCGCAACTATCTGCTCAATGCTGATAAAGTAAAGGCAGAGGTTGTCTTTACCCACGGTTCACAGGATTGGAATGTCAAACCACTTCATGTTTACCAGATGTTCCATGCTCTACCTACTCATATAAACAAGCACCTCTTTTTCCATAATGGTGCCCATGTTTATATGAATAACTGGCAGTCCATTGACTTCCGTGAGTCCATGAATGCCTTATTGACTAAGAAATTATTGGGACAAGATACAGATTTCAAACTTCCTACTGTTATCTGGCAGGACAATACAGCCCCTCAGACTTGGTTATCACTTGATAACTTCGGTGGGCAAGAAAACTTTGAAACCTTCTCACTTGGTCAAGAAGAGAAAGTCATTCAAAACCAGTACCCAGATAAGGATTTTGAGCGCTATGGTAAGACATACCAGACCTTCAATACAGAACTCTATCAAGGAAAAACCAATCAGATTACTATTGACCTTCCTGTGTCCAAAGATCTTCACTTGAACGGTCGCGCTCAGCTTAATCTTCGTATCAAATCCAGTACAAACAAGGGGCTCTTATCAGCCCAACTGCTAGAACTTGGACAAAAGAAATACCTACAACCTTATTCAGCTGTTTTAAGTGCTAAAACCATTGATAATGGACGCTACCACATGTTGGAAAATCTCTGTGAATTACCATTTAGACCAGAGGCACAACGAGTCGTGACAAAAGGTTACCTTAATTTACAGAATAGAAATGATTTACTGTTAGTAGAGGATATTACTGCAGATGAATGGATGGATGTGCAATTTGAACTGCAGCCAACTATTTACAAGTTAAAAGAAGGAGATACTCTCCGTCTAGTCCTTTATACTACTGACTTTGAAATCACCATCCGTGACAATACCGCTTACCAGCTGACTGTTGATCTTGAACAGTCTACACTTATCCTACCTCACTAAAAAAGGAGTTAAATTATTATGAATAAATCTGAACATCGACACCAACTCATACGAGCTCTTGTAACGAAAAATAAGATTCACACACAAGCTGAGTTGCAATCTCTTCTTGCTGATAATGATATTCAAGTTACACAAGCGACACTTTCGAGGGATATTAAAAGTATGAACCTCTCAAAAGTACGAGAAGAAGATAACTCTTACTACGTGCTCAATACAGGTTCTATCTCAAAATGGGAAAAACGTCTCGAACTCTACATGGAAGATGCCCTTGTCTTGATGCGCCCAGTTCAACACCAAGTCCTACTAAAAACCCTTCCTGGACTGGCTCAATCCTTTGGTTCTATCATTGATGCTTTGAGTTTCCCTGACGCTATAGCTACCCTCTGTGGCGATGATGTCTGCCTTGTCATCTGTGAAGATGCAGAGGCAGCCCAACATTGCTTTGAAGAGCTGAAACGGTTCGCCCCACCATTTTTCTTTGGTGAATAAATAGAAACTGAACTCAAAAACTGCAGAACTCTCAAAATTTTAAACAGTAGTAAATTGATGTCAGCTAACATCTAGCGAATACAATAGCTGATTCCTACTGAAAAGTGAGCTATGCAGTTTAATAAAACAAAAAAGAGAAATCTGTCTTATACAGTACAAAAGCTCCCCCTATAGTTTCTAGTGAAACACAAACATTCACTAGAAACTATAGGGGGAGTCTTCATATATCTAAAAGAAATTCTAAACCTGTTTCAGCTTGATATAGTGTTTGAATAAAATGTGAACAAATTTATTAGGGAATTCAAATCAATTTCATGCTTTAAAAGTCGTTTCGTACTATTTTAGATTCAATTAATTATACATCATAGATAATCCGCTTCAAAAATCTCTTCAAATCACGTCAGGTTCACATTCCCGTATAAGAGAGAAATTTATTGTTGCAATACTTTTCTTGGTTTGGTACCTTCAGCTGGACCGATGACACCTGCCATCTCCAATTCTTCCATGAGGCGGGTCGCACGGTTAAATCCAACTGATAAACGACGCTGAATCATGGACGCACTGGCTTTCTGCGTCTCGATGACTAAAGCTTTAGCTTCTTCAAAAAGCGGATCCCCACCAGATTCACCATCTGAAAATTCACCTTCATTTTCAGAAACCTCACCTGGATCAAAACTCTCATCGTAATCCGCATCCGCCTGAGCCTTGATGAAGTTTACGATACGTTCGACATCATCATCCGAGATAAAGGATCCTTGCAAGCGAACTGGATGATTTTCATCAATCGGTTTAAAGAGCATATCTCCTCGACCAAGCAGTTTTTCTGCTCCATTCTCATCCAAAATCGTACGGGAGTCTGTCCCTGATGAAACTGCGAAAGCGACACGAGAAGGAACATTGGCCTTAATCAGACCAGAGATGACATCAACGGATGGACGCTGGGTTGCAAGAATCATGTGGATACCTGCAGCACGTGCCTTCTGTCCAAGACGAATAATGGCATCTTCCACTTCCTTGCTGGCCACCATCATGAGATCAGCCAACTCATCCACAATCACAACAATGAGCGGTAGCGGAATCTGCTTGTACTCAGACTGGGCATTGAACTCTTCTACCTTGGCATTAAAGCCTGCAATGTTACGAACTCCCACCTTGGCAAAGAGTTCATAACGATTTTCCATTTCATTCACAACTTTTTGCAGAGCCTTGCTAGCCTTACGTGGATTGGTCACGACTGGAATCAAGAGGTGAGGAATATCATTGTAAACAGATAGCTCAACCATCTTGGGATCGACCATCATAAATTTAACTTGATCGGGTCTCGCCTTCATCAAAATGCTAGCGATAATGCCGTTAACAGCTACTGACTTTCCAGAACCCGTCGAACCTGCGACTAGCAAGTGGGGCATTTTAGAAAGGTCAAAAGCTCTTGCGGTGCCATTAACCGCCTTTCCTAAAGGAATTTCCAAGAGATTTTCTGCTTTCGTTTGAGATTGTTCCCAAAGTTCTCGGAAAGACACAGTCGCAATCTCAGAGTTAGGCACCTCAATTCCAACAAGGGATTTCCCAGGGATTGGTGCTTCGATTCGGACATCCTTGGCCGCCAAGGCTAGAGCGAGGTCATCTGCGAGATTGGAAATGCGGTTGACCCGTACTCCAACTGCTGGCTTGACTTCATACTTGGTCACGGATGGCCCAATTTCAGCCCGTTCAACCGTTACCTTGATACCAAAGCTAGCAAAGGTTTCTTCTAGGATTTTGATATTTTCTCGAACAATTTTCTTCTCTTTCGACTGGTCTTTTGGTTTATCTGGGGCAAAGAGTTGCAAGCTTGGAAGTTTGTATTCAAGGGCTTCTTTTGCTGAAAAATCAACCTGTACGTCTTCATCGTCAGAGCCATCTTCCTGTTCAGGGAATTCAAGTTCAGCTTGAGGCAGGATGATTTCTGGTTCCACCCACTCTTCTTCTGGAACAGGAGGATTGTCAAGCACAACATCATCAGTCAGAATTTCACCCGTTTCCATATCAACAGGAGGCAAATCGAGTAAGGCCTGTTCAGCTTCTTCTTGTTCTAATCTAGCCTCTTCCTCAGCCTTTTGGCGAGCTTTTTCTTCTTGTTTGACAAAGCGTTCCTCTTTTCGACGCTCATGCCCTTCTCGCCATTTGGCAAAGCCTTTACTGCAAAATTCAGCAACATCATAGACAGACCAAGAGCTGACTAGGAGAGTCCCAACTAAAATCAAGATAACTCCAATAAAGTAAGTACCGATATTTGAAAAAAGAAAGGCGGTTGGAATATAAAGAGCGACCCCAATCAAGCCCCCACCAGCAAAACTGGTCGTTCGAAAACCAGTTAAATCCGTCACAACCTGAGCCATGGTTCCTTTTAGAACGGACTTGTCCAAACTATATTTCCAAACCAAGTAGGCCTCCAAAATCAAGAGCAAGCCTGCAAATATAATGAAAAAGGCAGATAGGAGGCCTTCCTGTTTTCGTATCCACTTGAAAAAGAAGAGGTAGAGCAGGATACCAAATATTGCCAGATAAGCTAGGCTACCCACCAACAAGCGAATTAAATTGTAAAGGGTTATACCTGCAGCCCCTAATTTAAAGGCTGCGAAAATCAATAAAAACGCGATTCCCAACGAAATCAACATTCGTTGAATCGCTTCTTTTCTTTCGAGTTCTGCTTTAGACGGTCTCCGTCTTGTTTTACTTGTATTCTTGTTTGCCATTCTTCTATTATACCATATTTCACAGGCATTTCGGAAAGAGAAAAAGACTGCACCAAACGGTCCAATCTTTTCATTTTCTATCTAAGTTTTATGCTTGTGGTTTGCGTAGGTAACCATAGACCACACCACTTACGATTGCTCCTACCAAGACAGAAACGAGGTAAAGGAGGGCATTTGAAGTAAGGGCAATCACGAAGATTCCTCCGTGTGGCGCCATGAGTTTGATACCAGTAAGACCAACGAGGCCACCTGCTACTGCTGAACCAAGGATGAAGCTTGGGATAGCACGAGCTGGGTCAGCGGCGCCAAATGGAATTGCTCCCTCAGTGATAAATGACAAGCCCATGATGATGTTTGTCAAACCAGAGTTGCGTTCTTCCTTAGTAAATTTATCTTTGAAAAGAAGGGTTGCGACAAAGATTGCAAGTGGTGGTACCATTCCTCCAGCCATAACTGCTGCCATAGCTACAGAACCGCCTGAAGAAACAGTCGCTGCAAGTGTACCTGTACCAAAGACATAAGCCGCTTTGTTAACTGGTCCACCCATATCGACAGCCATCATTCCTCCAAGAACGATACCAAGAAGGACAGCTGAACCTCCTCCAAGACCGCCTAGGAAGTCATTCATAGCAGTGTTGATTGCTGCCATTGGGATGTTAACAGCTAGCATAACAAATCCAGTCAAGATTGTTCCAAGAAGTGGCAAGAGAAGGATTGATTTAGCACCTTCAAGTGAACGAGGAACTTTAACGTATTTCTTAATAGCAAGAACCAAGGCACCTGCTATAAATCCACCAACAAGGGCACCTAGGAAACCAGATGAGACACCTGCAAGAGTTGAAGTTGCTTCACCACCAGCGGCATAAGGAATTTTACCAAAGGCAAAACCTTCTTTAGCAATAGCACCAGCCACGAAACCTGCTACCAAACCTGGTTTTTCAGCAATAGAGTAGGCAACATAACCTGCAAAGACTGGGAGCATCAAGCCAAAGGCTGCACCACCAATTTTCATGAACATAGAAGCTAGCTCATGATAAGAACCAAGATTTCCAAGGTTTTCATTTGGCACACCCAAAGCACCGTCAATCAAGAAGGCAAGGGCAATCATGATACCCCCACCGATAACGAATGGCAACATTTGGGACACACCACTCATCAAGTGTTTGTAGAAGGCACCACCAAGGCTTTGTTTTTCGTTAGAGACTGTTGCAGCTTTTGCACCATTAGCAGCACGGTAGACTTCAGCATCTCCTGAAAGAGCCAAGTTAATCAATTCTTCTGTCTTACGGATACCGTCAGCAACTGGACGATTGATTAATGGTTTGCCATCGAAACGATCCATTTCAACTGCCTTGTCTGCTGCGATGATAACAGCTTTAGCCTTGCGGATATCCTCTGCAGTTAGTTGGTTTCCAACACCGCTAGCTCCGTTGGTTTCGACCTTGATACCAACACCCATTTCAGCAGCCACTTTTTGTAGGGTTTCTTGGGCCATGTAAGTGTGGGCAATACCTGTCGTACAAGCTGTAACAGCTACGATAAAGTCACCAGATTCATTGGCAGACGCTTGAACAGGCTCCTCAGTTTTTTCTGAAGCTTGGTCAAAAAGTTCAATAACTTGGTCAGCTGACGTTGCTTGACGAAGCTTGTCAGCAAAACCGTCTTTCATCAAGTATTGAGACAATTCTGCCAAGGCTGCTAAGTGAGTATCATTGGCACCTTCTGGAGCTGCAATCATAAAGAAGAGGTCAGTTGCTTGCCCATCCAAGCTCTCATAGTCAACACCTTTGTTTGACTTAGCAAAGAGAACTGTCGCCTCTTTGACAGCAGCGTTTTTGCTGTGAGGCATAGCTATACAATCACCCAAACCAGTAGAAGTCAAAGCTTCACGCGCCAAAATACCTTCTTTAAATGTTTCAAAATCTGTCACATAACCGTGATCTACCAAGCTTTTAATCATCTCTTCGATGACAGCTGTTTTTTCAGTTGCCTGCAAATCCAGCAACATGACATCTTTTCTCAATAGGTCTTGAATTTTCATCGTTTTTCTACCTCAACTTTTTCATATGTTTCTTTAATAAATTCCGCTGTTGCCAAGTCATCCGAGAAGGTCGTTGCTGTTCCGCAAGCTACTCCCCATTTGAATGCTTCTACTGCATCTTTTGATTTGACAAATTCACCTGTAAATCCAGCAACCATAGAGTCACCAGCCCCAACTGAATTTTTAACTGTTCCCTTGATAGGTTTTGCGAAGTAAGCTCCCTCAGATGTGACAAGGAGGGCACCGTCACCAGCCATAGAGATAATGACGTTTTGGGCACCTTTAGCCAGCAATTCTCGAGCATATTTCTCGATTTCATCTAAACTTTCAAGTTTCACTCCAAAGATAGCTCCAAGTTCATGATTGTTTGGTTTGACCAAAAGTGGTTGATAATCCAAACTATCAATCAAGGTCTGACCTTCAAAGTCACAGACCACTTGAGCACCCGTTTGACGAGTCAAGGCAATCAAATCCTTATAGATGACATTCCCTAAGTTTTTAGCACTTGAACCCGCAAACACAACTGTATCTTCTGCAGTCAAACTAGACAAAATAGCTTTCAATTCTTCTAACTGAGCTGGTTCCACAGTTGGACCAGTTCCATTGATTTCTGTTTCTTGGTCTGCTTTAATCTTGACATTAATACGAGTATCTTCTGCTACTTGGACAAAATGTGTCTCGATTTCTTCCTCTGCTAAAGTATCTGTGATAAATTTACCAGTAAAACCTCCGATAAATCCAGTCGCTGTATTGGGAATATTCAAGCGTTTCAAGACACGACTGACATTAATTCCTTTCCCCCCAGCAAACTTATCATCACTGTCCATACGATTGACACTACCAACTTGGACTTGCTCCAAGCGAACGATATAGTCAATAGATGGATTGAGTGTGACTGTATAAATCATACCTCTATTACCTCCGTTTTTTCTTTTATTGTCTGCAAGAGTTCATGCCCTTGACTTGTGATAACAATTGCTCGTTTGAGTGGTGCTACCTTGGCAAAGCAAGTTTGTCCAATTTTTGATGAATCCACCAAGACATAGGTCTGTTTGGCATTCTCCAAAATAGCACGCTTAACTGCCCCCTCTTCCATATCAGGAGTCGTATAATAACCATCGTCCACACCATTCATCCCGATAAAGGCACGGTCAAAGTGTAATTGGTTAATCTGGTTAAGAGCAACACCCCCGATGCTAGCATCCGTCGCCGTCTTGACGCTTCCTCCAACCATGACAGTCGGAATCTGCTTTTCAACCAACTGAGCTGCATGGTGAATGGAGTTGGTCACGACTGTAACATTCTTATTGACCAATTCATGAATCAAAAAGGCTGTCGTTGTTCCAGCATCGATAAAGATGACATCTTGTTCCTTGATGAGAGAGGCTGCCTTCTGAGCAAGCAACTTCTTCTCTTGAAGGTTTTTGACAGATTTTTCTTGAATGGTTTCTTCTTCCTGTAAGGAGTGGGGGAGTTCTGCTCCACCATGCACGCGACGAAGCTTGTTTTCTGCTTCCAACTCATCCAAGTCTCTTCGAACCGTTGATTCTGAAGTTTCTAGCAAACTAACTAATTTTTCTAGAGAAACCACATGGTGTTGATTTAACTCCTCTAAAATCAGTTGCTTCCGCTCTGTTTTTAACACCGAATCACCTCCTGTTATCGTTTACACTATTCATTCTATCACACTTCCTTTCAAAGTCAAGCATTTTTTATCATTTTCTTTCAAATTCTATCATTTTTCTTATTTCCAGAATTTTTATTGCAAGATAAGGGCCTTTATGGTAGACTATTTGAGTAAGTATTGGAAGATTACTCAAGAGGCTTAAGAGGCCGTGTTGGAAACGCGGTAGGCGTGTAACAGCGTGCGTGGGTTCGAATCCCATGTCTTCCGTCGAGAATTACCAGAAGCTGAGCAAAAACTCAATCTCAGTAGAAAATGAAGTAAATCTTCCCACAAAAAAATGCATAGTATCAAGTTTTTTCAACACCTGATATTATGCGTTTTTGATTTTAAAGACTTTTTGCTTGATCCTTTTCATCCTGTTTAACCGCCATTGATTTTAACTCATTACCCACATCTCAAAAAAGATTTAAAATTGTCTTAATCTCCTTTATTGTGTCGCTTTTGGAGTTTTTTTGGTATAAACTTCTACGCTCATCCTATGGAGCAAGACAGACTCATAGCTTCACACATAATAGAACGAGTATCTCCATCTGTAGAGATACTCGTTTTTTGTTATTTTCTAAGTGTTCTTTTTGACCAGTCCTATACATCATTTTTATACTCAACGAAAATCAAAGAGCAAAAAAGGAAGCTAACCGCAGGTTGCTCAAAGTACAGCTTTGAGATTGCAGATAAAACTGACGAAGTCAGCTCAAAACACTGTTTTGAGGTTGTGGATAGAACTGACGAAGTCAGTAACCATATCTACGATAAGGTGAAGCTGACGTGGTTTGAAGAGATTTTCGAAGAGTATTAAGGAGTATAGAATAGTATTTTAACTCCATCCTCTAAAGTACTTTCAATAAAAGATACTTGAACACCATATTCAGCATATAAGCTTTATGCCCTAAGTCAAAACAATCATTCTTTTCTAATTTATCGTAAATAAATCTAACATCACAGAATACTGTCAGATGACTAAAAAAATGATTCTTTGGAAAAAGCGAATCAAAACTTGATTTATCAATTTTTATTCCACTATCTTTTTGTCACACATATTTATAAAGTACTGGTGCAAGCGCACATCATCAGTCAATTCTGGATGAAAAGAGGTCACCAGCATATTTTTTTCTTGGGCAGCAACAATTTGATCGTCAACTCTTGCTAGAATTTCTACACCCTGTCCAACACTGCTGATAATTGGACCACGGATAAAGGTCATTGGAATCTGACCGACTCCTTTACATTCTGCTTCCGTATAGAAACTTCCTAGTTGGCGCCCATAGGCATTTCGCTCGACCACCATATCCATAGTTCCTAGATGACTATCTTCATGAGAAGTAATTTCCTTAGCCAGCAAAATCAAGCCCGCACAGGTCCCAAACACTGGTAAGCCAGATAAAATTGCTTCTCGAATAGGAATCATCATATCCTGTTCACGTAGGAGCTTGCCCATGGTTGTAGACTCACCTCCAGGTAATATCAAACCGGATAAGTCACTCTGATGTTGCTGAAAATCCTCTAGATTTCTGATTTCGACATTGTCTACGCCCAATTTATCTAGTACTTTTGCATGTTCTGCAAAAGCACCTTGCAAGGCCAATATTCCGATTTTCATCTATTTTCCTCGCTCTGCCATGAGAATTTGGATTTCATTTTCATTGATACCAACCATGGCTTCTCCTAAATCTTCAGAGATTTGAGCTAGGATTTGAGGATTACGGAAGTTAGTCACAGCCTTAACAATAGCACTCGCTCGTTTAACAGGATCTCCTGACTTAAAAATACCTGAACCGACAAAGACACCCTCTGCCCCTAATTGCATCATCAACGCAGCATCAGCTGGCGTTGCAACACCTCCAGCCGCAAAGTTTACAACTGGCAATTTTCCATGTTCATGAACGTATTGAACCAATTCTACAGGGACTTGCAAGTCCTTAGCAGCAACATAAAGTTCGTCCTCGCGTAAGTTTTGAATGCGACGAATTTCCTGATTCATCATACGCATATGGCGAACAGCTTGAACGATATCTCCTGTACCCGGTTCTCCTTTGGTACGAATCATAGAGGCTCCTTCAGCGATACGACGCAAGGCTTCACCCAAGTCCTTAGCTCCACAGACAAAAGGAACTTGGAATTCTTTTTTGTCCACATGGAAACGGTCGTCTGCTGGAGATAAAACTTCACTCTCATCGATATAGTCAATCTCAATAGCCTCTAAAATCTGAGCCTCAACAAAATGCCCGATTCTGACCTTGGCCATTACTGGAATACTAACTGCTTCTTGAATTTCCTTAATCATCTTTGGATCACTCATACGGGAAACACCACCAGCTGCACGAATATCAGCTGGAATCCGCTCCAAAGCCATAACAGCAGCCGCACCAGCAGCCTCTGCAATACGGGCTTGTTCAGGGTTCTGAACGTCCATGATTACACCGCCCTTGAGCATCTGTGCCAAGTTTTTATTTAATTCATATCGATTTTCAGTCATTTGTTTTATCCTCATCATTTGTATTGGTAGCTACCATTTCATTTTAAGTTAGATTAGAAAGAATCACAAGATAAAAAAAGTATAATTGTATGGGTACAGATTGACTAAAAAACTATCTGACCTTAACTTAAGGCCAGATAGTTCATCATTTTTATTTTTCAGCTGTAAGGGCAGCCATTGTGATGTAGTTGTATGGTTTGTTGAAGTGTGGCAAGAAGAAGAGGTCTGTCAATGCCAATTTATCAATTGTCACATACTCTTGGATAGCAAGAGAGAACATATGGATTCCCATGCTGATTGCAGAATCGTGTGAAACCATTTGTGCACCAAGAATTTCACGGCTATCTTTGTCAAAGACAATCTTGATGGCAACTTCATGGTTATCATGTTTCATAAATTCTGGTTTTTGAAGATCGTTAAAGCCTGTTTCAGTTGCATTGTAACCTGCTGCTTTTGCTTTTTCAAGAGTTAAACCAGTTGAAACCATGTGAAGACCGTAGATTGAGATACCGTTTGAACCTTGAACACCGATTCCTTCCAATTCATGGCCACAAGCATTGTAAGCACCAACAATACCAGTACGAACAGCATTTGAAGCAAGCGCGATGTAGCTAGTGTCTTTACGTGCATTGTCATAAACAGTCGCACAGTCACCTACTGCGTAAACGCCTGGGATAGATGTTTCTTGTTTCTTGTCTACAAGGAAGGCACCGTTACGGAAGAGTTCAATCTTACCATCAGCAAGGGCTGTATTTGGACGGAAACCAACTGCAAGGATAACCATATCCACATCGAAAGTTTCTTTATCAGTAATCAAGCGTTCAACTTTACCGTCACCTTCGATTGCTTTAACAGTTTGACCAAGAGCCAAGCGGATGTTGTGGTCTTCCAAGTTCTTCGCCATCATTTGAGTGAAGTCTTTATCATAGTAACCATTCAAGACAGTATCTACGATATCAACAAGGACAACCTCTTTTCCAAGACGTTCAAAGGCTTCAGCAAGTTCAACACCGATATAACCACCACCAACAACAGCAATACGGTCAAGGTGTTTGCTCTTGTCAGCAAGCTTATTGATAACTTCTTCAGCGTTTTGGTACAATTTAACGAATTGTACATTTTCAAGAGTTGCTTTAAATTCGCGGTTCCCTTTAACAATTTCAACACCTTCGATTGGTGGCAAGATTGGTGTAGAACCTGTAGCAAAAATCAATTTCTCGTATGATTCTTTGTGCTCTTTCCCTTCAACTTCTGCTGTAACTACTTTGTTATCATAGTCGATTGAAAGAACTGGTGAGTTCATGTAAACCTTAGCACCTTTAGCTTCCAATTTTTCTTTATCAGAATAGAACAAGCCTTCAGCACCATCAATTTGTTCACCAATCCAAAGAGCCATTCCACATCCTAGGAAAGAGATGTTAGAGTTTTGGTCAAATACAACGATTTCGTTCTCATTTCCAAAATTATCCAACATAGTATTAATACATGCTGTACCAGCGTGGTTAGCACCGACTACAACGATCTTACTCATAAAAAATTTCCTACCTTCATTCTAAATTTACCCTACTAGTATAACATTTACTGTTAGCGTTTACAAGAGTTTGGTTGATTTTTCCTATTTTTTTGTAAAAAATTGTAAATAATCTGTATCTTAACACAGATTCTTGCAATTTTTCTTCATTTCCTGAGCATATTTCTTGACATCTTTACAAATTTTATTTGTGAAAACGCTGACTTTATGGTATGCTAGTATCATGGAAAGAAAATGTAAGGGGTTCATTTTTCATAAATTTACTATATTTCAACCTTCTTTTCATAAGAGAAAGGAGTTGGTAGCTTGCCTCTTAGTTCACATTCTGAACGCCTAATGGGAACCACTATCACTATTTCATTAGTGGATGAGCGAGCCGATAGTTTGCTCCAGAAATCCTTTGATTTACTCAGAGAGCTAGAATACCGCTTCAATGCCAATAGCCAAGAATCTGAGTTGATGGAAATCAATCATCAAGCTGGAATAGTCCCCGTCAAGGTTCATCCAGACCTGTTTGAACTGATTTCACTTGGGTTAGAGCATAGCCTAGCGCCCTCTAGCCATCTCAACATCAGTATTGGTCCCTTGATTCAAACATGGCGTATCGGTTTTTCAGATGCCAAGGTCGCCCAACCTCAAGAAATTGAATCTGTGCTCCCTTTAATCAATCCTTACTATGTCGAGTTAGATTCTTCTGCTTCCACTGTGTTCTTGAAACAGAAAGGAATGAAAATCGATCTTGGTTGTTTAGCTAAGGGCTATAGTGCGGATAAGGTTGCCCAATTTCTTAGAAAAGAGGGAGTGACATCTGCCCTGATTAATCTGGGAGGGAATATCCTGACCATTGGAAAAAATCAGGCAAGAGGAAATCAACCTTGGCAAATCGGGATTCAAGACCCAGCCAATCCAAGGGGAAATCACTTAATGACCATCCCCGTTGTCAATCAATCTGTCGTGACTTCAGGCATTTATGAACGTCACCTGACAGTCGATGGAAAAGATTACCATCACATTTTTGACACTCAGACAGGATATCCTGTTGAAACAGAACTCGCTAGTCTCACAATCATCTCTGATAAGTCAGTTGATGGTGAAATCTGGACAACTCGACTCTTTGGAGAAAGACCTGCTTCTATCCTTTGGCAAGTCGAAAGTTTGGAGGGAATCGAAGCGATTCTGATTGATAAGGAAGGTCACCTAAGCTGTTCTTCAGGAATTCCTACTCTATAGAGACAACTGTTTCAATGGAGTTTTAAAATCGTATTATGTAAAAAGAGAAAGGAAATCTCATGTTAAAACTTATTGCTATTGTTGGAACAAATTCAAAACGTTCTACAAACCGTCAATTGCTTCAATACATGCAAAAACACTTTGCTGACAAAGCTGAAATTGAACTTGTTGAAATCAAGGATATCCCTGTCTTTAACAAGCCAGCTGACAAGCAAGTACCTGCTGAAATCTTAGAAATTGCTGCTAAAATCGAAGAGGCAGATGGCGTTATTATCGGTACTCCTGAGTACGACCACTCTATCCCAGCTGTTTTGATGAGCGCTCTTGCTTGGTTGTCTTATGGTATTTACCCACTCTTGAACAAACCAATCATGATTACAGGTGCTTCTTACGGTACGCTTGGTTCATCACGTGCTCAAATGCAACTTCGCCAAATCTTAAACGCACCAGAAATCAAAGCAAGTGTCCTTCCTGATGAATTCTTGCTTTCACATTCTCTTCAAGCCTTTAATCCAAGTGGAGATCTAGTAGATCTTGATGTTATTAAAAAACTGGATGCCACTTTTGACGACTTCCGTATCTTTGTAAAAATTACAGAAAAATTGCGCAACGCACAAGCCCTACTTCGCAAAGATGCTGAAGACTTTGACTGGGAAAATTTGTAAGATAGGAGACCAAAAAGAATGAAATTTGTTGGACTTGTAGGATCAAACTACGATCAATCATATAACCGTAAACTCTTGGAATTCATCCGTCGTCACTTCAAACTCAAATTTGAATTAGAAGTTCTCGAAATTGACGAAGTTCCAATGTTCAACCAAGACGAAAAATGGGATGAAAGTTTCCAATTGCGTCTCTTGTATAACAGAATTACGCGTGCTGATGGTGTCATTATCGCTACTCCTGAGCACAACCACACAATCTCAGCTTCTCTAAAATCTGTTCTTGAATGGCTTTCATACGAAGTTCATCCATTTGAAAACAAACCAGTCATGATTGTGGGAGCTTCTTACTACGACCAAGGTACTTCTCGTGCCCAAGTTCACCTTCGTAAGATTCTTGACGCTCCAGGTGTCAATGCCTACACACTTCCAGGAAATGAATTCCTTCTTGGTAAAGCCAAAGAAGCTTTCGACGATGAGGGCAATATCACAAATGAAGGAACTGTTAATTTCCTTGAAACATGCTTGGACAACTTTGTAAAATATGTGGGAGTCGTTTCAAAATTGAAAAAACCAAAACCAATTGAGCCAGAAGATTTATATTGTACAAATTCAATTGCAACTACCATCCAAGGTGTTGATCCAGATGATCCTGAATGGGTAGAAAAAGCTGCCGAACTTGTTGGAGCTGTTTCTGGAGATACTTACGTTAAATTAGACCACGGTATCTTGACAGTTAACCAAATTGATATGTTCTTGAAGGCAATGCCATTTGAATTGACATTTGCAGATGATAACAATCAATTCTTGTACTTTAATAACGCACACCAAGACCCAGATACAATGTTTGGTAAACGTGTACGTGCTCAATCAGGAAATAGATTAGGAACAGTACACGGTACATTGCCAGATTCTAGAATGAAAAACGTTGAATGGGTTGTCGGCGTATTGCGTAACGGGGATCAAGAATATGTCCGTACAATTGTGCCGGGAACACCTGAAGGTGTTATTAACACCCATAATTACCAAGCAATGTACTATCCAGATGGTTCATATGCTGGAATCAATGAAATCATCTTTAATTTCCAACCATGGCTTGACTGGTACCTCAACACGACTGGTCAACGTCTAGTTGGTGGAAATGCAGCTCCTGCCGGAGGACACGGTGGCGCAGATGCCACATCTGGAGCTTCTGATTCAGGTGATGCTGGAGGACACGGTGGTGGCGCAGACGCTACATCTGGCGCAAGTAACTAATAATAGTTTTGGGAACCATATTGGTTCCTTTTTTGGCTCTTTGTCAACTGTACTTGGTGGGATGTCAATCCTACTTTATGGAGTTATCGCCAGCAACGGTTTGAAAGTCTTGATTAAAGAACGTGTTGATTTCGCTCAAATGCGTAACCTCATCATCGCAAGTGCTATGTTGGTCCTTGGACTTGGAGGAGCTATCCTTAAACTTGGTCCAGTTACCCTTTCAGGTACTGCCCTATCAGCCATGACAGGAATCATCTTGAACTTGATCTTGCCATACGAAAATAAAGATTAAAAGTCTAAACACATCAAAAAACGAGCATTTCCAATTACGGAAGTGCTCATTTTTCTTCTTTCTAAAAAAGGAAAGCCCTGCGACCTTCCCTTGTCTTACTTACGTTTCTTCTTCGCTTTTTTCATTTTGTTAGCCATACGTTTCATGGACTGTTTCATAGCAAATTCACCGATTTTACCTTTTAGTCCACCACCAAACATCTGGCTCATATCGGGCATTCCTGCTCCTCCGAGAGCTGACAGGTCAGGCATACCGCCTTGTCCCATCCTTCCTTCAAGGGCAGACATATCCATTCCTCCCATATTTGGCATATTTTTAGGAAGGTTGTTTGGATTGATTCCCATTTGCTTCATCATTTTGTTCATATCCCCAGACATAACTCCTTGCATGAGTTGTTTAGCCTGGTTAAAGTCTTTGATGAATTTATTAACTTCGACGAAGGTATTTCCAGAACCTGCAGCGATACGACGACGACGGCTTGGATTTAACAAATCTGGATTTTCACGTTCTTCAGGTGTCATGGAAGACACAATGGCACGTTTGCGCGCAATCTGGCGCTCATCTACCTTCATGTTTTGAAGGGCTGGATTGTTGGCCATACCTGGAATCATCTTGAGCAAGTCTTCCATTGGCCCCATGTTTTGCACCTGATCCAACTGATCAATGAAATCATTGAAATCAAAGGTGTTTTCACGCATCTTCTCAGCCATTTCAAGGGCTTTTTGCTCATCGTATTCCTGAGAAGCTTTCTCAATCAAAGTGAGCATATCCCCCATACCAAGGATACGGCTAGACATGCGATCTGGGTGGAAGGTCTCAATGTCCGTAATCTTTTCACCTGTACCAGTGAACTTGATTGGTTTTCCAGTAATATGACGAACAGATAGAGCCGCACCACCACGAGTATCGCCATCAATCTTGGTAAGGATAACCCCAGTCACTTCTAACTGAGCATTAAACTCACGCGCAACATTGGCCGCTTCCTGACCAATCATGGCATCAACCACGAGGAGAATTTCGTTTGGTTGAGCTAGTGCTTTCACGTCACGAAGTTCATTCATCAAAAGCTCATCAATCTGCAAACGACCCGCCGTATCAATCAAGACATAGTCATTATGATTAGCTTGGGCTTGCTCCAAACCTTGACGTACAATCTCAACAGCTGGTACTTCTGTTCCAAGTGCAAAGACAGGCACAGCAATCTGTTGACCCAGTGTCTTCAGCTGGTCAATAGCCGCAGGACGGTAAATATCCGCCGCAATCATCAAAGGACGAGCATTTTCTTCTTTTTTGAGTTTGTTAGCCAATTTACCGGCAAAAGTTGTTTTACCAGCCCCCTGCAAACCGACCATCATGATGATTGTAGGAATCTTAGGTGACTTGATAATTTCTGCCGTATCAGAACCTAAAACGGTTGTCAGTTCCTCATCAACGATTTTAATAATTTGTTGCGCAGGATTAAGGGTATCAATGACCTCATGCCCGACTGCACGCTCACGAACCTTCTTGATAAAGTCCTTCACAACAGGCAAGGCAACGTCGGCCTCAAGCAAGGCCAAGCGAATTTCTTTGGTTGCCTCTTGGACATCAGATTCAGAGATTTTTCCTTTTTTACGTAGATTTTTAAAGACGTTCTGCAAACGTTCTGTTAAACTTTCAAATGCCATGTTTCTTCCTCTTATTCTCTATTATCAATGCTTGTTAAAATTTCTATCTGCTCCTGCAGAAAGTCATCCTTGGGATACCGATCCAAAATCTGGTCAAAAATCTGACTGCGGACAATGTAGTCCGAGTACATGTGCAATTTCATCTCATAATCTTCCAGAATCTTTTCTGTCCGCTTGATATTGTCATAGACAGCCTGACGACTGACACCAAACTCCTCGGCAATCTCAGCAAGGCTGTAATCATCAGCGTAGTAGAGCTCGATATAATTCATTTGCTTATCTGTCAAAAGCGCCGCATAAAATTCAAAGAGCGCATTCATACGATTGGTTTTTTCGATTTCCATAACTTTTATTATACCAAAAATTAGCCTAATCTACCACATTAGGAAGCCAATCCAAGAAGATAGCTAGCTAAATTTGAAAAAGACAAAATCCTAGCCCCAAGTAATTTCCAATTGATAGCTAGCAAAGGGATGTCCCTCTTGATTTTGTAGTTGATAATCTAGTTCAATCTTTTGCCCATTAACTTCATAATGGCTCGTTTGGATGATAAACTCCTGCATGCCCATGGGTGTGGGGATATAGGCTAAACTATCGCTATCCTTTAGAAAGCGCATAATGGTCTTGGGATTGGAAAATCGACTCATCACCAGTTCTTGACCATGGAATTTAATCACTACTTTTTCCTTTTCCTCATTGTAGAAAAGCAAATAGCTATAATCTCCTTTTTCATGCACTTCCACGTCATAAAGCTGGTCAATCACTTCCAACTGCTCATCAAACTGAATCGTATTTCGCATCCGAATCTTCACATCAAGTCCTCTTTCTTCTCTCTTGTCCTACTATTTTACCAAAAACTCTAGCTTTTTGCTATAATGGTCATATGAACGAAAAAGTATTCCGTGACCCAGTTCACAACTACATCCATGTCAATAATCAAATCATCTATGACTTGATCAATACAAAAGAATTTCAGCGTTTGCGTCGTATCAAGCAACTGGGAACTTCCAGTTATACCTTCCACGGTGGGGAGCACAGCCGCTTCTCTCACTGCCTAGGAGTCTATGAAATTGCACGACGCATCACAGAGATTTTTGAAGAAAAATATCCTGAAGAATGGAATCCTGCCGAGTCTCTCTTGACCATGACCGCTGCTCTCCTACATGACCTTGGGCATGGTGCTTACTCCCATACTTTTGAACATCTCTTTGATACAGATCATGAGGCCATTACTCGGGAGATTATCCAAAGTCCTGAGACAGAGATTCACCAAGTCCTGCTACAAGTGGCGCCAGATTTTCCAGAAAAGGTTGCCAGTGTCATAGACCATACCTACCCTAACAAGCAGGTCGTGCAACTCATTTCCAGTCAGATTGATGCGGACCGCATGGACTATCTCTTGCGCGACTCCTATTTTACAGGAGCATCCTATGGAGAATTTGACCTGACTCGCATCCTCCGAGTCATTCGTCCTGTCGAAAATGGTATCGCCTTTCAGCGCAATGGCATGCACGCCATCGAAGACTACGTCCTCAGTCGCTACCAGATGTACATGCAGGTTTATTTCCACCCCGCAACACGCGCCATGGAAGTTCTCCTACAGAATCTCCTCAAACGCGCCAAGGAACTCTATCCTGAAGAAAAAGATTTCTTTGCACGAACTTCTCCACATCTCCTGCCTTTCTTTGAAAAAAATGTGACCTTATCTGACTATTTGGCACTGGATGATGGTGTCATGAACACCTACTTCCAGCTTTGGATGACCAGTCCTGACAAGATTTTAGCAGACTTATCACAGCGCTTTGTCAACCGCAAGGTCTTTAAATCCATTACCTTTTCACAAGAGGATCAAGACCAACTCGCCAGCATGAGAAAATTAGTTGAGGACATCGGCTTTGACCCCGACTACTATACTGCCATTCATAAGAACTTTGACCTCCCTTATGATATTTATCGTCCCGAATCTGAAAATCCGCGGACACAGATTGAGATTTTACAAAAAAATGGCAAACTAGCCGAACTCTCTAGCCTGTCTCCTATCGTCCAATCCCTTGCTGGCAGTCGCCACGGAGATAATCGTTTTTATTTCCCGAAAGAAATGTTGGACCAAAACAGCATCTTCGCAAGCATCACCCAGCAATTTTTACACTTGATTGAGAACGATCATTTTACCCCAAATAAAAACTAGAAGAGGAATTTTATGAGTATTAAACTAATCGCCGTCGATATTGACGGAACCTTAGTCAACAGCAAAAAGGAAATCACTCCTGAAGTCTTTTCTGCCATCCAAGATGCCAAAGAAGCTGGTGTCAAAGTCGTGATTGCAACTGGCCGCCCTATCGCAGGTGTTGCCAAACTTCTAGACGACTTGCATTTGAGAGATGAAGGTGACTATGTTGTAACCTTCAACGGTGCCCTTGTCCAAGAAACTGCTACAGGCCATGAGATTATCAGTGAATCCTTGACCTATGAGGATTATCTGGATATGGAATTCCTTAGTCGCAAGCTCGGTGTCCACATGCATGCCATTACCAAGGACGGTATCTACACTGCCAATCGCAATATCGGAAAATACACGGTTCACGAATCAACCCTCGTCAGCATGCCTATCTTCTACCGTACACCTGAAGAAATGGCTGACAAAGAAATCGTTAAATGTATGTTTATCGATGAACCAGAAATTCTCGATGCTGCCATTGAAAAAATCCCAGCAGAATTTTACGAACGCTACTCTATCAACAAGTCTGCTCCTTTCTACCTCGAACTCCTTAAAAAGAATGTAGACAAGGGTTCAGCTATTACTCACCTATCTGAAAAACTCGGATTGACCAAAGACGAAACCATGGCTATCGGCGACGAAGAAAATGACCGTGCCATGCTGGAAGTCGTTGGAAACCCCGTTGTCATGGAAAATGGAAATCCAGAAATCAAAAAAATCGCCAAATACATCACCAAAACAAATGACGAATCCGGCGTTGCCCATGCCATACGTACCTGGGTACTGTAAAAATATAAGAATAGACGAAAACCGCTCAGCTGAGCGGTTTTTAGTATCTAATTACATGCCCCCTGCAGGAATCGAACCTGCAACTACTCCTTAGGAGGGAGTTGTTATATCCATTGAACTAAGGGAGCTAGATAAAAACTCTGCTGAAAAAGCAGAGTTTTTTAGTCGAATTAACGACGGATTTCTTTGATACGAGCTGCTTTACCTTGAAGAGCACGCAAGTAGTACAATTTCGCACGACGTACTTTACCGTAACGAACAACTTCGATTTTTTCAACACGTGGAGTGTGGATTGGGAAGATACGCTCAACACCTACACCGTTAGAGATTTTACGAACTGTGTAGTTTTCTGAGATGCCAGCACCTTTACGTGCGATAACAACACCTTCAAAAATCTGGATACGTTCACGGTTACCTTCGACAACTTTCGCGTGTACACGAACAGTGTCACCAGGACGGAATGATGGGATATCTGTACGAAGTTGACCTTCAGTCAAGCTTTGGATTAATGGATTCATTTTATTCTCCTATCTTTGTCAATCTTGAGGAATCTTCCTCAGCGGATAAACTGTATTTTTGTGCGTCCATTACACACAAGATACAGTTTACCAAATTTCCACAAAAAAGTAAAGAAATTTATAGCAGAATTCCTAAAAAAATCGCAACTAAACCACCTAGGTAGGTTAAGGCTAGGTAAGAATAAAAGACTTTCCTATCGCTCAGCAACCTTTGGAGTTCGTCATTCAAGGTAGAGAAGGTTGTCAAACCTCCACAAAATCCTGTTGCTAAAATAGCATAGACTTCCTTAGATTCCACATGATTGTAAAATAATCCAATTAAAAAACAACCCAAAAGATTGGCTATGAGTGTTCCAAGTGGCAATTTAGAAGCTTGATTATAGCGGGAAAAGAAATACCGTACCAGGGCTCCAAGACCACAAGCGATTGCAAGATAGACCATTACCATTTCTTCCTCCCTAGAAAATAAGCCAAGAGTAGGCCTCCACCAATACTCAAAAGCAAATACATAACTAAACTAAGATAACGCCCTGTATCAAGCAGTTTCACAGCATCAAGCATGAGACTGGAAAAGGTTGTTAAACCGCCACAAAAGCCCGTCCCCAGTGCTAAAATAACGCCTTTACTGGTTCCTTTATAGACCAGATAGCCCTTGACAAGATAAACCAGGCAGAAAATGCCTAGATAGTTAACAAGAAGGGTGCCCCAAGGGAAATCTGGACTGGCTGGTAAGCAAGTAGAAACCAGGTAGCGAACCAATCCGCCCAACATGGCAGCTAGAAAAATTCCTAGCGGATAAAATTGTTCTTTTTTCATTTGATGTTTTGATCCTGATAATCACGCGAACGTTTGAGTATGTCAGAAAAAGTCGCTACAATAGTCTCCTGATAGCGCTTGTCTTCTACACGATTTCTGACCTTTTCAAAAATAACTGCTTCTCTCTTGGTATCTAAAATCGGTTTACCTGATGCTTTCTTATAAGCAACTACCCCCTCAACCAAATGCATTCGTTCTTCTAACAGTTTGACAATTTGATCGTCAATTTGATCAATTTCTTGACGAATAATATCTAAATCCATACAATCTCCTCCTTTATTTGAATTATTGTATCAAAAAGCCACCAAATAGGCTAGTAAAATCCCAACTCACGATAAGAAAAATGCACTGATTGATTACATCAGCGCATTCTTATGCTTATCCAACTTTAGCAGCCAATTCTTCTGCGAATTGTTCCAAGCGTTCAATATCTTCTTCTTCGGCAGAAAGGTCAACTTTGACACACTCTGAACCTTTTTCTGCTCCTGTTGACACAAAGACACGATCAAAGTCATCAACAGCCTTACAGAATTCATCGTAGAAGGTATCTCCTGAACCAACCACTCCGTAGATTTTACCATTCAAGTTGAGGTCTGCTAGGTCTTCATAGAAGTCCATCATCTCATCTGGCAATTCTCCATCACCGTAAGTATAAGTCGCAACGATAGCGATGTCTGCTTCCAAGAAGTCTGAAGCGTCAACAGTTGTACATTCATCAACATCGACATCCAAGCCCAAGTCACGTAATTTGTCTGCTACAATATCTGCAATTTCTTCGGTATTACCGGTCATACTGGCAAATACAATTTTTGCTAATGCCATATCGTCCTCCTCAATTTATCTTTCTCCATTATATCACATCTTTTTCATTTTAAAAATAAAAATTCTTGTGCTACAATGAAATGAGAAAGAATTGAGGTTATTTATGGACATTTGCCATCAAATTTTAGAAAAAATCAAAGAATACAACACGATTATCATTCATCGTCATATGAAGCCAGATCCTGATGCCTTGGGAAGTCAGGTGGGATTGAAAGCTCTTCTCAAACATCATTTCCCAGAAAAAACTATCAAAGCAGTTGGTTTTGATGAACCAACTCTTACTTGGATGGCTGAGATGGATCTTGTTGAAGATAGTGCCTACCAAGGCGCCCTTGTCATCGTCTGTGATACGGCGAATACTGCTCGTATCGATGATAAACGCTATCGTCAAGGTGATTTTCTCATTAAGATTGACCACCATCCAAATGATGATGTATACGGTGACCTATCATGGGTGGATACTAGTTCAAGCAGTGCTAGCGAGATGATTACCTTATTTGCCCAAACAAGCCAACTAGCCTTGTCAGATCGCGCTGCTGAGTTGCTCTTTGCAGGAATTATTGGTGATACAGGCCGCTTCCTTTATCCTTCTACGACTGCACGGACTCTTCGCCTTGCTGCTTATTTGAGAGAACATAACTTTGACTTTGCGGCTCTCACTCGCAAAATGGACACTATGAGTTACAAAATTGCTAAACTTCAAGGCTACATTTACGACCATCTGGAAGTGGATGAAAATGGTGCAGCGCGCGTTATCCTGAGTCAAGAAATCTTGAAACAATACAATGTAACCGATGCTGAAACTGCAGCCATTGTCGGTGCACCTGGACGTATTGACAGTGTAAGTCTCTGGGGAATTTTTGTGGAGCAGGCTGATGGCCACTATCGTGTTCGCTTACGCAGTAAAATTCATCCTATCAATGAAATTGCCAAAGAACATGATGGAGGAGGCCATCCTCTAGCAAGTGGAGCTAATTCCTATAGCCTAGAAGAAAACGAAATCATCTACCAAAAGTTAAAAAACTTGCTTAAAAACTGATAAAATACTTGCCAAACTTTTCATAATCTGATAGACTAGTATGGTAACAATCTATGGCTCGCAAAGAGACCATGGCAGAAAGGAAATATTGCAAAATGAAAAAAGATATCCATCCAGAATATCGCCCAGTTGTCTTCATGGACACAACTACTGGTTACCAATTCCTTAGCGGTTCAACAAAACGCTCTAACGAAACAGTTGAGTTCGAAGGCGAAACTTACCCATTGATCCGTGTGGAAATTTCATCAGACTCACACCCATTCTACACTGGACGTCAAAAGTTCACTCAAGCAGATGGACGCGTGGATCGTTTCAACAAAAAATACGGTCTCAAATAATGATAAAAAGAACAGTTTCGGCTGTTCTTTTTTATTTCTTGAAATTAACTGCTGTTTTCATGTTCCAAACTCAAAAAACTTTGCACTCTAGCTAGCCACACGATGGTTTCTAGAGAACAAAGTTTTTTCTTGCCTAAAAAGTATAAAAGATATATACTAGCTATATATCGTATAGATTGGAGATATACCATGACGACATCACTTACTAAGCAATACAATTTTAAAATCAATGAGTCATCAATGGAACAAGCTAGAGCTATCATCAAGGAAAAAGGAATGACTATGACGGATGCTATTAGTCTTTTTATCGAGCAAATTGTTCTCGAACAGGATTTACCAATAAAAACTGCAGAAGATTTACACCGTGAACGATTGATTCAAGAACTACAAGCCCAATCTGAACGCTCCTTAAGAGAATACGAATCCGGACAAGGAACTTCCCTAGACGATATGAGGCTACGATATGGCTTATAAAGTGATTATTTCGACTGAAGTGAGTCAGGCAATTGATAGTATCCATAACTATATCAGCACTGTTCTTTTATCACCCCAGTCTGCTAAAAATACTGTGGCCAAAATTTTAGACGGCTTAAAAAGTTTAGAAACCTTTCCTGAAGCTGGCTTTGATGCAGATGAAAAAATCGGACTAAAAATCAACAGTAAGTACCCAACACGAGGAAAAATTATCGGGCAATATATCTTGCTTTACTTCATCGATCAAAACCGAAACACTGTTTTTTTATCTCACCTATTCCACACAAAGAGCGACTACGTCACTTTGCTACAAAGCAAAAATAACAAAAACTCAAAATCATCATTTTAATGTCCACTGCTCTTAATCATACTTTATATTCATAAAGAATACAATCTTCATTTTCATAAAAAACTCAAAAAAACTTTGCACTCTAGCTAGCCACACGATGGTTTCTAGAGAACAAAGTTTTTTTATTAGTGCAGATTTACTCTTCCTTATCTAGATTTTCAGTTCCTTTTGTTGTATTGTCTTCCCAAAGGATACGCTCGATACGATGGAAACATGACCAACCTTTCTCAGTCTTGTTTTCGTCCATATAGCCTGCCAAACGGAAGTCAATTTTTACATCTGACTCACCAAAACTCTCAGATATTGGTTCTGAACGCTCATAAGACATACGAATCAATGAATAGACCTTCTTGGCTTCTTCTAACTTACCTTCTTTCAACAGTTTGACAAAGCCTTCCGTATCTGTCAAAAGTTTATCGATTTGCTCTTGCACAAAAGTCTTATAGTCAGCAGTGGCCTTATCAAGCATTTTCTACTTGTCTTCAGACAAGGCTGTAACCTTAGATGAATCGCTTGTATCTGCTGATTTTTCAAAACGGACTGCACATGCTGTCAATAGCAAGGCTGAAGATAAAAGAACAAAACCTAGTTTTTTCATTGTATACTCCTATCGATTCGGGAACTTGAATTAATTTTACGTTTTATTTTATCATGTTTTCACTCATTTTTTAATAAATTTTCAGAAAATTTAATGTTGGGGGATTTATACTAACAATAGACTTTTAACCTCAAAATTGATAAAATAAGAAAGAAAATAAGATAAAAGGAAACTGTAAATCAACATGATGAACATGCAAAACATGATGCGCCAAGCACAAAAACTTCAAAAACAAATGGAACAAAGTCAAGCTGAACTTGCAGCTATGCAATTTGTTGGCAAATCTGCTCAAGATCTTGTCCAAGCGACCTTAACTGGCGATAAGAAAGTTGTCAGCATTAACTTCAATCCAGCTGTCGTTGACCCAGAAGACCTCGAAACCCTTTCTGATATGACCGTTCAAGCCATCAACTCAGCTCTTGAACAAATCGATGAAACGACCAAGAAAAAATTAGGTGCTTTCGCCGGGAAATTGCCATTCTAATAAAAATCACAAAAACGCATAATGTAAGGTGCCAGACCTTGATATTATGCGTTTTATTGTGTCAAGACTTACTTGATTTCTCCTCGAATCAAGTTTTGTCTCACCTTTATTATATTTTTTCAACTAAGTCTTTTATCATTCGATGTAGTTCTTCTATCTTTTCAGATTGTTTCTCTATTAATATTCTCTGACTAGATAATTCATCTTGGAGTTTATCAAATTGTATCTGTTCATCTGGATTCTCCTTTACAAAAAAATTCGTTAAGGTACTTGTTAACATTCCTATTGTACTAATCCCTACCAACATTAATAAAACAGCTATCCATTTCCCAAAAAGGGAAACTGGAACAATATCACCATAACCAACAGTGGTTACTGTCACAAGAGCCCACCAAAGACTATCTGAGAATGATTTTTCTTCAACAACGGATAAAATCGAACTCCCTAGCAATACAATAAAGAAATTGAGATAAAGAATATAAAGTAAGCCATTTGTTCGTAAGAGTTTGCTTACCTTCTTTTCCAGCTTGCCAGTTAATCCAACGATTCTTAAAAGACGAGTCAGTTTCAGTAATTTTGTCAGCCTTGCTAAGCGGAAGATACGCCCTAATCGAAATACTGTAAAAATAGCATTTAAAGGCAGGATAGCTAGCAGATCAAAGATATTTTCAATTATGAATCGCCATTTCCCTTTACTTAAAAAGAACCGCCATCCATAATCTACCACAAAAACACCCCAAAGTAGTAAATCAATAATGTTGTACGGAGGATTGTCCAAATCGACCATCTCAGCAAATCCAAGCAATACCAGAATAACAGAGATTAACGCAAGTATGATAATAGTTGTGTCATAGTAATCCTCAAATAACCATTTTCTTTTCACACTACTTCTCCTATATCATTTGTAAACATTATACCACACCAAATCCCTACTAGATATATAAAAAAGAAGGCCCTCGCCTTCTTTTTTATATATCTGTTAATGGTGTTGCGGTATCTGGTGAGGTATCATAAACCTTAAAGTCTACTCCGACTCCCAGATCAGCTTGTGCCAGCTGGTTGACCATGGTCATGTGAGCCAGCTCCTTGATATTGTTTTCCTTGGATAGATGACCAAGGTAGATTTTCTTAGTGCGATTTCCTAGCGTCCGAATCATGGCTTCGGCACCATCTTCGTTAGAAAGGTGACCCAGATCCGATAGGATTCGTTGTTTGAGTCGCCAAGCGTAAGAACCTGCTCGCAAAATCTCTACATCATGATTGGACTCGATAAGATAGCCGTCCGCATTTTCGACAATCCCTGCCATACGGTCACTAACATAACCTGTATCAGTCAGTATGACAAAACTCTTATCATCCTTCATAAAGCGATAGAACTGCGGTGCGACCGCATCATGGCTAACACCAAAACTCTCGATGTCGATATCTCCAAAGGTTTTGGTTTTTCCCATTTCAAAGATATGCTTTTGTGAAGAATCTACCTTGCCAAGATACTTGCTATTTTCCATAGCCTGCCAGGTCTTTTCATTGGCATAAAGATCCATACCATATTTACGAGCCAAAACACCCACTCCATGGATATGGTCTGAATGCTCATGCGTAATCAAGATAGCATCCAAGTCTTCTGGCTTGCGATTAATTTCAGCAAGTAGGCTGGTAATTTTCTTACCCGACAAGCCTGCATCTACTAAAAGCTTCTTTTTTGGGGTTTCCAGATAAAAGGAATTTCCACTGGAACCCGACGCTAAAATACTGTATTTAAAGCCTGTTTCACTCATTCTAGTCTTCTACTTCGTCCTCCCATACTTCTTCTTTCACTGCATCCTTATCATAAGGGAGCACAATTGTGAAGGTTGATCCCTTACCGTATTCACTCTTGGCCCAAATAAAGCCCTTATGTTGTTTGATAATTTCTTTGGCAATAGACAGTCCCAGACCTGTTCCACCTTGGGCACGACTTCTAGCACGATCCACACGATAAAAACGGTCAAAAATACGTGGTAAATCCTGCTTAGGAATACCCAAACCTTGGTCTGAGATGGATAAAATCATCTGATCATCAGTCGTCTTCATGGTCACTGTGATTTTTCCACCATCTGGCGAATACTTAATAGCATTGTTGAGAATATTATCAATCACCTGTGTCATCTTGTCTGTATCAATTTCAATCCAAACTGAAGTAATTGGGTAATCTCTCACCAGTTCGTATTTCTTCTCTTCATCCTGCCCTCTTATCTGATCAAAACGGTTGAGGATAAAGGTAATAAAGGCAGTAAAGTTAATCAGTTCCACATCCAGATGACTGGTCTCATTATCAATCCGTGAGAGATGGAGGAGATCAGTCACCATCCGCATCATACGGTTGGTTTCATCTAGAGATACCTTGATAAAGTCTGGTGCTACAGTTTCACACAAAGCCCCCTCATCCAAGGCTTCAAGATAAGATTTAACACTGGTTAAGGGTGTACGTAACTCATGGCTAACATTGGATACGAAGAGTCTTCGTTCGCGTTCTTCCTTCTCCTGCTCTGTCGTATCGTGTAAAACAGCAACCAAACCCGAAATAAAGCCAGACTCTCGACGAATCAGGGCAAAGCGAACACGGAGACTCAGATACTCACCATTAGCATCCTGAGAATCAATCATAAGCTCAGGAATTTGGGTGATCAAATCACGAAGTTCATACTCATCTTCAATCTTAAGCAATTCTAGAATACTTTTATTGAGAACCTCTTCTTTCTGAACACCTAACTGTTTCTTAGCCATGTCATTAATCATGGTAATCTTGCCACGACGATTGGTCGCAAGGACGCCGTCCGTCATATAAGAGAGGATACTATGTAATCGTTTACTCTCTTGTTCCAGATTTTCTTGGGTTAAACGAATTACTTCTGATAAATCATTGAGATTATTGGTAATATTAGTGATTTCAGAGCTTCCCTGCATATCCAATACCTGAGAATAATCTCCTGCAATCAGGTCCTTAACTTTTTGATTGATTTGCTTCAACCGAATATTATCCCGACGATTTTCTAGCAAAAGTAAGGTCACTACTAAAATAAAGCCAAGTAGAATGAGGATAAAGATAAAATCACTGGTTAAAACTGTATCTTTAATTAGTTTAATCATTATTTCTCATATAATAACCAACACCGCGACGTGTTAGGATATATTCAGGACGACTTGGTGTATCTTCAATCTTCTCACGCAAACGTCTGATCGTTACGTCAACTGTTCGAACGTCTCCGAAATAGTCGTAACCCCAGACCGTTTCAAGCAAGTGTTCGCGTGTAATCACTTGACCGATATGAGAAGCCAAGTGGTACAAGAGTTCAAATTCACGGTGAGTTAAATCTAGTTCTTCACCGTATTTCTTAGCAACATAGGCATCTGGAACAATCTCCAAGTCCCCAATTTGCAAGGGTTGAGTTTTATTTTCATCTGATTCTTGATTATCTACAGAAACCAAGTCCGTGCGACGAAGGAGAGCTTTAACACGCGCCTGCAGCTCACGATTTGAGAAGGGTTTGGTTACATAGTCATCCGCTCCAAGCTCCAAACCGATAACCTTATCAAATTCGCTATCCTTAGCTGACAGCATGATAATAGGCACACTACTAGTCTTGCGAATAGTCTTCGCAACTTCTAAACCATCAATTTCTGGAAGCATCAAATCCAAAATAATAATATCTGGCTGCTCTGCTTCAAATTGCTCTAGCGCTTCACGACCGTTAAAAGCAGTTACAACTTCGTAACCTTCCTTGGTCATATTAAACTTGATAATATCTGAGATTGGTTTTTCATCATCTACAATTAATATTTTTTTCATATGTTCACCTTTTTCTCTACTATTATACCAAAAAAATAGCAAGAAGACACAATAGCTAGTCTTTGCTACTGTCTAAGTTGGCTTGTGCATAAGCCTGCCAGATTTTTTGTTGGGGTTTGGCAAGTGGAACATCCTTGAACTCTTCTGGTGAAAGCCAGCGAACTTCCCTATCTGAAAAATCATGAAAGTCACTCACCTGACCTGCTACAATTTGAACATGCCACTTTCGATGGCTAAAGACATGCTTGACAGTCTCAAAACAAACATCAAGCCAATCAACTTCTAGGTCATAGTCCTGCTGGAAACTCTCTTCTGGACTGGGGCCAAAGTTTACACTTTCTTCTGCAACCTGATGAAAGAGGTCAAACTGCTCCTCTTGCAAAAACTCATCTACTTCTATCAAGGGAAAATGCCAAAATCCTGCCAACAACTTTTCACTCTCATTTTTTTCAAGTAAAAATTGTCCTTGAGTATTTTTGACCACCAAGGCTTTAAGATAAATAGGAATTGGCTTTTTCTTGGGAGCCTTAATTGGATAACGGTCCATTGTGCCATTCTGATATGCCGCACTGAAGTCCTTAACTGGGCTTTCTTCTGGTCTTGGATTTACAGGCGCCTCAATATCTGAGCCCAAGTCCATCAAGGCTTGATTAAAGTCACCAGGCCTTTCTGGGTCAATCAGGATTTCCATCATTGCCTGAAAAATTTTGCGATTACTTGGAATCCCAATATCATGGTTGACTTCGAACAGGCGGGCCAAAACACGCATAACATTACCATCTACAGCTGGCTCAGGCAAGTTAAAAGCAATACTGGATATGGCTCCTGCCGTGTAAGGGCCAATTCCTTTCAAACTGGAAATTCCTTCATAGGTGTTTGGAAATTGACCACCAAAGTCAGTCATAATCTGCTGGGCTGCAGCCTGCATATTACGAACTCGAGAATAATATCCCAGTCCCTCCCAAGCCTTCAACAAACGCTCTTCAGACGCATTCGCCAAACTTTCCACTGTTGGAAACCAGTCCAAGAACCGTTCATAGTAAGGAATAACCGTATCCACCCTGGTCTGCTGGAGCATAATTTCAGACACCCAGATATGATAAGGATTTTTACTTCTACGCCACGGTAAATCTCGCTTGTTTCCATCATACCAGTTGAGGAGTTTCTCACGAAAAGAAAGGATCTTCTCCTCCGGCCACATGACGATACCGTATTCTTTCAAATCTAACATATCTCTAGTATAACACAGAAGGTTTCACCTGTCTTTGTATCTGATTTATAATATTTTCAATAGACAGTATATGACTTTTCTTTCTACTTAAATATTTTTAATATGACTTCAGCTGAAAATCGATATAATATCATAGAATGCAATTATCCATCTTCATGGTTTGATTTTGAGACAAATAATACTCAATGAAAATCAAAGAGAAAACTAGGAAGCTAGCCACAGGTTGCTCAAAGCACTGCTTTGAGATTGTAGATAAGACTAACGAAGTCAGTCACATATATAATCCAAGGTGAAGCTGACGTGGTTTGAAGAGATTTTAAAAGAGTATAAGCTAGAAATACAGTATTATTTAAAATAGTCGATCATCCTACGGATAAACAATAAAGACTCATCTCTCTTATAAAACAATGAAAACGCAGATTGATATCATCCTAAAACAAGTAACAAAGGGAAAAATAGTGTTTTGCCCCAAAAATGCCCCAAAACAAACAAAAAAGCCTGTCACACAAGCTCAAATGCTTGATATGATAGGCTTTTTAAAGGCTAATTATTTAACAGCGTCTTTAAGAGCTTTACCAGCTTTGAATGCTGGAACTTTAGAAGCTGCAATTGTGATTTCTTTACCAGTTTGTGGGTTGCGACCTTTACGTGCAGCACGCTCACGAACTTCAAAGTTACCAAAACCGATCAATTGAACTTTTTCACCAGCTGCAAGGTAGTCAGCTACTGCTGCGAATACAGCTTCAACTGCTGCTGCTGAGTCTTTCTTAGTCAATTCTGTAGCTTCTGCTACTTTAGCGATCAAATCTTGTTTGTTTGCCATGTTAATGATTCCTCCAAATTAATTTCTAATTAACAAATATAATCATATCCTAAAATCCCTTATAGGTCAAGTTAAAAACGCTGTTTATTCGCATTTTCTTTATTTTTTTAGGAATAGTAACGTACCAAAATAGCCCACGCATTCTCACCTGTATGAGTCTGAATGATAGAACCGGTTTCTAAAACAGAAATTGGTTTTTCAACATAGGCTTGTAAACTTTCTTTCATCTCTTTTGCCCAGTCAGCATTACCAGAATATGAAATTCCAATCTCTGCTACAGAACGTTCAGAGAGAGATGTTGTCAACTCATCTAACCATTTTTTAAAGGTTTTAGCACCGCGACCTTTAACTATTGGCTGCAATTCATGGTCTTTCATTTGCATGACAACACGGATATTGAGAAGTGAGCTCAACAATCCAGTTACACGGCCAATTCGTCCACCTTTTACTAGATTTTCTAGAGTAGAAACACCAATATAAAGCTCTGTATGTTTTTTCACCTCTTCAACGTGAGATAAAATTTCCGCCATATCTTTGCCTTCTTGTGCTAATTTCGCAGCCTCAACAACTTGGAATTTCAAGGCTTGGTCAGTAAATGAACTATCGATAACTGTCACGTCGGCAGTAGATAGGCTGGCACCTTGGCGTGCTGCTTCTACAGTCCCCGAAAGAGCATGGGACATATGAATAGCAAGAATCTGGCTACCATCCTTGCATAGCTCTTCAAAAACTTCAGCGAAGACACCTACAGGTGGTTGACTTGTCTTAGGAAGATTCTTACTTGCTTGCATCAACTGAAGAAATTTACCTTCTTCTTTCAAATCGGCATCAGAATAAACAACATTATCAATCATTACAGATAATGGAACAATTGTAATATCTAATTGTTTTACGAGTTCAGGTTCAATAGTAACAGATGAATCGGTTACAATCTTAATTTTTGTCATAGTATCAATCTTTCTATTTTAGGATTCAGATTGGTTTTCTTACTTTTAATTATATCAAAAAAAGATTAAAAATCCTAATGGAGTCAATCAAATTTTCCGTAAAAATTTGATATAATCTACTTATAAGAAAAGAGGTGCCCTATGATTAAAAAAATTTACCCAATTTTTACCATTTTACTAGGTGCTGCTATTTATGCTTTTGGCCTGACTTATTTTGTAGTTCCTCATCATCTCTTTGAAGGAGGAGCGACAGGTATTACCCTCATCACCTTTTATCTTTTTAAAATCCCTGTTTCGCTTATGAACTTGCTGATTAACATTCCCCTTTTCATCCTAGCTTGGAAGATTTTTGGAGCAAAATCTCTCTATTCTAGTTTGCTTGGAACCTTAGCTTTGTCAGCTTGGTTGGCTTTTTTTGAGCGTATTCCCCTTCATATTGACCTTCAAGGTGATTTACTAATCACTGCCCTTATAGCAGGAATTCTATTGGGAATCGGTCTTGGAATTATCTTTAATGCTGGAGGTACAACTGGTGGAACTGATATTCTAGCTCGTATTCTCAATAAATACACTCATATATCTATGGGGAAACTACTCTTTATCTTAGATTTTTGTATTCTCATGCTGATTCTCATCATCTTCAAGGATTTGAGATTGGTTTCCTACACGCTCTTATTTGATTTTATCGTTTCTCGTGTCATTGATTTGATTGGAGAAGGTGGCTATGCTGGTAAAGGCTTTATGATTATCACAAAACGTCCTGACCAACTTGCTAAAGCGATTAATGATGACCTAGGAAGAGGCGTTACTTTTATTTCTGGTCAAGGCTACTATAGTAAAGAAAATTTGAAAATCATTTACTGTATTGTCGGTAGAAATGAGATTGTGAAAATGAAGGAAATGATTCATCGAATCGATCCTCAAGCCTTTATAACCATTACAGAAGCCCATGAAATCCTTGGTGAAGGATTCACCTTTGAAAAAGAATAAAAAGAGGTAGTGTAGTGACCTCAAAAGTTAGACTTATTCATCTATCTTTTGGGTTACAAACAACCTCTTTTTTAATTATTCAAACTCTTAAGACCAATTCCGAGCTACTTCTTCATCAGCCTTTAACTGATCCACTAATTGATCAACTGAATCAAATTTGGTCATATCTCGAATGCGATCAAGCCAATAAACCATGACGGTTTCTCCATAAATATCTTGATTAAAATCAAAAATATTGACTTCAAAACGTGCTTCTTCTCCATCAAAGGTCACATTTTTCCCGACACTAGCCATAGCACGATACTTCTGTCTTTGAATCTCAACATCAACGACATAAACGCCATCTGCTGGCATATAAGTACGATCTAAAAGCACCAAATTAGCTGTTGGATAACCAATCGTACGACCACGAGCATTGCCATGAACCACCATACCTCTTGATGGAAGCGGTGCCCCCAAAAGTTCTCCTGCTTCTTTCACATTTCCATCTAAAATAGCTTGACGGATACGAGTTGAACTAATCTTTCCTTTCTCATCTTCTACAGGTGGAACGATAATGACTTCTCCATCAAAGTAATCCTTTAAGTCTTCTGCCGTTTTTTGGTCAGAACCAAATGTATAATCAAAACCTGCAACAATAATTTTGGCATTCATAACCTTGATATAAGTTGCAAAAAATTCTTCTGCCGTGAGACTAGCGAATTGACTACTAAAATCAAGGAGATATAATTCTTCTACGCCTTCACGCTTTAATTTTCTTTCACGTTCAGCAGGGTTCAAAATATGTAAAAACAGATCAGGATGATAAGGCTCTAAAGCGATCTTTGGAGATTCATTAAAGGTCATAACGACGATAGGTAATAAATCTTTTCTCGCAGCCTTATTGGCAACACGAAATAATTCTTGATGCCCCTTGTGTATACCATCAAAATAGCCGAGAACAACGACTGAATCAGATGGTGTGCCAATATCTTTTTGGTTTTTTATAGGAATAGTAATAATCATAAAATAATTATATCATAGCGATAGCTATTTCTGGAACAGAAAATCTGAAATGTCGTTTTTTTAACCTGAAATAGCCATTTTTGCAAAAGGTAGTACCATACAAATATATATTGACTCTGATATACTAGAATTACAAAAAAGGTGAACGATTAACATCATAAGCCATTCCCAATTTATTCTCATCGTATCACAATTCATCATCATTCTTGAGTGAAGAACTGATAGTTGAATAACCTGCACTAATATCGCAAAAGCCAGCGTCATAAAACGCTGGCTTTTAAACTGTGAAAAACTTTTCTAAACTAGATTGCTTCTGTAACGAAACTACGGCTTTCCAACACTTTGAGCATGGCGTTAGCTGTATCTAGGGCTGTGAAGAGGGGCACTCCGTGTTCAATGGCTGAACGACGGATTTGCTCTCCATCTTCATCAGCAGTCCGTTTGGTTCCTACTGTATTAATGATAGCTTGAATTCTTCCTTTACGAACAAAACTTGGAATATCCTTATCGTCATCACCAATCTTACCAACAGGTTGGGCTTGCAATCCATGACTGGCAAAGAAGGCTGCTGTCCCTTCTGTCGCGAGGATTCCATAGCCAATATTTTGGAAACGACGAGCCAAGTCCAAGGCTTCTTCTTTGGCATCATCAGCGATGGTAAATACAACGTTACCAAAGGTTGGCAAGTGTAAGTAAGAAGCTTCAAAGGCCTTATAGAGAGCTTTTTCCAAAGTCGTATCAGAACCCATAACTTCACCTGTTGACTTCATTTCAGGGCCAAGCAAGCTGTCTACCTTAGCTAGTTTGGTAAAGGAGAAGACAGGTGCCTTAATATGAACGCGAGTGCTTTCAGGGTAAAGTCCATCTTGGTAGCCAAGTTCTGATAAACTTTGCCCAAGAATGAGCTTGGTCGCTACTTGAGCCATAGGAATATTGGTCACCTTAGAAAGGAATGGAACCGTACGGCTAGCACGTGGATTGACCTCAATAACATAGACTTTTTCATCCTTGATAACAAACTGGATATTCATCATTCCAAGACAGTTAAGACCAATTGCTAGACGTTTAGTATAGTCTGCGATGGTTTCTTGCACCTTTTGCGACAAGGTTTGTGGTGGGTAAACGGCCATTGAGTCACCTGAGTGGACACCGGCACGTTCGATGTGCTCCATGATACCAGGGATGAGAACATTTTCTCCGTCTGAAATAGCATCAACTTCACACTCTTGTCCAACGATATAAGAGTCAACAAGGACTGGATGGTCAGGACTAGCCTTAACCGCTGTACGCATGTAAGAACGAAGATCTTCTTCATTTTCTACGATTTCCATAGCACGTCCACCTAAAACATAAGATGGGCGAACTAAGACTGGGAAGCCAATCTTGCGAGCTGCAAGCACTGCTTCTTCTTCATTTGTAGCCGTTTGTCCTGGTGGCTGTGGAATATCCAAATCTTTAAGAGCTTGCTCGAAGAGGTCACGGTCTTCCGCACGGTCTAGGTCAGCGACCTGTGTACCAAGGATGGTCACACCTGCTTTTGCCAATGTCTCCGCAAGGTTGATGGCTGTTTGACCACCGAACTGAACGATAACGCCCTTTGGTTGCTCCAAGTCGATGACATTCATAACATCTTCGAATGTCAAGGGTTCAAAGTAAAGCTTGTCTGATACAGAGAAGTCTGTAGAGACGGTCTCTGGGTTTGAGTTCATGATGATGGCCTCATAGCCAGCCGCCTGAATAGCCTTAACTGAATGAACAGTTGCGTAGTCAAACTCGACCCCTTGACCGATACGGATTGGACCTGAACCTAGAACTAGTACAGATTCCTTATCAGATCTGATAGATTCATTTTCCCAACCATAGGTTGAATAGAAATATGGTGTTTCAGAGTCAAATTCTGCCGCACAAGTATCGACCATCTTGTAGACTGGGACAATCTTGTTTTCCAAACGAAGCTGACGAACTTGGTCTGCAGTCGTTTCCCAAAGTTCAGCAATCTTACGGTCTGAGAAGCCATTAAGTTTAGCTGTTTTCAAAACTTCTAGATCTTGTGGATGGGCACCCAATTCTTGCTCAATTTCAAAGATATGCAAGAGTTTATCAAGATAGAAGATATCAATCTTGGTCAATTCAGCAATCTCTTCAGGTGTATAACCACGACGAATAGCTTCTGATACGTAGAAGAGACGGTCATCTTGGGCTTTGACTACTTTTTCAATTAAGGAATCATCAGAAACTGCTGCAAGTTCAGGCATCTCATTGTGGTGAACGCCAATTTCAAGGGAACGGCAAGCCTTAAGAAGAGATTCTTCAATGTTACGACCGATTGCCATGACTTCTCCAGTGGCCTTCATCTGAGTACCAAGACGACGCTCACCCTTTTCAAACTTGTCAAATGGGAAACGTGGAATCTTGGCAACAACATAGTCAAGGGCAGGTTCAAACATGGCATAGGTTGAACCAGTGACTGGGTTTATAACCTCGTCCAAGGTCAAACCGACGGCAATCTTGGCAGCCAATTTAGCGATTGGATACCCTGTCGCCTTAGAAGCAAGGGCTGACGAACGCGATACACGAGGGTTTACTTCGATGACATAGTACTTGAAGCTGTGGGGATCAAGGGCCAACTGAACGTTACATCCCCCTTCAATCTTAAGGGCACGAATGATGCTCAAGCTCGCGTCACGTAGCATTTGGTTTTCATAGTCTGACATGGTTTGCGCAGGGGCAAATACGATGGAATCCCCTGTGTGAATCCCAACTGGGTCAAAGTTTTCCATGTTACAAACAACCAAAGCATTGTCAGCTGAGTCACGCATCACTTCGTATTCGATTTCCTTGAAACCTGCGATTGAACGCTCAATCAAACATTGGGTAACAGGTGACAATTTCAAACCATTTTCAGCGATTTCACGCAATTCTTCCTCGTTGGCACACATACCACCACCAGTACCACCAAGTGTAAAGGCTGGACGGACGATGACTGGGTAGCCAATTGTTGCTGCAAAGTCAACTGCTTCTTCGACAGTATTAACAATTTCAGATTCTGGAATTGGTTGGTTGAGCTCTTCCATCAATTGTTTAAAGAGGTCACGGTCCTCCGCTTGGTCAATGGCAGATAATTTAGTACCCAGAAGTTCAACACCAAGCTCATCGAGGATACCATTTTTAGACAATTCCATGGCCATGTTAAGACCTGTCTGACCACCGAGTGTTGGTAGCAAGGCATCTGGACGTTCCTTACGAAGAATACGAGTCACAAACTCAAGTGTAATTGGTTCAATATAAACCTTATCAGCAATTTCCTTGTCCGTCATGATAGTTGCAGGGTTTGAGTTAACCAAAACAACCTCATAACCCTCCTCTTTCAACGACAAGCAAGCCTGGGTCCCAGCGTAGTCAAACTCAGCAGCCTGACCAATAATAATCGGACCAGAACCAATCACCATAATTTTTTGAATATCAGTACGTTTAGGCATAGTTTATGATACAAAGCCCGTAAAGAACACAGTGAAAATAGGAAACTCGGTGCAGACACCTTCAGCGTCAAGACGATGTTTATCTTTTTCACACAGTTCTTAGGGCGTGTTCACTTCCGCGAACAATGTATCTTCTCCTTTCTATTCGGCAACTCTCAGGTTGCCATTAAATAAATTCTCCGACGATTTTTTAGCGAAACGATACTTTTCGGTAAAAAATCTAGTGCAGGGAGTTTTTAGTTCGCCTGATAGCGACTAAAAGAAACGACCTGCCTTTCTATTCGTCGCCTCTCAGGGCGACAATAAATAAGATACAAAGGACGAATAGAAAACGATTGAATTTTAGAAAACCAAAGAAGGATTGACAATCCAAATTGGTTTCTCTAAATTCCAAGTTTTCCGTCCGTGTTCAGTTACATAAATTCTCCAACGAGCTTTTACTCGTTCTTAGTTTGATTGTTTAAAAGCTTCCATCATCTCGATAAACTCGTCAAATAGGTAGCTTGCGTCGTGTGGACCAGGGGCTGCATCTGGGTGATATTGAACAGAGAAAGCAGGTTGGTATCTGTGGCGCACACCTTCAACTGACTTGTCATTGATTTCTTCGTGGGTGATAATCAAATGCTCTGGCAAATCCTCACGGCTGACTGCATAACCATGGTTTTGACTTGTAAAATCCACACGTCCTGTAGCAATTTCGCGTACCGCATGGTTGAATCCACGGTGTCCAAACTTCATCTTGTATGTCTTAGCCCCATTTGCCATTGCAAAGAGTTGATGCCCCATACAAATACCAAAGATTGGAATTTTTCCTTGCACACCACGAATCATGTCGAGTGCTTGTGGAACGTCTTCTGGGTTACCTGGACCATTTGACAACATAACTCCGTCAGGATTGAGATGGAGAATTTCTTCCGCCGTTGTTGAATAAGGAACAACCGTCACGTTACAGTTTCGCTTAGAAAGTTCACGTAGGATTGAGTGCTTGAGACCAAAGTCAACTAAGACAACACTCAAACCAACTCCTGGAGCTGGATATGAAGTTTTAGTAGAAACCTGCTTGATATTGTCTGTCGGCAAAACTGTTGCTTGGAGCTGATCCGTCACATGGTCCATACTGTCCCCAACATGAGTCAAAGTTGCACGCATCGTACCATGTTTGCGGATAATCTTGGTAAGAGCACGCGTATCAATTCCTGAAATACCAGGAATTTTCTTTGCTTTCAAAAATTCATCCAGCGTCATTTGATTTCTCCAGTTGCTAGCTCGACGTGCTTCTTCGAAAACAACGACTCCCTTACAAGTTGGAATAATGGATTCATAATCATCACGGTTAATTCCATAATTTCCTACCAAAGGATAGGTAAAGGTCAAGATTTGTCCATTATAAGACTGGTCTGTAATGGATTCTTGGTAGCCGGTCATACCTGTATTAAAGACAATTTCACCTGTTACATCGATATCTGCTCCGAAGGCCTTGCCTTCAAAAATTGTTCCATCTTCTAATACTAGAAGTCTTTTTGTCATATTTTCACCTCTCGTGGACGCTCACTGGCGTCTTTTAACGTCTTGTGTTTTAGTTGGCGTTTCTACTCGCCAGTACGGATTCTAAGATTGCCATTCGAACAAAGACACCATTGGTCATTTGTTGGACAATCCGTGATTTTGGTGCTTCAACCAAGTGGTCTGCGATTTCTACATCACGGTTGACTGGAGCTGGATGCATGAGGATTGCTGTTTCTTTCAAGAGATCATAACGTTCTTGAGTCAAGCCATGTTGGGCATGGTAGTCTTCTTTTGAAAAGACAGCTCCACTATCATGGCGTTCATGTTGCACACGGAGAAACATCATGACATCTACCTGATCAATGATTTCATCAATGGTTACAAACTGTCCATAGTCTGCAAACTCTTGACTTCTCCATTCCTCAGGTCCAGCAAAGTATAGTTCAGCTCCCAAGCGTTTCAAAATCTGCATATTGGATTTGGCAACACGTGAGTGATCCAAGTCACCTGCAATCGCAACCTTGAGACCCTCAAAGTGGCCAAATTCCTCATAAATAGTCATCAAATCAAGCAAGCTCTGGCTAGGGTGTTGGCCCGAACCATCTCCACCATTGATGATGGAAGTCGTAATCGTGGGACTAGCAATTAACTCTCTGTAGTAATCAACCTCTGGGTGGCGAATCACACAGACATCCACTCCTAAAGCAGACAGAGTCAAAATGGTATCATAAAGTGTCTCACCCTTATTAACCGAACTAGTCTTCACATCAAAGTCAAGTCGTTCAAGCCCCAGTTTAATCTCTGCTACTTCAAAGGACTTATGCGTCCGTGTAGAATCCTCAAAGAAAAGATTGGAAACAATCGGATGATCTTCATAGGGAAGCTGGGCTCCGTTTTTAAACTCAATTCCTCGCTTGATCAATTTCATCACTTGATCGACAGTGAGGTCTTCCATGGACACCACATGGTTCAATGCTTGTTGATTTTCTGACATGGCTACTCCTTTAGCTTTCTAAGCTTCTTCAGTAATCAGAACTCTGTCTTGGCCATCAAGTTCTGCCATCTCCACGATGATTTCTTCAGAACGACTGGTTGGGATATTTTTTCCAACGTAATCTGGACGGATTGGCAATTCTCTATGTCCACGATCGACTAGAACTGCTAAACTCACGCGCGCAGGACGACCATGACCTACAATATTATCAATAGCAGCACGGATGGTACGACCTGTATAGAGCACATCATCCACCAAGATAACTTCACGGTCTGTCACATCAACAGAAATCAAAGAAGTATCTTCTCCACTTTTAACATCATCACGGAAAGGTTTGGTATCCAATTCCACAACAGGAACTGAAAGATTTTCTAGCTGCTCCAAACGTTCTTGGATACGGTGGGCGATAAAGACGCCACGAGTTTTAATACCAGCCAAGACGATTTTATTCAAATCTTTGTTGCGTTCGATAATCTCATATGTAATACGCGTAATCGCTCGTTTGACGGTCAATTCGTCTACAACTTCTTTTGTCTTCATGACAAACCTCCAAAAAGAAAAGTCTCCTTAAACAAGGAGACTTGAAATGTATAGCCAAGCGAGCCCTACTGCAAACAGTATAGACTTCACCCTACTACTTAATCGTTCTCCTTGCCTGCCTCACGGGACAGGTTTAAAGGAATATTTAGTTATCAATTACTATAGCACAAAGCATGCTTAAAATCAAGCAAAAACTTTCGATGTTCCATCTTACAAATTGCTAAAATCATATAATTGTGGGTACTGGTCACACTCTGGATTTTTAGGATGACAAATGGCTCTTCCAAAATAAATCATAGCCTGATGAGCTGCTAACCACTGCTCAGGCGGCAAGATATCCATGACCCGCTTTTCCACCTCAAGTGGTGTCGCTGATTTTTTGACGATATCGTGGTGTTTGCAAATACGCTCCACATGAGTATCTACTGCAAAGGCTGGAATTCCAAAGCCCACACTCATGACAACATTGGCTGTCTTGCGACCAACACCTGCCAAACTCTCCAATTCCTCACGTGTCTGAGGAACTTGACCATCAAAATCATCTAGTAACTGTTGGGCACATTTTTTAAGGAATTTAGCCTTATTTCGATACAGTCCCAGACGAGAAATGTGTGAGGCAATCTCACCCTCTGTCGCAACAGACATAGCTTGTGGCGTTGGAAAGGCAGCAAAGAGACCCGGTGTGGCCTTATTTACCGCTGCATCCGTTGTCTGGGCCGATAACATGACCGCAACCAAGAGTTCAAAATGATTAGTGAAATCAAGACTGGGCTTGGCATCTGGAAACAGAGCAATGATTTCTTCCAGCACCTTTCGTGCACGTTTTTTTGACAAGACCATTATTCGTCTCCATCAAATAGTCCTTGTAAGCCAGCAAAAGGACTGTTTTCTTCTTTCTTAACTGCCTGTTGAGCTTGGTATTCTTCTTCTGTCATGATTTGCCAGTCATTTCCTGAAACAAATCCTTGACCAGCTTCTTCTTCAGCCGTCAAGACCTTGATAGGGATATTGAGTAGGATATTGTCTGACACGCTCTCAGCAAGATCAAGTTCTCCATTTTCGATAGTCAGGACCAAATCATCATCTAGAACTTCTTGGTCTAGCTGGTTAGTTGCGCCTTCCATGAAAACTTCTGTGACTGGATAAGATTCAATTAACTCAACTGGCTCCATACTGCGACTTGAAGCAAGAACAATGGTATAAGATAGTTGATAATCTAAAAAATACATACGGTCTTCGTACTGTACTTTCCCAACTGCAAGGATATCTCTCACATCTAAAATTTCTTGATTGCGTGCACGCAGGTCAGCAACTAGGCCTAAGGTTTGTTCAAAATGCAAGCCTTCAGACTGCTTACGAATTTCTTGAATATTTAATTTCATACTTCCTCCATAAAGATTTACTCTCTTGATTATACCATGAAAAAGCTACAAATCAGCACAGCAAACTTTGTAATTAAAATTCGAATTTTTGACATATTCACTATTATGTTTTTGTTTTTCAATGCTATACTATAGGAAATAGTACATCAGATTAAGGAGGATACCCACATGGAAGACAAAGAACTCATTACTAATGCTTACCACTCGTATTTTAGAGCTTGGAATTTCCAGTTTTCTATTGACAAAATTTCCTGAAAGTTATACGATAAAGATACTAATACTCGGAGGTAAGGGAGACATGAACAACTAAGTCTATCAAATAAAGAACCTTTATTTAGTAGATCTTGTTTTTGTCTCTTTTTATATGCTCTTTTATGCTCTTTTTCTGGCATTTTATACTCAATGAAAATCAAAGATCAAACTAGGAAGCTAGCCGCAGGTTGCTCAAAGCACTGCTTTGAGGTTGTAGATAAGACTGACGAAGTCAGTTACATATATCTACGGTAAGGCGACGCTGACGTGGTTTGAAGAGATTTTCGAAGAGTATTAATAGAGTTTTTTTGACATAAACTTTGGCTCTACTAGGTAAAGTAGAGCTTTTTGTTATGCACTATGAACATTCTAGAAAGGACAATCATATGATAAAAATCAATCACCTGACCATCACACAAAACAAAGATTTACGAGATCTTGTATCTGACCTAACAATGGCCATTCAATACGGAGAAAAGGTCGCTATTATTGGCGAAGAAGGAAATGGCAAATCAACCTTACTTAAAACTTTAATGGGGGAAGCTTTGCCTGATTTCACTATCAGGGGAGACATTCAATCTGATTATCAATCAATAGCCTACATTCCTCAAAAACTCCCTGAGGACCTGAAAAAGAAAACTTTACACGACTACTTCTTTTTAGATTCTATTGATTTAGACTACAGTGTCCTCTATCGTTTGGCTGAGGAGTTGCATTTTGATAGCAATCATTTCGCTAGCAACCAAGAGATTGGCAGTCTATCAGGGGGCGAAGCTTTGAAAATTCAGCTCATCCATGAGTTAGCCAAACCCTTTGAGATTCTATTTTTAGATGAACCTTCAAATGACCTAGACCTTGAAACGGTTGATTGGCTAAAAAGACAGATACAGAAGATGAGGCAAACCGTTATTTTCATTTCCCATGATGAGGACTTTCTTTCTGAAACGGCAGACACTATTGTTCACTTGCGACTGGTCAAGCACCGTAAAGAAGCGGAAACACTAGTAGAGCATTTAGACTATGATAGTTATAGTGAGCAGAGAAAGGCTAATTTTGCCAGACAAAGCCAGCAAGCAGCCAACGACCAAAGAGCCTACGATAAAACCATGGAAAAACATCGGCGAGTCAAGCAAAATGTAGAAACTGCGCTTCGAGCTACTAAAGACAGTACTGCCGGTCGCCTATTGGCTAAAAAGATGAAAAATGTCCTCTCTCAAGAAAAACGCTTTGAAAAGACAGCTCAGTCCATGACCCAAAAGCCACTTGAAGAGGAACAAATCCAACTTTTCTTTTCAGACATCCAACCATTACCTGCTTCTAAAGTTTTAATCCAACTGGAAAAAGAAAATTTGTCCATTGGCGAGCGAGTTTTGGTTCAAGAACTACGACTAACTGTCCGTGGACAAGAAAAAATCGGTATTATCGGCCCAAATGGTATTGGAAAATCGACTCTGCTAGCCAAGTTTCAACAGCTGCTTAGCGCCAAAAGAGAAATTTCGCTTGGTTTTATGCCACAAGATTACCACAAAAAACTGCAATTGGATTTATCACCAATAGCCTACCTCAGCAAAACTGGAGAAAAAGAGGAACTGCAGAAAATCCAATCTCACTTAGCCAGTCTCAATTTCAGTTATCCAGAAATGCAGCATCAAATTCGCTCCTTATCTGGCGGGCAACAGGGAAAACTCCTGCTTTTGGATTTAGTGCTGCGCAAACCAAACTTTCTCCTGCTGGATGAACCTACACGAAACTTTTCTCCAACTTCTCAACCTGAAATAAGAAAACTCTTTGCAACCTATCCAGGCGGTATCATCACTGTTTCGCATGACCGTCGTTTCTTAAAAGAGGTCTGTTCAAGCATCTATCGCTTGACAGAACATGGTTTGGAGGTAGTTAATTTATAAGATTCATACTCATGAGGATAATTCTTTGCTTTGGAGCACTATTTAAACATTATAATCAGTGAATAAATCTTATATCCACATTCAAGTCAATAATTTCTTGTAATCAACTCTAAATAGACGGATAAAAACTACTTCTAACTATCAAAAAACGAGCACCTCCTCAGTTGGAAATGCTCGTTTTCTTATGTTGCCATGGTTTATAATTACAATGAGAAATAGGAAACAGCCTTGAATGAGAAAATCTCCTAGATCTACGACCACAAACTTTTTTATTCTACTCACTTTTTAGGCTGCTGGTGTTTCTTGATTTCCAGTACTTGTTGTAGATTCTGTTGTTTTCTTTTCGGAAGATGATTCAGCAGGTTTAGAATCTCTTGTGTTGCTTGCTTTGTTTTCATCGCTTGCAGTTTCACTGTTAGATTCTGCAGTTGCTGATGTTTCAGTTTCGGGACTTGTCTTATCACCATTTGCCTCGGCATTTGTTGCTGGAGTTGCTTCTTCACTAGCGCTTGATTTTGACTTGATTTCTTGATTCAAGATCAGAATAGCTTTTGTCAATTCAAGTAAAGCAGCTTTATCTTTACTCTTAGCAGAAAGTTGATCTAGTAGAGCATCCACCTTATCAAAGTCCTCATCAGAACCCTTATTGTTTTCTAAATAAGCGTGAAGTGACATGAGGATATCGTAAAGTTTTTGATAGAGTACAAGTGTCTGAGGATCTTGCTCAGCATTTTCCTTTTCTTGTTGAAGGGCGCTAGCGATACGAGTCAAGACATCTTTCACCTGACTGTTTACTTCATCCAAGTCTGCATCAGCCTTATTTATAGCAGCTTTGAGATTTTCTACTTCTTCTGCCAAGGATTGTCTGATTCCTTCTTCTTGGATTTGTTCCAAGAGTTGAGTAGCCTTGCTCAAGAGACTTTCTACTTGTTCCTTGCTGACATGATTGACATGTTCTTCAGGCATAAAGTCTCCGTACAATTCTTTCAAGAAGCCATAAATGGCTGTCTTGGCACTTTGATTATCGACTTTCTCAGTATCTAGAACTGTCTTAGTCGATTTAGCAGTGGTTGGCTGAGCTTTCAACGCTTCTTCCACTTCTTGTTTTGCCTGATAGATGCTTGGGAATAATTTGTTCAATTCTGCTGCCTTAAGGAAGGATTGAGATTGATACAAAGTCCAAGTCAACTGAGCTACTTTGTTTCGAAGTTCATCACTCAAACGACCGTCATTTACGTGTTCGTAGAAGTACTTGATGTATTCTACAGTTGTAACACCAGTACGATCATTAAAGTCTTGAAGAGCTTGAAGTTGTGATTCAACTGCTACTAAACCAGCCTCATCTTTAGCCAATTTAGCTTCTTGGAGTCGAACGAGAAGGTCTTTCTTTGGAAGTCCATAAGAGTCTGTATCCAAGGTATTGATTTTATCAATCAAGGCCTGATATTTCTTATCTAAAGCACTTGTTTCAACAGGTTTGACACTTTCATCAATATGGATATATTGCTTATCAAAGAGGTCAAGTGTTTTTAGATAGCCCGCAGTAGAGTTGGTTGCCAGTTTCTTCATATTTTCAGTAAACTGACCTAAGGCTAACTCAATCTGTCTTTGTTCGATAGGTTTGTCTTTATAGATGCTTCTGCTGTCAGCTAGAAGTTGTTCTACTTTTGCTAAGACTGTTTTCTCATCAAAGGCTCCAGGTTGATAATTGGATTGTAGGGCTGGAATCTTGTTTTTCAACGCTACTTCATATCCCTTAGTTTGCACTTTGATGTAGTGATTGTGGTCTCCATGAGGGATCACAAAACTACCATTTTCTACCTGCAAACTATAAGGAGACACACCATCACGTAAGGCAGTCGTATAGAGTTCATTTAGGAAATCAAGTTCTGGATTTCCAGTTTGGAGTGGAAGTCGAACGTGTTCCTTACGAACAGCATATGGGTGGATATGAGTCGGATCGTAGGCTTGGTCTGGATTTCCAAAGACAAAGAATCCATTTGAAATTCTAATAGCTTCAAGTGGAACACCATAGGTCTTAGAAATATAAGCAATTTTTTCTTCATCACTAGCATCTCTTGAGAAAGACTCTACCGTTTTAGCAAGAGGTTTTACAGGCTCTGCATCATGATGTGCTTTCAAATGATCCTGTGCTGCCTTAATTTGCTCTGCTGTCAAATCTTTCTTGAAGAAATAATGATTATGGTCTCCGTGACTCATGACAAATCCTTGATCATCCTCACTAATGACACGATCGGCATCAAAGCCGTGATCATGGTCTTCATCATGATGGTGTCCATGATGATCTTCATCGTGATCGTCATCATGAGCTGGATTTGGTGTTACTGGCGTTTTACCTCTCAAATGATCCTGTGCTGCCTTAATTTGCTCTGCTGTCAAATCTTTCTTGAAGAAGTAATGATTATGATTACCGTGACTCATGATAAATCCTGATTCATCTTCCGCAATAATACGATTAGCATCAAAGCCGTGCCCATCTTCTTCATGTTCCTCATGTGAACTTCCTGGATTGATTGGAAGAGACGGCGAAGGTGCTACTAGACCATTGTTCGGAAGAGTTGGTTGACCAATTTGATTCGCCTTAGGAATGTAATGGAAATGGTCACCATGTCTGACGATATAAGCTGTAGCAGTTTCTTCGACAATATCTTTAGGATTAAAGATATAACCATCAGATGTTGAAGAGATAGGCTTATTTGTGAGTAATGAGGCATGATTCAAAGTAGATGGACTAGACGCTACTTCATGAGGTTTTGCATTTGTAGAAACCGTAGAACCAGTTCCATCGATAGGCACCATTCTAGCAATCTTTTCTTCTAAAGGAGAGAGTTTGCTGTAAGGAATAAAGTGGTAATGGTCGCCATGCGGAATCGCAACTCCATTTGCCGTACGGCTGATAATCTTAGCAGGGTCAAAAACCAGACCGTCTGATTCACTGTAACGTTGGTCACTAGGTGAATCATAGAGTTCTTTCAAAAGACTTTGGAGATTGTCAGCTTTATTTGCTGGCTTGCTAGTTGATTCTTGCCCTATTGCTTGCGTAGTATTGTCACTAGCTGCTGAAGAATAGCTTAGCTGACTCGGTTGCGTATTTTTGCCAGCTAAATGAGCTTTAGCGGCTGCTAATTCACTAGCAGACAAATCACTTTTTGGAATGTAGTGATAGTGTCCTCCGTGAGGAACGATATAAGCATCACCAGTATCTTCAATAATATCAGCTGGATTAAAGACATAACCATCATCTGTCGTATAGCGCCCCTGAGATCTTGCTACAGCAACATCAGAGCTGACCTTCTCATTATCTTTGACATGTTCTTGTTTTTGACGATTGATTTCATCTTTAGTTCGAACATTATCAGCATGAGCTACATCTTTCAGGTAGACATAATATTTTCCATCGACCTTGATGATATAACCACCCTTGACTTCATTGACAATATCTCCATCCTTAAGTTTGTAGTTTGGATCCTTCATCAAGAGTTCTTCACTAAAGAGGGCATCATAAGGAACTTTCCCATTATAGTAATGATAGTGGTCACCGTGTGACGTCACATAGCCCTGATCTGTAATTTTGATGACAATTTGCTCAGCCTGAATTCCTTCTTTTTGACTAACCTGATCTGGTGTCAGGTTTTCAGTTTTCTGACTTGACTGGCTACCATCCACATAAGAAACACGATTATTGTCCTTATTTTCCTGCGAGCGATGCTGGTTCAGTGCATAGGCACAAAGACTCAAGGATACGATAACAGCTGATCCAGCTGCTATATATTTTTTACTGAATTTCATAAATCCCTCATTTCAATAAATGATGAAGCTTTTTCTTAACTTCCTTAACTTGATTAAATAGTTTTCTAAATTGGTTATTTAACCAATTAATTAACCAGTAAATAGTTTACATTTTTTAAGTTTATCTGTCAAGATTTTTATGTTATTTTAATCATGCCCCCCATAAAACGGATGGTTTGCCTGTCTCACACCTGACTTAGCGAGACAGACCGAAAGTCACATAATCCAAAATATCGCTCCATCTGGAGCGATATTTTTATTTTTTCTTTTTAGATGGTGTGTGGATGGCAATCTTCACTTCAAAGATTGTTCCCTTGGGTTTATTATCTTTAACAGTAATGGTTCCTTTTAAGGCATCTACAATTTGCTTGGCTAGGGATAATCCTAAACCAAAACCACCTTTTTGGCGGGTTCTAGCCTTATCCACTCGATAAAAACGGTCAAAAATTTTCTTCTTATCTTCTGCTGAAATACCGACTCCATTATCAGAAACCAGTAAATACAGATTGCGATCAGTCGCCGAGATAAGAAAATCAATTTCACCGTCCTCTTCAGTATACTTGACAGCATTATCAAATAAGATAGTCATCAACTGCTTCAAGAGAAGCTGATCTGTGACAATCGTGCGATGAATCCGATTTTCAAAACGGAAGACACGGTCATTTTCCGAGGCAATCATCTCATAGTTTGTGAAAGTCGTATTGAAAAAACTGGTTGGAACTTCTGCAAGTTCCGGTTTAATCCCATCATCTCTACGAGCTAAGTTCAGCAAGTTTGTCGTCAAAAAACGCATATTTCGGACTTCTTCCAAACTAGAGGCAATGCTTTCGCTCACATCCATAATGGTTGCTTCTGGCTTACGAAAAAGGGTCTCTAAGCGATTTTGCAAAACTGCGAGTGGAGTTCGTAACTCATGACTAGCATTTTCCACAAAGGACTGTTGCTTCTGCATGCTCTCAAGCAGGGGCCTAACACTGACCCTAGCTAGATAGAGACTTGCAAGTAAAGATAAAATCCAGAAACTTGCCATCACAATCACAATCAATTTCTCGTGCTTTTGACTGGCCTGCTCCAACTGACTGGTATTAATCAAGATAGCTGCATACTTGATATTGGTTGAAACCGAACTGATATTCGTTTCCATCAAGATCATGCGATAGATTTCTTCTTGTCCATAGCTATTAAAAACCTGAATTTGATAGATATGGCCTAGTTCTTTTTTCTCTAACTTAATCTTATCCAATCCCAAAAATCGATTTCCAGAAAGGAGCTGTGTAAAATTCTTATCAAAAAGAATAACCTCCGTATTGGAACTGACATTGGGTTTTATCTCAGTCTTACTAGTATCTGTAGCAGCATTCTCTAAGTCTTTAATCTCTTCTGTTGCCCTATTTACAGCAAGCTGAATAACTGCCTGAGGATTTTCACTCAGTCCATGAAGCTTATCATCCACCGAAGTATAGAGACTCGAGTGCATGACCTGCAAAATAATTAGAGTCATGGTGGAGAAAATCAGAGTGAAGACACCAAAGTTGCGAATAAAATAACTAAAATCATCCGCATACCATGTTTTTTTTAATTTACTGAACATCTTTTAAAATATACCCAACACTGCGCAAGGTTTGCAAATTCTCTGCAAAAGTGGTTCCTTTTAATTTCTTACGGACTTTTGAAACATAGACTTCGACAACCGAAATCGTTGTATCACTATCAAATCCCCATAGACGATCAAAAATCTGAGTCTTAGGCAAAATAACATTTTGATTTTGAAGGAAATAAACCAGTAAATCAAACTCTTTCCCCAGCAATTCGACAGGAGTATCTTCAACCTTAACGGTATTTGTTGACAAATTAACTACAATATTTCCATAAGTCAAGGTGTTTTCATTAAATTTACCTGAACGTTTGAGAAGGGCTTGAATCCGCATTTTGAGTTCTTCTAGGTAGAAAGGTTTAGTCAGATAATCATCCGCTCCCAGTTCAAATCCATGTCCCTTGTCATCCAAACTTTCCTTGGCAGTCATGATCAGAACTGGAGTCGTAATTCCCTTTTCACGCAATTCTTTCAAGACTTGGAAGCCATTTTTTTCAGGCAACATCAAATCGAGCAAAATCAAGTCATAGACGCCACTCTCAGCTTCGTAGAGACCTTCTTCCCCATCAAATACCTGCATGACATCTGCAAAATCGTCTAAAAAGTCAAATACCGAATTTGACAGGCCTAGGTCATCCTCAACCAATAAGATTTTTATCATGAGAAACTCCTCCTTATTAAAACCATTATACCAAATTTGCCTTAAAAAAAACTCAACTCTCTGCATTTTATACTCAATGAAAATCAAAGAGCAAACTAGGAAGCTAGCCGCAGGCTGTACTTGAGTACGGTAAGGCGACGCTGACGTGGTTTGAATTTGATTTTCGAAGAGTATTACATGAGATAGCTGAGTTTTCTTTTATTTAGGCTTAATTATTTGGTTCCGTATTGAAGAACGACTGCTTCCACTGCAGCTTTTTCACGGTTAATCAAGTCAACACGCGCCGCAATTTCCTTGATTCCCATACCGATGTTACGGCTAAGAGCAAGGTCAGAAAGTTGTGGCTCAAAGAATTCCTTGTACTCTGCCAAGCGTTGCTGAGTCTTAAATACGTGTGCAGGAAGGATAACAAAGCTATCAAAGCTCATATCTCCTCCAAGGGCTGCCTTAATCCAAGCCCAGTTTTCACGCGCCCAAGACCATGCTGTTTCCTGAGTTGCTTGGTGAGCTAGGAATTGGTAATACCAAGCAGACAAGTCCTGCGGTTTGACCACAAATTTGTCCTTCCAAGCAGCAATCAAGGTTTGGATATTGTCCGCATCTTTACTATAGGCAAGAGCGGCTGCCAACTGACGTTTAAAGACAGCATCTGTTGCGTGCGTATAAGTATCAAGATAAAGTGCTAACAAGTCTTTGGTCTCATGATGTTTCATCTCATTGATCAGAACTTGTGAGCGAATGGCTGCTGGAAGTCCTGAAAGCTGATCCTTGTGAGCTTCGAAGATTTGGCTAGCGACTTGACTAGCTTCTGCATCATTTGATCGAATCATCATAGAAATAGCCAACTGACGAACCAATTCATCCTCATCTGATTCACCATCTTTAGCTTCAAAACCAAGACGGTCATAGTTGTGACGAGCCAATTTAGCAACCAAGGCTTTGAAGGCTCTTTCAGCTTCTGTTCCTTCATCGATAAAGCGCTCAAGAGCAGAAATTACTTCAGAAACAGCTGAAACGACAAGGTAAGATTCTTCCTTAGCAAGTTTATCAAGGACTGGAAGCAAGTCTGCATAAGAAATGTTCCCTGCTTCAGCAAGCAAACGACGTTCTTGAACGATCTGCAGTTTACTTGTGTTATCAAGCTCAACTAGATCAGCAAGAACTGCATCTAACAAGTCTCCTTGATAGTCTGTAATGTAGTGAGCTGTATTTTCTGTGTTGAAGCGAAGAGCTCCTTCATTTTCAGCAAGAAGAGCTGCGTAGCCAGGGATTTCGATGCTTTCAGTTTCAAGTGTATCAGGCAAACCTTTCCAGTTGCTATTGAGTGGCACAACCCAGAGACGGTTCTTATCTTCGTTCTCACCGATGAAGAATTGTTTTTGTGAAATCTTCAAAACATCATTTTCAACTTTGACAGTAAGAACTGGGTAACCAGGCTGTTCCAACCAAGAATCCATGAAAGCTGCGACATCACGGCCAGATGCTTGACCAAGGGCATCCCAAAGGTCACTACCAATGGTGTTGCTGTATTGGTGTTTTTCAAAGTAAGCGTGCAAACCTTTAGTAAAATCAGCATCTCCTAGCCAACGGCGAAGCATGTGCATGAGACGGCTTCCTTTGGCATAGACGATAGCGCCGTCAAAGAGTGTATTGATTTCATCTGGATGTTTAACTTCGACGTGGACAGACTGAACGCCATCAGTCGCGTCACGTTCAAGAGCGTGAGGTACTCCACCTGTTTGGAAATCTTCAAAGATATTCCAGCTTGGTTCAATAGCATCCACACAGACGTACTCCATCATATTAGCAAAGCTTTCATTGAGCCAAAGGTCATCCCACCATTTCATAGTTACGAGGTTACCAAACCATTGGTGAGCCAATTCATGGGCTACAACAAGGGCAACTTGTTGGCGACTAGCAAAAGTTGAGTTCTCATCTACAACCAAGCAAACTTCACGGTAAGTGACAAGACCCCAGTTTTCCATAGCACCAGCTGAGAAGTCAGGAAGGGCGATGTGGAGAGATTGAGGGATTGGGTACTTAACTCCATAGTAATCTTCGTAAAACTCGATAGAGCGAACAGCGATATCCAGTGAGAAATCAAGGTTTGATAGTGGATGAGCTTTGGTTGAATAAACACCTACGAGGGTACCGTTTTTAGTTTTAGCCGTCACACCTTGCAAATCACCTGCGACAAAGGCTAACAAGTAAGAAGACATGCGAGGTGTTGTCTCAAACTTCCAGATACCTGTTTCCTTACGGTTTTCAACGTCAATTTCTGGCATGTTAGACAAGGCCAATTCACCTTCTGCTTGGTCAAAACGTAGAGAGAGGTCAAAAGTTGCTTTGGCTTCTGGCTCATCCACACATGGGAAGGCTTCGCGGGCAAAATGGCTCTCGAATTGAGTTGACAAGACTTCCTTCTTGACTCCATCAACTGTGTAGTATGAAGGGTAAATCCCTGTCATGTTATCTGTAATTTTTCCTGAGAAAGCGATAACCACTTCAACTTGACCAGCTTCAGCTAATTCAATATGAAGGGCTTCATTGTCATGATCAACTGTGAATGGGCGAGCTACCCCTGCAACTTCTACAGTGGCGATTTCCAAGTCTTTTTGGTGGAGGGAAATACGGTCACTCTGTGCTTGACCAGTGATGGTCACCTTCCCAGAAAACGTCTTGGTCTCACGACTCAAGTCTAAAAATAAATCATAATGTTCAGGAACAAATTGCTTAATAAAATGTTCAACTGCTTGCATAGTTTTCTCCTATCTAAGTTTAAGAGCTGGAGCTCTTCTTCAAACAAACTTATTATATCATGTTTTGCTTGAGAAAAAAGGATTGGACGGTGATTTTCAAAACTTTCTTCCTTCTAATAGCCTACAGTGGGTAGACCTTGCGAAATTCTTCTAAAACAACCTTGCTTTCAGGTGTAAAAGTCAGTCCTGCTTCTCTCAGCCACTCGGCGAAACAATCCTCATGAACCTGACGCCAATAGGCTAGGGATTTGTCACCTTCCCCTTCCTTGTAGGCATGGTCGGCTGAAACCTGATGGAAAGGCTGAACGGAAACCCTTGTAATTTCGACAATACAGACAGCCTGATTTTGACTATCTAAAATGACATCAAAGGTCCCTTCTTGCGGAAGAAGTTCGCCTTCTAGTTCGTAGAGGTCATAGGCCGAAGCCGTTGCTGTCTTTTCGCCTTTTAATACCAAGTCAGCTAAGAGATCTGCCTCTACTCCAAAAGCCCAGGCGTCTATCTCATCTCCGATAGAAGGGTTGATTTGCTTGTAGGCATTCCACATTTCTTGCGGTGTCATGGGTTGCTCCTTTGTAATTTTTTACTTACTTCTTTTACACGTTTGAGGTGGTCTGGATGGTCAATTTCTAAATCAAAAATCTCTAGAATAGAACTGTAGTGAATAATGCATTCGATACCCATCTGATTCATTTTTTGTATGAAAGAAGTATTCAGATAGCCTGCTACAGCAAAATCAATCTTTTTCATCCTTGCTTTATCCTGCATCTGTCTCAGCATATCTAACATTATTGGGCTTTCCATATTATGCCATTGACTGTTTCTCACAGTCGCAAAAATAAAAGAAGTCAAATCATTCATTCCAACTACAATCTTTGAAATGCCCGCTTCCAGTATCCTATCCAAGTCAAAATACGCTGACGGTAATTCAATCATCGTGCCAACTTTCCCAGTAAAACCCTGCTGACGCAATACTGTAATAGCTTGCTTTAACTGTTCAGCATCATTGACAAAAGGAAAGATAAGAGACAGATTGGGATTGTTTTGATAAACTTCTGTAACGACATGTGCTTCAGCCTGAAATTCATCCAGACACGCCAGCAAACGCCTAGTTCCTCTATATCCAAATAAGGGATGATTTTCATCAAAATACTCTTTAGTCCCCTTTAGACAATTAGCTTCTGTATTCGTTAATTCTGAAAAACGATACCAGATCTCCTCATCTGAGTACAAGGAACAGATAGTATCTAGATAATCTTTTACAAATTGCTGACAACTTGCTAATAGTATGTTTTGGTTGAGTTCTCTCAACAAGTATTCCCCACGAATCATTCCAATGTGGTGAAAAACTTGAGGATAAACTTTTTCAAGAATTTTTTCTCCACTAAGAGCAAGTTGATTTTGCATACTGTACCTTCCAATTCATGTAAGAAGTCTTGTCAAGTTCTGGAAATCCTAATAATTCAGACTTAATCTTCAAGACTAATGGCGATGCATTTTCTTCTGTGATCTCTTGAATATTCATCCAAATATATCCAAGTGAATCATTCTCACCATCAGACACAGCTTCCGAAATCGTAACTTGAGGTGCACTCTCATTCATTTCAACATCATACAAGGCCATGACATGGTGAACCATAAAGTTTTTTAACTCTTCCCTGACGAAAACATCGTAGATTCGAGGATTAGAGTAGTTTCTAACAGTAAATCCCGTCTCTTCCATAACTTCTCTAGTCAGCGTTTCCGTCAGTCCTTCACCTACTTCCTGGCTACCACCGGGTAGATCATACCGATGTTTATAAGGACCTCTCGTTTTTTCAATGCAGAGTAACTTCCCATTTTCAAAGCAAACAGCGTAGACTCCAAAGTGTCTTTTGATTTCCATCAGATCCTCCTACTTCAAAGACCAGCCACCATCTATTCTCAAGATTTGTCCTTGCATGGCGCTTGCTTTTCCACTTGCTAAGAAAAGGCTAATCTCTGCTACTTCCTCTGGATCAATCCAGCGCTTGATTGGTGTTTCACTAGCCACCCAGTCCGCTAAACCACCTGGCTCAAAGTCTGCAGCGGTCATAGCTGTCTTGACTGCTCCTGGAGCGATACCAAAGACCTGAATCCCAGTTTCAGCATAGTCTAGAGCCAACTGCTTGGTAAATCCAGCCAAAGCATGCTTAGATGAAGTATAGGCGTGACCACCACCTCCTGCTAGATTTGAAGCAATGGAACACATATTGATAATGGATCCTTTTTTATTCTCCAACATTTTGGTCAAATAATAGCGAGTCAACTCTACTGGAGTAACGTAGTTAATTTCAAAAATTTCTTGAATTTCCTGCGCTGATTGTTCCAACAGTGGTTTGTAATCATCCAAAACTCCAGCAGTATTGCACAAAATATCTACCTGAGGACACCAGTCAAAAATAGGCTCTAAGTCCAAGGTCAAATCTCTCTGTAAAAAGTGGAAATCACCCTCTAAGAGTGGATTTTCACCTTGGTCAACTCCATAAACTTGATACCCCTTCTCTAAAAAGAGGCGAGCTTGAGCCAGACCAATCCCTGAACTAACGCCTGTAATGAGTACACATTTAGTCATGCACTTCTACCCAATCTATCGCCAAAACATCACAAGGTGTCGGACTCCACATGGAAAAACCTTCTCCTTCTCCAGACACGTTGATTAGGAAATAAGGTGTCACTTCAAGTGCAACCCCGTTTTGTTCAATGGTGTCAAAAAGTTGGACATAGTTTTCAGCACCTCCCCAACCAGTACGTACATATTTTTTCTTAGCCTTTAACCCAGGCAGTATTTCTTCGAAAGTCATGTTATTCTCCTTTTATTCTACATTCTTCATTTAATTATAACAAAAAACCGTTGTGCAACGGCTTTTTGACTCATTTTAAATCAAAATCAATAAGCATTTTATAATTATAGTCATTTAGTTTAAAAAAAGCGCCCCAAACATTCAAAAATATTTGGAACTTCCCTTAATAAATCCGTCACTTTCTTTTTCAAGATAGCCCAAGCTTGCTCAATAGGATTCAAATATGGTGAATAAGGCGGTAGGGGTAAGAAAAAGTGTTTATCTTGAAGGTAAAGTTCATCCAAGATATGCTTGGGATGAAAACTAGCATTGTCCATAACAATGATATGAGGTGTCTTCAAAGCAGGCAGGAGTTGCGTTTTAAATCACTCCACAAAGAAATCGATTGTCATACTTTCCTTGTAAATCATGGGAGCTATAAACTCTCCATCTACTTGTCCTGCAACAATCGAAGTCCACTCAAAACGCCGTTCGCTAATCTTTTCATAGACTTTCTCCCCTCTAGGAGCCCGTGCATAAGGACGATAGAGGTAGCGGTCGATTCCCGTTTCGTCAATATATAGGACTGGTAAATCTTTTAGATTATCCAAAATATCAAGAAACTCAGCGACTTTCTCTGGATTTTGTTCCTTAAAGCTAGTCGTCTTTTTTTAAAGTGACCTTAATCTGCTTTAAAGCTGCCCATACTGAAGGAACAGTACAACCAAAATGTGCCACAATTTTCCGTAAGAAAGCGTCTGGATGAGCCTCTACAAATGCTTTCAATTCCTCTAAAGGAATTTTCCGCTTTTTGACGACTCACTTTTTCCGCTCTAAGTGTCCTTGCTCACGTCTTTCTTTTCCCACGTGAAGAGAGTTCTGACGCCAACATCAAAAACTTTAGCTGCCTCGACATAGCTGTGTCCTTCTTTGATATAATCTAATGCTCCTTGTTTAAAATCTCTACTATATGCCATAGCTTTATTATAAGATGCTTATTTTAAACTAAGCAACTATATCATGGCTTGAACTGACTATTTTATATATTGTCTTACTTCGTCCTCACAAAAATATATCAAAAATCAAAAGCGCTTAGGAAAAAACTCTATTTCATGAGAGAATACAATAAATCTTCCCACAATAAAACGCATAATATCAAGTTTTTTGGCTCCTGATATCATGCGTTTTCTGTTCTTAAAATATTTTTTCTCAGTCTCTTTTTATTACAAGTTCATCTTCAAAGTCCTTGATTTTTAGTAAATCTAAAATCAAATATTATCCAACTGACCCTTCCATTTCATAGCTAATCAAACGGTTCAGCTCAACTGCATATTCCATTGGAAGTTCTTTTGTGAAGGGCTCCACAAATCCCATAACAATCATTTCTGTCGCTTCTGATTCTGACAACCCACGGCTCATGAGGTAATAGAGTTGTTCCTCTGAAATCTTAGAAACCTTGGCTTCGTGTTCCAAAGCAACTTGCGAGTTGTGAATTTCATTAAATGGAATAGTATCTGATGCTGATAAGTCATCCATGATAATAGTATCACACTCAATGTGAGAAACAGATTTCTTAGAGTTTTTGTTAAAGGTTACTTGTCCACGGTAGTCAACCTTCCCTCCGCCTTTAGCAATGGATTTAGACACGATAGACGAGCTTGTATGTGGAGCGTTGTGGATCATCTTAGCACCAGTATCCTGGTGTTGTCCTGCATTAGCAAAGGCAATAGAAAGCATGGTACCACGCGCCCCTTCTCCATCTAGGTAAACAGATGGGTATTTCATAGTTGTCTTGGCACCCAAGTTTCCATCAATCCACTCAACAGTTGCATCTTTCAAGGCTTTAGCACGTTTGGTTACCAAGTTATAGACGTTATCAGACCAGTTTTGGATGGTTGTATAACGCATATAAGCTCCATCCAAGGCAAAGATTTCTACGATGGCAGCATGCAAGCTGTTACTTGAATAAGTTGGCGCTGTACATCCTTCTACGTAATGAACACTTGCTCCCTCATCAACGATAATCAAGGTACGTTCAAACTGACCAGTATTTTCGTTGTTGATACGGAAGTAAGTTTGAAGTGGAATATCCACTTTGACCCCTTTTGGTACGTAGATAAAGGTTCCACCTGACCATACTGCCGAGTTGAGGGCAGCCAACTTGTTATCTGTTGGCGGTACCAACTTAGCAAAGTATTGTTTAAACAAGTCTGGGTATTCCTTGAGGGCAGAATCTGTATCTGTAAAGATAATCCCCAATTTTTGGAACTCTTCCTTCATGTTGTGGTAAACCACTTCTGACTCATACTGGGCAGAGGCACCAGCTAAATAAGCACGCTCAGCTTCCGGAATCCCGATACGTTCAAAGGTTTCTTTAATTTTTTCAGGAACCTCATCCCATGAACGAGCTGGTTTATCAGATGGTTTTTGGTAGTAGATCAAGTCATCAAAATCAATCTCTGACAAGTCTGCTCCCCAAGTTTGCATAGGCATTTTTTTGAAGGTTTCATAAGACTTCAAACGGAATTCTAACATCCACTCAGGTTCTCCCTTAGCAGCTGATAGTTCACGAATGACATCTTCATTCAATCCTTTTCCTGTCGATAGGACAGGCTCTACATCATCATGGAAACCAAATTTATATTCACCAAGGTCAATTGGTTTTGGTTCTACTCTTTCTTCAGCCATAATATCCTTTCTTTCATTCTTCATTTCTACTAATTCATAAGACAAAAGAAACTTGTCTTATTGTTTTTCTTGATTTTCAATTGTTTTCTTAAGGGCATTCCAAGCTAGAGTTGCACACTTGATTCGTTGAGGGAATTTGGCAACGCCTGATAAGAAAGCTGCATCGCCTAGTTGGTCTTGGCGTTCATCTTTTTGCCCTTGAACCATTTCAGAAAAAATGGTCGCAAGTTCTAAGATTTCTTGCTTGGTTTTTCCTAAAACTGCATCTGTCATCATGCTTGCAGAGGCAGTCGAGATGGTACAACCTGAGTTTAGAAAAGCGATATCTTCCAAACGGTCATCTACATCAAACTTGACAGAGAGGTTGATGACATCTCCACAGGTCGGATTGTTGAGACTGATTTGCTCAGCGTCTTCTAACTTCCCTTGGTGATGTGGATTTTTCGAATGGTCTGCTACCACTGCCATATAAAGGCTATCTAGTTTAGAAAGTGCCATTAAAAAACTCCTTTGTCTTTTGTAAGGCATCGATCAACTTGTCGCAATCTGCCTTGGTATTGTAGATATAAAAACTTGCACGAGCTGTTGCTGGGACATCCAAATACTGAAGCAAGGGTTGGGCACAATGGTGACCAGCACGAACAGCCACTCCTTCATAATCCAGAGCCGTCGCAAGATCGTGCGGATGAAGGTCACCTAGGTTAAAGGCAATGACACCTGAACGTTGAGCCAAGTCCTGAGAACCATAAATAGTCAATCCTTCAATCTCCTGCAGTTTTGGATAGACGTATGCGATCAATTCCTGTTCATGGGCTTCAATGGCATCCATACCAATCTTTTCCAGATAATCAACTGCAGCAGCAAGTCCGATTGCACCAGCCATATTAGGAGTTCCAGCCTCGAATTTCCAAGGTAATTCCTTCCAACTAGCAGATTGTTCAAAAACGAAATCAATCATCTCACCGCCAAATTCAAGGGGTGACATTTGTTCCAGATACTTCTCTTTACCATAAAGAACACCGATACCAGTCGGACCAGCCATCTTGTGACCTGAAAAGGCAAAGAAGTCCACATCCAAATCCTGAACATCAATCTTCATATGAGGAGTAGACTGAGCACCATCTACCACCATGATGGCTCCAACTTGGTGGGCCATTTGAGTGATTTCCTTGATAGGATTAACCACTCCAAGAACATTTGAGGCATGAGCTAGGGAGACAAACTTTACCTTGTCCGTCAATTTTGCTCGCAAGTCAGCCATATCCAAAGCTCCGTCTTTGAGATAAACATAGACAAGCTCAGCCCCAGTCTTACGACAGGCTTCCTGCCAAGGAATGATGTTGGAATGGTGTTCCATGACAGAAATCAAAACCTGATCTCCCTCAGTCAAGACTTCCTCTGCAAAGCGCGCCACCCAGTTGAGACTGGTTGTCGTTCCTCTGGTAAAGAGAACTTCCTTTGTAGACCCTGCATTGATAAACTTACGAATGGTTTCACGAGCGGCTTCATAAGAAGCTGTCGCCCTTTCTGCCAGGGTATGAACGCCACGATGAACATTGGCATTGTCGTTCTCATAGTAGCGGTTAATCGTCTCCAGAACTGCTAGTGGTTTTTGTGTCGTCGCAGCATTGTCCAAATAAACCAATGGTTCATCATTAACAATCTGGTCTAAAATTGGAAAATCCTTGCGAATCGCTTCTACATCTAACATAGGCTACCCCTTAGCGTTTTGACAATTTTTCTTCGATAGTTGCAATCATTTCATCACGAACTTCCTTGACTGGAATCTCAACGATAACGGATCCAAGGAAACCACGGACAACCAAACGTTCTGCAGTTGCCTTATCCAAGCCACGGCTCATGAGGTAGTACATATCTTCTGGATCTACCTGACCGATAGAAGCCGCGTGTCCTGCAGTAACGTCATTTTCATCAATCAAAAGAATTGGGTTGGCATCTGAACGTGCCTGATCTGAAAGCATGAGAACACGACTCTCTTGTTGGGCATCTGCTCCCTTGGCACCCTTGATAATGTGGCCAATACCATTGAAGGTTAAGGTTGCTTTTTCAAGAATAACCCCATGTTGGAGGATATTTCCGATGGAGTTGCAACCATAGTTAGTTACGCGGGTATCAATCCCTTGAACCTGACGACCACTTGAAAGAGCTACAACCTTGAGATCTGCATGGCTACCGTTACCAATCAAGTCGCTATCAAAGTCAGCAACGACATTTCCTTCGTTCATAACACCAATCGCCCAGTCAATGCTTGCATCGTTGCCTAATTTACCACGACGGCTAATGTAAGCAGTGACGTTTTCACCTAGACGGTCAATCGCAGCAAACTTGACTTGAGCACCAGAACGTGCAATTACTTCTACTGTGATATTGGCAGTTGCTTTGGCACTACCTCCACCACGTGACTCTAAACGTTCGAGATAGTTAATTTTAGAGTTTTTACCAGCGATAATAAGGATATGTTTGTTAAACGGCACATCGCTATCGCTGTCTTGGTAGAAAATTCCTTCGATTGGTTCTTTAATCTCAACATTATCAGGAATGTAGAGAACAGCACCACTGTTGAAATAAGCTGTATGGTAGGCTGCCAACTTGTCATCGTCATACTTAACAGATGACATGAAGAATTCCTCAATAAGCTCTGGAATTTCTTCTAAAGCTGAGTGGAAGTCTGTAAAGACGACACCCTGTTCAGCTAACTCAACTGGAGTTTGCTCAAAAACAGTTTGAGTTCCTACTTGCACCAACTTCAAGTGATTATCTAGAGCTGTGAAATCTGGAACATTTGCTGATGGCTCACTTTCTGTAATCGTTCCATCACCCAGATTCCAACGGTGGAATTTGACACGCTCAATAACTGGTAATTCCAAAGTCTCAATCTTGTCAAAAGCTTTTTGACGGAGATCAGCCAACCAGCTTGGTTCAGCGTGCATTTCTGAAAAAAGTTTAATATTTTCTTTAGTCATTTACTTCTCCTAAAAGATACGAGGGAATTACAATTCTTCCTTGTAGTCGTAGCCAAGTTCTTCAGCTAGTTTTGCGTATCCTTCACGCTCCAAACGCGCAGCCAATTCTGGACCACCAGAAAGGACAACACGACCTTCCATCATCACATGTACCACATCTGGTGTGATGTAGTTCAAAAGACGTTGGTAGTGAGTGATAATCATAGCACCAAAGCCTTCACCACGCATAGCATTAACACCTTTCGAAACAACTTTAAGAGCGTCAATATCAAGACCAGAGTCAATCTCATCCAAAAGGGCAAATGTTGGCTCCAACATCAAAAGTTGAAGAATTTCATTACGTTTTTTCTCACCACCAGAGAAACCTTCGTTGAGGTAACGCTCAGCCATTTCTTCTTTCATGTTGAGCAATTCCATTTTTTCGTCCAATTTAGTAATAAATTCACGAACTGAAATCTTTTCATCATCTTCTTTACCAGCATTCATAGCTGCACGAAGAAACTCAGCATTGGTAATTCCAGGAATTTCTGATGGGTATTGCATAGCAAGGAAAAGTCCCATACGCGCACGCTCATCCACTTCCAGTTCAAGAATGTTTACGCCATCAAACAAGACTTCACCTTTGGTAACTTCATAGTTTGGATTTCCCATGATAGCTGCAGAAAGAGTCGATTTACCTGTACCATTTGGTCCCATGATAGCGGCGATTTCTCCTGTTTTCAGGGTCAAGTTAACCCCTTTTAAAATTTCTTTTCCTTCAATCTCAACGTGAAGATCTTTGATCTCTAATACTGACATGATAATTCCTTTCTTTTTCAAGGCCTTTACAGTGCTTACTGGAAACATACTTGATTTCCCTAGAAAATACGGTAAAAGGTCAATAAATATACTTTTATAGTATAACAAAAAAAAGCCTAAAAGGCTTTGATTTTGTCTAGAAGCTGAGGACTAGTCTTTTCCTTTCAAGTGCTGGTCAATGACATCCACTATTTTGCCCATCAAGTAACTAACTCGGAAATTTCTAAAGAGCAAAATGGCCCAAAAGGCTGCCATAATATAACGACCAGTCATCCAAGCTTCATTGAAAAAATAGGTCTCAGCAGCTGTAAACAGCGCGATGATAATAAATTGTTGTCTATTCATAAACTTATTGTATCATGAAATCTTTCTTTAGTCTTCCTCTACCCTCACTTTATCAGCCAAAAATTCAAATCCTTCTGGAATCAAGCTTTCTTCTGCTTCTTTTTCAGTTTGAGAAGATTTGGCTTTGGCTGAAAAGGCTGCGCGAACTTCTTTCCATTCCTCCATGGAAATGGCTAAAATTTCGGGTGAAAAACCTGCTGCCTGACTGAGGATGTTACCAAACATAGTATTGAGATTGTCCCGTTTCATGGTTTGACCAGCATTGAAGTTAGACTCAAAAGCAAGAATAGCATGGTGTTCATTGGCCGCAACCGGTTGAGAACCAACTAATAGAGCCTTATCAGGACCTCCTAGACTTTCAATCACCTCTCCCCAGGCATTCTGCAAGCGAATCAGATTTTGACGTGCTAAATCAGGATTTTCAACAGCCTCTTGTAAGATAGATTGAACTTTATTGCGATCCACACGATAGACTGTCTTTCCCGCTGCTGGGCGACTAGGCGCTGGACTGGTTGGCTTGGGTACAGTTCCCACATTTGCGAGTTCTTGTTTGAGACGTGTCACTTCTTGTCTCAGCGTAGAAATTTCATGTTCAACCGCTCCTGAAAGAGCTGGTTCAGGCTTAATCTCTGCTAAACGGATAGTCATCATCTCAGCATAAATCTTTGGTTGCAAACTAGACTTAATATCTGCTAAACTGACTGTCGCCAAGCGAATCATTTCAAACAGATTTTCCTGAGGAAGTGCTAAATTCTCCACAAAGACTGGACTATGATGAGTGTTTTCTCCACCTGTTTGAACAATTAATAAATCTCTTAAATAGTGCAAAAGATCGGTCACAAAACGAGTCATGCTCTTACCATTTTCAAAGAGAAGATTTAAGCACGCTAGGGCCTTGGGAACATCCTGTTGAGATAAGGCGGCCACATAATCATCCAAGGCTGATAGGCTAATGGTGCCAGTAATTTCTTCAGAGATGGCAGTCGTCAATTCATTTCCCTGTGTCAAACTCAGGGCTTGATCCAAAATAGACAAGGCGTCCCGCATTCCACCTTCAGCCCGTCTGGCAATGATTTCCACTGCCTCTGGTTCAGAACTGATATTTTCTTTTTCTAAGATATAATGGATATGTTCCTTAATATCCTGTGTCTTAATCGATTTAAACTCGAAACGTTGCACACGGGATAGAATAGTTGCAGGAATCTTGTGTAATTCAGTAGTGGCCAAAATAAAGACAACATTCTGTGTTGGCTCTTCCAGCGTCTTTAGGAGGGCATTAAAAGCCCCTGTAGACAGCATGTGAACCTCGTCTATGATATAGACCTTATAACGGGCAAGACTAGGGGCATAAGTAGATTTATCACGAATTTCACGGATTTCATCCACCCCATTATTAGAGGCCGCATCCATTTCAATGACATCTTCTAAACTACCGTCCGTCACTGCTTGACAAATATAGCAGTTATTACAAGGTTCCCCACCCACTTGATTTGGACAGTTCATAGCCTTGGCAAAAATCTTAGCTACACTGGTTTTTCCCGTTCCACGAGGACCAGAAAAAAGATAAGCGTGACTTATTTTTTCTTGTTCCACTGCTTGTTTAAGAGTCTTAGCCACAACTTCCTGTCCAACCAACTGGGAGAAGTTTTGACTTCTATATTTTCGATAAAGTGCTTGATACATTAGACTTTCTCCCCAAACATTGTAAAGTCCCATTCTGTCTTTTCAAGCAAAATAGCGACAAATTGTTCCAAATAATCTCGATCCATAGCATCATAATCATCAATCTCTGAAGAATCAAGATCCAGAACTCCAAGTAATTGACCATTCTTTATCATCGGCACAACAATTTCACTTTTAGCACGACTATCACAAGAAATATAGTTGGAATAAGTTGTTACATCACCAACCAGAACAGTTTCCTGAAAATGAGCTGCCTCCCCACAAACACCTTTGCCTAGCGCAATACGGATGCAGGAAACACCACCTTGGAAGGGACCTAAAATCAATTCCTTTCCATCGAACAGATAAAAGCCTGAAAATACGGTATTAGGGAAGCGTGATTTTAGAAGAGCACTGGCGTTGGAAAGATTAGCCAAAACATTACTTTCACCTTCCAATAAAAAAGAGAGCTCTTCATTTAACATTTGATAACGTGATTGTTTTTCTGATTCTAACATAGAACTATTATATCAAAAAAGGCTTGCAGACAAAAGAAAAATCCCTTGTTTAGAAAACAAAGGATTTTGTGAATTTTCAATTTGATTAAAGTTCGATATCACCGAACAAGTCAGCCATTGAGAATCCTGTTTGTGTTTCTGGAAGTTCGAAATCACGTTTTTCTTGACGTTTTGGACGACGTGGACGAGCAGCACGTTTTTCTTCTTTTTGTCCTTCTTCTTGAGCTGGACGCTCTTCAAGAGCTTTGATAGAAAGTGATACGCGCTCTGCATCTGCGTTAACTTCAAGAACTTTAACTTTAACTTCTTGACCAACTTTAAGAGCTTCTTTAGGATTTTCAATACGTTTGTGTGAAATTTGTGATACATGAACAAGTCCATCGATACCTGGCAATACTTCAACAAATGCACCGAAGTCAGTCAAACGTTTAACTGTTCCTTCTACTACATCACCTTTAGCCAATTTTTGCTCAACGCCATCCCATGGTCCAGGTGTTGTTGCTTTAAGTGAAAGTGATACACGTCCTTCTTCTTCGTTAAGATCAAGGATTTTCACTTCAATTTCTTCACCAACAGTTACAACTGATTTTGGTGAAACGTTACGTTCATGTGACAATTCAGTCAAGTGAACCAATCCGTCAACACCACCAAGGTCGATGAAAGCACCGAAGCTTGTGATACGTGCAACTTTACCAGTTACTACATCACCAACAGCCAATTTACCGAATACTTCAGCACGAGCTGCTGCAGTAGCTGCTTCAACAACTTCACGACGTGAAAGGATGAAGCGGTTTTCTTTAGCGTCAACTTCTTTGATTTTAGCATCAAATTCTTGACCTACAAAACGCTCAGTGTTACGTACGAAACGAGTATCCAACATTGAAGCTGGGATAAATCCACGAACACCTTCAAATTCTACTGAAAGTCCACCTTTAACGGCACGAGTTCCTTTAACAGTAACAACTTCTTCTTCGCGACCAACAAGTTTGTCCCATGCTTTGCGAGCTTCAAGGCGTTTTTTAGATACAAGGTATGTAACTGTATCAGTATCTTTACCAACTACTTGACGAAGTACAAGAACATCCAATACTTCTCCTACTTTAACAAAGTCATTGATATCTGCATCGCGATCGTTTGTCAATTCGCGAAGAGTCAAGACACCTTCAACACCAGTTCCAGAGATTGCAACGTTAGCTTGAGTCGCATCAACTGTCAATACTTCAGCACTAACAACATCACCAGTCTCAACTTGGCTAACGCTATTTAGCAAATCTTCAAATTCGTTCATCTAAAAAATCCTCCAACAATCAAGTTTTTCTTAAACTTGACATACTTATAATTTTTTTCCTAAGCACCCGCAAGGACATGTTCATATCGTTCACGTCTTTCAATTATAAAAATAAAATACCCTAAGATATTTTGCTTTTTATCTTGATCATTACCTAAGAACTGGGGTAGCTGGATTCGAACCAACGCATGAGGGAGTCAAAGTCCCTTGCCTTACCGCTTGGCTATACCCCATTGATGAAATGGAGAGAGAGGGATTCGAACCCCCGAACCCGAAGGAGCGGATTTACAGTCCGCCGCGTTTAGCCTCTTCGCTATCTCTCCTACAATCAACATGGACTATTATATCATGAAAATTTCAAAAAAACAAGACTTATTTTGCTAAATTATAATTTTCAATCAAAATTTCCACAGCTTTTTCCAATTTTTTATAAAAACTATCGACATTCCCATTCTTTATGATGGCAAATTGTCCGTCTAATTCGGCAATTTCTCCGATAACTTTTTTGCCGATAGTCAATGTATAACCTTCAAAACTGTCTTTACCTACATTAATTTTAGCATCTGCTACTTGAATTTCGATTTTTTTATCTTTCTTACTCATTTCATACCTCTCTTCACTTTTTCTATTTTACAAGAAAATCCCAAAACTAGCAAGAAAAAACTCTATATCATTCCAAGTCTGATATAGAGTTTTCTACTTTATTTAATGTGTTTTTCTAATTCTTTTTGGTACTTACCGTTTGATTCCAATTTTTCTTTTTGCCATTTTTTCAGTGCTTCTTCATATTCTTTCGTTGTAACGATATCTTTTTGCAATCTCATTCCTTTAAAGATATATGGATCCCCCTTAATACCAACTTGTGAGTATGGTTTTGAGAATGGTACTACGTTACTTACAACTGGAGAACCACCAGATGAGGCTGTAGGCATCAATAATGAACTATCTGTCAACCAAGCTTGAGCTTTGGCATATTTTTCATATCTCTTCTCTAGGTCAGTGGTCTCAGAAACAGCATCTTCTAACAATTTTTTATATTGATCCAAACCAAGTTTAGAGACAACATCCTTATCTTTTCCTTTCGTAATACCAAGGTGTTTCATGGCAGAACCAGATTTTGGATCCATAATATTCAAGTAAGACGCTGGATCTTGATAGCTTGGAGCCCATCCTGTACTGTTCAAATCATAGTCTTTTTGAGAAGGAACACGCGCTTGTGATGTAATTGTTTCCTTTTCATTATCTGTCATTTGAAGAACATCGATGACAACATTTTCAGCACCAAGAGTTGATTCAATAGACTGTTTGAAAGAGTTGCTTTGTTGAACGGCGATAGTATCTGTTTGTTCAACCGGGACATCCAAGTGAATTGGGAAGGTTACCCCTTTAGATTCCAAGTCTTTCTTAGCTTTTTCGAAAGCAGCTTTAGCCTTTTCAGGGTTGTAGATAGAATCCTTACCGTCAACTAGCTCAACACCTTTCCATTGGTCACCATAGTTCACCAACTCTGCTTGAGCGATTTGACCAAAGTTCTTACCACCTGCTTGTACGAAGTTATCTGGAACAAGGCTGTTACGAATAATCTTGTCCGCACCATCTTCACCGTTTAGCTGGGCAGCATAAGAATGACGGTTGAAGGCAAAGTTGATAGCCTGACGGAAGTCCTTATTAAGCATAGCTTCTTTTGTAGAAGTCTTTTGCTCTTCGCTTGTTTTCGCAGTTTTATTGTATGACTGACGGTTTACGTTAAAGGTGAAGTAATAACTACTTGAGTCCTGTGGGCTATAAGTGATTTTATCTCCGTATTGTTCCAAAGTAGAAGCAAAGTTTGAGCTGCTTGGGAAGAGACGGGCTGTCGTATAAGCACCAGAGGAGAAGCTACGGATCAAAGACTCCTGATCTGAACCATCGTAGTAGGTCAATTTAATCTTCTCAATTTTAACATTTTCTTTATCCCAGTAATTTGGATTTTTTTCATATTCAATCAACGATTTAGAAGTCAATGTTTTTAAGAAATAAGGACCATTGTAGAGAATCCCTGCTGGGCTAACCTCTCCGTAATTCTTTCCAGATGCCTTTAAAAACTCTTCATTTACAGGCAACATCGTCGCTGTTGTCACTTTTGAATTCCAGAAACTTTCTGGCGCATTCAATGTATACTCAACTGTGTAGTCATCCAAAGCTTTAACACCAACTGTAGAGAAATCATTGGTTTCACCAGTCATGTAGGCGTCCAAGCCCTTGATGGAATTTTGGATGAGAGAGACACCGTCTGACTTACCGTCAGCTACGTGTTTCAATCCTGTTACAAAGTCATGGGCTGTTACTTCTGCATATTCTTCACCTTCAGAAGTGTACCATTTAACTCCTTTACGAAGTTTGTAGGTATAAGTCAAACCATCTTTTGACACAGACCAATCCTCAGCCAAGGAAGGGATAACATTTCCGTACTGGTCGTTTTCCATCAAGCCATCAACCACGTTCCCGATGACATCTGTTGTAGATGTACGAGTCGCTATACTATAGTCCAAAGATGCTGGATCTACTGCATAGACATATGAAAATGTTGTCGGTGCATCTGCTTCTTTATCAGCTTTTCCACAAGCCACTAAAAGAGCTGTTGTGCTCAGGACCACTCCTGCTGTTAAGAGCCACTTTTTCGATTTCATCAAAAATCTCCTTTTGTTTGTTTTAATCTACTTTTACAATCCAACCTTCTGGCGCTTCAATATCACCAAACTGAATTCCTGTCAATTCATCATAGAGTTTACGAGTCACAGGGCCAACTTCTGTTTCACTATAGAACACATGAAAATCATCGCCGTGCTGAATTCCACCAATTGGCGAAATAACTGCTGCTGTACCACAGGCACCTGCCTCTACAAAACGGTCAAGGTTATCAATTGGGACATCCCCCTCAATAGGAGTCAAGCCCAAGCGGTGTTCTGCCAAATAAAGCAAAGAATACTTAGTAATAGATGGCAAGATAGATGGACTCAATGGTGTTACAAATTCATTATCAGCTGTAATTCCAAAGAAGTTAGCTGAACCGACTTCTTCAATCTTTGTATGAGTTGATGGGTCTAGATAGATAACATCTGAGAAATGACGTGACTTGGCCAATTTCCCTGGCAAGAGACTTGCAGCATAGTTCCCACCAACCTTAGCCGCACCTGTACCATTTGGAGCCGCACGGTCGTATTCATCCTGAATCAAGAAGTTGGTTGGAACCAAACCACCCTTAAAGTAATTTCCAACTGGCATAGCAAAGATGGTGAAAATGTATTCCTCTGCTGGTTTAACCCCGATAATATCTCCAACACCAATCAAAAGTGGACGAAGATAAAGGGTTCCACCTGTTCCATATGGTGGTACGTATTCTTCATTGGCGCGGACAACTGCCTTACAAGCTTCTACAAACATGTCTGTCGGAACTTGTGGCATCAAGAGACGATCACAAGTACGTTGCAGACGTTTAGCATTTTCGTCAGGACGGAAAAGTTGAACACTACCATCCTTAGTACGGTAAGCTTTCAAACCTTCAAAGGCTTGTTGACCATAGTGAAGACTTGGAGAAGACTCTGAAATATGCAAAGTTGCATCCTCTGTGAGCTCTCCTTGATCCCATTGTCCATTTTTAAAATGAGCAATATAGCGATAAGGTAATTTCATATAGGAAAAACCAAGGTTTTCCCAATCAATCGTTACTGTCATATTCCACTCCTTATTCTAAAAACCTATTTCTTATATTCTACACTTTTTTTCTAAAATAGCAAGTATATTTTGTAATTTTCAGAAAATTTCTTCAATAAAAAGAATCTAAGGTATCTATCGTAATGAATCCTATATAGAGATTCATAAAGAACTCAAATTATTCTTCTATCTCGTTTAGTGCAATCTTATTGAGAAAACCTGGACTCATATCAAAAAGCACCTCAAAAGAGTTTGGGACAAAAGTCTAACCTTAAATATAAAAAGCGAACAAAACGAGTTATCTGACATTCAGAATTCTATCTTGTTCGCTTTTTTTCCTAATCTATCGATTTTAAAAATTTATAATAAAGAATTCCTAAAATCAAAATCTTTTTGTCCCAGTCTCTTTACGAGGCTGTTTTGTCCTATTCTTGTTTCAATCTGCTGTGTTTCTCATAAAAAACAAAAGGATTAAGAAAGTCATTTTCCTTAACCCTATAGTCCCTTAAGCTTGACGTTGTCCGAAATCTGCAATCATCTGCTCCATTTCTTGTCGACTCGGAGTTGTCAGCATATAAAGGTAATCTCCTTGAAGTTCCGCAAAGGCTGCTGGCATGATTTTTTTAACCTTGAACTGCTGGCTATATTTGTCAAGCAAATCCTCCTCAGAATAGACATAATGAGCATTTGCACGACGGGATGTAGCTAAACAATACTGCGGTTCAAACTCTGACACTGGGAACTCTTCTCCTGCTACAATAGCAGCATATCCACGATAAAGGTCCAAGGAATGGGCAAAGTTATAAACATCAATTGTAAAACCACCTGCAGGACGGTTGTTGTACTCAATGGCAATATAATCGTCTTCTTCACGGAAAAACTCAATATGGAAGAACCGTTCTTTCATACCAAATTCTTTGACGATAGCCTCACCATATTTACGTAATTTAGGATCCATATCCTTGAGAACGTAATAAGAATTGTCCATCTTGTAAATCATGAGATCAAGCGGTGTATAGGCGTAATCAAAGGTTGTTGAGAAGACAATTTTACCATCCTTGTCCACAAGACCATCAAATGTACAAATTTCGCTAGAGGTGACAAATTTCTCAAAGAAATAAACAGTTGAATGATCCCACTCAGTCTTGAAGTGATTGATATCGTCTTCTGTCTCAAGCTTAAAGGTTGCGGCTGCTCCCACTCCATTATCAGGTTTGGCAATCATTGGAAGACCGATTTCGTTCACTGCTTGATCAACATCTGCTTCCGTCTTGATAACAGCTCCAGGTACCACGGGGACACCTGCTTTTTTGAAAAGCTTCTTCATTTCAGACTTAAATTTCGTCTTTTTGAGATCCTCTGGTTTGGCACCAAAAACATTGAATTGCTCACGAAGACTTGCGTCCAACTCTAGCCAATATTCATTGTGGGATTCGATGCGATCAATTGGACCATGTTTATAGAAAAGGAAAGCAACTGCTCTCTTGACTTCATCTATATTTTCAAGATTGTCCACACGGAAATATTCGGTTAGGCTATTGTGTAAAGGTTCATCTAATTGCTCGTATGGTTCTTGGCCAATCCCCAAGACTGTGATGCCTTTATTAGCTAGTTCAATGGTAAACTGTTGAAAGTTTTGTGGATAGTAGGGAGAAATAACAAGGTAATTCATAGGTAACTCCTTTTATAAATAGAGATTGTCGAGGAAATAAGGCATTTGTTTGCGCCACCATTCCCAGTCGTGGGCGACATCGTGTCCCCATTCAGCAAACCAAGCTGGAATTTGTTTCTGGTCAAAGGCTTCTTTAAGCTTGTAGAAGGATGGCAGACCGTCTTGTTCCCAAGCTCCAAGTCCTGTACACAGCACAATCTCTGCCTGACGATAACGGTCAATAAACCAGCCGTCGTTCTGGTTCCAGATATAATCTACTGGCGAGTTTTGGTAAATGGCATCGTCATTGTAGTAATCGCCGACAAAGAAACGTGCGTCGTAAACACCACTAAGAGCAATCACCTTGGTAAAGACATCTGGATGTTGGAGAAAAAAGTTGAGTGCATGGTAGGCGCCCATCGAGCAACCTGTCGTCATCATTCCATCAAACCAACCTGTCTTATGCTTGATAAAAGGAATGGCCTCTTCAATCACATAGCGTTCGTAAGCACGATGCATCTCCGCCTGGTCATGACCATGTTTCCAAGTGGCCAACCAACTCTCACTGTCTACACTGGATAGGGTAAAGAACTGAACACGGCCTTCCTCAATAAAGGAAGCACAAGCATCAATCATGCCAAAATCATAGTATTCATTGTGACTACCACCTGATGAAGCAAAGACCACAACTGGAATCCCAGCATGACCATAACGGTTAAGGTACATTTCACGGTTAAGATTGCCACTCCAGTGGTTAAGATGTTCAATATGCATATTTTCTCCTTTCTTACTTTACCAGTTTTCTGCAAAAAATCTCAGACAGTCTGGTAAATTCTCCGACCAAGGGATTTCACTATGGATGGCACCAGACTGAACTTTCAAAACAAGATTGCCCAAGTGTACTCCCCCTGCTATCAAATCATGGTAATAGCGAAGCGATGAGTCGATATAGGCTTGTTTGATATTGCCAGCCATCAAGGTCTTGTCTGTATCATCTGCTTCTTCTGTTCCAACATAGATAAAGATACGCTGGTCAGGCGATAGTTGCTGACGCTCGATATAGCGGTTAAAGGCTTCTTGGTGGAGCCAGTTGGCAGATGAAAAGACGCCCAAGCAACCAATTTGGTCTTGGTATTCTAGTCCGATAAACTGGGTAATATTGCCTCCTAGTGAAGACCCAATCATAGCCGTATGCTGGCGGTCAGCTTTGGTACGGTAGGTCTCATCGATAAAAGGTTTGACCACCTCCATGACAAACTCAGAATATTCCACACCCTTACCGCCAAACTGCTGCCCTGGGATAGGAGATTCTTGGAACTTCCAAGCCGCATACTCATTCATCCGACCCATACCATCATTGTCAATGGCTACGACAATCATGCGACTGATATCAGGATTACGCTTAATAGCTGGTATAATCTTCCATGAATGACCAATGAAAGACTCCTTGCTATAAAAAACATTTTGCCCGTCATGAAAGTAAACAACAGGATAGGAACGATTCGTGTCTTTCTCATAATCTTTAGGCAGAAGAACACGCACACGGCGCTCCTTACCTGTATAAGGAACCTTGAGTTTGTGTTCTTTCATTTTTAAATAAAAGTAGGATTGATTCATTGTCAGAAAACTCTCTATATTCAAAATTTTATTTCATTATATCACAATTATAGAAAAAAAGTTAGTTTTGCTTCCGTTTTTGGAATTAAAAACTAACTTTTTCATTTATTTTTCTAAATTCTTCTGGATTTTCTGATTAGAGCAGATTGTCAATCAAGTCATCCACTTCATCTTTTTCAGCCTGCGGTGTAATCTCAGTAATCATGATTCCAGCCACTGCTCGCTCAACTAAGCCTTCAACATCCATACGTGCTTCATACTGCTCTGCATTCTTAATCTTAGGATTGGTCTTAGGACGATCTGGCGCAAAAATCGTACAGCAGTCTTCAAAAGGTTGGATAGAGATTTCAAAGGTATCGATTTCCTGGGCGATGTCAATGATTTCCAACTTGTCCATAGTAACCACAGGACGAATGATGGGAGTGTTGGTCACAGCGTTAATAGCCTGCATACTTTCAAGAGTTTGACTGGCTACTTGACCAAGACTTTCCCCATTGATGATAACTAAACCATTTCGTACCTCACGAATACGATCAGTAATCCGCATCATAAAACGACGCGTCAAGGTCATAAGGTAGGCTTCTGGCGCTTTGGCCTTGATTTCCTCTTGAATCTCTGTAAAAGGAACTTCGATAAACTGGATATTTCCACCAAACTTGGTTAATTTACGGGTCAAATCTTGGGCTTTTTTAAGAGCTCCAGGACTCGTGTAAGGTGGGCTGGCAAAATGAACTGCCTCTATATCTACCCCTCGTTTAAGCGCTAGATAGCCAGCTACAGGGGAATCGATTCCCCCTGACAACATGAGCATGCCCTTACCAGAAGTTCCCACTGGTAATCCACCTGCCCCTCGAATGGTTTCATAAGAAATATAAGCAGCTTCCTCACGAATCTCCACCTGAAGATTGATATCAGGACTTTTCATTTGAGCTTGCACATTTGGAATAGCTTCAAATACAGCCCCTCCAAGTGTTTGGTTGAGTTCACGACTGTCGAGTTCAAAGTTGTGGTCGCTACGCTTGCTAGAAATCTTAAAGGTCATGCCTTCCTTGTAGATGTCCTGCATAATCTCTTGGACAGCAGACTTCAGAACTTCTACAGATTTTTCAACCTTATAAACAGGGGAAAAGTTTTGAATTCCAAAGACTTGCTTAAGCGATTCTGCTACTGCTGTGTAATCTGCTCCATTGAGGTAAGCGTGGGCACGGTCACGATCTGCCGTTACCTTAACTTGGGGATAGATAGACAAAACGTCTGAAATATTATTGCGAAGTTTATTGATGAAACGCATACGGTTTTTGCCCTTTGTTGACAATTCTCCGTAGCGAATCATAATTTCTGAATATTGCATGAATGCTCCTATCTTACTTTTTTAGTTTGATTGTAAATCAATTTTAACTTGGTCAAAAACTGCTCGACCTGACTCATATCATTTTCAAGATCTAGACTAAGACGCACAGCTGACTGGGCCTTATCCTTGTCCACTCCCATGGCAATCAAGGTACCTGCAGGTTTCCCTGCCTTGGACGAACAAGCAGAGGTCGTTGAGATGAAAATATCATAGTCTTCAAAAGCGTGAACGATGACTTCACCACGAACACCCTTGATTCCAAAAGTCAGAATATGAGGGGCAAAGTCTTCCTCATCTGAAAAGACAAAAATATCTGGATAGTCCAGAAGTGCTTGACGAATCACTGCCTTCATCTGCCCAGTCTTGCTAGTAAAGATATCTAGCTTTTCCATAGACAAGCGGAGGGCCTTAGCTGTCGCTGCAATTCCTGCCACATTTTCAGTTGTCGAACGGTAATCACGTTCCTGACCACCACCTGTTAAAAGTGGCGTAATTTTCTTACCAGACTTGATATAGACAAAACCAACACCACGAACTCCGTGGAACTTGTGACCAGAGAAAGTCGCGAAATCCACTCGTTCTGTCAGATACTTTTCAGTCGGAATCTTGGCAAGCGCCTGAACCGCATCAACGTGGAAGGAAATAGTCGGCTTGTCTGCTAACAGTTCTGAAATAGCCTCAATAGGTTGGATAGAGCCGATTTCATTGTTCACAGCCATGACAGAAACGAGGGTCGTATCTGGTCGTATCAAATCTGCTAGCGCCTCAACATCCACAAATCCTTTCTCATTAACTGGAGCAAAATCCACTTCAAACCCTTGATTTTTCAACCAAAGGGCTGACTCTTTGACTGCCGGATGTTCAATGGCTGATACGATGATGTGCTTGCCAAACTGGGCTTTTTCAAAGGCCACACCCTTGATAACCCAGTTATCACCTTCTGTTCCACCAGATGTAAAGAAGATTTCATCACTTTTCTTACCGATTAAATCTGCAATCTGTTGACGTGATGCATCTAAAATTCGTGTTGCCTGGTCTCCCAAACGGTGGAGACTAGATGGATTTCCTAAAATTTTTGAAGCGACCTGCATATAAGTTTCAAGTGCTTCAGGATAGGGCTTGGTCGTCGCCGAATTATCAAAGTAAATCATGTTTTCTCACGCTTTCTAAAATCACTCCTTCTATTGTATCATGAAACGGAGCCTGCGACAAGAAAGGGCAATTCCTCTTTTTTTAAGATTTTTTTAAAGAAATGCGGTATAATAAATTTTAATTAAAGGAGAGAATGCATGTCTAATTATCGTAGAACTTCAAAACCAAAAACAGAACACATCAAAAAAGGCTTTACAGTCTTTCAAAAAACCGTTGCGACTATCGCTAGTATCCTTGGCTTGATTACCGCAAGTATCACGATTATGAACGCCTTGGATAATAACAAAAATACTAAAAAGGAACCTACAACAAGCCAGACGACAACCATTGTCAAAGAAATTCAAAAGGAATCCCCTAAGGAAAACACTAGTCCCAATAAGGAAAACAACACTTCTCAAGAAAAAGCACAACAAGAAGAAACACCAAAATCTAGCGTCAAGGAAGAGAAAAAAGAAGAGCAGAAAACATCAACTCAGGATTCTTCTACTCCTGCTCCTACTCCAAGTAAACCTGCTACTGAAAACGAAAAACAGTCCAATAATACTCCAACTTCAGAAAATAAAAGCAATCCTCAGTAAGTACATGATCTAAGAAAAAATCAACTCAAAAATAAAACTGCGCAGTAACTTCTGTCTTGACCACAATCAAGCTAAAGAGAGACTGTGTTTTTGTATAATTGATGTTTTAGATGCTAGATTCTTGACCAATTTTTGAGATTCATACTCATAAAGATGAATCCTAGCGATGTTATGACAGCTTATTTATTTCTAACATAAACTCTGCACATGCCAACAATACTTTCTCATCTGACATAAAAGGGGAAACATCCATTTTCTGTTTGATATAAATTCGAAAGCCTTCTTCACGCAGAAGTTAGTAACCCTTTTACATCTGACATAAATAACCTAGTTTAACCACTTCATAGGCATTACTTCCTGTTCTATTCTTATTTCATACTCTTCGAAAATCTCTTCAAACCACGTCAGCATCGCCTTACCGTACGTATGTTACTGACTTCGTCAGTTTTATCTGCAACTTCAAAGTTGTACTTTGAGCAACCTGCGGCCAGCTTCCTAGTTTGCTCTTTGATTTTCATTGAGTATCAATTATCAACCATGGCATAAGAAAACGAGCATATCCAACTGATACATCGCTCGTTTTTTTACTATTTTAGAGGTGAATTTTTGATCAACCTCTTTTTGCTTACTAAAAATTAAAGAATTCCATGGCCTGTTTGAAAAGCAATTCAGTATACTCAGGGTCTTCTTGGGCAATGGTAACTTGATCTTGAATCATTTCCAAATCATCCGTTATCATGCCATCAGCTCCCAAATGAACTGATTTATCAAAGGACTCTGAACTATTAATTGTCCAAACATACAATTTCTGATCGGTATTCCAAAGCTTGTTGACAAAATTTTCATCTAAAGTTGAATACTCCATGGTGTAACCTGTAGCCTTGGTTCTTGGAAAAATACTATTATAAGGTAGGATGAAATAGACTGGAATTTGAGAATCGTAGGCTAGCACCTGATCAATCACATGGTAGTCTAAAGATTGCATTTGGTGACCATTCTGCTTAAGAACCGTTCCATATTTTTCCATAAAGCGTTTCATCATATCTGAACTATCTTTTCGACTGGTTTTAATCTCAATAAGAAGTTTTTGATGCAATTCATTGGCTTTGTTAAGGTAGTCATCAAAACTAGATACCTTGGTATGATAGCCATTTTCAGAAATATCAAGTTTAGTTAATTCATCCAAAGTTAGATCCTGAGGATTGGCATTAACTCCTGTCAAATTTTTGATATTAGCATCATGCATCATGACAAACTGGCCATCTTTTGTTTCCTGAACATCTGTCTCAACGAAATCTGGAGATAACTGAGCGGTTTTTTCTAGTGATTGGACGGTATTTTGAACACCATTTTTATCTGAAACACCGCGATGAGAGATAATTAAAGGTTTATGTGAAACTGGAGCTTCTAAATAAACATAACCCTCAAGAGCGAAAAAGATACAAGCACAGCCCATCACTCCCCATCTCATCCAGTGGTCTTTCTTTCTCCTTGGTGTGATTTCTAGTTCTTCTCCCGTTAAGAAGGAAACAAACTTAATGAGAAAGTAAGTCAAGGTCATATAATGGAAATTCTTAATCAAGACAAAATTAATGATTCCTAATACAAGAGATTCCTTATGGGTCAGACCATCCATCAGTACCTGACTTGCTAAGATTGGAATGAGGAGAAGAATGAAAAATAGATACGTTTTGACGATAATCCAGAGCAAGTTCCAAATATAAAACCAAGATTGCCTTTTCGTCTTCTCTAGACTGTATCTGACTGCCTCTTTGACTGTCTTCTTCTCAAATAAAAGCTGAGGTAGGGCAAACATGAAACGAACTGAAATGTAAAATAGAAGTAAAGCCAGAATAGTAACCACTATACCTACTAGCCAATACTTGTCTTCCACATAATCAACGATAAAGTCCGGAATGACAATTTTATTGAGGTAATAAATCTTTAAAATCTTTCGAATCAATGGAAAGAGCATCATGATATAAAAGAAAATAAAGGCCATTTTGGAAATTGTAACTTGCCTCATAAACAAGAAACTTTGGCGAAAGACCTTGCGACTGTACTCCAGCAAGGTCCTCCTTTCATGATAGAGGAGGTGTCGAGCTCCGATAAAGAGAAGTCCTATCTGGTAATAGGCAATCAGTAAATTAACAATTACCAAAACAAATAAAGCAAGACTAACAAATGGCGACCCCTTTATAATGGCAAAAATATTGTTGTAGGAAAGAAAGAGATAACCTGTCTGACGGAGTAAAAGTCCAGCAATCCAAGAATTAAGTGGTAACCAGACAAACTCAATCATCATGAATATCAAGAAAAAGAGAAAGAGAATTTTATCTAGATTAAAGTAGATTTTCCTAAAACCTAGATTTTTAGGTTTTTCAGGTTTCATAGGCACTCCTAGTCAAATAATTGAGACAAGTCCAAGCCTCCAAAAGGATTGTTTGATAGGCTACTTTCTGTCTCTAACAATTCTCTAGCTTGATCCGACTCTAGAAAGGACTCGTAAACACGCGCCGTCATACGAGCATCCTCCAAGCTATTATGAGACTGACCTTGAAATCCAAGAAATGAGGCAACAGTTTGCAATTTGAGATTGGCAATACCATGTAAATCCGAACTACGGCGTTCAAAAGCTTCATCATACAAATCCACCTTATACTGCTGGCTATAATCTAAATCATGCTCTGCTAGAATAGGCAAATCACTTTTAGCAGCATTGTATCCAACCATCGGTAAAGAACCCACAAACTCTTGGAAATCTTTTATAACTTTCTCCACTGGAGGGGCATCTTTTAAGGTCTCAGCTGTAATCCCAGTCAAACCATTGATAAAACTCTTTAGAGGCACACTGGTATGAACATAGGAATCATAGGCATCGATTTCCTGACCATATCTAAAACGCACTGCCGATACTTGAATCAAGTGTGTTTGCCCTTCATGCTGATTAAATTCTAAATCGAAAGCAATGTAATCTTCTAATCGTTCCATTTTCTACCTCTCCTCTACTGTTATTTTACTTGAGCAACTATACTATTTAGATTAGAAATAAAAGAAGCCATCAGGTTAGCATTTAACCTAAACAGCTCCTTGATTATCCTCCAAATAAACGAGCAAAAAAGCCTTTCTTAGTCGATTGGACTTCTTCTTTTGCTTGGTCCAGCTCTAGCTTAAGATTTTCTTGATCCTTCATTGCTTGAAGAGTCAATTGTTGCTGCTGATCAAGTTGTTTATCTTTCTCAGCAATCTGACGGTCTTTGATGCGCATCTGCTCGTCTTTTTCTGATAACTGACGATCCTTGGCTTTTAATTGTTCATAGAGACGAAGAATTTCTGCATTCTTCTCATCAACCAGAATCTCCATCAGTTCACGTTGCTTGACATCTTCACTGACAGGTTCATCTTCAAAAATCGTTTTTTTATAGATTTCTTCTAGCTTAATCAAACCACTTCTGGTAACGACTGTTACCCCTTTGTCATTTTTGTCTGTGTCTTCTTCTGGTAATTCTTTGACACGGTTATTGATTGCTTGACGAGATAATCCTAAGACCTCTGCAATCTCACTGACGGTCATTTCAATACTCATAATATCCTCTGAAACGTTTTCTAGCTTTTCTTTACTTAAATCTTATCATAAGCTAGAAAAACTGTCAAATTTCCGCTTAATCTAAAGCCTTCAAAAAGGCTAATAAGACTTGGGCAGAGCGACGTCCAGCTTCGATAATAAACTCATCAAAAGAGATGTTTGCTTCATGGTTGGCATTATCACTCATAGCTCGGATGACTAAAACTGGAAGATTAAGGGCATGCGCTGCCTGAGCAATAGCTGCCCCCTCCATCTCCACGGCTAAAACTTCTGGGAAATGAGACTTAATCGCTTCAATCTTATCATTTCCTGCAACAAAACTATCTCCTGTAGCAATCATACCAAGATGCCAGTTCTGGTCCAATTGAGATAAACTCTCTTGGATTTTAGCAACAAAGGTTTTATCTGATTCGAAATAAAGCGGTTGTTGCGCCATTTGTCCATAAGCATAACCAAAAGCTGTGACATCAACATCATGATAGGCTAATTTGTCAGCAATCACGACATCCCCAACAGCAATACCTTCTGCCACTGCCCCAGCTGATCCCGTATTAATTAGAGCATCCACCTGGAAATGATCAGCCAAAATTGCCACACTCATAGCAGACATCACTTTACCAATTCCACTTTCTACAAGAACGACTTCATGAGAGGCAATAGTTCCTGTGTGATAGGTATTGCCTAAAACAACTTGCTCCTGGGCATTGTCTAAATGCTTGACCAGATAAGCCAGTTCTTCTGGCATGGCCGCAATAATTCCTATTTTCATTTCAATTCCTTTTCTATTACAAAAGTTTCATTGCTAAGACAAGCAAAATCAAGAGAAAGATGACTGCAAATAAAATCTTATTCAACTTAGAATTGAAGACATTTCTCTTAGTATTTTCAATGCGACGACTTTTATGAATAGACGGTTCGACCTGAATCTTCAAGGTTTCCTGACTAAAACCATGCCCCTTAGGATTGGCATAACCAAAACGGGAAGAAGAAGTTGGTAAAATCTTGGTTTCCTCATCATCAAGTAAAGGAGGACCCGAAATTTTTTCGCCTCTATTAGCTCTTTCAATCATTTCATCCGTTAATAAAGGTTTACCCATACTGACCTCCTCTATTTTTTGTGCAATTCCCAATATTGAACAGCCATAATTGTCTTGGCATCACAAATATGACCTGATTGGATTAATTCCTTAGCTTCTTCTAAGCTCACTTCAAGGACTTCCAAGGTTTCATCCTCATCCTGCGGACGCGGATTTTCCACCTTTGTCAAATCGCTGGCTAGGTATAGTTTTAACTTCTCATTACAAAAGCCAATAGCTGAATAAAAATCGTACAAGAGTTCTAATTTCCCTGTATAGGCTGTTTCTTCCTCCAGTTCACGCAGAGCTGCTGCAACAGGGTCAGTATTTTCTCCTACTTCCAGTTTTCCAGCTGGAATTTCGTAAGAGACAGCCTCGATAGCTTTGCGATACTGCTTGACCAAGATAAGTTTTTGTTCATCCGTTACTGCTAAAACACAGACAGCCCCATTGTGGAAAATCAAATCCCGTTGGGCAGTTCCCTTGCCTTCTGGTAATTCAACCTGATCTTGAACCAGTTTAAATATTGGTCCTTGATAGATTTCTTTTCGGCTAAGCGTTTTTTCTTCAAATTCCATGATAGGCTCCTACTGATTCTTAGGATGATGAGGAAGGCGTGTTGCATATTCGTCTTTATTAACCTGACGACCACGACCAATAGCAATAGCATCCGCTGGAACATCTTTAGTAATAGTTGAACCAGCTCCAACGAGGGAATTGTCACCAAGTTCTACTGGCGCAATAATGGTTGAATTTGAACCAACAAAAACATTGTTGCCAATAACTGTCTTGTATTTGTTTTTGCCATCATAGTTGACTGTAATGGTTCCAGCACCGAAATTAACCTTGCTACCCACTTCACAGTTTCCGATATACGTCAAATGACCAGCCTTGGTATTCTCACCGATTGAAGAGCCTTTAACCTCAACAAAGTTTCCAATATGAACTTGGGCAGCTAGGCTTGAACCTGGACGAATGTGGGCATAAGGACCGACTGTCACACCGTCTGCAACACTACTTTCCTCAATCATAGAATTGGTAATGACAGCCCTTGCTCCGATAGTGCTATCCACCACATAAGTTCCATTTGTCAAAACAGTCTCAGCACCAATTTTCGTTTGCCCTTTCAAGGTAACGTTGGCTTCGATTTGAACTTCGGGAGCAATCTCAACATCAATATCGATATAAGTTGCTTCTGGGTTGACAAAGCTAACTCCATTGACCATGTGATAATGATTGATGCGACGACGCATAACCGACTCAGCAGTCGCAAGAGCCACACGGTCGTTTACCCCAAGACTTTCATCAAAATCTTTCAAAGTATAAGCGCCGACTTTTTCACCAGCTTCACGGAAAATGCCAATGACATCTGTAATATAGTATTCACCTTGAGCGTTGTTGGTATTGATATTTTTCAAAGCCTCAAACAAACGCTCGTTGTCAAAAACATATGTTCCAGTGTTGATTTCCTTGATTTGCTTTTCAAAATCTGTAGCATCCTTCTGCTCAACAATGCGAAGAACCTCAGCATTGTCATTACGAACAATTCGTCCATAGCCGAAAGGATTATCTGTTTCAGCAGTCAAGATAGTCGCTACATTCTTATGATTGATGTGGAAATCAATCAAGTTTTTCAAGCTTTCACCTGTGATTAAAGGAGTATCCCCTGCAATGACCAAGGTGTGACCTGATAAACCTTCTAGAATAGGCTCTGTCATCATAACTGCATGACCGGTACCTAACTGTTCAGATTGAGTTACAAATTCTGTCTGTCCAGCCAAGACCTCTTCAACCAATTTTGCCTTGTGTCCAACAACTGTGACTGTCTTTTCAGGTTGGATGGCTCCTACACTACGGAAAACATGTTCTAACATAGAAATACCCGCAACCTTGTGCAAAACTTTTGGCAAATCAGATTTCATGCGAGTTCCTTTACCCGCTGCTAAAATAATGGCATAATTTGACATAATCTTCTCTTTTCTCTAGAAATTCCCTTTTATTATACCATATTTCAAATCATTCCGCGCTCTTGAATGAAAAAATGCTCTAAAGTCCTTTCTTAACCCATTTTTTGAGTATTTTTTTTGATTTTTTTTCATTTTTAAGGTAGAATTATGACATATGAGAAAGAAAATTAATCCGCTTATTTTGTTTGGTTTTTTTGGGATTATGATATTCATTTTAATCCTAAATCGCCCTCGTTTTGAGGACCATCCTGTAAAAACAAAGTCAAATATCGCGCAAGTAGAATCGCAAGCGCTACATAATATAGATAAACCGGTGATTGATGTTTCTGGTTGGCAACGACCTGAGGAAATTAATTACGATACTCTCTCCCAAAACATTTCAGGAGCTATCGTTCGTGTCCATAGTGGCGCTCAGTCTTCAAAAGAAAATGATGCTTCCTTTGTTAATGGGGTAGACAAGGCCTTTAAAACCCATATTACCGAGTTTCAAAAACGAAATGTCCCAGTTGGTGTCTATGCTTATTTAGCTGGAAAAAATATCCAAGAAATGGAAAAAGCCGCTGAAGTTTTTTATAACGCCTCTTCACCATACAGCCCTAGTTACTATTGGCTAGACGTAGAAGAAAAAACCATGTCCAATATGAACGAAGGTGTTGAAGCCTTTCGTGCAAAACTAGAATCGCTAGGTGCTAAAAACATCGGTATCTACGTTGGGGTCTACTTCATGGAAGAACACAGTATTGATACGGACAAGTTTACGTCTGTTTGGATTCCTTCATACGGTTCAAATACTGGATTTTTCGAAAGCAAACCTAATACGGACTTAGATTACGACATCCACCAGTACACTTCTAAAGGAAAAATTGCTGGCTTTGACCACGATTTAGATATCAACGTCATCTCTTCCTTAAAAAACAAAGAAGAAACCTTTAGAAAACTCTTTTTAAAACCTTAAAAGCATTTGTTTAGCATTTGCTTTTTCTTTTTGTGTTTGATTGTGATACAATATAGTAAGGATTTTTTGAAATAGAAATAGTTGGAGGAAACATATGCTCTCATGGTTAGCACGCCTTATTAAAGGGATTGTCATTGCTCTTGGATTTATCTTACCGGGAATTTCCGGAGGGGTTCTAGCAGCAATCTTAGGAATTTATGAACGAATGATTGGTTTTCTGGCCCATCCCTTTAAAGACTTTAAAGAAAATGTTTTGTACTTTATTCCAGTTGCCATCGGTATGCTTCTGGGAATCGGCTTATTTTCCTACCCGATTGAATACCTGCTTGAAAATTATCAGGTCTTTGTCTTATGGAGCTTTGCAGGTGCCATCATTGGTACAGTTCCTAGCCTTCTCAAAGAATCAACTCGAGAATCTGACCGAGACAAGATTGATTTAGCTTGGTTCTGGACAACCTTTATCATTTCTGGATTAGGACTCTATGCCTTAAATTTTGTTGTTGGAACCTTAAGTGCCAGCTTTCTTAATTTCGTCCTAGCTGGTGCACTGCTGGCTCTTGGCGTATTAGTTCCTGGCCTCAGTCCATCAAATCTACTTTTGATTTTGGGTCTCTATGCTCCTATGTTGACTGGTTTTAAAACCTTTGACCTCTTTGGAACCTTCTTTCCGATTGGAATCGGGGCAGGTGCAACTCTCATCATTTTTTCAAAATTGATGGATTATGCCTTAAACAACTACCACTCACGCGTCTATCATTTCATCATCGGTATCGTACTTTCTAGTACCCTTCTGATCTTGATTCCAAATGCAGGAAACGCTGAAAGTATCCAATACACTGGCCTTTCTCTTGTTGGGTATGTCATCATTGCCTTTTTCTTTGCGCTGGGAATCTGGCTTGGTATTTGGATGAGCCAATTGGAGGATAAGTATAAATAATGGCAAAAAAAGTTAAAGTCAAAAAAACATTAGTAGAACAAATCCTGTCTAAAGCAGGTATCCCACATCAGGGGATTCAAATCAATGCCCTGGAAGGAGAGCTGCCTCAAGGTTATGAACGAGATCAGATTTTCAAAACCTTGGCGCTTTTGGGAGATAAAACAGGACCGATTATCGGAATTGTCCCTATCACCCAACACTTGTCTGAAAAGAAACTAGCCAAAATTTCTGGCAACAAAAAAGTGAGCATGATTCCACAAAAGGACTTGGAAAAAACAACTGGTTACATTCATGGAGCCAATAATCCTGTCGGAATTCGTCAGAAACACAATTATCCCATTTTTATCGATAAGATCGCTCTAGACTTGGATCAAATGATTGTCTCTGCTGGAGAAGTTGGTCACAGCATTATCGTCGCGCCACAAGACTTGGCCAGCTTTGTAAAAGCTGACTTTGCAGATATCTTGGAGGGCAGCAAGTAATGAAACTCTACTTTGTCCGCCACGGTCGTACCGTCTGGAACCAAGAAGGACGCTTTCAAGGTGCTAGTGGAGATTCTCCCCTTCTTCCTGAATCCATTGAAACCCTAAAACAACTAGGCCAGTATCTCAAGGATATTCCTTTTGATCAAATTTATTCAAGTGATTTACCTCGAGCGGTCAAATCTGCCGAGATTATCCAAAGTCAACTCCAGACCCCCTGTCCTTTAGAAAGTGTTCCTAATCTCCGTGAATGGCAGCTAGGGAAGTTGGAAGGTTTGAAAATTGCAACCTTGGAATCTATTTACCCGCAACAAATCAAAGCTTTCCGATCTAATCTTGCTCAATTTGACACTCAAATGTTTGGAGCCGAATCCCTCTATAGCACAACACAACGAACTATCCAATTTATCAAATCATTAAAAGATAGTCCAGCTGAGCGTATTCTAATTGTCGGTCACGGTGCTAATCTTACTGCTAGTCTTCGTACTCTTCTAGGATATAAAGAACCACTTCTTCGTAAAGATGGCGGTCTAGCAAATGCCAGCCTGACCATTCTAGAAACCCATGATTTTGAAACATTTACTCTCGATACTTGGAATGATACTTCTTATCAATAACAGAACTTGATTATAGCGTCAAGTTCTTTGTAGTTTTTAAAGATTATCCGTGAATTTCTTGCTTATTTATGATAAAATGGGAGTATCGCAAAAATGACTCATCGTATTCAATTTTGAGTAAAACTAGGAGGATCCCATGTCAACAGAACATATGGAAGAACTAAATGACCAGCAGATCGTTCGCCGTGAAAAAATGGCTGCACTCCGTGAACAAGGAATCGATCCCTTCGGAAAACGCTTTGAACGCACTGCAAATTCACAAGAATTAAAAGATAAATTTGCTGACCTCGATAAAGAACAATTACACGATAAAAACGAAACAGCTACTATCGCAGGACGCTTGGTAACCAAACGTGGTAAAGGTAAAGTTGGATTTGCCCACCTTCAAGACCGCGAAGGTCAAATCCAGATCTACGTTCGTAAGGATGCTGTCGGTGAAGAAAACTACGAAATCTTCAAAAAAGCAGACCTTGGTGACTTCCTTGGTGTCGAAGGTGAAGTGATGCGTACAGATATGGGAGAACTCTCTATCAAAGCTACTCACATCACACACTTATCTAAGGCTCTTCGTCCTCTGCCTGAGAAATTCCACGGTTTGACAGACGTTGAAACAATTTACCGTAAACGTTACCTTGACTTGATTTCTAACCGTGAAAGCTTCGAGCGTTTTGTTACTCGTTCAAAAATCATCTCTGAAATCCGTCGTTACCTTGACCAAAAAGGATTCCTTGAAGTGGAAACACCTGTTCTTCATAATGAAGCCGGTGGTGCTGCTGCCCGTCCATTTATCACCCACCACAATGCCCAAAACATTGACATGGTGCTTCGTATCGCGACTGAGCTTCACTTGAAACGCCTTATCGTTGGTGGTATGGAACGTGTCTATGAAATTGGCCGTATCTTCCGTAATGAAGGAATGGATGCTACTCACAACCCTGAGTTCACTTCTATCGAAGTTTACCAAGCTTATGCTGACTTCCAAGACATCATGGACTTGACTGAAGGCATTATCCAACATGCTGCTAAATCAGTCAAAGGCGACGGCCCAGTCAACTACCAAGGAACTGAAATCAAAATCAACGAACCATTTAAACGTGTTCACATGGTTGATGCTATCAAAGAAATTACTGGTGTAGATTTCTGGCAAGACATGACTTTGGAAGAAGCTAAAACTATCGCTGCTGAGAAGAAAGTTCTAGTTGAGAAACACTACACTGAAGTTGGTCACATTATCAATGCCTTCTTTGAAGAGTTTGTTGAAGAAACCTTGATCCAACCAACCTTTGTCTATGGACATCCAGTAGCTGTATCTCCACTTGCTAAGAAGAATCCTGAAGACCAACGCTTTACTGACCGTTTCGAGCTCTTCATCATGACTAAGGAATACGGTAATGCCTTTACTGAGTTGAACGACCCAATCGACCAACTTAGCCGTTTCGAAGCCCAAGCAAAAGCCAAAGAACTTGGTGATGATGAAGCGACAGGCATCGACTACGACTACATTGAAGCCCTTGAATACGGTATGCCTCCAACAGGTGGTTTGGGAATCGGTATTGACCGTCTCTGCATGCTTCTCACTGATACAACCACTATCCGTGATGTATTGCTCTTCCCAACAATGAAATAATCTCTTATCCTCTGACTCTTGTCAGGGGATTTTTTGATGCAAAAAAAGACTGAGTAAAAACTCAATCTCTACTTTTCACTTCTTTGGTTGCTACATCATCACCAAACCATTTTTGGCTGATTTCCTGGAACTTTCCTTCTTGATGTAGTTTAACAAAGGCTTGGTTTAAAGCTTTGAGTAATTTTTTATCTGCAGGTCTGACACCAACCGCAAAAGATTCACTTTCAAATCCAGCTGAAAAGACATTATAGTCATTTAATATCCCCTCAGATTGAAGATAGTAATTAGCATACACTCGGTCAATTAACAGAGCATCAATCCGGTCGTTTTTCAAATCAATCAAGGCTTCATTGAAACTCTGGTACTGATTAGCCTTCTGGTCTTTGACACGATTTTTCAGTAAATCTGGCTGGGCTTCAAAATCCAAATAACCAGAGGAACCTGCTTGGGCTCCCAAGGTCTTATCCTTCATATCCTCTACTGAATGAATTTGCTGGCTTTTCTTCGCAACCAGAACTTGCTGATTTTCCATGTATGGGATGCTAAAAGCAACCTTCTCTCGGCGTTCATCAGTGGCAGAATAGCCATTCCAGATGGCATCTATAGTTCCATTTTGCAGTTCCGTCTCCTTCATATCCCAGTCGATTGGCTGAAATTGAACTTTAAAACCTAATTTTTCAGAGACAGCTTGTGCTAAGTCAATATCAAAGCCCGTATATTGGCCATTCTTTTCCTCAAATCCCATGGGTACAAAAGTATTGTCAAAACCAATGGTTATACTGCCTTGCTCTTGATACTTATTCCAGTTATCCTGCTTTGGATCGCTAGCCTTCTGAGTACAAGCAGTTAAAAAGAGAGTCAGGAGCGAAACCAACACTAAAGCAATTTTCTTATTAGTCATTGGCACCTCCTACTTGGGCTCAACCTTGAGAATCTGATCTGCGATATTTTCAGCGAATTGTAAATCGTGGGTAACGACAATCTGCGTCATACCAAGTTCCCTATTTTGCAAGATCAATTTTTCCACTTCTAAGCGTAATTCTGGATCTAGAGCAGAAGTTGGTTCATCGTAACCAATGATTTCTGGGTCAATCATCATAGCACGCGCCAAGGCCACCCGCTGCTTTTGCCCACCAGATAATGAGAAAGGATAGGCATCTGCGTGCCCTGCTAGTCCTAACTGTTCCAAAAGACCTCGCGCCTTCTTCTCAGCCTCTTCCCGCTTCATCTCCATAGTTTTCACAGGTGATAAGGTCAAATTGTCTAAAACTGATAAATGAGGGAACAGTTGAAAATCTTGGAATACAAATCCCAGTAAATTCCGCTTCTCCAGTTCATCCAGTTCTAATGGTTCTCCATTATAAAAGATTTGCCCTGAATCAATAGTTTCAAGACCTGCAAGCATACGTAAGAGAGTTGTCTTACCTCCACCAGAAGGCCCAACGATAGCCAGGATTTGTTTTTCAGGAATGATTAAACTGAAATTGGACAAAATTTGCTTTTCACCAAATCCCTTATTGATATTTCGTAATTCTAACATGGTAGCCTCCTATCTATAGTAACTGTACTTCTTCTCAACTTTTTTGGCAAGGATAGTCACAATCCCAATCAAAATCAAGTAAATAGCACCTGCCAAGAACATGGGAACCAGGCTAGCGTCACGGTTGGCAGCTGTTCGACTAGCCAAGATGAGGTCTGAAATGCCTAGAGCATAGACTAGAGAAGTATCCTTGACCAAACTCATAACCTCATTAAAGACACTAGGAAGAACAATCTTGGTCACTTGGGGCAAAATAATATAGCGCACTGTGTCAAAGGGACTAAACTTCAAGACCTTGGCAGCCTCATATTGACCTTTAGGGATAGTATCAATCCCACCACGGAAGATTTCAGCAAAGTAAGCTGCATAATTGAGAACAAAGGCAATGATAGCCGCAGGAAGGCGATCTAAACGAATCCCAATACTTGGAAGCACATAATAGATAAAGATCAATTGTAAAAGTAAGGGTGTCCCCCGCATAATCCAGATATAAATGTTAATCAGATGATGGAGGGGCTTCCAATGGACTTGCAAGGCAAAGGCAATCAAAATGCCCAAGGGAATAGAAAAAATCAAGACCAATGCAAAAACCTGTAAAGTCATGCTTGCACCGCTCAATAAACTCGGTAATATCTCAAACAAATAAGACATACTGACACCTCCTAAAAATAATTGCTCCTATTATAGCATAAATAAACTAAATAACCAACTATTTTTGTAAAAAAATTCTTTTTTAATAGAAAAAAATACAGTGTCTTGAAACTAGAATAGGACAACACGACTTATAAAGCCTTGTTAGAAATTTGATTTGAATTCCCTAGTCTATTTGTTTATATTCCATTTCAATATATTATAGTTTATAAGTGAAAAGAAAGGACAAATTTTGCCCTTTCTAGATCTTAGCTTCTATTTGTTACAGTTAACTTGACTGATAATTGGAGTTTTGTCTTCTTTACTGTGATGGATTTTCTTTTTTAGTTCGTGCTAATCTCAAGGCACGATTTGGATTGAGACGATTAAATAGTTCTTCCAATTTCTTTTCATTCCAAACATCTGCGGCGGAAACAAAGTTGCCATCCGCATCTCGGAAAGATATCGGTTTATCTCCCATATCAGTCTCCTAGTCTACAAATTCAAACTCAAATTTACCAATTCGGACCAAGTCACCATCTTTAGCACCACGCGCACGAAGAGCTTCATCAACCCCCATACCACGAAGCTGACGGGCAAATTTCATGACTGATTCGTCACGATCAAAGTTGGTCATATTAAAGAGTTTCATGAGTTTTTCACCAGAAAGTACCCACGTAGCATCGTCATCACGACTAATTTCAAAAGCTTTTTCTTCCTCGTCAAAGCCGTAGTAAGCTTCTTCTTCCATATCTGACTCATCATAGAGCAAGAATTCTGGTGTCTTATCTAACAATTCAGCTGTAGTATCCAAAAGTGTAGCCAAACCTTGCTTGGTCAATCCAGAAATTGGGAAGATAGCTGGTAACTCTTCAAATTCATCGTAGTTTTCAGCCAATTTTTTCTTGAATTCTTCAAGATTTTCCTGACTCTCAGGCATGTCCATTTTGTTGACTACGATAATCTGTGGACGCTCCATGAGACGAAGATTGTATGACTCCAACTCCTTGTTAATGGCAAGATAATCCTCATAAGGATCACGGCCTTCGCTAGCTGACATATCAATGATATGAAGGATGACACGTGTACGCTCGATGTGACGGAGGAACTGAGTTCCCAAACCAACACCTTGACTAGCGCCTTCAATCAAACCTGGTAGATCGGCTACTGCAAAGGATTCACCTGATTGGGTACGAACCATACCTAGATTTGGCACAATGGTCGTAAAGTGGTAGGCACCAATTTTAGGTTTAGCTGAGGTAATAACACTTAAAAGTGTTGATTTCCCTACAGATGGGAAACCTACTAAACCGACATCTGCCAAGATTTTTAGTTCCAATTGTAACTCACGTTCCTGACCTGGTTCTCCATTTTCAGAGATTTCCGGTGCAGGATTTTTTGGTGTCGCAAAGCGGATGTTTCCACGTCCACCACGACCACCGTGGGCAACGATAAATTCTTGACCATGTTCAATCAAATCTGTCAAAACCTTGCCAGTCTCTGCATCACGAACAGTCGTACCTTGTGGTACTCGAACTCTAAGGTCTTCAGCACCACGACCATGCATCCCTTTGGTCATTCCTTTCTCACCAGAATCAGCCTTGAAATGGCGATTATAGCGGAAATCCATGAGGGTACGTAAACCTTCATCTACAACGAAGACGACATTGCCTCCACGACCACCATCACCGCCCCAAGGACCGCCATTAGGGACATATTTTTCACGGCGAAAGGCAACCATGCCATCACCACCATTACCAGCCTTGACCTTGATCTTAGCTGTATCTAAAAACATACTCATTTTTTCTTCTCACTTTAAAAAAGGGCTGGGAAATCCCAGTCACTAAATTTTCTTGAATTTATTTTATAGATTACTGAGGGCACCAATTGCAGTTGCAAAAATACCCAATAAACTTGCTACTAGCATGATAATCACGATAAACAAGGTTATTTTCTCAAACATAGTTTTTTTACGATTTCCATTATCTCCAAATGCCATTTTTTTCTCCTTCGTTACATTCTATTTTCTATTATCTTAGCATGAATTGAGCTAGTTTTCAATAGTCAGTTGCTACTGGTGCAATAATCCATAAAATGATATAGGCTATAATTCCAGCTCCATAACCAAAAGCAAGAACACCCCATATTACGCGAACAATAGTAGGATCCATATCAAAATAATGGGCTACCCCAGCACAAACACCAGCAATCTTTTTATCACGACCGCTTCTCATTAATTGTTTTTTCATACTGTTCCTCTTTCTATTCTTCATGGTCTTTCCAATAATCTCTTATGCTGATTAACTGTGTTTTTGAAGCCTTCAGCATGCGTCTAGAGCCTTTTACGGGTACAGCAACTACCTGTTGTGGTAAATACAAAACTGTCTTAAAGATGCGCTGGCTGACCGTATCATCTTTGGCTAAATCTTTCTGGAAATTATTTGAAATAATAGCATCAAGATAAAACTCATGCACCCGTTTTCCAAAATTCTCAGCTGAAATCTCGTACAACTTCTCTGATAAAGTATGCTCATTCATGTCTGGTGTTGCAATCAGGGCCTCCAGAATAGCTCCAGCCAAATCATGTTCTCCATAGTACAAGGTTCCAAACATTTTATCACTGATAAGATTGTCCAGATAAGGATTTCCATGAGCAATGACAGGTGTCCTGCTAGCTAAGCTTTCCAAGTAGGTCAAGCCCTGGGTTTCACTTGTCGATGCCGAGATGAAGAAATCCGCCGCCTTATAGTAAAGAGCGGTCTCACTAGGAGCAATCATACCTGTAAAGATAACGGAGTCTTGAATCTCTAGTTTCTTGGCTTGCTCTTTGAGGTCATCCAGATAAGGACCATCCCCAGCTACCACCAGTTTAACCTTGTCCTCCTCTTTCAGAACTTCTGCAAATGCTGCTAGTACTGCTTGAATATTTTTTTCATAGGAAATTCTGGAAAGACTAAGCAACATCTTTTCATCATCTTGAATCCCTAGTTTACTACGCAGTTCTGTCAAATTTTCCTGCTTTATTTCCGGACGCTCAAACTTAGCTAACTCAATACCAGTTGGAATAACCCGCTTTTCAACCTTGACCTTATAGTCAGATAGCAAGTCACGGACAATCTCACTCGGGCAAATGACTCCATCCACATCGTGCAGGAAACCTCTGACTAAGTACTTGACCATACTAGGACGAATCAACATCCCCTTAGCAATATAATGCACATAGTCTTCGTACTGGGTGTGATAGGTATGGATGACTGGAATCTTCAATTCACGCGCAATCCAAATCCCCAACAAGCCAAGAGAAAATTCTGTCTGAGTGTGAATAATATCTAGCTGATATTGTTTAGCAATTTCAAGCGCCTTGCTGAATCCTCGATAGGCAAAGCGGCGATCCTTAAAAGCAAAGAAAGGAACACTTGGAATGCGGATAATTTGCCAATCTTCGTAGCGATTGACATCCTTATCTGTCGTTGTAAAGATAAAAACAGCATGTCCCTGCTTTTCAAGTTCTGTTTTCAAGGTTCGAATACTGGTCGCAACACCAGAAACCTGAGGAAAATAGGTATCTGTAAATAAACCAATTCGCATAGATTACCTCACTTTTTACTTTCTCCCTAAAGCGGCTTGTTTCTCATAAAAATCCAACCAGATTTGTAACAGATGCTCTTCTGAATACTCTCTAGAAATATTCTTAGCTTTTTCTTTCAAATCTTTTAAAGCAGCAGGATTCGCTTGATATTCCAGAATAGCTTCTTTCATCTCTTCTCTGTCTGCTGTCGCCCGATAATTCCCCTCTAAAATCACCTTATAAAGATCTAAATCACGCAACATAATAGGAGCTTCACAACTGGCAGCCTCTAAAATCGTCATCGGAAAGAGCTCATTATAACTAGGCAACAAGAAAAGGTCCGCTAGGGCATACAATTCGCGCATCCGCTCTGGCGATACAATACCTGGAAAAATCAAATTTTTAGGGGGATTCTCCATAATTTTCTTGTAGCGCTCATAACCATCTGTCATGCCACCAAAAGAGAAACCACCTGCCCAGATAAAGGTAATTTGTGGCAATTCCTCAGCCAGACGGATAAAATCGTCAATCCCTTTGCGCTTCTGAACTTGACCAGCACCTACTACGATAAACTGATTGTCACTAAGACCTAGCTCTGTACGCAGTCTCGCTACCTCTTCCTGTGGAAGAGGTAGCCATTTTTCCTTGTTTACAAAGTTAGGAATATAAGTCACTTTTTCACGTGGAATACCAGCTGCCACCAAATCCTCGATAAACATAGGATTGACCACCACCAAGTGCTCCATTCGGTTGTAAAAAGAAAATACATAGCGTTTCACAATTCCCTTTAAGAAAAATGGAATTTTCAAACTCCCCTCAAGTGTATCAGGCAAGAAGTGCACATAGCCAATTTTCCTTCCTGAGCGTTTCTTTTGGAATGTTGATAAATAATAAGGGAAATCAATTGTGTGAAAGTGAGTCACATCTGCCTCTATTGGAAGATTTTCTGTAACAATCAATTGGTCCTTGGCATCACGGTGAAGAAGACGAACTAATTCACGGTAAGCACCTGAAACTCCTTGTCCTGCTACTTTCTCACTTGAACTCAACATATTGATGCGTAATTTCTTTTTTTCCATAACTACTATTATATCATTTTCTTTGAATAAAATCAGCAAAAGAAAGGAGAGACTAGAGGAAAAGAGGGGGAAATTTCCTCGCTTTTCCAATAATCTCTCACATGCTTTTATTTGTTTACTTAATGCCTAGGGCAATGCGTGCATAGCGACTCATTTTTTCAACTGTCCAGGCTGGGTACCAAACTAACTTAACCTCAGTGTCAGTTACTTCTGGCACCTCGGTCATAGCATCATAAATCTGGTCTGTCAAAAGATCTGCCAGGGGACAACCCATGGTTGTCAAAGTCATATCAATCTCTGTTTGTCCTGTGTCGCCGTCAAAACGAATCTCATAGATCAAACCAAGATTGACAATATCGATTCCCAACTCAGGGTCAATAACTTCTTCCAAGGCTGATAAAATTCGTGTTTTGATATTTTCAATTTGCTCTTCTGTATAAGCCATATTCATCCTCACTCTTAGTCTTCAATAAAATCACGAAGCGGTTTGCTGCGACTTGGTTGGCGTAGTTTTCTCAAAGCTTTAGCTTCAATCTGACGGATACGCTCGCGAGTCACGTTAAAGACTTTACCCACATCTTCAAGAGTACGCATTTTACCATCATCTAGCCCAAAACGCAGACGCAAAACATTTTCTTCACGGTCTGTAAGAGTATCCAAGACCTCATCCAACTGCTCACGCAAGACAATACGAGTTGTATAGTCCACTGGATTTTCAATGACTTCATCTTCGATAAAGTCCCCAAGGTGGCTATCATCCTCTTCACCGATAGGAGTTTCAAGGGATACCGGTTCTTGGGCAATCTTCAAGATTTCACGAACCTTGTCAGGGGTCATATCCATACGTTCAGCGATTTGTTCTGGTGTCGGATCTTGTCCCAATTCTTGAAGGAGATTACGTTGTTCACGAACCAATTTATTAATGGTTTCAACCATGTGAACTGGGATACGGATAGTACGAGCTTGGTCCGCAATAGCACGAGTGATAGCCTGACGAATCCACCAAGTTGCATAAGTTGAGAACTTGAACCCTTTAGAATAGTCAAACTTGTCAACCGCCTTCATTAAGCCCATGTTCCCTTCTTGAATCAAGTCAAGGAACTGCATACCACGGCCGACATAGCGTTTAGCAATAGAAACAACCAAACGAAGGTTGGCTTCCGCAAGACGTTGTTTGGCTTCGATATCACCAGCTTCAACAGCTAGTGCCAATTCTTTTTCCTCTTCATTGGTCAAGAGAGGAACGACCCCAATTTCTTTCAAGTACATACGGACAGGGTCATTGACCTTAGCAGAAGTTGAACCAATCAAGTCCTCATCACTGAGTTCTGGCTCTTCTTCAGCGCTAAGAACACGAGCACTCGGATTTCCTTCGTTATCTGTGATAGAAATCCCCGCATCCTGGATTCGTTGCAAGAGATCTTCAATCCCATCAGCATCCAAGGTAAAAGGAATCACCAGACTAGCATTGATTTCATCATCAGTTGCTGTCCCTTTTTGTTTATGATTACGGATAAATTCTGCTACTTGTACGTCAAATGTTGTTACTTCTTTTTGTTTTGTTGCCATTATTACTCCATTCTTCTCTTTTGGGAAATTAAACGTTCCAATTCTTCTAAGGCTGTGTCGGTATCTCCTACATGGCTAGCTTCCTGCACCTTCTTTTTGATTCTCATATTTTCCTGATTCAAGAGAGCCTTGTTTCGAGTCATTTCTACTTCACTTAGTTCCTGCGGAGACATCTCAGCAGGTAAATCCTGAGCTAAGACTTGGTACCAAGCTCTTTCAACTTCCTCTGTCTGTTCTGCTAGAACTTCTGGAGGAAGATTGCCATACTGACCAAGCAAGTCATATAAGACCTGAAATTCAGGTGTATCAAATGCAAAGTCTTCTCGCAAGCGGTAATCGTTCAAAACAAGAGGGGATTCCACCATTCGATAAAGTAGATGGGCTTCTGCCCTCATAATAGCCGATAACTGCTTGGTGACAGGCATAGTGATTGGAGTCGGTCTGGAAATTCCTTCCATGCGATTCTGCCTTTGTGCCTGACGACTCTCATTAACAATCTGCTCAATCTGGGCATAATCAAAGGACGCCAAACTGTCAGCTAAAATATGAATATAACTGTTTTGAGCAGTGATAGACTTTTCTTGAACAATCAAGGGAGCTATTTTTTCAATAAACTCAATCTGAGCCTGCAAATTTTCACTATTTTCAGGCTTATACTGGTGAATGTAGAACTCAATCGGACTAATACGAGTTTTCGTTAATAGATAGGCCAAATCTTCTGGACTATTTTTTTGTAGATACTCATCCGGATCCAAGCTATCAGGCATGCTAACGATTTGCACAGGCATATCACCAATTTCATCCAGCGCTTTCAATGTCGCAGCCTGCCCAGCCTTATCACCATCATAAACAAGAACCAACTTCTTGGCTAACCTTTTCAGATGCTTAACATGCTCACGACTCAAGGCCGTTCCCATGGACGCCACAGCATTTTCGATTCCAGCCCGATAGGCTGCAATGACATCCATGAACCCTTCCATGAGGTAAATCTCGCTGGCTTTTCCAGAAGATTTTTTTGCCCTATCCATATGATATAATTCGTAACTTTTGTTAAAAATTGCAGTCGATCGGCTATTTTTATACTTAGAAGTTTGTGAATCCGTTTTCTGCCAGATACGACCTGAGAAGGCAATAACCTTTCCTTGGTCATTTGTCAGGGGAAACATAATGCGATTGTGAAAGGTGTCTATAAATTGATTTGCATCTGAGAGGTAAAACAGTCCTGAATCTAGGAAATCCTCATCACGATACTGACCAGACAAACGTTGATAGAGATAGTTTCGTTCTGGAGGTGCTAAACCAATCCGAAAATGCTTGAGCACTTCATCTGTCAAACCACGCTGATAAAGATAGTTTCTGGCCTCCTCCCCCATAGTCGTTGTCATGAGAATAGCATGATAAAATTTAGCCGCATCTTCATGCATATCATAAAGAGCTTGGTGAGGCGAGGCTGGTTTCTGTTCACTATAAAGCGGTTTTTCCACCTCAATCCCAACACGCTGACCTAAGATTTGGACAGCCTCCATAAAGGGAACCCCTTGGTACTCCTCGATGAACTTAAAGACGTCACCTGAGCGACCACAACCAAAACAGTGGTAAAACTGCTTGTCCTCTACAACGTTGAAAGAAGGTGTTTTTTCACCATGAAAAGGACAGAGCCCTAGATAGTTCCGTCCTGCCTTTTGTAAAGAAATCACATCTCCTATGACTTCCACAATGTTGGCATTGTTTTTGATTTCTTCAATGACTTGTTTGTCAACCATACACAATACCTCCATGTTATCATAGTTTACTTTATATAGTATACTTTATTTCAGAAAAAAAGTAAACCATTTCACTCATTTTCCCTACTTTATTCAAAGAGTTGATAATAATCAGAGATTTTCATTTTTGCTTTTTCTTCTTGTTTCAAATCTTGGATAACCCGTCCTTCTTTCATGACAATTAAGCGATTACCATATTTGAGAGCATCTTCCATATGATGGGTAATCATAAGGGCTGTCAGCTGGTCTTTCTTGACAAATTCATCCGTCAATTCCATGAGTGCGACACTGGTCTTTGGATCAAGAGCTGCAGTATGCTCGTCTAACAAGAGTAATTCAGGACGCTTCAAGGTTACCATCAAGAGACTCAAAGCCTGTCTTTGCCCACCTGATAAGAACTCAATCGGTGTATTCAAGTGTTTCTCAAGACCATTTCCTACTTTTTCAATAGTTGCCTGAAATTCATCCTTATAACTAGTCAAGCGTCGTGGTAACAATCCACGCTTTTCACCACGAAACTTGGCAATCAAGAGATTCTCTGCCACTGTCATACGAGGAGCTGTCCCCATCTTTGGATCTTGGAAGACTCTAGACAGATACTTAGCCCGCTTTTCTGGTGAAAACTTGGTAACATCTTCACCCAAAATACGGATGGTTCCACTGGTTAGTGATAAAGTTCCTGCAATAATATTAAAAAGAGTTGATTTACCAGCACCATTTCCACCCAAAATCGTGATGAAATCCTGTTCAAAAATTTCTAAGGAAACATCATTTAAAATAATCTTTTCTTCATCAAAGCCATTTTTAACAACTTTGGTTGCGTTTTTTAATTCTACAATTGCTGTCATTTGCTTAATTTGGCTCCTTTCAAGATTGTTTGCTTAAATGTTGGAATCATGAGGCAGACTGCTAAAATCAAGGCACTGTACAAACGAAGGTAACTTGTATTAAAGCCAAGAGCGATAACTGCCCACACTAAGAATTGATAAGCGATAGAACCCACAACGATGGCAATCAGACGCTCTGCCAAGCTCAAACTCTTGAAGATAACTTCTCCAATAATCAAGCTTGCAAGCCCCACAACGATAACCCCGATTCCTCGAGATACATCGGCATACCCTTCTTGCTGGGCAATGAGAGCTCCTGCAAGGGCAATCACACCATTTGATAAGACCAAGCCCATGAGCTCCATGCGTCCAGTATGAATCCCAAAACTTCTAGCCATATCAGGATTGTCACCTGTAGCAATATAGGCTTGTCCGAGTTTGGTATCCAAGAAAAAGAGCATGAGAGCAATAACAATACTCACAAAGATGAGACCTGTCAAGAGTTGATTCAAATCGGAATCAAAAGGCAAAACATCCTGAATTTGCTTGGTTCCAAGCAGGCCTAAATTCGCACGTCCCATAATCAAGAGCATGATAGAGTGACAAGAAGTCATCACCAAAATCCCTGAGAGCAAGGTTGGAATCTTCCCTTTTGTATAAAGAAGTCCTGCTGCCATTCCAGCCAAACAACCGGCTCCAACAGCAACAATTGTCGCTAGAAATGGGTTCATGCCTTTGGTTATCAGAGTGACAGCAACAGCTCCCCCAAGAGGGAAGGAACCTTCTGTCGTCATATCTGGAAAGTTTAAAATCCTAAATGTCATAAAGATTCCCAGACCTAAAATAGCCCAGACAAATCCTTGAGAAATAATAGATAATATCATCTGTTTCTTAACCTTTTCTATATGATTTCTATTGTAAAAAATTGGAGGAGATGTCCCCAACTCCTCCATTGTAGATTATTCAATCACTTGTCCTGCTTCTTTTAGAACAGATTCAGGAATCGTAATACCTAGCTCTTGTGCCAATTTTTTGTTAATTACTGACTTACCAGTTGAAAAGACATTGACTGGGGTATCGGCTGGTTTTGCACCTTTCAAAACTTGTGCAATCATTTTACCTGTTGCCACACCGAGATCATGTTGGTCAACTACAACTGATGCCAAACCACCTGCTTCTACCATGGCAGTTGCGCTTGGATAGATTGGTTTTTTAGCTGATTGATTGCTTGATACAACTGTTGAGAAGGCTGAAGCAATGGTGTTATCGATTGGAACCCAGATAGCATCGACCTTACTAGTCATAACATTAACTGTTGAAGCAATTTCATTTGTTGAAGGAACAGCAAATGTTTCGACTGTCAAACCTGCTTTTTCAGCATAAGCCTTAAATTCTTCAACCTGAGTTTTTGAATTATCTTCGCTACTTGAGTAAAGGGCTCCGATTGTTTTTACATTTGGTGTAAGAGCCTTAATGAGTTCAACTTGTTGTTGAGCTGGATTGTGGTCAGATACCCCTGTAATGTTTCCACCTGGTTTTTTCAAATCTTTAACCAAGTTAGCACCGATTGGGTCTGTAATAGCAGCCATGATAACCGGTAGGTCTTTTGTTGCACTAGCCAAACCTTGAGCAGCTGGTGTTGCAATACCAACCACAAGGTCATTCCCATTTGCAACCAATTGTTTACTCATTGTCGCAACCTTACTTTGGTCACCTTCTGAGTTCATAAAGTCAATTTTCAACTGATCATCTTTATAGCCTTCTTCTGCAAGTCCATCTTGAATCCCTTTATAAATTAAGTCAAGAGATGGATGGCTCACAAACTGAAGAACACCAACTTTGGCAACTTTCTTCTCATTCTTAGCTTCTGGTTTATTCATTGAAGAGTAAATCAAGCTTCCTGCTACTAAGACTGCTAATGCAGCAATAATTCCAATTAAACGTTTATTTTTCATTCTATTTCTCCTTTTTTATTCCTTTAAAATACTTCACTTATCTAATACTCTTCGAAAATCTCTTCAAACCACGTCAGCGTCGCCTTACCGTACTCAAGTACAGCTTGCGGCTAGCTTCCTAGTTTGCTTTTTGATTTTCATTGAGTATAAACAAGCGACGCCATCGTTTTCTTTCCATACTAACCTCCATCAAAAAAGTCCTCACACAAAAAACTTGTGTGAGGACGTCGATGCGCGGTACCACCTCAATTATAGGGAATTTCCCTATCGCTCTGTCTCGCAATAACGAGATGCACTGTAAGGTGTGCTCACCGAATTTTTATGATTTCAAATTCTAAATAACATTCAGCCCAATTTTCATCATCATCACTTATCTGTTTTCAGCTACCACAGACTCTCTAAAAAGTTTATTATGATTACTTTTCTGAATGGTTAAATTATATCATTTTTCAACTACTTGTCAAGACTCTTTTAGCATTTTTTTGAAATATTCAAAAACTTCCCCTATGGAAAAGAGGAAGTTTGATAGGTATCAGCCTGAATTACGCAATCCTGTCGCAATTCCGTTGATGGTTGTATGGATTAATTTTTCTTGATCGCTTGATAATTCTCCTCGACGTTGACGTTTAATCAACTCCAACTGGATATAGTTGAGGATATTAAAGTAAGGCATACGGTAATCCAAACTTGCTTTTAGATATGGATTTTCAGCCAAGAGTTCATCATAACCTTCGATAGCCAAGATGACTTCCTTGGTAACTTGCCATTCATTTAGAATAGTCTCATAGATTGCTTTTACTTGATCATCCTCACACAGTTTGGCATATTCAAAAGCAATGTTCATATTTGATTTTGACAAGACCATGTCAACATTTGAAAGAAGTGATTGGAAGAAAGGCCAGTTTTGGTACATATCTCGTAAGATAGCGATATTCTCTGGATTTTTATCAATAAATTCCTTGAAGCTTGAACCAACCCCATACCAGCCAGGGAACATGACACGGCTTTGCGACCATGAGAATACCCAAGGGATAGCTCGCAAACCACCGATTTCAGTAATAGTCTTACGAGCGGCTGGACGAGAACCGATATTAAAGCTTGAAATAGCCTTGATTGGACTTGACTCGAAGAAATAATCATAGAAATGGTCATTCCCAAAGACCAAATCACGGTAGATATCGTAACTACGGTCCACTACTTGGTCCATAATAGCTTCATAACGATTGGATGTATTGGTGTCGCTCTTCTTCTGCGTAATCATACGGTTAATGGCTGCAGATACTAGCATTTCAAGATTATAGTAGGCCGCATCTTTATTACCGTATTTATTGCCAATTACTTCACCCTGCTCCGTCAAACGGATACGATCCTTGATTGACTTGAGCGGTTGGGAGGTGATGGCTTCATAAGTTGGTCCACCACCACGACCAACAGTACCACCACGGCCATGGAAAAAGGTAACCTTAACGCCAAATTCATCTCCAATAGCAGTCAATTGTTGTTGAGCCTTGTAGAGGGTCCAACATGATGATAGGTAACCACCATCTTTATTACTATCAGAGTAACCAAGCATGATTTCTTGGTAGTTATTACGTGAAGCAATCCATTTCTTAGCAAGAGGAAGAGAAAGATATTCTCTCATGGTTTCTTCTGAGTGATCCAAGTCCTCAATTGTTTCAAAGAGAGGAACAATTTGGACTCGGGCTCTTTCTTTATCAACTAGTCCTACTTCTTTTAGCAAGATAGCCAATTCCAGCATGTCTGATACGCTAGTTGCATGTGAAATAATGGTTTGACGAATAACATCATCACCCAACTTATCTTTCAACTTACGAGCAGCTTTAAAGATGGCCAATTCTTTTTCAAGTAACTCTGATTTTTCAACATGAGTGGCAGAAAGAATACGTGGATCTTCTTCTAATTCTTTCAAAAGAAGCTGGCATTTTTCTTCTTCACTTAATTCACTGTAATGAGAATGAATTCCTGCTGATTTTAAGAGTTCTGCTACACAGGCCTCATGAACACTAGAATCTTGACGCATGTCGATGGATGCCAAATAGAAACCAAAAATTTCAACTGCCTGAATCAACTCAACAAAATCACCAGAAATCAGTGCTTCGCCCTTATTTTCCAAGAGGGAATCACGGATAGTAACTAAGTCCTTATAAAAGTCATTGGCTGTTTCATAACGAGCTCCAACTTCCTTATCCTCAATCAGATAAGCTTTAGTTGCTTGGATTTTTGATTGAATATCAAACAAGGCACGACGGTAAAGCTCTTTTTCACGATAAATCGAGTTATCCTTGGATTGACGAGCCATTTCTCTGACTTGCTTACTGACATTAACAATACTGGTTGAGAGAGAGAACTCACGATAAAGTTGATAAATCTTTTCATCATAGTAGTTCATGATGACTTCACACTGGGTCATGGCAGATTTCTTCAAGGTATCTGCTGTAACAAAGGGATTCCCATCACGGTCTCCACCAATCCACATTCCCATGGTAATTGGTTTAGGATGTTTCAACTCCAAGCCATGTTTTTTAGCCAGGCGCTTGTACTCAGCAGTCAAATGAGGAACAGCTTTCAGAAATGAACTATTGTAGTATTCCATAACATTCGTGATTTCATTGGTAACTTTCAATTTCTTTTCACGAATCATATCTGTCTGCATGATAATCTCGATGTAACGGCGGAGGTCATTATGCCATTTTTCCTTATTAATCAAGCCTAACTTCACATCACGGTACTTACGCAAGAGGGTGTGGATATGGTTAGTCAAATCCAGCATACTCTTACGTTGCACTTGTGTTGGATGGGCAGTCAAAACAGGGACAACATTCAAATGTTCTAAAATTTCAACCGCATTTTCTTTTTCTGCAACCATTTTGATAGTTGCTGATAACTTACCAAGATAATCTTGATCGATATTATTTTGGTGGTTGATTTCATAGGCCAAGTCCACGTCTTCTGAAATATTAATCAAGAGCGGCAAGATAGAGAAATAGCGTGAAATGTAAGCCATTTCATCATTTGTCAGACTAGTCACCAATTGGTTCAAACCTTGATAATCTTCCTGAGTTGACAATTCTTTCAACTGCATGATTTTTTCAAAAGTCTCTGGGGCAAGCATGTTTTTAGTGATATCTTCTAACAATTCTGTTAAAATCAACACTTCTTCTTGCACGACAGCTTTATTACTATAGTTTTCTAATTTTTGAAGAGACATAGGTAATCCTTTCCACTCTCAGCTCTACATATAGTGTGATGAGTGAGCTTCTAACTCCTCATATAATTGGGCACGCTTTTCACTTGCATCAATGTTTAAGACAAAGGCGATGGCTACAGACAAGACCAGCAGGCTATTCCCTCCTTGCGATAGGAAAGGGAAGGTAACTCCTGTTGAAGGAATAATACCAGAGATTCCACCAATATTGACAAAAACCTGTACCAACATCATCCCCCCAACTCCAATCGCCATCATAGAATTAAAGGGATTCTTAGCACGAATACCGACTAGGATAATTCGCAAAATTAAGAAAAAGACAAGGGCTAAAATCAAGCTGGCTCCTACAAATCCAAATTCTTCGATGACAATTGAAAATACAAAATCTGTATGGGCCTCTGGTAAATAGCCACGTTTTTCAATTGAATTTCCTAAACCTAGACCAAACCAGCCACCATTGACCATGGCAAAGTAGGAATTTGCGAGTTGGTGGCCTGCTCCTGCCAAATCGGCAAAGGGATTAAAATAGGCGCTGAAACGTTTAGCCACATATCCAAATACTGGAACTTTTGAAAACTTATCAACCCCTATCATATCAATAGCTGTTAAGGAAAGGGCGGAAACTCCAAACAAAAGACCGATAAAGGCTATAAACCAACGATGAGCAATCCCACTAACTGTATACATAATCAAGGCAACCAAAGCTAGGATAGTAGCATTTCCCAAATCTGGGAAAATAGCCAGACTTCCTATCATTACCAAAAGGACAAAACGCCAATCATTAAAAGCACGAGGAATCCATTGATTTTGAGTTAAAACTTGGAAATCATAGACAGCAATTTCATCCTGTTGTTTTGAAAAGCGTTGAGCCAGGTACCAGACGATAATAATCTTCAAATATTCAGCTGGCTGAATGGTCAAAGGTCCTACCGATATCCAACCATAGGCTCCATTGACTGGCGTACCAATTATACGAGCCAGAGCTAAGAGAATTAGCTCAATAAACATAACAATAAATAAAAGTCGTTCTTTTCTTAAAAAATTCAGTTTCAGCTTATATATCAAGGCAATCAATATTAAACTAAATACCCAAAACATTCCCTGACTTCGAACTAATTGCAGGGCACTTTTACCTTCTTCGATTAGAATGGCACTGGTTGTAGAATAGACTACAATCAAGCCCAAAATAGATAAAAGCAAATAAGGAACTAGGATAGAATAGTTTAATAGGTGCCTCTTACTAATCTTCATAGTATCACCAATCTAATGAGAACAAAAGAAATTATTCCCAAATTCCGTTTATTTTCTAGTTTTGATTGCTATTATACCATTTTTTCCGAAAGAAAAAAACTCTTACCCTTAAGATAAAAGATTTTCTCATAAGAAAAAGAGCACTTGGCTCTTTTCTGTTTTATTCTTTTGATGAACTACTTGAGCTTGAATCTCCACCACCGATATATTGAGTAAAGATATTTTGGAAGGCTTGGTCTTTAACCTTGATGTTGGCTGCTTGCAATTCTTTTCCGATGATGCTTTGAACAAATGTTGCATCGTTTTGTTTTTGGGTTAAGATAACAGTTTTTAATTTTTCTTTGTAGTCATCAATATTAGATGATTTTTCTGTTTTCTTAGTGAGTTTAACAATGTAATATTGGCTGCTGTAGGCTTGTGTACCAGCGGCTGTAATCACATCAGAAACCCCATTTACATCTAGAGCAAAAGCTGCTTTCTTAACTTGTTCTGGTACTTCTGTTGAAGCAGAATCAAAGGTGATTTCTCCACCATTCGCTTTAGTTTTCTCATCAGTTGAGTTATCTTTGGCTAATTGAGCGAAATCTGCACCACTTGCCTTAGCTTTTTCGAGGACTTCTTTCGCTTTATCCTCATTATCAAGACGAATGATTTGAGCCGTTACATCTGGAGTATATTCATCAAAGGCCTTCTTATAAGCATCATCTGTCAATTCAGCTTCTGCTGCCTTCTTAACTGCCAACTCAACCAATTTACTTGTACGAATTTGAGCTTTACGTGTTTCAAGAGTCATGCCTGCTTGTGACAAGACACGTTGGTAGTTCTCACCATATTGTTTTTCTTCTTCGGCAATAGTGTCGTTGACTTCTTTATCATCTACTTCTGAACCGTATTGTTTCTCAAACACTTTTTGGATGGTCAAGTTCAACAACACTTGTTGAGCTGAAGGATTGCTTTTCACTTGCTCATAAAATTGATGTTCTGTGATGACATCTCCTTTCATGCTGATAAGGTCTGCCCCTTCTGAACCTTTCGAACAAGCTGCTAAAGTTGCTACTGATAATAGTGTAATGGCACCTGCCAATAGTTTTTTCTTCATGTCTACTCCTTTAAGATAAGTGTTACCCTATCTATTTTACTATATTTTCTTAAATTTTTCTGAAAATCATTCGCTGTCAGGCAATTGAACGTCTGCTACATTTTTACGAAGCATGAGAATACCGTCTCCTAGAGGGACTAATGTTGCGGTGAGCACTGGATTATCTAAAGTTGCGTCAAATAGTCTTTGAAGGCCTCGATAAATGGTTCGCTGACCACGACGGACTTCCATAATGTCCTTGGCAACATCACCACCTTGGAAAATATCATCCAAGACAACCACACCACCAACTTCCAAGTGTTTGAGGATTTCTGGCAGAAAGATGATGTATTTAGACTTGGCAGAATCCATAAATACGAAATCATAAGACTCTGTCAAGGTAGATAAGACATCTACCGCATCTCCCTCTAGGAGTGTAATTTGCTTGCGACTGTCAAACTGGGCGAAATTTTCCTTGGCAAAACCAATCATTTCTGGATTGCGGTCAATGGTTGTAATCTTGGCATCTGGTGCATGTTCCGCCATTAAAAGAGCTGAAAAACCGATAGCCGTCCCAATTTCCAGAATGTTTTTAGGTTGTATGGTTTCCATGAGAAAACGGAAGTAAGCAACCGTTTCATGAGGAATGATGGGAATATTTTCCTTGCGAGCAAAATCTTCCAATTCTTTCAAAGAGCCTGTGACTTGCTTTTGACGCTGGCGCATCAAGTCTACAATTTCTTCCTTGACAACAGGACGACGCATGTTATGGTTGGCATTTTTACTATACGATTCAACCATCTTATGCCAATCCCAATTTTTCAACAAGGGCTTCAAACTCATTCAAACGACGTTCAAAGACTGCAAAGGCATCGTTGAGGTAGTCTTCCTTCTCCATATCAACACCAGCTTTTCTCATGACATTAAGTGGATAGTCAGATTTCCCTGCCTTGAGGTAGTCGATATAGCGGTCACGGTCTTCTTGACTACCATGAACAATTTTTTCAGCCAAGGCTGAGGCTGCTGCAAAGCCTGTTGAATATTGATATACATAGTAGTTATAGTAGAAGTGTGGAATGCGAGCCCACTCGTATTGGATCTCAGGATTGTCTTCCTTACTCAAACCATAATACTCTTGGTTCAAGTCAGCGTAGAGTTTATTTAAGAAATCGCTTGTCAAGACTTCTCCATTTTGGTCTGCTTGATGAATCGCGTGTTCAAACTCAGCAAATTGAGTTTGACGAAAAACTGTTCCACGGAAACCGTCTAGGAAGTTATTGAGAATAGCAAAGCGCGTTGCATCATCTTCCACTTCTTCCAATAATTTCTCCGTCAAGATATTTTCATTGGTAGTTGAAGCAATCTCAGCCAAGAAGATAGAATAATCACCGTAAACATAAGGCTGAGTTTCACGAGTATAGCTTGAGTGCATACTGTGACCAGTCTCATGGACAAGGGTAAAGAGATTGTCTAGATTGTCCTGCCAGTTAAGAAGCATAAAGGCATTGGTATCGTAAGAACCACCAGAGTAGGCACCTGAACGCTTTCCTTGATTTTCGTAAACATCAATCCAACGCTCGCTGAAAGCACGTTTAACACGGCTCAAGTAATCCTCACCCAAGACTGCCAAGGCATCTTCTGCCTTTTTCAAAGCTTCTTGGTAGGTAAAACTGTATTCAACAGATGAAAGCGGTGTGTAGACATCGTACATTTTAAGGTCTGAAATCCCCAAGATTTTTGAACGAAGTTCAAGGTAACGATGCAAGAGTGGCAAATGCTTGCGAACTGCTACTACCAAATTGTCATAAACACTTTCTGGAACAAAATTAGCCGCTAGGGCTGCATGACGAGCACTCTTGTAGTTGCGAACTTTTGCACGATAGTTTTGTACCTTAACATTGGTTTGCAAGGTTTTGGCATAGGTATGTTGGAATTGTTCATAAGTCGCATAAAGAGCTTGATAAGCACCACGACGCACCTCACGATTTTTAGACTCCATCAAACGGGTGTAAGTCCCATGAGATAGCTGAACTTCCTTACCATCATCGTCGAGGACATAAGGGAACACAATATCCGCATTATCCAAGATAGCGAAGGTTTCACTTGCTGAACCAAAGATTTCTCCAGCGCCAGCCAATAATTCTTCTTCGCGTTGTGAAAGAACGTGATCCTTGCCTTGCAAAAGCTTGTCAAAATAGTGTTGATAAACCTGCAATTTTGGCTGAGCTTCTAAAAAGTCAGCATACTGCTCTTCACTGATTTCCATAAATTCAGGCTCATAGAATGAAAAAGCTTGGTCTAGCTGGCTGTAGAGAGTCATGGCCTTGGCATAGTACTCTTGGTACTTGGCTTCACGTGTGTCTTGGTCATTCTTCATATGAGCATAAACGTAAAGCTTCTCCATCTGGCGTTCCATTTCAAGAGAAAATTCAGTAATTTCCAGTAGACTATCCGCACTATCCAAGAGATGGCCTTCATACTGGGCTACTGTCTCCAGTTGTTCTGTTAAATCTTTTAAGGCTTCTTCCCAAGTCTGGTCAGTTGGGTAAATCGTTGATAGATCCCATGTATCTTTTTCATTTATTTCATGTCTTTGTAATACCATTAGATTCCTCCATCCTTTCTATTCTACCATATTTTTTAAGAAATATTGCTGATAAAAGGCTGGTGGATAAAGCTTTTGCCACTCATTTTGAGGATTTTCTTGGTAATAGGTTTGAAAATGCTTATAATAGCTAGTCAAATCTTGCTCAATTTGGCAAAAATCACCTACTAATGGTCGAATTTGTGGATACCATTCTTTCAGCCCATAATTCAGGAGATTTTCTCCCTTCTGATAGACTTCTGCTTGTTCTTTCATCCAAATGGGATTTTGATAATAGAGTTGTTGCCGGATATAGCGACAAATGTCCTTATCCTCAGAAACCGTAAAATGAGATATTTTTTGTTTCTTATAGGGAAAACGTAATATCTCCAGTAGACTACCGTGAGCATAGGGAAATTCCTTAATCTGATAATGGAGTTTACCGCGGAGATCCTGGTAAATCAGGTATTTGAGCCTTAAAAGCTGTTTTTCCTTGTCTATTTCCCAAACATAAAAGCCCATGTTTTGACTGAAATAGAGAAAACCTTGTTGCAGACGAGTCAACCGCTCCTTGAGCCACAGTTTTTGACCCAGCAACCACAGTACTTGGTAACCATGACTACGATAGCCCTCACTTCGCTCTTTAAGAACCTTTTGAGGCAAGGGACTACACTGAACTTCCAGAGCTAGATTGCCATTTACAAATACATCCGCAATCTGTTTAAGCTCTGGAAGAGGGTATTCTAATTGCACCTCTGCATCTTTTTTCAACCAGTGATAAAGTGATTCTTTATTTGCCAGGTGTTCTGGACTTTCATTTTCAGAGGAAAAATCACAGTCTTTTAGGGATTTATGGGCAAAATGGATCCGTACACTTGCTCCTTGCCGCAAACGGAGCTGCCCTCCACAAGCTGGGCAGGTGTATTCTTCCTTCTCAAGCTTATCCTCTAACACATTTACCAATTCTCCTCTAGCATCTCTCGCAACAAACATGATTTCCCTCCTTTTCTATATTATTCGTAAAAAAGAAAAAAGATCAGGAAATTTCCTAATCTTCATGTGTGTTTACTTGATTTTCTTAGCTAGCATGGTCGCAAAGCGTAGTTGAATACGATTGCCATTCTCATCGCGACGATGCAAATGGCCTGGATTTTCATTGTACTTGACCAATTCCCAGTCCTTGTAATAGTCTGCCAATTCCCCTTCTTTAAAAGTGAATGGGAAGTTAACCGAGCAAGGATAATCCTCCGTGTCCATGGCACAAACGATAAGGTTATAGCCACCGACCGCGGTTTGCTCCTGCATGTTTCGGATAATAGCTGGAATACGATCCGCTTGTAGAAACATCAAAACAACTGTTGAAACGATAAAATCATATTCTTGCCCAATGCTGGCTGAATTGATATCGTAGAGACCAACAGGCATGTCCAAATCTTCCTGCTCCACAATGCTTTGCAAGATTTCAAGAGATAATTCATTTTGATCCACAGCTGTCACATCAAAACCATTCTGTGCAAGAAAGAGAGAGTTACGGCCCTGACCACAGCCCAAATCCAAGGCTTTCCCTGGTTTTACTGTCTGCATAGCCTCTAGGACCTCTGAATGAACAGGATTGGTATTGTATTTTTTAGGGAAATAATCCTCAGGTTTACAATAAAATTCTAAATACCATTCTACATCGTCTGTTACAGCCTCCACTCGGTGCCAGGCTTGTGGTTGTGCCATGGGATTGTCGGCTCCTGCTTCAAAGAGGTGTTCAGCTATAACCTCACCATCCTCTGTCAATTCAATAAACTTGAGAGTTCCTTTTAAAACAGTAATCTTCCCCCAAGTCCCAACTTTTGTATTGTGCTTTTGCTGAACAGCCTCTGGCATGGTTTCTTTAGTCCACAAAGGCATACGTTTATAGGCAACTAGTTTTTCCATCTTCATTCCTCTTTTTATCGCTGATTAACAGCTTTCATCACGCGCGCAATATCGCGATTCTGCTCACGACGTTTGATTGACTCCCGTTTGTCATAGTCATGCTTCCCTTTAGCTAGGCCTAAAAGGAGCTTGGCGTAACCATCTTTGATATAGACTTTAAGGGGAACCAGGGTCATTCCTGTCCCTTTAGTCTCTTGTTCAAATTTTTGGATTTGTTTCTTATGGAGCAAGAGTTTACGACGACGTTCTGGTTCTTGGTTCCAGATATTGCCCTCTTCGTAAGGAGCGATATGAACATTACTCAACCAGACCTCCCCATTTTTCACTTGAGCAAAGCCATCCTTGAGATTGATTCGAGCTGCTCGTACACTCTTGATTTCAGTTCCAGTCAGGACCATTCCTGCCTCTAGCGTATCTACGATTGTATAGTCGTGACGCGCCTTTTTATTTTGTGCGACGACCTTTCCCTCGCCCTTTGCCATGCTTGGCTCCTTTCTTAGCTACTTCCTTGTAAAAAGGTTTCTTCCCTTTTTTCTTCTTGTCTTTTTGTGAATGCTTGCGCTTATCATTTGAGCGTCCTGATTTTCTCTTATCTTCCTTCTTATCTGAACGACGACTTGAACCACGCCCTCTGTCATTTCGACTAGACTGTTTCAAGCCTTTTTCAATCACATCAAACTCACTTGGGATATATGAGAAATCAATTTCACCCGTCATCTTGTCAGCTCTTTCAACTCGGATACGGATTTGCTGACCTACACGGAAAGTTGTTCCTGATTTCTCTCCACGAAGAGTCAAATCACGTTCATTGAAATGATAAAATTCAGGTAAATTAGTGATGTGAATCAAGCCCTCAACTGTATTCGGCAATTCAACAAAGAGACCGAATTTAACAATGCTAGACACAACCGCATCGTACTCTTCGCCCACGTATTCTTCCATATACTCAGCCTTTTTCATGGCTTCGACTTCACGCTCAGCCTCAATGGCACGACGCTCACGGTTGGAAGACTGGGTCGCAATCTCTGGAATCACTTGCTCAAAATGCTCTGCTATTTCCTTAGAATGGCCGTAGTCACGAATCATACGGTGAACAAGAAGGTCTGGATAACGACGAATCGGACTGGTAAAGTGAGTGTAATAGTCAGCTGCTAATCCATAGTGGCCGTGATTGTGCTCCGAATAGCGAGCCTGCTGCATAGAGCGCAGAAGCATCATGGACAATACATCTGCATAAGGTTCTCCCTCAACAGTACGCATGATGTCTTGGAGGACCTCCTGGCTAATCTTACTGGCAGTCCCATAAATGCGCAAGCCAAAACTCGAAGCATAATCAATAAACTTCTGAACCTTTTCAGCCTTAGGCTCCTCGTGAATTCGATAGATAAAAGGCAAATCCAGCTTGCTGAAATGCTCGGCAACTGTTTCATTAGCCATCAGCATAAAGGACTCAATCATGCGCTCAGCAACACCACGCTGCCGAAGTACGATATCAACAGGCTTACCTTGTTTATCCACTAAAATCTTCGCTTCATTGGTATCAAAATTGAGGGCACCACGTTTCACACGCATATTTTCTAAAGTTTCATGAAGCTTGGCCATGAGTTCGATACTTGGAACAATTTTCTGATATTCTTGTCTCTTTTCCTTGTCTCCAGCTAGGATATCATTGACATCACTATAAGTCATACGGAAGCTTGTCTTGATAACTGTTTGTGTAATGGTGTAATTGACCACACGACCATGTTTATCAATCTCCATAATGGCAGACTGAGTCAGACGGTCAACTTGAGGATTGAGGGAGCAGATGCCATTTGACAGTCGTTCTGGAAGCATTGGCACCACGCGGTCTGTCACATAAACAGAAGTCGCACGATTAAGGGCTTCCTTATCAAGAGCCGAACCCTCGATCACATAGTAGGAAACATCTGCGATGTGAACCCCAAGCTCCAGATTTCCATTTTTCAAGGCCTTGATATGCACCGCATCGTCCAAGTCCTTGGCATCAGCACCATCAATGGTAAAGGTAATCTCATCTCTTAGATCCAGACGACCTTCCATATCCTTTTGAGACGGAGCATCAGGCACACTTTCTGCTTCCTTAAGAACAGCCTCTGGAAATTCTGAGACAATGTCCATTGATTCCAAAACCTCAAGAACATCAATTCCGACATCCGTTGAATGCCCCACCACATCAAGGACACTAGCAACAAAGAAATCATGTTTCTTGCTTGGGTATTTGTCGATAAAGACCTTGAGAACTTCTGCTCCTTCTAGTTTTAGAGCTGGTTTCTTAACATAGATCGGTTGACTGATTTTCTGATTTTTCGAACGGATGTAGCCAGCATACTTGGGCTTTTCCTGATCTAGTACGATTTGACCGACAACGGTTGTCAAACTGTGTTCTAGGATATCGATAATTTTTGCTTCTGCTGCTGTTCCTTTATTGCGGTCAGCGACTTTTTTGATGACGACCTCAACGGTATCACCATCAATAGCATAGTTGACATCGTTTTTTCCTACAAAAAGGTCTTCCTCTTCCCCTTCCAGACTAACAAAGCCAAAGCCATTTTTATGGGCATGAAAAATCCCCTTGAGAGTAATCTCATGTTTTTTCTTGACTTCCAAAGTCAAAGTTCCATCTTCATCAAAGCGAATCTGGTGCTTTCTTTCCATTAGGGACAAGGTTTTAATCAACTCACGAAAATCCTTGGACTCGTCTTTTCCCAAAGCTTGAGCCAAGTCATTGACAGTTACCTTTCCCTTATCTTGTAAATATTCTTTTATTCTATCTTTCATATTTTCTTTCTAGATTTTTTAATTTTCTTTTACTGTAAAACCTTCTCAAACATCATTTAAAAATAAAAAGAGGCAAAGACCTAGTCCTGCCCATTATTTTCTTATCTACTTGATAATACCGTCAATGCTAAGGCAATGGCTAGCCAGAAAAAGACTAAAATCCCTGTCAAACGCTGCATTACAGCTTCAAAACCGCGTGCTTTACTGCGTTCAAACAAATCACCTGAGCTGGCATCAAATACATTGCTGGATTGGTTTTTGGTTGGTTGCATGAAAATCGCAATCACAATCACAACAGATAATACTAATAAAATGGTTAATAATAGGTTATACATATCAAACTCCTTAAAATCCTTATTATTTTACCATAAAATCTACTTAGATTCAAGATGTAGGGTTACTTTTCTTTCCTTGGGACAATACTTTAAAACCTCAATCTTGTCTGGATGAGTTTTTGAGTTTTTACTGGTTAGGTAATTGATACTGCCACAAGAGGAGCATTTGAGATTAATTTTTACTCGCACTAGATTTCCTTTACTTTTAATAATGTTCGAAATTGAAGAAGGTTAAAGAGACAACTAAAGGCAACACAAAGACTTGTCGCATAAAATACTGCATGGTAGCCAAATTGACCTGCTACTGCAGAACCTGCCATAGGCCCAACGACACCTCCCAGATAAAAGAATACCTGATTAAAGGCAAATACCCTCGAAATACCAGCTTTGGGCGTCATCTTGCTGAGAAGGGCATTAACTCCGGGAATCAAGGCACCGGTTCCCAATCCAAAGAGGAAACGATAGAGTCCTAGTTGAAGGGGGCTAGAGGCATTAGCACAGAGGAGATAGATGATGACTGAATAAAACTGGGCGACAACCAAGAGACGATGATTGCCCACTTTGTCACCTAGCTTGCCCATAACACCTGCACTCATCATGCTGGAAAAGCCCATACTGGATACAATCAAACCAGAGACAAAAAGAAGATTCTCTGTCTGGCCTAAGTCGCGCACATACAGAGCTAAGATAGGACCGATTGATTGGGCTGAAAATTGGATGACAAAACTGGTCAGAAAGAGGTTAACCAAGAGATAGGGATATTTAACTGATGTAAACAATTCCTTTGTTGGAATGACCTTTTCCTTGGCTACTGGTTGAAAATCTTCCTTGATAAAGCAAATAGTCAAAATAGCAGCTAAAAATAGAAAACTACCAACCAGTAAAAAGACAGTACGAATGCCAAATAATTCTGCGATAAAGCCACCAATAAAGGGACCAGTTAGAGTACCTGCAACTACGCCTGTAGACAAAGTACCTAAGGCAGAGCCTGATTTTTCCTTGGGAACCTGACTAGCTATCAAGGCCATTGCATTGGGAACAAAACCCGTAAATACACCATTCAGTAAACGAAGAAAGATTAACCAATAAATATTTGGCACAAAAGCCAATCCCCCCATAGTGATAGTCATGGCCAGAGCAGCACGAATCATCATGGGTTTTCGGCCGTATTTATCAGCAAGGATTCCCCAGATAGGAGAAAAGAGCGCCGCGGAAATAGCAGAGACAGAAATAGCTAATCCTGCATAAAAAGCAGCTTGATCACTCCCTACACCTAGATTTTCCACAAAGATGGGCATAAAAGGCACAACTAAGGAAATACTGGCTCCTGTCAGAAAATTACCAAACCAGGCAATGCGCAGATTATCCTTCCAGTTAATCTCTGTCATCTTGCTTACCTCCCTCAAGCAGGGAGAACACCTGAGTAAGAAGCTGGTCCTGATTTCCATTGTTGTTTAAAACATGGCTGGCCAAATCTTTCTTTTTCTCTAAAGGCCACTGGGCTGCCAGACGAAACTCAGCTTCATCTTTGGACAAGTGGTCCCTTTTCATTAAGCGTTCTACTTGGACATCTCGGTCCACATAGACCAACCAAGTCTCATCAAACCAAGAGACGTAGTCCTGCTCAAAAAGTAGGGGAATATCCATGAAGAAAATCTCTTCTGTCTGAGCCAATTGGTCTCTTAACGTAGCTAGTTCCTCACGGATAATCTCCCCTTGAATTTGCTTAGACCATTCTTGCTCTTCAGGATTTGAAAAGATGAGACTAGCTAGGAGAGGGCGATTGAGTTCTTCGTTTGCAAGGATGATTTCTTGCCCAAAGTGCTGGACTAGAGCCTTAACCAGACGACCACCAGGTTTCTGTAGTTGGTGGACGACTGCGTCGGCATCCACTACTTGAAAGCCTTGCTTTCTTAGAAAATTTGTCACAGTTGACTTACCAGAGGCAATTCCCCCAGTGATTCCAATGATTTTTCCCATCAGCCCCTCCTTTGGCACTGAGGACAAAAGTGAGTTCCTCGTCCGCCTAGTTGGATTTTCTCAATGATGGTACCACAGCGTACACATTCTCGACCAGCCTTATCATAGACCTGATGAAAATCCTGCATGGTTCCATCTTCCCCAAAGGCATTGGTATAGGTCCGGATGGTCGAGCCTCCTTTTTCAACAGCCTGACCCAAAACAGCAATGATCTGGTCATGAATGGCTGACGCTTCTGCTACTGTCAAAGTTTGCGAAGGTCTAGCTGGATGAACCTGAGCTCGCCAGAGAACTTCATCCACATAAATATTGCCAAGACCAGCTACCAAGGTCTGGTCTAAAAGGTGGGATTTGATAGGCTTTTTAGACTTAGCTAGGGCAGCTTGAAAGACCTGTAAATCAAAGTCTTGCTCCCTTGGTTCAGGACCTAATTTTTTAGAAATAAAGTAGGCATCTAAAAGGTCAGGCACCAAGAGTTCCATGGTTCCAAACTTGCGTACATCCTCATAAACAAGCGTTCCACCGTCCTCAAACTGAAAGAAAACATGGGCATGCTTGCGTTCAGGTACTTGGTCTGGATAGTAAAAATACTTGCCCTCCATCCGCAGATGGGAAATCAAGACCTTATCTGTCAGGTAGAAAAGCAAATATTTGCCACGACGTCCCATTGACTCAACAATCTGACCAGGCACTTCCTTTTGAAACTCGTCCAAATCTGTCTTAATCATCTTGGGATAGCGAATTTCTACACTCGAAATCTTCTTTCCCAAAATCAATTTTTCTAAGCCACGACGAACGGTTTCAACCTCAGGTAATTCAGGCATAAGTCCTCCTTCTGTAAAAACAAGAAGCAGGCATGAGCCCACCTCTACTTAGTATTCTTTTTCATTATAGCCAAAGTCAGCCAAATCTAGCTTTTTATCACGCCAGTTTTTCTTGACCTTGACCCATGTTTCTAGGAAAACCTTGTCTCCTAGCATGAGTTCGATATCACGACGGGCCATGCTACCAATTTTCTTAAGCATAGCACCACCTTTACCAATGATGATCCCTTTCTGGCTATCGCGCTCGACCATGATAGTTGCACGAATGTGAACCTTGTTTGTCTCTTCATCTCGTTTCATAGAATCCACAACTACTGCGACAGAATGCGGAATCTCTTCACGAGTTAGGTGCAAGACTTTCTCACGAACCATTTCTGAAACCAAGAAACGCTCTGGATGGTCTGTAATTTGATCAGACGGGAAATATTGGAAACCTTCGTCCAGATTTTCACTCAAAATATCCACTAGACGAGAGACGTTATTTCCCTGAAGAGCTGAGATTGGGACAATTTCCTTGAAGTCCATCTGGTTACGGAAGTCATCAATCTGAGACAAGAGCTGGTCTGGGTGAACCTTATCAATCTTGTTCACCACCAGAATAACAGGAACCTTGGCAGTCTTGAGACGCTCGATAATCATGTCGTCCCCCTTACCACGCGCCTCATCCGCAGGTACCATAAATAGAACTGTATCCACTTCACGAAGGGTGCTGTAGGCAGACTCAACCATGAAATCCCCAAGGGCTGTTTTAGGCTTGTGAATCCCTGGTGTATCGATAAAGATAATCTGCTCCTTATCGGTCGTGTAAATTCCCATAATTTTGTTGCGCGTTGTCTGCGCCTTGTCACTCATGATGGCAATCTTTTGCCCCATAACGTGATTTAAAAAAGTTGACTTCCCAACATTGGGACGTCCTAAAATGGCTACAAAGCCTGATTTAAATGTCATAATTTCCTCTTACTGTTTAAAATAATAAATCCCAGATTCGTGGGAGAAAAATCAATGCGCCTGTTAAGGCTGCGAAAAGAGAGACCACTAATACCGCGCCAGCCGACATATCCTTGGCATTTTTAGCCAGCATAGAAAAGTGATAGTGACTGGCCAAATCCACCACATTTTCGATAGCAGAATTGATAATTTCAAAGGCTACTACCAAGAAAATGCTCAATAGGAGAAAGAGCCATTCGATTCGTGACACCTGAAAAACAAAACCTGCAAGAATGACTACAAGAGCCGTCACCGCATGTTTTCGCATATTGCGTTCTTCCTTGATAGCAGTAAAAATCCCTGTGATGGCAAATTCTAAACTAGATATCAGGTCACGATTTTTCCATTTTCGTTTATTGTCTTGTGAGTCCATAGGCTGTCAAAATTTCTTCTTGTAAACCGAACATCTCCGCTTCTTCTTCCGGAGTGTAGTGATCATAGCCGTTGATATGTAAAAAGCCGTGTACTGCCAAGAAGCCCATCTCACGCTCAAAGCTATGGCCATATTCCTCGGCCTGCTCATGTGCCTTATCGATAGAGATGAACAGTTCCCCAATATAGGCATCAAACTCAGATATCATCTCTGCCAATTCTGGATTTTCAAGTAAATCCTCTTCGTCAAAGGCAATTTCCAACTCTGGTTTATATTCAAGGCTGATAACATCTGTCGGACGGTCTGTGTCACGGTACTCCAGATTGAGTTCATGACTACGCTCATTGGTCACAAAGGTAACTGCCATCTCCTTGTCTTCTTTACCTAATTTTTGGGCTGCAAATTCCAAAATTTCTTGGGTTTGTTGCAACATTTCTTTTGAAACTTGACCAGTTTCATCTACCATTTCAATATACATGTGCTTCTCGTTTCTCTTTACTTGGCTTTATTATACCACATTTCCATGATTTTATTCTACCTTTTTGATATAATACTATGGAATACAATCACAAGGAGAGAACGATGTCATTTGACGGATTTTTTTTACACCACATGGTTGAGGAATTGCGAAGAGAGTTAGTGAACGGTCGCATCCAGAAAATCAATCAGCCTTTTGAACAAGAGTTGGTCTTGCAAATCCGCAGCAATCGCCAAAGCCATCGCCTGCTCCTTTCTGCCCATCCAGTTTTTGGACGCATTCAGCTGACCCAAACAACTTTTGAAAATCCAGCCCAACCATCAACCTTTATCATGGTTTTGAGAAAGTATTTACAGGGGGCCCTGATTGAATCGATTGAGCAAGTGGAAAATGACCGTATTGTGGAAATGACAGTTTCCAATAAAAACGAGATTGGGGACCATATTCAGGCTACCTTGATTATCGAAATCATGGGGAAGCACAGTAATATTCTACTGGTTGATAAGAGCAGTCATAAAATCCTCGAAGTTATCAAACATGTTGGCTTTTCACAAAATAGCTACCGCACCTTGCTTCCTGGGTCGACCTACATCGCTCCGCCAAGTACGGAATCTCTCAATCCTTTTACTATCAAGGACGAGAAGCTCTTTGAAATCCTGCAAACACAGGAAACGACAGCTAAAAATCTTCAAAGCCTCTTTCAAGGTCTGGGACGCGATACGGCAAATGAATTGGAAAGCATACTGGTTAGTGAAAAACTTGCCACTTTCCGAAACTTTTTCAATCAAGAAACCAAGCCATGCTGGACTGAGACTTCCTTCAGTCCAGTTCCTTTTGCAAATCAGGTGGGAGAGCCTTTTGCCAGTCTTTCTGATTTGTTGGACACCTACTATAAGGATAAGGCTGAGCGCGACCGCGTCAAACAACAAGCCAGTGAACTGATTCGTCGTGTTGAAAATGAACTTCAAAAAAATCGCCATAAGCTGAAAAAACAAGAAAAAGAGTTACTGGCGACAGACAACGCTGAAGAATTTCGCCAAAAAGGAGAATTGCTAACAACATTCCTCCACCAAGTGCCTAACGACCAAGACCAGGTTATCCTAGACAACTACTACACCAACCAACCTATCACGATTGCACTTGATAAGGCTCTGACTCCCAACCAGAATGCCCAACGCTACTTTAAACGTTATCAGAAATTAAAAGAAGCTGTCAAATACTTGACTGATCTAATTGAGGAAACCAAGGCAACCATTCTCTATCTAGAAAGTGTGGAAACTGTTCTCAACCAAGCTGGACTAGAAGAAATCGCTGAAATCCGTGAAGAATTAATTCAAACTGGCTTTATCCGCAGAAGACAACGGGAGAAAATCCAGAAACGTAAAAAACCAGAACAATACCTAGCAAGCGATGGCAAAACCATCATCTACGTCGGTAGAAACAATCTGCAAAATGAGGAACTAACCTTTAAAATGGCACGCAAGGAGGAACTTTGGTTCCATGCCAAGGATATTCCTGGAAGCCATGTTGTCATCTCAGGAAATCTTGACCCATCTGATGAAGTCAAGACAGACGCAGCAGAGCTGGCCGCCTACTTCTCTCAAGGTCGCCTGTCAAATCTGGTGCAGGTGGATATGATTGAAGTCAAGAAACTCAATAAACCAACTGGTGGAAAACCCGGCTTTGTCACTTACACAGGACAAAAGACCCTCCGTGTCACACCAGACCCAGAAAAAATCGCATCCATGAAAAAATCCTGATTTTACTTGTAATCAGGATTTTTAACATACTTTCTTAACATGCTGTAGACAATCATGAAAAAATTTATTACAGCTTACCTCAGAGACTCTTTTACTTCCTTGCGTAGATTTTCTAGACTGCTGATGCCGTATTTGTCCATGACTTTTGGTAAATTTTCGATGATATCAGGACAGGCATATGGATTGGTAAAGTTGGCTGTTCCAACTCCAATAGCAGATGCTCCCGCCAGATACATTTCTAGTGCAGTTTCAGCCGAATCCACTCCCCCCATTCCAATGATAGGCAGGTCTGTTGTTTGGGCTACTTGGCGAATGAGTTTGAGGGCTACTGGAAATACTGCTGGACCAGACATTCCACCTGTTCCATTGGCCAAGATTGGTTTTCTGGTTTTGAGGTCAAAGCGCATTCCAACTAGAGTATTAATCATGGTTAATCCACTTGCTCCTGCATCCTCTGCTGCCTTTGCGACAGTAACGATATCGGTCACACTCGGGGTTAATTTGACATAAACTGGCACATCAGACGCTTCTACAGCTGCTTTTACCACATCATAAGCCAAATCTGGATCTTGACCAATCAAAAGTCCGTGATTACAGTGATCTACGTTAGGGCAAGAAATATTGAGCTCAATAGCCTTTACATTGGCTGCCTTGGAAATACCATGAGAAACAGCCGCATACTCTTGTTTTGAAAAACCAGCTACATTGGCAATAATAGGAAGATTTGGATATTCTCTTTCCAGCCAAGGTAGCTTTTCAGCCAAAACAACTTCCAAACCAGGATTTTGCAAGCCAATTGCATTAAGCATACCAGCAGGTGTCTCTGCCACCCTTGGAGTTGGATTGCCAAAACGGGCTTCAAGGGTTGTCGCCTTGATCATAATAGAACCTAAAAGGTCTAAATCATAGTACTTGACATACTCTTGTCCAAAACCAAAACAGCCTGATGCTGGAATAATCGGATTTTTCAAATCCAAACCAGGTAGAGAAACTTGTAAACGATTTCTAGTCATGATTTTCTCCTTATAATACAACTGTTCCTGTGCGGAAAACAGGACCATCTTCACAGACGCGTTGGCTGACCGTCTCACTTTCTGGTACTTTTAGGACACAGGCATAGCAAGCTCCCATCCCACAAGCCATACGAGATTCCAGAGATAGATAAGCTCTTGGATGGTCATAAAAGGTTTGATTGATATACTTCATCATTCCAGGCGCCCCACATGAGTAAACAGCATCAAACTGACTGTCTAAATCCTTGATGACAACGGAAACATTTCCCTTGATACCATAAGAACCATCATCTGTCGTTACGAATACTTGACCATATTGAGCTAATTCCGTCTCTAAAATAACAGCATCCTTATTAGCAAAACCGAGAACTGTCACTACTTTCACACCACGCGCATGCAATTCCTTGGCCACCTCAAGCAAGGGAGGAACACCAATCCCCCCACCAACAAGGAGAACCTGGCTCTGCTCATCTAGGTCAGACAAGTCAAAACCATTTCCCTGAGGGCCCATCACATCAAGAGTATCTCCCTGACTTAAGGTTGAAAAAATAGCTGTCCCAGCCCCTTCAATCCGATAAATGAGATGACACTGCTTGTTTGCCTTATCAATAGATGAAATCGAAATAGGACGGCGCAAAAGATGGGCGTCATCAGGCACACGCAGATGAAGAAATTGGCCTGCTCGCATAGCTTCAACCATTTCCCCTTCTAGGACTAATTCAAAGATTTTTGGCGCGATTTCCTCCTGTGCAACCACCTTCATGGTTTCCAAACGAATTGCACCCAAACGTTTCTTACATGTGGGATTCATGACTTTTCCTCCTTAAATTTTAAGGGGACCAGACAAAGAAAAGACCTTGCTAGTGCAAGGTCTCAGTTAAAATCGTACAAGACAAGAGAGCACACTCAAAAAGTCTCCTCTAGAAAATTGTACTATTCTTTTATCTGACACCTTGTGAGTCTCTCTGGACTCCCCTTAAAGGTTAAATTTTTATTAGTATACTCTTTCAACCAAAAAAAGTCAAGTAGAAAACGAACATTCTACTTGACTTCACTAGATTATTTTTCACGAATGACTTCGACCTTGTAGCCATCAGGGTCTTTGACAAAGTAATAGTTAGGTGCAGTTCCTGGTAGACCATTTGGCTCAGTCACTTCATAGCCTTTGGCACTGTGCTCTTGATGAAGCACCTCAAGATCAGGTGTACTGAGGGCGATATGGGCAAACCCATCTCCAACCACATAAGGGCCGTGATTATAGTTATAAGTCAACTCCAACTCATAGTCGTCACCTTCAAGACCTAGATAGACAATCGTGAAGGCATGGTCTGGAAAATCTCTGCGACGCAATTCTTTAAATCCAAAAGCATCTTGATAGAATGCAATTGATTTTTCAAGATTTTCTACACGCAAGCAAGTGTGTAGCATTTTTGAAGCCATATTTTTCTCCTTTATTTTGAAAAAGACTGGGACAATTCTGTTCCAGTCTTATCAGTTATTATTTACTAAGTTTTGCTTTAGCTGCATCTGCAAGAGCTGTGAAAGCTGCTGCATCGTTAACAGCCAAGTCCGCAAGCATTTTACGGTTAACTTCGATCTCAGCCAATTTCAAACCATGCATCAATTGTGAGTATGAAAGTCCGTTCATACGAGCTGCCGCGTTGATACGAGTGATCCACAATTTGCGGAAGTCACGTTTTTTCTGACGACGATCACGGTATGCATAGTAGTAAGAGTTCATTACTTGTTCTTTTGCAGTACGGAACAAGATGTGTTTAGCTCCATAGTAACCTTTTGCTAATTTAAGAATACGTTTACGACGTTTGCGCGATACAACGCCACCTTTAACACGTGCCATGTTTTATTTCCTCCAAATATTTCCTAGAATTGTTTACTTACAGTCAAGCTATTATTTCAAGCGAGTAAGCATTGCTTTGATACGTTTGTAATCTCCTGAATGCACCATAGATGCTTTACGAAGATGACGACGTTGTTTCTTAGTTTTTCCGTGGAAACGGTGAGAAGTGTAAGCACGGAAACGTTTAAGTCCACCAGAACCTGTACGTTTGAAACGTTTAGCTGATGCGCGGTGTGTTTTTTGTTTTGGCATGATTTTTTCTCCTTTATTTAACTTTCTGACAATTATTTTTTGTCAGTCGCTGGCGCCAATTGCATGAACATTTGACGTCCATCCATTTTAGCACGCTGTTCGATGATTGCAATATCTTGAGTTGCTTCAGCAAACTCGGCTAAAACTTTTGCACCAATCTCTTTATGGGTAATCATACGACCCTTAAAGCGAATAGATACCTTAACTTTATTTCCTTTTTCAAGGAATTTGCGTGCATTGCGAAGTTTTGTATCAAAGTCACCCTTGTCAATAGTTGGACTTAGACGAACTTCTTTCACAGTAACAACACTTTGTTTTTTACGTTGTTCTTTTTGCTTCTTCTGGTACTCAAATTTGAACTTACCGTAGTCCATAATTTTTGCAACAGGCGGTTTGGCTTGGGGTTGAATCAATACCAGGTCAACATTAGCGTTATCAGCCAAAGCTTGCGCTTCACTGAGTGGCTTGATGCCTAGCTGTTCTCCTTCAAGACCAATCAAGCGAACTTCACGTACACGAATCTCATCATTGATGAATAAGTCTTGCTTTGCTATGGTTTTCACCTCTTTTGTTTTATTAGAGAAAAACAATAGCGGACTCGTAAATATACAAGCCCGCACGTTATGATAGCGTTTCTTAGAAACTTTTCATCCGTAGGGCCAGGCAACTTAATGTCACAAGGCGAGAAGCTCTCACTTCTGCTTTTCTCAACTCTTATATGATACCAAGTTTTCTAGCCCTTGTCAAGATAAAAAGTTATTTTTTTGAAAAGTTTGTGTTTGTATTTTGTCTTGGTTGCCGCATCAAAAAGAGAGAACCAAGGTGATTCCCTCTCTATGTTAGTTTTTTCTTATTTTCTGTATAGGAAAGCTAGAATCTATTAAAAACTTCCTTTTTCCGTGAACTTCCCCATCTTTCGATAAATAGAATTCCCACTAACAAAAGGATAATCAGGCAAGGAAGTAAGACCATCCCCATGCTCCAATTTAGATTGACATTATCAATCAGCTTAGGTAATCTTCCAGATAAAATCTCCACTGAACGTAAGTAAGTAAAAGGAATCAGATGTGCAATCCTTTGAAGAGGCTGAATTGTTTGGATGCCAAACAATAAGCCAACAATCCCAATGAGTGAAAGAAAGAGGACAGGCATTTTTTGCTTGAAAAAGTAAGTAATCAAGTACACTACTTCCACAATGACGATAAAGGCTAAGAAAGCTAATAACAAGCCAGGAAATAACACATCTTGTATCTTTCCAATAGTTACCTCTTGATTCACTAAGCTATAAATCGGGTAGGGATAATCTAACTGTCCAAAACCACTTGTCAGACTTCCCACTAGAAAAGAAAATCCGCTGATTCCGATAAACAGCACAGTTACATAACCCACTCCAACTCCAAGAGAGGATATTGCAAATTTCACTTTTGAAAAAGGATATAAGTGAGCTGTATCCAGATGATTTTGATATCTTTCTGCAAATAGTTGCGTTAGCATAAAAATAATAGCAACCACAAACAAGCTTGGGATGATAAGCTCTAAAATCCAGACAATCTGATCAATCCCGTGGGTCGGATAAACTAAATTGTGGGCTTTTATGTTCAAGGGATATAGGGCTTGGTAAGTCTTTCGTTCGCGGTCAACCGCCATTTTTAAGTCAGAACTAGAAGTCGGTTGCTTCGATACAATTTCATAACTCTTTTCCTCATCTTTCCACTGCAAATAGTAGGCTTCTTTCCAGCGTCCTTCTCTTAACAAAGCCAGAATTTCTTTCTTTTGAGTCAAAAGATTTTTTTCCGACTCTAAATTAATTTTAGCAATCTGGTATTCCTCCGAGTTGGTATCAGATATTTGGGAGAGTTTCTCTTCATATTCATTGATGACTCTCTCATCTTTTACAAGACGGGTTTCCAACTCGCTCTCCAAGCTGACGGAGTTTGCAGTCTGACTATTAAAATAAAAGGTAACACCGAGTCCAGATACAAATAAAGCTAAGATAATCCAGTTTAAGCGACTTTTGAAAACTTTTTTTAATAAAAATAGACTAATATCTTTCATAAACTAAACCTCTTCTATCTGCCCCTGATGAATGGTTACTACTCTATCGCAGACATCAAGCAACTCTTCCTTATAGTGGGAACTTAAAAGAACCAGCTGTTCTTGTCTATCGATTTTTGCTAGCCTATCAAAAAACTTCTGTCGATAATACTCATCTAAGCCATTTGTAATCTCATCCATGAGCCAGCATTTCGCCTGACTGAGGAAATACATGGCAATCACCAAGCGTTGCTTCATGCCTAAGGAATACTTGCGAATGGGAAGTCTGACATAGTCCGACATTTCCCAGTAATCAATTTCATCCCCCAAGTTCAGCCCTGACTTCCAGATGTTTTTGATAAGACGAAGGTAGTCCATCCCACTTAAGTTTCCATCCAGCCATTCAATACTCTCATAATAAAATAAAGAAGGAGGGGCTGCAATATTTCCACTACTTATAGGAATTAAATTGCTAATGGCGCGGAACAGTGTCGTCTTTCCAGAGCCATTGATAGCAAGAATACCATAAATCCTACCCTTTTCAAATGTAAAATCAACATCTTGTAAGATGACTTGTCGCGTTTTTAAGGTCACATGAGTAAGATGCAACATACCTAGCCCTCCTTTTTGGATTAATAGCCTCCGCTGTAGTAGTTTAGTACCTCATAACGATCGTAATTCCAGCCAGAACCAACTTTATACTCAGAATAGCTATAATAACGAGACCATGATGGAACGTTAATATAGCTATGTCTGTGGTAATTCATACTAGACCGATAGTAGGTATTCCAAACATACCTATAAGTTTTAAGAACGCTCACAGCAGATACACTGGACTGAAAAAGACAAATAGATCATAAACTAACTAATTAAACGGTTTTTACTAATTTTTAATAGTTTTATATCATTGAAATTGAATACGCTTTCATTATATCGTTTTTATCATTATTATGCAACAGATTTTTAGTTTATTTTACTAATATATAGTATTTATCCTTCCTATCGAGCGCTTTCGATTTTCCAACTTTTCCAACCTTTAAACCTAGTAGCTCCTTGTTGGTCAGTTCGATATACTTTGCTATTGATACCTTCCAGTCGTGTCAAAGTTTCCTGATGGGGGAATTTCGTTCGATTATTCTTTCCAACTGAGATGAGAGTCATCTCTGGTTTGAGCTGTTCTAAAAAGGCTGAACTTGATGATTTTTTATTGCCATGTTGACCAGCCTTCAAAACATCTATCTCTAGGTCAGGATAATGCTTCAGCAAGTCCTTCTCTCCTTTCTCCTCCAAATTTCCTGTGAAAAGAAAGTTTTTATCCAAGAGTTTTCCATACAAAACCAGGGTATCTTCATGATCTCCAATTTTCCTTGGAGATAGGACTTCTAACTGACTTCCGAAAATTGGCAAATTCTCTCCCACTGACACACTACGAACCTTGGTTTGAGTCGCCTGTAATTCTGCCACAAATTCCTTCTGTTTCAGACTGCCTTTTGATACTAAAATTTCGCCCACATGGAAAGCCTTGGTCACCTCCAACAAATTTCCAACATGTTCCTTGTCCGTATTTGTCAAAATCAGCTGGTCAATCTTGGCTACTCCTCGACTTTTAAGATAGGGGATCAAGCTTCTCTGGGCATTGCTGATCGTCGCCTTTTCTTGCCATTTTTCGATTTTCTTATCAGATTCTGCCTTGCCACCAACATCTATGAGAATGGTTTTCCCAGTTACATCACGTAGGAAAACACTTTCCCCTTGCCCCACATCCAGCATGGTGATTTCATTTTCCAGTGGATGCTTGGTCAAGAAAAAGAGACCTGTAATCAATAAGCTCAACACTGCTAGTCTTTTAATGTTTTTCCTCAAATCATAGACCAAAGCCAAGGAAATTAACAATAAAATTAAAAGCCATGCATTGGGTTGTCCAAAGACTAGAGGTCTACTTGCCACCTGTGAGACCAAGCGAATCATTCCCTCCAACCATTCAAAAATAAAATTAAGCTGAATGACTGGATAGAGAAAGGAAAGGGCAAATAAGATAGACAAGAGCGGTAAGAAGACCAAGTCAAAAAGAAAGGAAAAGACAAAGGTCAAAAGGATGGACCAAGGTTGAAATTCCGCAAAATAGAAGGACAGAATGGGCAATATTCCCAAGGAGATGACTAGACTTTCTCTAACAACAGCCTTTAGCCCATCCCCTTCTTTGCTGGTCATGGTCAAGATAAAAGCATAAGCGCAGGACAAGACTCCTCCTGCTGTCAAGAAAAAGTTTGGCATGACAATAAAGAGGACAAGCACCGTCAAGGCAAAATTATCCAAGTCCTTAACCCCATGTTGAGCCAGTAGCTTTTGCAAAAGACTACGAATGACCGAGGCTGAAAATCCTGTCAGTCCTGCATAGATAATAGAAAAGGGATAGGTCAGCCATTTCAACTTTTCTTGGGTCAAGCCCAATCGCAAGAGGAGTTTCTTAAATCCGTCCATGAAAAAACCTACCTGCATACCCGACAAGGCAAAAAGGTGAATAATTCCTAGACTGGAATACAGCTCATTCATCTCCTCAAAATCTGTGTCCAGATGTCCTAATAGAAGCCCTGTCATGTAGTTGCGCATAGGGTCTGGAAAGTGCGTCTTAATCCAAACTACAGCCTTTCGACGTAAGCTAGACAGGTTTTCACCTATGTCCCAACTGCCAACCTTTTGAAGTGACTGGATTTTTTTGATATTGAGAGTCTGGTAAATTCCCTGAGTCTTCAAATAGGCTTGGTAATTAAAGCCACCAAAATTTCTCTGCCCTTCTGGTTCTGAAAGTTTTCCTTCAAGTTCTATCTCATGAAGGTCTGTTAAGACTTGAAATTGCTCTTTTTCATTCTCGGACTGAAGCTTGTAATAGACTTGAAAAATGCGTCCATCAGACTTACCACGAAAGGACAGACTGTCACCATTGACCTTAATAGTGTCAGGCAAAATCCGTACCCTTTCAACAGAATATGCTAGGTTTTGACTAGCTTGACTCTGTTGCCAAGTTTGAAAAACAAACCAGAATCCAAAAATTCCACAAATCACTAGAACTTTTCTAACAGATTTCCAAGGAAATTGGATAAAGAGACAGACTAGCAGAAAAACGAAGCCCAGCAGTGCGAGATAGGACGCCGAGAAAATTGCGTAGTAAAGCCAGAGCAATAGAAAACTCAGATAGATTAGGGGAATTTGGAAATTCTTAATCCACTGTAACATAGTCTTTTAGCTTTTCTATCGTTTTAGCACCAATGCCAGAGACTTTCTTGAGTTCATCAACCGACTTGAATTTCCCATTTGTTTCACGATGATCGATAATGTCCTGAGCTCGTTTTCCTCCCAGTCCCTTGACCTGCTTGAGTTCTTCCAGACTGGCCTTGTTGAGATTGACCTTCTTTTCCTTGCTTGTTGAAGAAGCCACTCCAGAACCAGTCTGTTGACTAGCTGTCTCTTCTCCCTTAGTAGGAACGTAAACCAGAGCCTCATCACTAACTTTCTGAGCTAGATTGAGTGCCTTACTGTCTGCTTGCTCTGTCAAGCCACCAGCCTTCTGAACAGCATCATTGACCCGACTACCTACCGGCAAATCATAAATTCCAGGTGCTTTAACAGCACCTTTGACATCTACTGTAATTAAATCTTGTTCAAGATGTTCGTCCTTCTCTTCCTTTTTCACTTCCTTTTCGGTCGATGAATCCTTGGAAACAGCTGCGACTTCGGCCTGCAAATTCGTTTCTTTAACAGGTATTTGTGGAGCTGGTTTTAGCAGGAAAAATCCTCCGACAAGTAATCCCAGACCAGTACAGATGACGATGATTTTATACTCTTTTATTTTTTCGATAATTGTTTCCATATTTTCTCCTCTCTTAGATTATTCGTAAGAGGAAGAAAAAAACAGTTGAAAAATTCTTCTCAACTGCTTATTTATTTGCAAAATAGTCTTCCTTGGTCAAGACATAATGAACTCTTGTAACGATTCGGCCTTCTTCATGCTGGTCCATACAAGCATATGGTTCTGCATGGGAAAAACGCATGCCTGATTTCTCCATGACCTTGCCAGATGCGGGATTATCCTTATCGTGAAGGGCGGTCAACTTGTTCATTCCAATCTTCTCAAAAGCTAGCTCAATTACGGCGCGATTGGCTTCTGTCGTCAATCCTTGATTCCAATACTTTTTATTGATAATGTAGCCAATAGCTGCCTTCTTAAGAACAGGATCAATCTTGTGCAAGTCAATGGTTCCAATAAACTGACCATTGCTTTTTAGTTCTATTCCCCACCGTCCCAAGGGATTGGCCAAGTAGAACTGAGCAATGTTATTCTTGGTTTCTTCTAAATTTTGATTGGTTGGAAAAGTGTAACGTGTATTATCCTTGTCCGAGGCATAGGCAAACATTGCTTCTGCATCATCCAAGGTTACAGGTCTAAGCAATAAACGCTCTGTCTCCACTATGGGATACTGAGCTAGTTTTAAAAAGATTGATTCCATATGTTTCTTCCACCTGAACTGCTCTTTTTTGCTATTCTGTTTCTTCTTGGACTTCTTCACGCTCTTCATTTTTAACTGGAGCTGGTTCATAAGCTCGGATAATCTGAGCGACAACAGGATGGCGAACCACATCCTTAGCTGAAAAATGAACTAAGTCAATCTGGTGAATGTTCTTGAGTTTCTCTTGAGCATCAATCAAACCGGACTTGACATTACGTGGCAGGTCAATCTGACTGATATCTCCATTGACAATCATCTTAGAATTAAAACCTAAACGCGTCAAAAACATCTTCATCTGCATGATGGTCGTATTTTGAGCCTCATCGAGAATGACAAATGCATCATTCAATGTCCGTCCACGCATGTAGGCAAGAGGTGCAATCTCAATAATTTCACGCTCCATGAGACGAGTCGTTTGGTCTTTCCCCAAAATCTGATACAGGGCATCATAAACGGGTCGAAGGTAAGGATCTACCTTCTCCTTGAGATCACCCGGAAGAAAACCTAGACTCTCTCCTGCTTCCACCGCTGGGCGTGTTAGGATAATCCGCTTAACCTGACCACGTTTAAGAGCTGTCACAGCCAAGGTCACTGCAAGAAAGGTCTTCCCTGTACCTGCTGGCCCAATTCCAAATGTCACATCATGCTGTTTGACACTGTCCACATAAAGTTTTTGACCCAGTGTTTTGACACGGATAGGCTTCCCTGTATTGTCCTTGATGATTTCTTCTTCGTAAAGGGCAACAAACTTATCAATTTCATCGTTTTTGACCATACTAATAGCCGTCACTACATCTGGCGTACCAACGGTCATCCCACGATTTACCAAGACCATCAAAGCCTGAATAACCTGACGGGCTTCCTCGCAAGCAGTCTCTTCTCCCAAAACCTGTACAATCTCTGTACGGGCATGAATCACAACATCAAGCTCTTCTTCCATCAAACGAAGATGGCGTTCATTGGAACCAAAAAGATGAAACAGGTCATCTGGATGACTCAGTTGAATGTCTATTGAATGTTCCTTCAAATAAAGAACCTCTCTAATCCGTTTATTTCTTTTTATTATAGCAAAGGGATGGATAAATTACTAGCCCAAACCCAATGAATAAATGCTAGTGTTCTAAGTATTCTTGCCAGATAGCGTCAAAGTCTCCTAGGTTAAAAGAGAAACTAGCATGCTCCTCCAAAAATCGACTGACCTCATCAAAATCATCCGTATGTTTTGGGAAGGCTGACTCTTCAAATGCTAGATCTGCCAAGATGGCTTTAGGACTGTTACTTTTAGGATTACGCTCAGTCATGAGCCAAGTATAAAATGATTTTCTCATAAACCACCCTAAATCAACTCTGTCCCAAACTGGTCTTGCTTGATTTTACCAGCCTTCATCAAGCCACCGAGTGCTTTCTTGAACTGACCTTTAGAAATGCCAAAGGTTGCCTTGATATCATCAGGAGATGACTTATCATTTAAGGTCATGAAACCGCCATTGCTTTCCAAGTAGGTCAAAATCATCTGAGCATCGTTTTCCAACATTTCAAAGGAACGTGGTTTGAGGGAGAGGTTCAAGGTACGGTCCACTTCACGGAAACCAATGACACGCGCATCTAGAACTTGTCCCAAACGTGGCTCTGCGTAGCGCTCGCTAGGATGGATAAAGCCAAGCATATTATTCTCTGGCAGATAAACAAAAGTTCCTGACAGCTTGAGACGGTATACAATGGCTGGCCAGTTTTGGTTCTGCATGTTGTTGTAGGCAGGACGAGCCAGACGTTGGAAGTCTTCTTGATAAGCCAAGAGGCCCCAGATACGGTCTTTCTTGTCCACTTCAAGACGGATGTAAAGTTGGTCGCCCTTCTTAGGCCAGAGTTCCTTGAGCTCAGGAAGAATATCGAGTGACACAACGATTTCCTTGTCAGGAAGTCCTGTATCCACAAAAACACCCAAGTCCTTACGAACTTCTGTGACACGTCCCCAACCAAATTGGTCCTGAGTAGCAGTCACTTCTAGAGTCGTCAAGCGGAGTTTTTGCTTCATATCTGTATAGGCGAAACCTTTAACCGTATCCCCTACTGTATGCTGACCTTCTTCCTTGGCAAGGGCATAGGTTTGGCCATCCTTTTGCACAAAGTAAAAACGGTCATTTTCATCGATGATGAGTCCAACGATAAAACTTGCAAGATTTGTATTCATATTTCCTTCTTTCGAATAAAACTCAGCCAGCAATGCCAACTGAGTTTTTCTGTTTATTTTTAGACTTCCAAGAGTTCTTTTTCTTTGTTGGCAGTCATGTCGTCGATGTGTTTGACAGCATCGTCTGTTACTTTTTGAATATCTTTTTCAAGAGTCTTCAATTCGTCTTCAGTAATTTCTTTTGCTTTTTCTTGTTTCTTGGCTTCATCCATAGCATCACGACGGATATTGCGCACAGCCACTTTAGCATTTTCACCGACCTTCTTCACTTCTTTAGCAAGGTCACGACGAGTTTCTTCTGTAAGAGCAGGGATAACCAAGCGAATCACAGAACCATCATTAGCTGGTGTAATACCAAGATCAGAAGCGTTCAAGGCACGTTCGATATCTTTCAATGAAGATTTGTCAAATGGTGTTACCAACAAAACACGCGCTTCTGGAATCGTAATTGAAGCGATTTGGTTAAGAGGAGTTTCTACTCCATAGTATTCTACATGTACACGGTCAAGCAAGCTTGCATTGGCACGGCCAGCACGGATACCACCAAATTCACGAGCAAGTGATTGATGAGACTGGGTCATTCTCTCTTTAGCTTTTTCAATAATTGCGTTAGCCATAATCTTTCTTATTCCTTTTCTTCGATATTATTTGAAACTGTTGTTCCGATATTTTCACCAAATACGACACGTTTGATGTTGCCTGGTTGATTCATATTGAAGACAACCAGGTCAATGTCGTTGTCCATTGAGAGGGTTGAAGCTGTTGAGTCCATGATACGAAGACCTTTGTTGATAACGTCACGGTGAGTCAATTCTTCAAACTTAACGGCTGTCTTGTCTTTCTTAGGATCGGCATTGTAAACACCGTCGACACCATTTTTAGCCATAAGAATGGCATCTGCTTCGATTTCAGCTGCACGAAGGGCCGCTGTTGTATCTGTTGAGAAGTAAGGTGAACCAATTCCGGCACCAAAGATAACGATACGGCCTTTTTCAAGGTGACGAAGGGCACGTCCACGTACGTAAGGCTCTGCCACTTGTTGCATGGCAATAGCTGTTTGTACACGTGTATCAACACCAACTTGTTGCAATGAATCTGCCATCACAAGAGCATTCATAACAGTCCCAAGCATTCCTGTGTAATCTGCCTGAACGCGGTCCATTCCTGCTTCTGCTGCAGGTTCTCCACGCCAGAGATTTCCTCCACCAATAACAAGGGCAATTTCGATACCTAAGCTATGAACTTCTTGAATCTCTTTTGCGATTGTTTGAACTGTTTGGATATCAATCCCTACGCCACGTTCACCGGCAAGGGCTTCACCTGATAACTTGATTAAAATACGTTTATACTTGGGATTCGCCATTTTCACTCTCCTTTTTTTATCCTACCTATTTTATCACAATTTCTAAGATTTTTATAGTACCATGAGCAATTCTTTCAAAAAAATTAGACCGTTAAAAATTCCTCTAAATCGGCAAGGGCACGCTCTGCAATTTTTTCATAACGAGCCTTCTTATCACGAATACGCTCGCCTTCCAACTCCTTGATAATTCCAAAATTGACATTCATTGGTTGGAAATGTTTGCTATCAGCGTGAGTGATATAATGAGCCAGACTTCCAATCGCTGTTGTCTCTGGGAAAATAGCCTCGCTTTCTCCCTTGAAAAGACGAGCTGCATTAATACCCGCAACCAAGCCTGATGCTGCTGATTCAACATAGCCTTCCACACCCGTCATCTGACCAGCAAAGAAGAGGTTTGGTTGCTTCTTAGAACGGTAGGTCTGCTCCAGAAGATGTGGTGAATCCATGTAAGAATTGCGGTGCATGACACCATAACGTACAAACTCCGCATTTTCAAGACCTGGAATCATTTGGAAGACACGCTTTTGTTCTCCCCATTTGAGGTGGGTTTGGAAACCGACGATATTGTAGAGGCTACCAGCCGCATTGTCCTGACGAAGTTGAACAACAGCGTACGGTGTTTTGAACTCTCCATCGCGAGGTCCAGTATAGTCGTCTGGATACTCCAGACCGACTGGTTTCATAGGACCATAAAGCATAGTTTTAATGCCACGTTTGGCCATAACTTCGATAGGCATACAACCTTCAAAGTACTTTTCTTTTTCAAAGGAATTCAGCGGTGCTTCCTCCGCATTGACCAAGGCTTCATGGAAATCCATAAACTCTTGCTTAGTCATAGGCGCGTTGAGGTAGGCTGCCTCTCCCTTATCATAACGAGACTTGAGATAGACCTTGCTCATATCAATAGTGTTGACATCGATAATAGGCGCAGCCGCGTCGTAGAAATAGAAACCATCGCCGTCATTAAGGGCATGAATCTTTTCAGCTAGGGCATCGCTAGTCAAAGGACCAGTAGAGACAACCGTAATAACATCCGTTGGCAATTCTGTAATTTCATCACGAATCACTTCAATCAAGGGATGGTTGGCCACTTTTTCAGTCACCATTTGGGAGAAACCATCACGGTCCACCGCAAGGGCACCACCAGCAGGAACACGTGTAGCTTCTGCTGATTCCAAGATAACAGAACCTAAGCGACGCATTTCTTCCTTAAGAAGCCCTACGGCGTTAGTCAAAGCATCCCCACGCAAGGAATTGGAACAAACCAACTCGGCAAAATTGTCTGTTTTGTGCTGGGGTGTTGACTTGACCCCACGCATTTCATAAAGTTTAACTGGAATACCACGCTCTGCGATTTGGTAGGCTGCTTCAGAACCTGCCAAACCAGCACCGATAACATTGATATAAGATTGAGACACGACACTAATACCTCTTTGGGAGTGTGAAGACAAGGTTCACATTGAAAAAGCCAATCGGATTTACTTCGCTTTCGACTTTCTTGGCTCAGGCTGAAAAAGTCCACAGGACTTTTTCACTCCCACAAATCTTTCTAATTTTTTCTTCTACTAGTATAACAAAAAAAGGGAAGAAGGCAAACTTCCCTGTTTAGTCATTTTCTTGATTTTCTTCCCAATCGTGATAGGCAGCGTAGAGCTGGCTTTTATTCCACTGATAAATCTTTGCGACTTCCTTGATAGCTTGATTTTTCTTCATGCCTTGCTGGATACGGGCTTGGATTTCTAAGAACAAGTCCTCCTCGTCTTTTTCCTCCACATCCTGACTAGCACCTTCAACGATGAGAAGGCATTCGCCCTTGAGTGGCGTTTCAGCTATGCTTTTCAGCAATTCCGAAATGGTACCTCTTTGGTATTCTTCATAGATTTTGGTCAATTCTCTGACCAAGACCACCGAGCGGTCACCGTAGACTTCTAGCATATTTTCCAACGTATCTGCTACACGATGAGGGGATTCATAGAAAATTTGTGTTTCAGGATAGTCTTTTTTCGAGTCGAAAAATTGCTTTTGCTGGCCTGATTTTCTCGGTAAAAAACCATAAAAGATATGTGGCTGTGGCGCTAAACCACTTGCAATCAAGGCAGAAATCCCTGCAGAGGCACCTGGAACGGTGACAACTGCAATCTCTTCCTCAATAGCTGCCTTAACCAAATCATGACCAGGGTCTGAGATGCTAGGCAAACCCGCGTCGGATACCTGAGCAATGCTTTGTCCTGCTTTCAGGAAACCAATCAAATCAGGAATCTTTTCCTTGGCATTGTGCTCATGAAAACTAATCTGCTTGGTAGAAATGTCAAAATGCTTGAGCAGAAGACCTGTATTGCGCGTGTCCTCAGCAGCAATCCAGTCCACTTCTTTCAAGGTCTGAACAGCTCGAAAGGTCATATCATCTAGATTGCCAATCGGCGTTGCCACTAGGTACAGCTTGCCATAGGGAGACTGTCCCTTAAAACTTTTTTGAATCTGCATGCCTACTCCCTGTACAACAACTCGTCACAGAACATACATTCCTCGTCCTGCTCTCGACGTTGTCCATAAAAATCATTACATACGTGAAAACCATCTTTATAAATTCGACGGACACTTTCACGAACATGCTTGGCCTTGACTGGAGCGTCTGCTTCCACCTCACCCAAGCGTTCTCGCAACTTACTATTTTCCAAACGAAGAGCTGTATTTTCCTCTACCAGGCTCTTGAGATTTTTCTTGATGGCTTCCACATCGGCCAAGGTTACCAATAACTGTTGGGAAAAATCATCTAGCGCGTCAAATAATTCTTTTTTGTCCATAAACCAGCCCTTTCCTTTCTTTATCATTCATTTTTGAGTTTACATTTCTTTCAAGACCAGATATTCCATGGCATTTTGAAAGCTGACATTGGATTGCCACATTTTTCTAGCTTCTAGTAAATCTTGTAGAATCACTCTTACTCTTGCTTGTAGGATATCTTGTCCACAGAGGACTTCAAGAATCCGTAAAACCTGATCTTGTTTTTCCTTATCATCTGCCAAGCTAGCTAGTTTGGCAACTTGCAAATAACTTTCTTTTTTCTTAGCCACTAACCAAGTCAGCAGGCGTTCACTTTCATCAACCAAGGTCCAAAAACTTGCCTGATTAGCCAACTTTTCTGCTTCAGCTCGCGATTGACTAAACTGGGCTAAAAGAGTTGCTTTTTTCTTGACCAGACCTGCTTGTTCTAATTGATGGATGAGCTTCTCTTCTTGCTTTTTAAAGTGGAAAATCTGGGTCCGACTTCGGATTGTCGGCAAAATCTTTTCCTCATCGCTGGTCAAGAAGAAAATGTAAACCTCACTCTGGGGTTCTTCGATGACCTTGAGCAGAGAATTAGCTGCGTTAGGATGCATTTTTTCCGCCTGCTCGATAATAAAGACCTGTTGCTGACTTTCAATCCCTGCTTGGGAAAACTGGCCCACCAATTCTCGAATCCGTTCTGTCTTGATGACCTGATTGACTGGCTTAATCAAGGTGACATCGGGAAATTCTCCCTGTTCAATCAGCTTACAATTTCGGCATTTCTCACATGGTAAAACACCTACTTTATCTGTACAAAAGAGGCTCTTAGCTAAAAATTGCGCCATTTCCAAGCTTCCAAAGAAACCTGAAAAGAGGTAGGCATGATTGAGCTGGTCTTGTTCTAAGATACGGACAAAACGGTCAAACTGGGCTGGTTGCCAAGCCTTTAGTTGATCTTGTTTCATTTGGCCAAACCCATTCTGTCAAACAAGACAACCTTGGTAGTTTCCACAACTTGCTCTAAAGGGAGACTAGCATCAATCTTGACAATGCGATTTCCTTCTTTATCCAGAAGAGAAAGATAGCCTTTACGAACTTTTTTATGCAAGTCCAACCCTTCCAAATCCAAACGATTGACCTCACGATTGCTATTAGCAGCAATGCGAGCCAATCCTTCTTCCACCTCGATGTCAAAATAGAGTGTCAAATCGGGTTTAAGGCCATCTGTCGCAAAGTGATTGAGCCAATCAATGGCGTCAATATCCAAGCCACGACCAAATCCCTGATAGGCAACGGAACTATCGATGAAGCGGTCCATAATGACCAACTTACCAGCTTCAAGGGCAGGGAGAACTTTTTCCACCAAGTGCTGTCTGCGACTGGCGATATAGAGCAAAAGCTCTGTCTTCGCATCCATCTGCGTGTGACTTGGATCCAAAATTACTTCCCGAATCTTCTCCCCAATCAAGACTCCGCCAGGTTCACGGGTCGTCAGCACCTCTACTCCTTTTTCCTCTAAAATTGGTAGCAGAGCCTCTAAAACACTGGTCTTGCCTGCTCCCTCTGGTCCCTCAAGAGAGACTAAAAATCCTTTTGACATGTCTAACTCATTTCTTTTTTACTACTTCTATTCTATCAAAAAAATAGAGGTTTGTGACAATCTTTTTTGTCTTCTCATTTCATACTCAATGAAAATCAAAGAGCAAACTAGGAAGCTAACCGCAGGTTGCTCAAAACACTGTTTTGAGGTTGCAGATGGAAGCTGACGCAGTTTGAAGAGATTTTCGAAGAGTATCAACTACCATAAAAGAGGCAGACAAAGCCACCTCTTATTTACCTAATTCTTGTGTTCGTTTGTAGGCTTGATGAACTGCATCCATGACTGTTCCTCGAAAAGCATGCGCTTCTAGGCTCGCTACACCGGCGATAGTCGAACCTCCTGGGCTACAAACTTGGTCTTTCAAGACCCCAGGATGCTCTTGGCTTTCTAGGACCAATTTCCCAGCTCCTACCACAGTTTGAGCCGCCATTTTCAATGCCGTTTCTCGTGGCAATCCCGTCTGAACACCTGCATCTGCCAAGGCCTCAATAAAGAGATAGACAAAGGCTGGTCCACAACCTGCAAGACCTGTCGCTGCGTCGATTAAGCCTTCTCCTAGTTCAACCAAGAGACCAGCCTTGGTTAAAATCTGACAAAAGAGCTCACTGTCCTCAGCCCTGCAATTAGGAGACAAGGCATAACTAATCACTCCTTGACCAATAGAAGCAGGGGTATTGGGCATCATACGAATAATTCGGTGTTGATTTGGAAGAAGACTAGCCAGTTTTTCCAAGGTCAATCCAGCTGCCATAGAAATCAAAAGAAGACTTTCTCGTTTTTCAAGGATAGTCTGATATTGAGAAAGCAAGTCTGAGAACTGTGCAGGCTTTACTCCTAGAAAAATCACATCTGCTTCTGCAAAAATTTCTTCATTGCTAGAAGCTTGACCGCCAAAGTCAGCAATAAAAACATCCACCTTGGCTTGGGTTCGATTGGCAAGGAGAATTTGATCACCTGTCTTGATCTGCAAGACAGCCTTGGCCAAGCTAGCACCCATATTCCCCAAACCGATAAATCCAATCTTCATCTCTTACTCCCTTATCTGCCCATCACCAGTAACCACATACTTGTAGCTAGTCAACTCTTTCAAGCCCATTGGACCACGCGCGTGCAATTTCTGAGTAGAAATTCCCATTTCACAACCAAGACCAAATTGACCTCCATCGGTGAAACGAGTTGAGGCATTGACATAGACAGCTGCAGAGTCCACTTGATCTGTAAAGTAAGCTGCAGCTTCAGCATTTTCCGTCACAATGGCATCTGAATGATGGGTACTGTGAGCCTCAATATGGGCAACAGCTTCTTCTAAACTGCTCACAACCTTAACAGCTAATACATAGTCTAAAAACTCGGTGTCAAAGTCTTGAACCTCAGCTGCTTGACCTGAAAGAAACTGACTTGCTTTGCTATCCAAACGGAATTGAATTGGTTCCAACCCAGCTTCTTTTCGATTCTCAACCAGCACTTGCTCCAAGCGAGGAAGGAAGCTTGCTGCCTTGTCTTCATGAACCAGCAGAACCTCCATGGCATTGCATACAGAAGGACGACTGGTTTTGGCATTGTTGATGATAGAGAGAGCCTTGTCTTCGTCTGTGTCCTTATCCACATAGACATGGACAATCCCAGTTCCTGTCTCGATAACTGGTACAATAGCATTTTCAACCACTGCATTGATCAAACCAGCTCCCCCACGAGGAATGAGAAGGTCTAGATAGCCCTTGGCCTTCATCATGGCATAGCTACTTTCACGGCTGGTATCTTCCACTAGTTGAATCACATCTGGATGAATGGTCGTCGTCTCCAAGCCCTCCTTCAAGGCTGTGACAATGGCATGGGCTGTTTGATAGGCATCCTTACCACTACGAAGAACAACCGCATTCCCACTCTTGAGAGCTAGAGCAGCTGCGTCAGACGTCACATTTGGACGACTTTCATAGATAATACCGATAACACCCATAGCCACCCGTTTCTTTGTGATAACCAAACCATTTTCAAGCTGATTTGTTTCTAAAACTTCACCGATTGGATCTGGTAAAGCAACCACTTCACGAATCCCAGTTGCCATCGCTTCTATACGACTTGCATCCAAATAAAGACGATCCAGCATCACATCTGAGATTTTACCTTTGGCCGCTTCCATATCAATGGCATTGGCTGCTAAAATTTCCTCAGTAGCTGCTAATAAATGATCAGCCATAGCTAGCAAGGCTTGGTTTTTCACCTCTTCACTAGCTATGTTGATCGATTTTTTAACAGCCTGTACCTGTTCAAATTGTTCTTGTGTACTTACCATAGTTTACCTCTAAAATTCTGTAAAGAGTAGTTGGATTTCAGGAGTAATGGAAATCCAGTCATCACGGTGAATCAAGACACCCTTGGCTTTTTGAGAACGCAACATATCCTCCAAAGCAGATGCACCAAATTGCACAAGCCCTTTTCCAAGTGATTTTCCACTTTCCTTGTCAAATACTGTCACAATATCACCGTAAGAAAAGGCGCCTTCTGCGTCAACAACACCAGATAGAAGGAGACTCTTGCCATGTTGAGAGAGAGCTTCTGCAGCCCCTTTATCAACCCAAATAGAACCTTGACTCTGAGCATAAAAGGCCAGCCATTGTTTCTGGGTACGAAGTCCCTTCTCTTGAGCAACAAAGTAGGAACCATCCTTAGTCTCCTCAGCTGCTTCAATCATGGCATCTGTCTTCAAAGATGAGCAGATATAAACAGGAACTCCTGATTCTGTCGCAATAGTTGCAGCTTTGATTTTGGTTAACATGCCACCTGTACCATTAGACGAACCTGCTCCACCAGCCATATCAATAATCTCACGATTGATTGTCTCGATTCGCTCCAATCGTTTGGCTCTTGGATCTGAATTAGGATTTCCAGTATAAAGACCGTCCACATCTGTCAAGAGGACCAAAAGGTCTGCTTGGACCATGGCCGCTACCTGTGCACTTAGAGTATCATTGTCCCCAACCTTGAGCTCATCAATAACGACACTGTCATTCTCATTGATGATAGGAATCGCGCCACGGCTAAGTAGAACTGACAAAGCCTGATGGGCATTTTTATAACGGCGCTTATCCACAAAATCATCCTGGGTCAGCAAGATTTGTGCAGAAACGATTTGGCGCAATAGAAGATTGGTCGTGTATTCTTCCAACAAAAGCCCTTGCCCTACCGCTGCTGAAGCCTGTTTATCAGCAATCTTAGTCGGACGCTTTTTAAATCCTAAGGCCCCAAAACCAGCTGCAATGGCACCCGACGACACCAAAATCAATTCATGACCAGCCTCGTGCAACATAGCCAACTGCTGAGTAATAGCTTTTACCTTACTACGTGATAAACTTCCATCCTCATTTGTCAGAGAAGAAGTTCCTACCTTAAAGACAATCCGTTTGTATTTCATAGTCTCACTCCGATTCTTCATATTTATCCATTATAACATGAATGGTAGGAAATAGAAAAGAGTTGATAGGAAAAAGGTCGAGACAAGTCATCTCAACCTTTTATCAAATCTAATTCTTTCTCAATCTCTCCAAAGTTTCCTTAAAAATCTCTGGGATATCTGCTGTAAATTCCAAGGTCTTACCTGTTCTCGGATGAGTAAAACCTAGAGTCTTGGCATGAAGAAATTGTCCATGCCCTTTCAAAGTCTTGCGAGGACCATAGACCTCATCACCAGCGACTGGATGGCCAATATAAGCCATGTGAACACGGATTTGATGAGTGCGACCTGTCTCCAGCTGCAACTCTACCAAGCTATAATCACCAAAGCGTTCCAAGACGTGAAAACGGGTCACTGCAGGCTTACCTTTGGCAGTCACAGCCTGTTTCTTACGGTCTTTTTCACTACGGCCAATCGGAGCTTCAATCACACCGCGATCATTGGGCAGATTTCCATGAACAATCGCCCAATATTTGCGGAGAGACTTTTTATCCTTGAGTTCTTGGGCAAGTGCTAGATGCGCCTCATCGTTTTTAGCAATCATGAGAAGGCCTGACGTATCCTTATCAATACGGTGAACAATTCCTGGACGCAGAACCCCATTGATACCCGACAAGTCCTTAATATGATACATAAGGGCATTTACCAGAGTTCCACTAGTATGACCAGCACTCGGATGCACAACCATCCCCTGAGGTTTGTTAACGACGGCCACATCCTCATCTTGGTAGATGATTTCTAGCGGAAGATTCTCAGCCACATACTCTAAGACCTCTGGCTCTGGCACATGGTAAGTGACGACATCGCCCTCTTGGACAGTGTATTTAGCTTTCTTGACTTGGCCATTGACCAAGACCTGGCCTGATTTGATTTGTTCATTCGCGAGACTGCGTGATAATTCTGTCAAATCCGACAAAGCCTTATCTAAACGCAGGCCACCAGTTTCAATTTTAATTTCCATTTATTTCCTCTTTTAGCATTGCAATCAATAAAATAATCACTCCAACAGTCAGATAGCTATCTGCCACATTGAAAATTGCAAAATTGATAAAGTCCAAGTGAAACATATCCACAACAAAGCCCTGACTTATCCTATCAATAAAGTTTCCAAGACCACCTGCGATAATCAAGGTCAAACCCAAGACCATCCAGAATGAGTCCTCCATGTGTTTATGTAGATACCAAATGGCACCTACCACGACAACCAGGGTAATGACAGCGAATAACAACTGCTGATCTTGTAAGATAGAAAAGGCTGCCCCTCGATTTTGCAGGTAGGTCAAACTAACGAAATTAGGAATCCAAGAGCGTACTTCACCCAGTGGAATCTGCTGGACGATATAGGATTTGACCAACTGATCCAGCCCAATCAAAAGCAGTACAATAACTGCCACTATTCCTCTTTTTTTCATGATTTCCTCTTTTGATCAAAATATTCTTGCATGACTTCTACGAAGAGAGTCCCAGCTTGACTAAGCTCCACTTCTTCACGTTTAACATAGACCATGCGATTATCTAGGTTATCCTTGAGACGAATAACTGTAATTCCATTAACACTGTCACTATCTAAAAATCCAGAACCTGTTGCATAAGCATCCGTCCGCTCCAAAATACCATTCAAGGTAGCACGGTCTGTCACATTAAACATCTGTGAGCTAGCGCTGGTATCGACAAAGTTCTCTGAATAATAAAGGTACTCGTCTTTCTCTTGGGTAAAACGGACTGTCGGTAAGTCCGCTAAATCCTCCATGACCAATACATCTTTCTGAGCTAAAGGATGCCCCTCACGAAGATAAATATGGGTATGGAAGGGAATCAACTCAATGACCTCCAGACCTAGCTTTTCAACCCGTTGCATAATCCCCTTTTTATTTTGATTGTTGAGGTAAATAATCCCAATCTCACTATGTCCTTGTGCTACTTCGTCTAAGATTTGAACAGTAGTTGATTCAAAAATACGAAAGTTCTTATAGTCAGGATAGCGCTCTGAAAAGGCCGTAATGGTTGGTGGTAGAAAGTCATAGTGCTGACTAGCAATGGAAAATTCATCTTTTTCTTCCTCAGGATTGGCATACTGATTTTGAAAAATATCAAATCCTTTAACCAATTCTTGCGCTTTTTCATAGAATTCCATCCCACGACGGGTTAAGAAAGTCCCTGAGCTGGTCCGACGGAAAATCTTAAAGCCCAACTCTTTTTCCAAATCACGAACAGAAATAGACAGACTCGGCTGACTAACATACATCTTTTCAGCAGCTTCACGGAAAGTACCACTATTGGCAATGGCAACAACATAGCGTAATTGTTGAATGTTCATCTCCTACCCCCAACTTCTTTATCTTTTCATTATACCATATTTTAGAAGTTTTCCATCGAAAAAAATAATGTCACTCATAAAATTCATCTACACTAAGAACGAAAAAATCATGGGTACCAAAACAAAAAAACAGGCTCTCCGAAAACTCGGAAAGCCTTATTTAATGCTACTTCTAGCTTCCTCGCCTTTATATTTCAAGGCTCGGGATAAAAAGGTTCACTGGACCTTTTTATTTAGCGATTGGGTAAACAGAAACTTGTTTTTTATCGCGTCCTTTACGTTCAAAGCGTACTACGCCTTCAACTTTAGCGAACAAAGTATCGTCTCCACCACGTCCAACATTTACACCTGGGTAAATGTGTGTACCACGTTGACGGTAAAGGATTGATCCACCTGTTACAGTTTGTCCGTCAGCTGCTTTAGCTCCAAGACGTTTTGCTTGTGAATCACGTCCGTTTGATGTAGAACCTCCACCTTTTTTGTGGGCGAAAAGTTGCAAGTTGTTAAGAGTCATTTTTAACATAATGTTTTCCTCCGTGTTAGTTTTCTGTGATAACTCTGGTTTGGACGAACTCAGAAGAGTTCTCCGATAAGTTTGCCATACCTAAGAAAAATGATTCAAAGAATAACTGGGTCATTTCTCTCTGGTGTGAAGGAAGATCTTTTGGAATTTCAACCATCAGATAGCCACCTTCATCTTCGTTTAATTCTAGGATTGGTTCATAGCCTGCAAATTTCTCAATAGAATTGATAAAGTTAATGGCAAGCGTAGAAACCGATGCACACACGACATCTAAGCCGTATTCGCCACTCTCGGCGTGTCCAGTAATTTCCGCACTCCTCAGCTCGCCATCTTCGGCTCTCTCAAAGACTGCCTGTATCATGTGTTCTCCTTAAAATTAAGCGTTGATTGCGTTGATGACAACTTTTGTATATGGTTGACGGTGACCTTGTTTACGGTGGCTACCTTTTTTAGGTTTGTACTTGTAAGTAACAACTTTCTTTTGTTTTCCTTGTTTTTCAACAGTTCCAACTACAGTAGCTCCAGCAACAAGTGGAGTTCCGACAACAGTGTTTTCACCACCAACAAGAACAACTTCGTTAAAAGTAACTTCTTGACCAGCTTCAACGTTCAATTTTTCAACGTAAACTGCTTGACCAACTTCAACTTTAACTTGTTTTCCGCCAGTTTTGATAATTGCGTATGTGCTCATTATGCACCTCCTATGATTTTTATGGGTTTCCCCGATTTTTTTGTGAAGACTCGCCTAGCATCGTGGGACGAACCACTTAAACTTGAATAATCAAGCAACGATGTTCGTGCGGTTGCACAGGAACGTGCATAGTCAACTCTTCAAGTATAGCATATCTCCTATTTTCTTACAAGTAATAACACCTAAAATGAAGCTTTTTCTTTTACTTTTTTCTGCCAAGAGGCAAAAATCATGCTAATGTAAAAAACGCTCATCATAATAGGAATACCAAGAATGGTCTTTTCATGATAAAAAATCGTCAAATAGGCTGAAAAGACAACGCCAAGGACAAAACTACTAAGTAAGCTAACAAATATGAACCCTTCACGCAAAAAAGGAGTGTGCTTGGTTCGGAAATAATCTCCAAAAGCTAGCATTGTTCGTTTGATATTCCCTGTCATAAAGGCGTTATTGTAGGCAATACCCGAAACCTCACCAAAAGCAGTTGTCACCAGGCCCATACAAAAGGCCAAGGGCGGTACTAGATAGATATTATCTACAGTTTGCGGTACAAAACCAATAATGATTGATAAGATTGCCAAAGGAATCAATGACAGAATGGGCTTTTTCACAATTCTCAATTTTTCCTTATAAACAGTTAATAAAAAGACCCCCATCATAAAAGCTAGTAAAGTCATTACTTTCGCACTGGCATCTGACACATTGTGTTGAATCAGACCTACTGAAAGAAAGACGACATTCCCAGTTTGTCCAGCTACAAGAGTATTCCCTCGCACAATAAACGTATAGGCATCTACATAACCTGCACAAAAAGTCAAAAAAAGCGCTAGCCTCTTAGACTGACGTGATATTTTTCTTATAGGTAATAACCTCATTTTCCCTCCCATTTCATTTACTCATCTCATTATTGTACCACTTTCTTTGGAAAAGACCTAGTAGCTTATTTGAAATTTTTTACCCTCTGTTGGATAGTCCCGTCTATCTATGTTATAATGAAAGAAGGATTTGAAATCGGAAAAGGAGTATCTATGCTTAAATTAGGTGTCATCGGAACAGGGGCTATCAGTCACCACTTCATAGAAGCAGCCCATTCCAGTGGAGAATACAAGCTGGTCGCAGTCTATTCTAGAAAACTTGAAACCGCAGCAACCTTTGCTTCTCACTATGAGAATATCCAACTCTTTGATCAAGTAGAGGACTTCTTCAAGAGCTCTTTTGATGTAGTCTATATTGCCAGTCCAAACTCCTTACATTTTGCTCAGGCAAAAGCTGCCTTGTCTGCAGGTAAACATGTCATTCTTGAAAAGCCAGCCGTCACTCAGCCACAAGAATGGCTAGATTTGAGACATACAGCTGAGAAAAAACACTGTTTTATATTCGAAGCAGCTCGCAATTACCATGAAAAATCTTTCACTATCATCAAAAACTTTTTAGCAGACAAACAAATTTTGGGAGCAGATTTCAACTATGCCAAGTATTCTTCCAAAATGCCTAACTTGTTGACTGGGGAGACACCAAATGTCTTCTCAGACCGTTTTGCTGGTGGAGCTCTTATGGATTTAGGGATTTATCCCCTCTACGTTGCCGTTCGTCTCTTTGGAAAAGCTAAGGATGCAACCTATCAGGCTCAACAGCTTGACAATAGCATTGACCTAAATGGTGACGGAATCCTCTTCTACCCAGACTTTCAAGTTCACATCAAGGCTGGGAAAAACATCACTTCCAATCTTCCTTGCGAAATTTACACAACAGATGGAACCTTGACTCTCAACACGATTGAGCATGTTCGCTCGGCTATTTTTACCGACCATCAAGGCAATCAAGTCCAACTCCCTATCCAACAGGCTCCTCATACAATGACTGAGGAAGTCGCTGCATTTGCACACATGATCCAGCAACCAGATCTGAATCTCTACCAAACTTGGCTGGAAGATGCAAGTTCTGTTCATGAACTACTATTTACTATGCGCCAGACTGCTGGCATTAGATTTGAGGCAGAAAATGAAAACTAAACTACCGACTGAATGGCAAGAACTGAGTGACCAACTCGGTTTCCAAGGATTCACCTCCATTCAAACTCAACTATTTGAGCCCCTTCTTGCTGGAGAAAATCTTCTAGGAGTGAGCCCAACAGGAACTGGTAAGACCCTAGCTTACCTTCTACCAAGTCTTCTCAGACTACAAAAGAAAAAAGCCCAACAACTCTTGATTCTAGCACCAAATACAGAACTTGCTGGACAGATTTTTGATGTATGTAAAACGTGGGCTGAAGCTATCGACTTAACTGCCCAACTCTTCTTATCAGGTTCGAGTCAGAAACGCCAGATTGAACGCCTAAAAAAAGGACCAGAAATTCTGATTGGAACCCCTGGCCGTATCTTTGAACTAATTAAATTGAAAAAAATCAAGATGATGAATGTGGAAACCATCATTCTAGATGAATTTGACCAATTGCTCGATGATTCTCAGATACACTTTGTCGAGAAAATTACTCACTACGCACCTCGTGACCACCAACTTGTCTATATGAGTGCGACAACCAAGTTTGACCAAAAGAAGATTGCGCCTAACACACGTACCATTGATCTCTCTGACCAAAAATTGGACAATATCCAGCATTTCTACATGCAGGTAGATCAACGTCACCGAGTGGACATGCTACGAAAACTGGCTCATGTTGAGGATTTCCGTGGTCTGGTCTTCTTTAACAGCCTATCAGACCTTGGAAGTTCAGAAGAAAAACTACAGTATCGGGATATCTTGGCTGTTTCCCTCGCTAGTGATGTCAATGTCAAATTTAGAAAAGTCATCTTAGAAAAGTTTAAAGACAAGCAACTAACCCTGCTTCTTGCAACTGACCTTCTGGCTCGTGGAATTGATATCGATAGCCTCGAATGTGTTGTAAACTTTGATGTCCCGAGAGATATCGAAACCTACACACACCGTGCTGGCCGTACTGGCCGTATGGGCAAGGAAGGTTATGTTATCACTCTAGTCACTCATCCAGAAGAACTTAAAAAACTTAAGAAGTTTGCAAGTGTACGAGAAATTGTCCTAAAAAACCAAGAACTCTATATCAAATAAAGCCCCTTTGCTCTATGCACATCGAGTGTATAGAGCTTTTTTATAAGCAATTCAATTTTATACTCAATGAAAATCAAAGAGCAAACTAGGAAGCTAGCCGCAGGCTGTACTTGAGTACGGCAAGGTGACGCCGACGTGGGTTGAATTTGATTTTCATTGAGTATTAGTTCAATATCAGAAAAAAGAACCTTGCAAAGCAAGATTCTTTTAGTGTCTGACTTAAATAATTGTTCTTCTGGGAACTAAATCGAATTAAGCTTCGATTTCTGTAACCATACCTGAACCAACAGTACGTCCACCCTCACGGATAGAGAATGTAGTACCTTGTTCTACGGCGATTGGGTGGATCAACTCAACGTCGATTGTCACATTATCACCAGGCATTACCATTTCAGTACCTGCTGGAAGTTCGATTGAACCTGTAACGTCAGTAGTACGGAAGTAGAATTGTGGACGGTAGTTGTTGAAGAATGGAGTGTGACGTCCACCTTCTTCTTTAGTAAGGATGTAGACTTCACCTTTAAATTTAGTGTGTGGGTTGATTGAACCTGGTTTAGCGATAACTTGTCCACGTTCGATTTCATCACGTTGAACACCACGAAGAAGGACACCTACGTTATCTCCGGCAAGACCTTCGTCAAGTTGTTTACGGAACATTTCAACACCAGTAACAACTGCTTTTTGAGTTTCTTCTTTGATACCAACGATTTCGATTTCGTCGTTGACTTTAACGATACCACGGTCGATACGTCCTGAAGCAACTGTACCACGTCCAGTGATTGAGAATACGTCTTCGACTGGAAGAAGCAATGGTTTGTCAGTATCACGTTCTGGTTCTGGGATGTACTCATCAACTGTGTTCATCAATTCCATAACGATGTCTTCGTATTTAGTGTCACCTTCAAGGGCTTTAAGAGCTGAACCTTGGATAACTGGAAGATCGTCACCTGGGAAGTCGTATTCTGACAATAGGTCACGGATTTCCATTTCAACCAATTCAAGCAATTCTTCGTCGTCAACCAAGTCAACTTTGTTCATGAAGACGATAAGGTGTTTAACACCAACCTGACGTGAAAGAAGGATGTGCTCACGAGTTTGTGGCATTGGTCCGTCAGTTGAAGCTACTACAAGGATAGCACCGTCCATTTGAGCGGCACCAGTGATCATGTTTTTAACGTAGTCCGCGTGTCCTGGAGCGTCGATGTGAGCGTAGTGACGTTTTTCAGTTTCGTACTCAACGTGCGCAGTGTTGATAGTGATACCGCGTTCGCGTTCTTCTGGAGCAGCATCGATAGACGCATAGTCTTTAGGTTGGTTAACTGATGAAGGCAAGCGACGTGCCAAAACAGTTGTGATAGCTGCAGTTAGGGTAGTTTTACCGTGGTCAACGTGTCCGATAGTACCAATGTTAACGTGTGGTTTACTACGATCGTATTTTTCTTTTGCCATTTGAGTAAAAGCCTCCAATAAAATATATTTTATAGATAGACAGTAGGCAATACAGTCTAACTTTCCTTACTATTTTATCAAATTTCAGCTAAATTGCAAGTGTTTTACAAAGTTTTTGTGAATTATTCTTAATCTGCTAATCTAAACGACACTTCTACTCCTATCACTTAGCTAAACAAAAAGAAAAATCAGGAATTTCCTGACTTTTACTTAGCTAATTCTCTTTCTCGTTCTTTCATTGTTTTATGATTTTCATACAAACGTGATAAGAACTTAGAAATTTCTTTTAAGATAGAATAGGTTGGTACTGCGACAATCATACCAATGACCCCATATATATTGCTTGATAACAAAAGTAATACTAAAATCGTAATTGGATGAACCTTCATCACACCACCAACGATTCGAGGGTAGAGGATATTTCCATCCACTTGTTGAATGATTAGCATGTAAACAACTGCAATTAGCATTCTATGAGGATCAGTAAAGACATTGGCAATAATCATTGGAATCAAGCCAATACTTGGTCCCACATAAGGAATGAGATTGGCCAATCCTGAAAAGATGGCGAAGACCAAAGCATATTTTAAACCAATCACGCTATATCCGATAAAGGCCAAACAACCGATAATAATGGCATCAATTGCGACTCCACTAATATAGCGAGCAATTGTCGCATTCAAATTCTTTAAAAGACCTGCAATATGCAACTTATCTCTCTTTAAAACAGTGCGCTCAAGCATCGGCAAAAATTTGTTACCATCTAACAAAAAATAAACCAAAAACACAGGGGTCATAATAATAATCAAAACGGTACTAAAGAGAGCTGATAGAACACTTCCGACACTATTGGTAACGCTATTTAGGATATTTTGTAAAATATCTACATAGGATAGATTTAATTGTTGAATAGTCGCTTGAATATCCAAATTTTGAAAGGCTGGATAAGTAGATAAATCCACAATCAAATCTTGTAAACGACTATAGATAGTCTGGCTAGTCGCAATCAAGCTGGTCAACTGATTAACCAAAATCGGTAAGAGATAGACTACCCCAATGACAAGCCCCCAAACCAAAGCACACAAGGTTAATAGAATACCAATGATACGATTAATTTTGAAATACTTTTGTAAAAAATTTACAATAGGATTGGTCAAATAATATAAAAAACCACCTAGAAGAAAAGGAATCATGATGGTGTTTGCGACGCTTACAAAAGGCGTGATAATAGCCCCCATCTCTCTCCATAAATAAAAAATGACTGTTAATAATAAAATCTCACTGGTCCAAAAAAATAATTTATTCTTACGAAACATGAGCTACCTCCATTCATCTATTTTACCATACTTTCAAAAAAGCTTCTTTCTTCTATCATGAAACTGGGAATATTTTTTTCTTTATGTTAGAATAAACTTACTATGAAAAAAATCATTTTAACTCTCTTAAGTCTATCCGTAATTGGGGCAGCATCTACTGTTGCTGCCCAAGATTTTAATATTGCTGCTAAACATGCGATTGCTGTTGAGGCCAATACTGGTAAAATTCTCTATGAGAAAGATGCAACTCAACCTGTCGAAATTGCTTCTATAACAAAACTGCTTACCGTTTACCTGGTCTATGAAGCACTCGAAAATGGAAGTATCACACTATCCACCCCAGTAGATATTTCTGATTATCCTTATCAATTGACGACAAATTCTGAAGCCAGTAATGTTCCTATGGAGGCCCGTAATTATACTGTCGAAGAGTTACTTGAAGCAACTCTAGTATCTAGTGCCAACAGCGCCGCTATTGCCCTAGCTGAGAAAATTGCTGGCTCAGAAAAAAACTTCGTTGATATGATGCGAGCAAAACTCTTGGAATGGGGAATCAAAGATGCCACTGTTGTCAATACAACTGGTCTGAACAACGAAACTCTCGGAGATAATATTTACCCAGGGTCTAATAAAGATGATGAAAATAAGCTAAGTGCTTATGATGTTGCTATCGTTGCTCGTAACCTCATCAAAAAATACCCACAAGTCTTAGAAATTACCAAAAAACCTTCTTCTACTTTTGCTGGAATGACAATCACTTCTACCAACTACATGTTAGAAGGTATGCCTGCTTACCGTGGTGGTTTTGATGGACTGAAAACAGGAACAACAGATAAGGCTGGAGAGTCTTTTGTTGGTACTACTGTCGAAAAAGGCATGAGGGTTATCACCGTTGTTTTGAATGCAGATCATCAAGATAATAATCCTTATGCTCGTTTTACAGCTACATCTTCCCTAATGGATTATATTTCTTCTACATTCACACTTCGTAAAATCGTGCAACAAGGTGATGCCTATCAAGATAGCAAAGCACCTGTACAAGATGGAAAAGAAGATACTGTCACTGCAGTGGCCCCAGAGGATATCTATCTAATTGAACGTGGTGGGAATCAATCTTCCCAATCTATTCAATTCACACCTGATTCTAAAGCAATCCTCGCACCACTTGAAGCTGGAACAGTAGTTGGCCATTTGACTTACGAAGACAAGGATTTGATTGGTCAAGGTTACATTACCACAGAACGTCCTAGTTTCGAAATGGTAGCAGAAAAGAAAGTTGAAAAAGCCTTCTTCTTAAAAGTTTGGTGGAATCAGTTTATCCGATTTATCAACGAGAAATTATAAAACATACTGAGCAAAAGATTGCTCCAAAATAGAAACAGAGTAAAAAACTTTAAAGTCAAAAACGCATAATATCAAGATTTTTTAATACTTGATATTATGCGTTTTATTATGGTAAGATTTACTTCGTTTTCTCTTAAAATCAACTTCTAGCACAGCCTATTTTGAGATATTTTTTCATCATTTTAGGAATCTCATGACTAATTTCCGTTGGCAAGACCACATAATGTTCTTGAGCTAGTTCTTGAGCAATAGCTGAATGAAGGTGAGTCGCTACGACTACACGCTCGTAGAGACTGGCTTGTTTAAACTGGCCTGCAAATCCCGCAATCATTCCAGCCAGAGTATCTCCCATTCCCCCAGTAGCCTGATAGGGACCGCCAACCTGTAACTGGTAAAAATCAGATTGGCCAACTTGCCAAATACGAGCAGCTGGACCTTTCTCCACCAAAATTGTTCCTTGAGGGAAGGAAGTTAGGGCACTAGCCGTTACATCTTTGTTTTGTTTTTCAATAGCAATACCAGACAGCTTTTCCCATTCTTTTTGGTGGGGAGTTAGGATAAGCTGGTTAGACGGAAATGACAAACTTGTCCTAGCAAGAATAGTCAAAGCACCTCCATCTACAATCAAAATCTGATTCTGTCTTAAGCTAGCAAAGACCTGTTTTACTAAATCTTCTCCAATTGCATCATCTCGTAAACCAGGCCCCACCAAGACAACTTCTGCCTTCTCCAATTGCTCTTGTAACAATTGCTGGTCTTGAAGAGAAAAGGCCATAGCCTCAGGTAAATGGCTGTGCAGAGCTGGAATATTTTCCCTGTCCGTTCCGACGGTCACCAATCCTGCACCGCTTTTTACAACTGCTAAAGCAGCCATGATAATGGCACCACCATAAGGATAGGTACCTCCAAGTAACAGTAGACGACCGTAATTTCCTTTATGACTTGTACGAGAACGTTCAATAATGACTTTTTCTAGTAGAGCTTGATCAATCACTTTCATCCTTTTTTCCTCTCGCTTTTATTATACAACAAAGAGGAGGCACATACCTCCTTTTGTAATCTTATATCTAAAATTTAATATTCATTTCTGCCATTTTAAATATAGCTATAGAAAATACACTCTCTTCAGCGAATGTTTCTCTTATTTTCTATCCAATGTCCGAAGTGCTGCCTGATAGGTTTGCTCCATCAGCATGGTAATGGTCATAGGACCGACACCTCCAGGGACTGGTGTGATATGGCTAGCAAGTGGTGCAACTGCCTCATAATCTACATCCCCACAGAGCTTGCCATTTTCATCACGATTCATCCCAACGTCAATGACAACCGCACCTGGTTTGATAAAATCAGCAGTCACAAACTTGGCACGACCGATTGCAACAACCAGAATATCTGCTTTAGCAGCCACCTTGGCAAGATTATGGGTGCGTGAATGGGTCAAAGTCACAGTCGCATTTTTAGCCAACAGAAGCTGAGCCATAGGTTTTCCGACGATATTGGAACGACCGATGACGACCGCATTTTTACCTTCCAAGTCAATCCCGTATTCATGAAACATTTCCATAATTCCTGCAGGTGTTGAAGGAATCATGACTGGGTGACCAGACCAAAGGCGTCCCATATTTAGAGGATGGAAACCATCCACATCCTTTTCTGGGTCAATGGCCAACAAAACCGCCTCTTCATCGATATGTTTTGGTAATGGTAACTGGACCAAAATCCCATGCCAAGCTGGATTCTGATTATATTTAGCAATCAGATCTAACAATTCCTCTTGAGTAATGGTCTCTGGAACTCGCACTACTTCGCTACGGAAACCAGCCGCAAGAGCTGACCTCTCCTTGTTGCGAACATAGACTTGGCTGGCTGGATTGTCCCCAACCAAAATCACTACCAAACCAGGTACTAGACCTGTCTCTTCCTTTAATCTTGCAGTTTTTTCAGCCAACTGCCCCTGCAATTTGGCCGCTAAAGCTTTCCCATCAATAATCTGTGTCATATCACTTCTCTTTTCTTTCAAATATCTTCCATTATACCAAAAACTGCCAGCACCCTCTAACACTTCTTTCCTAGGTAATCCTATAGTTTCAAACTATAAGAAAAAGCTCTGGTTGAGCTTTTCACTAATCTTGTCTTGAAATTTTAAAATAGATTATAAAACCTTACTCAAGAAATCTTTAGTCCGTTGTTCTTGGGTTTGTTCAAAAATCTGTTCAGGTGTTCCGTCTTCAACAACCACACCGTCTGCCATAAAGATGACACGATCTGCCACCTCACGGGCAAATCCCATCTCATGTGTTACGATAACCATAGTCATTCCTGACTTGGCAAGGTCTTGCATAACAGCTAGAACTTCTCCAACCATCTCAGGGTCCAGAGCTGAAGTCGGCTCGTCAAAGAGCAAAACATCAGGTTCCATGGCCAACCCACGCGCGATGGCAATCCGTTGTTGCTGCCCACCCGACAAACTCTGTGGATAAGCAGTTGCCTTATCTGGTAAACCAACTTTTTCCAAAAGTTCCTGAGCTCTCTTCTCAGCAACTGCCTTACTTTCACCTTTGGTCTTGATAGGAGACAGGGTGATATTTTCCATCACAGTCATATTAGGAAAGAGGTTGAATTGTTGGAAAACCATCCCCATCTTCTCACGCATGGCGAAGAGGTCATTCTTCTTGTCCGTAATATCAACTCCCTCAAAGATAACCTTCCCCTTGGTCGCTTCTTCCAACAAATTCATAGAGCGAAGCAAGGTAGATTTCCCGCTCCCTGAAGGACCGATGATAACGACAACTTCTCCTCTTTTAATCTCGAGGTTGATGCCCTTCAATACTTCATTCTTTCCAAATGATTTATGTAAATTTTCAATTTTTATCAAGGTTTCTGTCATTATTTCTTATCTCCTTGTCCCATACGTTTTTCAAAAGCTTTCAAGGCTACGGTCAAAATAGAGGTCATAATCAAGTAGTAAAAGGCTGCAAATAAAAGTGGTGTTAAAGGTAGATAGGTTGTTGTAGAGACTGTTGTAGCCCCGTTCCATAACTCCATAACACCGATAGCTGATAAGAGGGAGCTGTCCTTGATAATGGTGATAAATTCGTTCCCCAATGCTGGCAAGATATTTTTGATAGCTTGTGGCAAAATCACATAGCGCATAGCATTTTTAGGACGAATCCCTAAAGAATAGGCCGCCTCTAGCTGACCCTTAGGAACCGCATTAATCCCGGCCCGAACAGTCTCAGAAACATAGGCACCACTGTTCATAGAAATAATCAAAATCCCTGGAATCAGACGAGAAAGATCAACACCCAAAATCCCAACCTGAATAGTCGGAGCATTGATATGCATAAGAGCAAAGGCAATCATAATCTGAACCATCATCGGTGTCCCACGGAAAATCCAAACGTACAAGTTGGCCAGCCAAACAAGCGGTTTAAAATTTGAACGTTGCCCAAAAGCCAAAACAACACCCAAAATGGTTCCCAAAAAGACAACACAGATAGAAATGAGAACCGTCACGACAGCCCCATAGTTAAAATAAGGTAAATACTTAGGTAAAAAAGAAAAATTCATAGTCACACTGCTTTCTAAAATAGAATACTGTATTATTATAACATGTATTGAATTAAAATGCAAACTTTTTATCCGATTTATTCAAAAAAACTTTAAGCTGGTAGAATTAGCGAGAAATCTTAGTTTTTTCTAGTCAAGTTGGCCTCCTTTATGGTAAAATAGTAACGATAAGAAATGAAGGAGAATCAAAATGGAATCACATTTGGTTAGAATCATCAACCGCCTTGAAGCAATGGCAAAAGACGGCGGAAATTTAAAACGTAATTTTGAACGCGAAGGAGTTGTTGTTGCAGAAGTTGCATACAGTCACGACGAAGAAAACGGATCAATCTTTACCCTTCGTGATGTAGAAGCTCGCGAAACTTATACGTTTGACAGCATTGACTTGATTGCAATGGAGATTTACGAACTCCTTTACTAATACAAAACAAGCTGGGATTGCCCCTGCATGTATAACCAAAATCCTTTTTGTCTCACAAATAGGATTTTTTTATAGTCCAAATTCACAAAAATTTTCATTGTAACAACTTCTCAAAGCTGCAATCTTTTTACTTGCTTTACACCCCAATCCTGTTATAATGAGAGTATAGAAATTTGACTATTTTTGACCTTTGAACAGGTCAGGCTAAAGAAAGAAATGAGGTAGATGTATGCTTTGTCAAAACTGTAAAATTAACGACTCAACTATTCATCTTTACACCAATCTCAATGGAAAACAAAAACAAATTGACCTCTGTCAAAACTGCTACAAGATTATCAAAACAGACCCTAACAACAGCCTCTTTAAAGGTATGACGGATCTGAACAATCGTGACTTTGATCCCTTTGGTGATTTCTTCAATGACCTAAACAATTTTAGACCTTCTAGCAATACTCCTCCGACTCCCCCAACCCAATCAGGTGGAGGTTACGGTGGAAACGGCGGTTATGGCTCCCTAAATCGTGGATCTGCCCAAACTCCACCTCCAAGCCAAGAAAAAGGCCTGCTAGAAGAATTTGGTATCAACGTAACTGAAATTGCCCGTCGTGGCGATATCGACCCCGTTATTGGGCGCGATGATGAGATTATTCGTGTCATCGAGATTCTCAATCGCAGAACCAAGAATAATCCTGTTCTTATTGGCGAACCAGGTGTCGGAAAAACGGCCGTTGTCGAAGGTCTAGCTCAGAAAATCGTTGATGGCGACGTTCCACATAAACTACAAGGCAAACAAGTCATCCGTCTGGATGTGGTTAGCTTGGTTCAAGGAACGGGTATCCGTGGACAATTTGAAGAACGCATGCAAAAACTCATGGAAGAAATTCGCAAACGTGAGGACATCATCCTCTTTATCGATGAAATCCATGAAATTGTTGGTGCTGGTTCTGCGGGCGATGGCAATATGGATGCAGGAAATATCCTCAAGCCAGCCCTTGCTCGTGGGGAACTGCAACTGGTCGGTGCCACTACCCTCAATGAATACCGTATCATTGAAAAAGATGCTGCCCTAGAGCGTCGTATGCAGCCTGTCAAAGTTGATGAACCAACAGTGGAAGAAACAATCACTATCCTCAAAGGAATTCAAAAGAAATACGAAGACTACCACCACGTTCAGTATACCGATGTTGCAATTGAAGCAGCTGCAACTCTTTCCAATCGCTACATCCAAGATCGCTTCTTGCCTGACAAGGCCATTGACCTCCTAGATGAAGCTGGTTCTAAGATGAACTTGACCTTGAATTTTGTCGATCCTAAAGTAATTGATCAGCGCTTGATTGAGGCTGAAAATCTCAAATCTCAAGCTACACGAGAAGAAGATTTTGAAAAGGCCGCCTACTTCCGTGACCAGATTGCCAAGTATAAGGAAATGCAAAAGAAAAAGGTCACAGACCAAGATACTCCTATTATCAGTGAGAAAACCATTGAACATATTATCGAGCAGAAAACCAATATCCCTGTTGGCGATTTGAAAGAGAAAGAACAATCTCAACTCATCCATCTAGCCGAAGATCTCAAGTCTCATGTTATTGGGCAAGACGATGCTGTCGATAAGATTGCCAAGGCTATTCGCCGTAATCGTGTCGGTCTCGGTACGCCTAACCGCCCAATCGGAAGCTTCCTCTTCGTCGGACCAACTGGGGTCGGTAAGACAGAACTTTCCAAACAATTAGCTATCGAACTCTTTGGTTCTGCTGACAGCATGATTCGCTTTGACATGAGTGAATACATGGAAAAACACAGCGTAGCTAAGTTGGTCGGCGCCCCTCCAGGTTATATTGGCTACGATGAGGCTGGGCAATTAACTGAAAAAGTTCGCCGCAATCCATATTCTCTTATTCTCTTTGATGAAGTAGAGAAAGCCCATCCAGATGTTATGCACATGTTCCTCCAGGTCTTGGACGATGGTCGTTTGACAGATGGGCAAGGACGTACCGTTAGCTTCAAGGATGCCATCATCATCATGACTTCAAATGCAGGTACAGGTAAGGCAGAAGCCAGCGTTGGATTTGGGGCAGCTCGCGAAGGACGTACCAACTCTGTTCTCGGTGAACTCGGCAACTTCTTTAGCCCAGAGTTTATGAACCGTTTTGATGGTATTATCGAATTTAAGGCTCTCAGCAAAGAGAACCTCCTTCAGATTGTCGAGCTTATGCTAGCAGACGTTAACAAGCGCCTTTCTAGCAACAATATTCATTTAGATGTAACTGAAAAGGTCAAGGAAAAATTAGTTGACCTCGGTTATGATCCAAAAATGGGAGCACGCCCACTTCGTCGTACTATTCAAGACTATATTGAAGACGCAATCACTGACTACTACCTTGAAAATCCAAGCGAAAAAGACCTCAAGGCAGTTATGACCAGCAAGGGTAAGATTCAAATCAAGTCTGCCAAAAAAGCTGAAGTGAAGACTTCTGAAAAAGAAGTATAAATCCTATAGAAAAGGAGTAGAAAATGAAATTTTTCTGCTTCTTTTTTACTAAAATAACTGTAATTTCTTGACAGCTTGCCCTTTGTCCATTATGATAATAATAACGATACTAGATAATGAGGAAAATTCAATGGCAAACCCAACTTTCGGAGAAAAAAAAGTGAATACAGACTATGTTGCACGCTATGGAGTGTATGCAGTTATCCCTGATGCTGAACAAAAACAAATAGTCTTAGTTCAAGCTCCTAATGGTGCTTGGTTCTTACCAGGTGGCGAAATTGAATCAGGTGAAAATCATCAGGAAGCCCTAAAGCGTGAATTGATTGAAGAGCTTGGTTTCACAGCTGAAATTGGTACTTATTACGGACAAGCTGACGAATATTTCTACTCTCGTCACCGTGACACCTACTACTACAATCCTGCCTACCTCTATGAAGCGACATCTTTCAAGGAAGTTCAAAAACCACTAGAAGACTTTAATCATATTGCCTGGTTCCCTATTGATGAGGCTATTGAAAATCTCAAACGTGGTAGTCATAAATGGGCCATTCAATCTTGGAAAAAACAGCATAAGATTGACTAAATCAAGCGACTTTATTTAAAAAGTGCTATAATAGTATTAGAAAATCGGAGGAAATGTTATGAAGCTTATCAATACGACAAACTCACACTCGCAACTTGTAAAAAGCCAGCTAGAAAGTACAGATGCAACCCTTGTTGAGGTCTATTCTGCTGGAAATACAGATGTTATTTTTACCCAAGCTCCGCTTCACTATGAAATCCTCATCTCAAATAAACACCGTGCTATTCGAGAAACTGAAATCGAAGCCATCCAAGAATTTTTCTTGAAACGTAAAATTGATAAGGAGTCTATTGATGAAGCCAATATCAAAACCCTCTACTCAGAAAAATTAATTGGGATTTCGATTCCAATCAAATAAAATTTTGGAGAGATTAGAAAGCTATTGAACCTTATAGACAAAACATAGGTTCTGACTTGCTTTTTAAATCGTCCCCAATTTTTTATCTTGAGATCTTATCATACAAGATTTTATAGACAAATAATAAAAAAGATTTGGTTCTGCTTCTCACAAAACCAAATCTTTTTTTATTATTTTAGAAACGAATTGTTTCACGTGTTTTCTCATACGAGGTAACAAAGCGGTTGGTTACACCAGGCTCTGCCACTTCCAATGCTTGAGAAATTTTGTCAAATGAAGCGCGATAATCAAATTCTTTTTCAAAAATATCTAAAGCTTCGTTAAATGCTTCTTGGATGCGTTCATCAAATGAGCGGTAACGGTTAGAATATTGTAAGAGTTGCTCTGTCAAGGTTGCATACTGTACAATATTATAAGTTTCCGTTTCTAAAGCTTCCATATCATTCGTTGCAATTTCTAGAACACGGTTAACTGACTCTATATTGACCAATTTTTGTTCTAATTCAGCCATTAGATCTTCCGTATTATTACTTGCTGTAAAGAATAACTTCAAGAAAGTTTGTGGAATACCAGGTAGGTTCCGTTTTTCCATATATCTCTTGATTGTATGGAGACGATTAACATATACATTTGCTTTTTGACGTGCATTGATATCATCTTTCTCAATTCGTGCAAGACGCTCACTAACTGAAATCTGTTCATCTTCAATCTCTTTAAGATTTTCCTGTAAAGATTCAAGATTTTCTTCAAGAATTGAATATGCTTGAGTTGGTTCATCTTGATTTGAAGTTGCCTCAATAATAGCAGTCTCAAAGCTTTCTAATTCGGACTGTAAACGACGAACATGACTTGCATCCGATTCAGAAAGTAAATAACTTTTACTCAAACGCTCAATATCTTCTATCAATAAAGCATTATTTTCCTTCATGTGTTGAAGATAAGTAGGAAGTGTTGCTACTAAACCTTCTACCACTTTCTGTGCAGCAATTTCTCGTGTAAAAATATCATAAAGTGCATTAATCTCTTCTTGAACTTGAGTATTTTCGTACTCTGCATTATCCAATTCTAGTTTCGCAATATTCTCATGATTTTTCTTGAGAGCTTCATAAAGCAGTTGGAAACGCGCTTCAATATCCGTTTCAGCAAAATGATAATTAGCATCTAAAAGCTTACGGTAACCATCTTCTAAATCTTCCAGTTGATCAGGTAGATCTTTAGATAATGTTGCTACAATTGCTGGTATACGATCAACAATATGCGTTAAAGCCAAGATATGATTTTCAGCATTATCCAAAATCACAGCAGCTTCTACTGGGTCACCTGACGAATTTAAAGTTACAAACTGAGAAAACTCGGATTGGATATTTTCCAATTGTTTTTCAATTTCAGATAAACCTTGGCCATATTCTTCAGAATGATCAGCAACTCGGTGTTGCAACTCTTCAAACAAGTCCAAGGTATGAAGAACACGTCCACTATTTTTAGACTCTTGTTTCTCCAAATCTGCCAAGGCATTGCGAATTGCCGCAATATCTTCTTCAATTAAGGTAATTTGACTCTCGATTTGATCAATTTGATGACTCGCTTTGAAAAAACGGAACGAGTTATTGTAACCTTCTGCCTCGAAAAGATTATTTTCGATATCGGCAAAAGAATTAAGGGATAAATCAACCCATTTTTGATTCCATTCACGGAAAGTCACCTGACTTTGTCCAATCAAGTGCATATTTTTTACAGCTTCAACTTCATCATTAACTGGAAGATTGTACAGTTCTTCTTTTTTCTCTTCTAAAATTGCTAGTTTACTTTCATTGCGTTTCCTTACATAGATTGCGATAGCATAAGCAATGACCAATAAAACTGCAACTGCAATTATCAAATAAATTACTAGTCTAGCATACATATTAAACTCCTTTTTTACTTGAAACAATCGTAATGATTATATCATATTTTTTAGACCAAGGGAACTACTTCTCCCGATTTTTTAGACATCAAGTGTACTATAGACGGCATTTTCTTCGATAAATTCACGACGAGGCTCTACTCGATCCCCCATCAACATATCAAAGATTTTATCTGCCTCAGCTGCGTCATCCACAGAAACTCTGGCCATCAAGCGATGCTCGGGATCCATGGTTGTTTCCCACAATTGGTGGTCATCCATTTCACCCAGACCTTTATAACGCTGAATGGTTGGTTTGGCACGTCCTTCACTGTGGCGGGCCAAGGCCTCTTGGAGTTTGATTTCTTGATCTGCACCTGGCTGGATGTATTCTTTAATCTCGCTTCCAACCTTGACACCATAGATTGGTGGTTGGGCGATATAAACATAACCAGCTTCTAGGATTGGTTTCATATAACGATAAATCAAGGTTAAAAGAAGGGTACGAATGTGGGCTCCATCGACATCAGCATCGGTCATCAAAACGAGTTTTTGGTAACGAGCTTTTGAAACATCAAATTCTGCGCCAAATCCTGTTCCCATCGCTGTGAAAAGACTACGAATTTCTTCGTTAGCTAGAATCTTATCCATACTTGCCTTTTCAACGTTCAAAATCTTACCGCGGATTGGAAGAATTGCCTGAAATTCACGGTTACGACCAGATTTGGCTGATCCACCAGCTGAGTCTCCTTCGACAATGAAGAGTTCTGTTTCAGCAGGATTGTTAGAAGAACAGTCTGCTAGTTTCCCTGGAAGGTTGGAAATTTCCAAACCAGATTTTTTACGAGTAACTTCACGCGCACGCTTGGCAGCCACACGAGCCTTAGCAGCTAAAATCCCTTTTTCCACGATACGTTTGGCAATCTGTGGATTTTCCATGAGGAAATCGGAGAAGGCATCACTGAAGAGACGATTGGTAATCTTGACCACTTCGCTATTCCCCAGTTTGGTCTTAGTTTGTCCTTCAAACTGTGGATTTGGGTGTTTAACTGAGATAACTGCAGTTAAGCCTTCGCGAACATCTTCCCCTGTTAGGTTGTCTTCATTGTCTTTTAGTAACTTATTCTTACGAGCATAATCGTTGATAACACGTGTCAAGGCTGTACGGAAACCTTGTTCATGCGTTCCACCTTCATGTGTATGAATATTATTGGCGAAACTCATGACATTTTCATGGTAACCAGTTGTGTACTGCATGGCTACCTCAACTGTGATATCATCCATCTCACCGTCTGTGTAGATTGGTGTATCAAAAATCACATCCTTGTTCTCGTTGATATATTCAACGTAACTAGCAATCCCACCTTCATAGTGGTAATGCTTAGTTTGTTCTAACCCCTCACGCTTATCTGTGATGGAGATTTGAAGACCGCGATTTAGAAAGGCCAACTCTTGAATCCGTTTATTTAATTTATCGAAATCAAAGGTTGTTGTTTCCGTAAAGATTTCTGGGTCTGGTGTGAAATGAACCGTTGTTCCAGTTTTATCCGTATCTCCAACCACCTCAAGGTCTGCGACAACATGACCACGACGGTATTCTTGGTAGTGAATCTTACCATTTTTGTGGACATGAACGTCTAATTGAGTAGAAAGAGCATTAACTACTGAAGACCCCACTCCGTGAAGACCACCTGAGACCTTATATCCGCCACCGCCAAACTTTCCTCCAGCGTGAAGAACCGTAAAGACTGTCTCAACGGCAGGTCGACCTGTTTTTTCCTGAATATCGACTGGGATACCACGCCCATCATCGACAACAGTAATCGAATCATCTGGCTCAATAAAGACTTGAATATGACTGGCAAATCCTGCCAAGGCCTCATCAATTGAGTTATCAACAATTTCCCAGACTAGATGGTGAAGACCTTCTTTTGAGGTTGATCCGATATACATCCCTGGACGCATACGAACAGCCTCTAAGCCCTCTAAAACTTGAATTTGACTGGCATCATAATCCTGTGCCTGCAGATTTTTGATTTCTTCTGTCATCTTATTCCTTTTTCTTACATGTCTAATACTTGTCTTAAATTCACGATACTAGTAAACAAGTGGGTAGCTAGTCCAGCAGCTTGACCTGCTTCGATATCAATCGGCCGGTCACCAATAACAATCCCTGAACTAATTTGATACTTTTCTCTTAAATAAATCATGGACTCAGGATTTGGCTTTCTCTTAAAGCCTGAGTTAGAAGTCACCACTTCTGTAAAATAAGCTGCTATAGAGGTTTTTTCTAAAATTTCCAAGACTTGATTATTTCGGTGAGAGACCAAAAAATGACGGCCACCTTGATTTGAGATATCTTTCAATAAATCAGAAACTCCATCAAATAAAATCGGATGTTCTAGCTCTCTGGCTTCATTTTCCTTATACTTTTCTAAAAAATTCTCTAAGTTGGGAGCGAATGTCTCAATCGCAAAATTAGTAGAAACCTTTAAAGCCTGATAGACACTATCATGGTCTTGTGTGATGCCATACAATGCCAATGTTTCAACAAATGCAGCTGTTGAAGTTTCGTAATTATCCAGTAAAGTTCCACCTAAATCCCAGATATAATCGTGATATTTCATACCCTTCATTATAGCATTTTTTTATGAAAAAAGCGATGATTTCCCTGAGTTTTCCACATAAAAAACGAGAGTTTGACTCCCGTTTTATTGATTTTTACCAAAGACATCTCGATAGAGCATTCCTGTTCGTAAAGTCTCTGCGTCCCCTCCTAGCTGGTCCACCAACTCGTAGGCAAAGGCAAGGGCTGTTGATGGACCTCGACTGGTTATCAAATGACCATCTACCACTACTGTTTCCTTGACATATTGACCATCAAGGATTTGCTCTTGAACACCATCATAACAAGTGTACTGCTTGTTATTTAATAGCCCTGCTTGATTGAGGGCAATTGGCGCCGCACAAATGGCTGCCAGTTTCTTCCCTTCTTGCTCGAAACTTTGCAATTCTTGCATCAAGGCCTGATTGTCACGCAAATGTGCAGAACCAGGCATCCCTCCAGGAAGGACAATCATGTCATAGTCTGATAAATCACCATCAAAGACACGATCTGCTTTTACTTGGATTGCGTGTGAACCCGTCACTTGCTCTTCAAATCCTACCATATCACAAGTAATATTAGCACGACGCAAGACATCTACAACTGTCAAAGATTCAATTTCTTCAAAGCCCTGAGCTAACATAACTGCTACTTTCACCATGATTTTCTCCTTATTTGATTTGTTTTAATACAACCTTTTTCCGTTTGAATCGGACTTTTCCACTCTTTTCTTCAGCTAGGTTTGTCTGGTAACTCATCGATAAAAGCAAGCCAACACCAATCAAGTTACTGATAATAGCCGATCCTCCTTGCGAAATAAAAGGCAAGGGAATCCCAGTCAAAGGAAGCAAGCCCGTCACAGCGCCGATATTTTCAAAAATGTGGAAGAGCAACATCATAATCAAACCTGTAGAAATATAGGTGTAGAACTGGTTATTTGATCTAAGAGTAATCTTCAACATACGGTAAATCAGCATGAGATAAAGGGCGATAACAAGGACAGAGCCAATAAAGCCAAAATCTTCTGCGATAACCGTGAAAATCATATCCGATTCTCGAACTGGAATAAGCAGATTCGAAGCATTAAAACCTTGACCAAATAAGCCACCGCTGCCAATGGCAATCTGTCCTTGAGCCTGCTGATAAGTGGTTGTTTGGGCAAAGTCGAATGGATTGAGCCAAGCCAAAATTCGATTAATTTGGTAGGTCGGCATCCCCAATTGATGGAGAAAAGCCCGGCCACCCTTACTGATAAAAATGGCTAAGAATCCAGCAACTCCTGTTACAGCAGTCACAAATACTGGAATAATAATTTTCCAAGAAACTCCTGATAGTAAGACGATTCCTGAGAAAATGGCTACAAAAACCAAAGCCGTCCCCAAGTCACTTTGAAGTGCCAAAAGAACTAGGACTGGAATGGTAAAGACAATCATCCAAAAAATTAATAAAAAGTCCAAAGGTACTGTACGTTGCCATTCCTTATGTTTCTTTGTAAATTGGACAATCACACGAGCTAGCATGAGGATATAGGATATCTTCATAAACTCTGACGGTTGGAACAAGGTGATACCATTTACCGATACCCAGTTTTTGGCACCCGTTGATGCAACTAAGCTTGGATTATAAAAGACGATTGGCAAGACCATGAGTCCCAAACCTAACATATATAGAAAAGGGGTCACTTTCCAAAGAAATTCTGTATTAAAGAGCATGACCACAAAACCAATCACAAGCCCCAAGGCAATCCAGGCGACCTGCTGCCCTAAAATGGGCAAAATATTATTTGGATAATCATGACTAACAGCTATATAGATAGCCACCACGCCAATAACCAGTAAAAAAAATACTGGCAATAGCAAACTATAATCGACTCTAGAGTCGAGAGAACGTTTCATATACACTAACCTTATACTTTCATACAATACTATTTATCAAAGTTCATTTAAAAATTTATCAACAGCCTCATCAACTTCGGATCGAGAGACGGTTTTAACAGTCGCTTCTTTTGCTAGAGAAGTCACTATTTGCTTGCCATATCGTTTTCCGACAATTCTCCTATCCAGAATGAGGGTTAAGGAACGTTGGTGTTCGCGTCTCATACTTCTTCCCAAAGCCTGTTTTAAACGAATAATGGCCATTGGCAATTGATAATCATAAAAGGCATTTTTCCCTTCTTGATTCAGTTCCTGATTGATCTTTTTCGTCAAGGGCTCTTGGGGATTTTGGAAAGGAAGTCTTGGTACAACTTGAATCACAAAAGGATGACTTGAAAAATCAACTCCCTCCCAGAAACTTGCTGCACCAAGCAGGATTTGTTGTTCACCTTTTTCAAAGCGTTTCTTCAGTTGATGAACATCGCCATTTTTATACTGGGCCAGATGGCTAACTGGAAGTAAATCCGATACTGCTAGAAGCATGTCTTTGGCAGTAAAGAGAGCCAAAATCGGTTGTTGGAAAGCTTGAATTTCCACTAGCAAATCAGCTACCTCCTTGGCATAGACTTCTAAGGAGGTTTCTGTTACCAAGGGGAAATCTTTGACCAAGACCACTTCTTGATCCTGTTTTTTACCAGCTTCAATCTTAAGAAATTTGGCTTCGGGATAACCTAACAGGTCTGCCAAAGAAACTCTTTGACTAATCTCAAGAGTGGCCGACACTCCCAAGACTTGACATGAATCAGGTACTAAGGAAGATAGAAGAATACGGCCTGATTTTGTAGAAGAAATCTGAATTTTCTTTTGACTCGTTTCAGTTGCTTCAAGCCAGTAATCTCGGTCAGCTGTAAAATAGCGGACCAGTTCCCCAAAGCCTTCTGCCTCTAATTCTGAAAAATACTGGCAGAGATTGGCCAGAGAATCCAAGATATTTTTCCTAGATTTGCCAGACTGAAATTGTTCCATCAAGTAGAGGCACTCAAAGCGAATACTTTCTAGTATTCGTTGTTGAACCCTGTTTTCTTCTCCTACTAAAGCCTTATCAACTAAATCAATAATGGACTGGATATCGTAGGTCTCTTGAAGCAGATTTTCTAGGGCCAACAAAATTTTTTGAACTTCATCAATAATCAATAAGCGGTCGCTGACAAATTCAGGATTATCTTCAAGTCTGGTTACAAGATAGGCATGATTGGTCACTAAGAGCTTGCAAGTCTCTGCTCTTTCCTGACTACGTTTCCAAAAATCTTCCGTCACAAATAAGCTCTTGGATGATAAATTTCCATCATGACGAAGATCTCTTAGAAAATGTTGGTAACGGTAGAGTTGACCAATCTCATCCAAATCCCCGGTTTCTGTCTCTGTCAGCCAAACCAAGAGTTGCATTTTAAAGCGTCTAAATAAGCGATTTTCATCATTTTCCTGTAAGGAACGATAAAAGGCATCCAACTTCAGGTAATTTTGTGGTCCCTTTAAAGAATGAATATCTGTATGGAATACTTCCTTGAGACATTTACCTTCTTCTTCCATGATTTGATTTTGAAGAATCTTCGTCGGAACGCTAAGGACAATCTGACGATTTTCCACTTGGGACAAAGCGGGTAAGAGATAGCCATATGTTTTCCCAATTCCTGTCGGCGCTTGAATGAATGATACAGGCTCATCCTTCAATAGCAAGCCAACCTCTTTAGCAAAACTTTCTTGGTCTTCCCTTACTTCAAGGTTCAACAGAGAAATATTTTTAGAAAAATCCTGAGATAATTTTCGCGGCTTCAGGGGGGCTGCAGTCTTCTTGAAATATAGTCCTTGAACTTCAAATAGATCTGAAGAAGTCAGGATAGATTGGCTGCGATAAATTTCTTCAATAACCAAGTAGGACTCATATAAGAGAGCGTCAGCCATTTCCAGCAATCGTTCCAAGAGCCCTTTAGGAAGTTGGGCCATCTTTTCTCGTAGAAAAAGGAGTAATTCCGCAGTAGCTTGGGCATCTGAAAGGGCTGTGTGGGCGTGTTTTAGAGGAATTCCTAATTCTCGACACAAAATCGGCAAACTATATTTTTCCAGTTCAGGGAAAAAGACCTGGGCCAATTCGACCGTGTCAACACGAGGATTTCTTAGTTCATAGCCTTCAAAAAATAAATTTTCCGCTAAAAGATTGGCATCAAACTGAACATTATGGGCTACAAAAATCCCATCCTCCACCAAGTCAAAGATTTTTCTAGCAACTTGCGAAAAATCAGGTGCTTGCGCCAGACGTTGGTCAGTCAGTCCTGTCAGTTCTTTGATATGAGCATCCAAAGGTTCATGTGGATTGACATCCGTCGTATAGTGATCGACGATTTTTCCATCCTCAATCACAACAATTCCCACTTGGATAATTTTAGCCTTACTACCTGTGCTAGTTGCCTCTAAATCCACCACAACATAGCGATTACCAATCGTTTTCATTATAAAAAATTATACCAAAAAAAGGGCCATTTGGCACCTGCAAACATGGGATAATTTTCAAACTAAAGGACACTACATAGCTTAAAAATCCTATCAATAGAGCATCCTAGCCTGCTGATTTTTTGAAAATATTGGAGAATAAGAAAAAATTGAGAGAAGAAATGATTGTCTCTTCCTTCTCTCAACTATTGATTTACTTTATTTAACCATATCAGGATCGTAATCATAAAATCCTGTATCAAGGAAACGGTTTTTAGGGTGAAGTTTACGAACTTCTTCATCCAACAAGAAGGCTTGGTCATTGCTAAAGTTGCCCTCTTGAATCAAGCTACGCGCTTGAATAAAGAGTTTTGCAATCTCAACAAAGTTCTGACCAGGTGTATAGAGACCTTCTAGTTTCCAATGAGTAAAGCCATGCTCTACCAATTCTGTCAATTTGGTCATCAAATCAAGGTCATTGTTGGCAAAGATGTGGGTGCCATGATTGTCTTCAAAAATGGAATAGTGGCTCTCTGGGTCACTTGGCTCTGCCAAGAAAAGGTCACGTTTACGCGTCTTTTCATCATCGATATGCGTAAAGTTATAGTAGTTTTGCAAGAGTGGACGTTTAGAATGATGGATGACACTAGCACCATACACTAACACTTCAGCAGGAATTTCCAAAATCTCTGGCATTTTAAAAAGTTCAGCTGATGGAATTTCACGCGCCAAAACAGCTTCAGATGCGCCAGCCTTTTGTCCCCAGAAGTTAATCTGACGACTGCTTGTCACCATGGTTGAGGCATCGTAGATAGTCTTAAATGAATAACCATCACGATTGACTACGTAAAAAACGCCTGCATCCCCAATCGTAATGTAGTCTGTCTTAATTTCTTCCAAAAAGTCTAAGAAAGGCTTGATACGATCCATCATATCTTGGTGCATGAGTGCATTAACCGCAACAATCAATTCCTTACCAGCATCATGAACCAGCTTAGCGATTTCACGCAATTGGTCATAACTAAAGGTCGTTGGCAGACGAAGGCCAAAATCTTTCTCACCAACATAGATACGGTCTACGCCAGCTTCGAGCAGTTGTTCAACTTGTTCAATACTTTCAGCAGTTGCTGTAATGATAATCTTTTCCATAAGAAAAATTATACCACATTTCTCCAAAATCATCCAAGACTTATCAGAGTTTTACAAATAGGAATTATTTCAGTAACTTCCACTTGACTCACCAAAGTGGGATTTAGTCTAATACTCTTCAAACCACGTCAGCTTTTTCTGCAACCTCAAAGCGGTGCTTTGAGCAACCTGAGGCTAGCTTCCTAGTTTGCTCTTTGTTTTTCATTGAGTATAAAACGGATTTTTATAAGAATAACTAGATGAAAGGCAAACCCAAAAGCATGAGAGAGCTTGCCAGTAACAATGATTTTGTATGCTATCCATAAATAGCAAACATCTCAAGCTCCATTAATCTTCAAAACATCATAGATAAAATCTAGTCCAAAATTTAAGCAATTGATGCTATAGAATTTATATATTGTTATAAATTTCTAGTCGTTTTGTTGTTATAGTAACAAAAACGACCTAGAAAAACGAGTATCTCCATCTACGGAAATACTCGTTTTTTGATAGTTAGAAGTGTTTTTTTGCTCAGCTTCATTTCTTTTTATAAAATGTATCAAGCAAGCGACCAACTATCTCATCTTTTTTCTATCTCTACCAATATCCGTGACAGGTAGTAATGATAGCCAAAAATAGCAAGAGCAAGCAAGAGGATAAGAACTCCTACTCCCAAGCTGATGGCAAGGACAGGGGCGAGAGAGCGAACCAAGAATAAGCTCCCTATTACAAGGGCCATTAAGATTGCACTATAAATAAAAATCAAAACAATTGCGACTATACGATTTGAACGGTTCACCAAGTCCGTAATGTTACTCCAATTTGTTGACAAATTTTTCACGTCCTTAAGGTAATGGTGGCAAGAAAGGATGACACTGGCAAGGATCCAGACTACAAGAAGATAAATCATCGAAAGGATGGGCAAGCCTAGATATAGAGAAAGGCCAAGTAAAGTCAGAACTGGTAAAAAGGACTGGACAGCAAATATAATCCAAAATTTCACTTTCACATAACGAGCAAAGTCAAAGGGTAAACTCTTCAGAAAATCAACATTTTCCCTCTCCAAGGACAAGGCAATTGAATGCAGGCTGGTGATATTGTTATTGACAACTGCTATAAAGAGAGCTATAAAAAACAAGGGTAACCAGTATGGAGGATGAATATCTGAAACTATCTGAGAATCTCGGATTTTGGAAATCAGACCGATCATCATGAGATAAGGAAGAAAAGCACTTGTAAAAAGCACTGTAATCACGCCAGTTCCCTGTCCCAAGAGGGTGAGGTGGTAGCGTAAAACCATACGGAAAAAGCCCTTTTTATTAGTAGTTGAAATTCTCTCCTTATTGCGACGTTCTTTCTTGACCTTCTCCTCACTGTTAAGCAGAATCACGTCATAAAAATGAGGAAGAACCTTCTTTTTGGTCAGGTAAAGCAAGAAAACAGTTAAAGCTATCCAAGCTAACAGACCCAGTATGGCTTCTGTCGAAAAAGGCTCCACTGCTATTTTGTAAAAGATATGAAGAGGATAAAGGAGAAATGGAATGTCTCTAACTTTGTCAACAATACTTCCAAAAGTCGACTGTAGAAAGAGGACAAATATTAAAGGTATGAGAACCCCTATCCCAATCATCACATTCGAAAAAATAGACTGATACTTTCTGAAGACCCTAGTCTGAGCCAAGAAATGTACTGCCACTACCATCACTAAAGTAACAGAGACAAATAATAAGGTCAAGGACAGTAGCATCAAAGGCAAGCCCAGCCAAAGAGAAGGTGCTAGCCTAATATAGAGGACTAGAAAATAAGCTAGGATTGGTACAATTCCAGCTAGAGCTGGCAAGAGAACAGACAGTCCTTTAGCAATTATAATCTCTGATTCTTTAAAGGCATAGGGCCTATACGATGCCAAGTCCTTACTCTCATAAAAGACATTGTAAAATGCAGTGAAAGAAGTTGAAAAGGCAAGCACCAGTAAAATAGCAACCATGCTACTAAAAAAACTTGGCATTTCCTCAAAAGGAAAACGAAAGGCTATATTTATAAACATGAAAAGCATCAAGAGACTTGAAAAAATGTAAGAACTTAGGACTCTAGCGGAAACATTTACTTTTTTCCCAGGATTCTTAGCCTGCTTCTTTCGTAGGTTAGCCAGATTAGCTTCTTGAGATGAATAGAGGATATTGATATCAACTAATTTTTTAATGACCTTGAGACGCATCTGAAACCTCCTCTTTTCTACCAGCAAGGCTAAGGTAGATACTTTCCAAAGACTGGTCTGGGTGGTCTTTTCTCAAGTCCTCTACGCTACCACAATAAATCAAATGCCCCTTTTTCAAAATGGCAATCCGATCACAGACTTGCTCTGCCACCTCTAGGACATGGGTTGAAAACAAGACTGTCTTGCCTTTTTGTGCATGTTCCTTCATCATTTGCTTCAAATCAAAGGCAGCCTGGGGATCCAAACCAGTCAAGGGTTCGTCCAAAACCCAAATATCAGGATCAGACAAGAGTGCTCCGATGACAAAGACTTTCTGACGCATTCCGTGAGAAAGGGTTTCAATAACCTGATAGCGGTTTTCAGCAAAATCAAAAACACTCAATAGCCTAGCTAGACTAGTCTCCAAGTCAGAGCTAGTCAGATCATAGGATGAGGCGATCAATTCCCAAAATTCATTGGCTGTTAAGCGTAAAAATAAGTCAGGCGAGTCTGCAACGTAGCCAATCTTTCGTTTGATCGCCAAGCGATTTTCCGATAAATCCTGACCGTCTACCAAAATACGACCACTGCTAGGCGAAATGATACTGACTAAGGATTTTATGGTGGTCGATTTTCCAGCCCCATTATGACCAATCAAGCCCATAATCTCCCCATTTTCAATCTGCAAATTGAGATTGCTCAAAGCCTCTTTATCACCATACAACTTACTAACATTTTGAAATTCAATCATGGGATGACTCCTATCTTTATCTATATTACATACTGTTATACTAGCACTTTGATACAAAAAAATCAACACTTTATTTTAAGTAGTTAAAATATATTTTTTCTATCTTACGCAAACGTTTGAGCTAACCGATACTTTATGATAGAATAAAGAACAAGATTGACAAGTAAGAGGAGACATCATGCAAAATCAAACACTCATGCAATACTTTGAATGGTATCTGCCCCACGACGGTCAGCACTGGACGCGTCTGGCTGAAGATGCTCCACACCTAGCTGATCTCGGTATCAGCCATGTCTGGATGCCACCAGCTTTCAAGGCTACCAATGAAAAAGATGTCGGCTATGGTGTCTATGACCTATTTGACCTTGGGGAGTTCAACCAAAAAGGGACTGTCCGCACCAAGTATGGTTTTAAAGAAGACTATCTTCAAGCCATTCAAGCTCTAAAAGCACAGGGAATTCAACCTATGGCCGATGTGGTGCTCAACCACAAGGCTGCTGCTGATCACATGGAAGCCTTTCAGGTTATTGAAGTGGATCCTGTAGACCGTACAGTTGAACTTGGGGAACCCTTCACCATCAATGGCTGGACTAGCTTTACCTTCGATGGTCGCCAAGATACCTACAATGACTTCCACTGGCACTGGTACCACTTCACAGGTACAGACTACGATGCAAAACGCCGAAAGTCTGGGATTTATCTGATTCAAGGAGACAACAAGGGTTGGGCAAATGAGGAATTGGTCGATAATGAAAACGGCAACTACGACTACCTCATGTATGCCGACCTAGACTTTAAACATCCTGAAGTTATCCAAAATATCTATGACTGGGCTGACTGGTTCATGGAAACGACTGGTATAGCTGGTTTCCGCTTGGATGCTGTCAAACACATTGACTCTTTCTTTATGCGCAATTTTATCCGTGATATGAAGGAAAAATATGGTCAAGATTTCTATGTGTTCGGTGAATTTTGGAATCCAGACAAGGAAGCCAATCTAGACTATCTTGAAAAAACGGAAGAACGCTTTGACCTTGTCGATGTTCGTCTCCACCAGAATCTCTTTGATGCTAGCCGAGCAGGTTCCAACTACGACCTTCGTGGTATTTTTACAGATAGCTTGGTTGAACTCAAACCTGACAAGGCTGTGACTTTTGTCGACAACCACGATACTCAACGTGGTCAGGCTCTTGAGTCTACTGTTGAAGAATGGTTCAAACCAGCAGCCTATGCCCTCATTCTGTTACGCCAAAATGGTCTTCCATGTGTCTTTTACGGCGACTACTATGGGATTTCAGGGCAATATGCTCAACAAGATTTCAAAGAAGTCCTTGACCGCCTCCTAACCATCCGAAAAGATTTGGCCTATGGAGAACAAACAGACTACTTTGACCACGCTAACTGTATCGGTTGGGTACGTTCAGGTGCTGAAAATCAATCCCCAATCGCAGTCTTGATTTCAAATGACCAAGAAAACAGCAAATCAATGTTTGTCGGCCAAGAATGGTCTAACCAAACTTTTGTAGATTTACTTGGAAACCACCAAGGTCAAGTTACAATCGATGAGGAAGGTTATGGACAATTCCCTGTCTCAGCTGCTTCGGTAAGTGTCTGGGCATCCAATACAATCTAATAATTCTTAATAATCAAGCCAGGTCCACTCGGATTTGGCTTTTTTGCATTCACAAAAAGACCTACCCAAATGGATAGATCTTTGCTTGATTACAATTTACCTGCTACTGCATCCAACAATTCTTGGATCTTAGCTTGGTTGCTTCCTCCTGCCATGGCCATGTCTGGTTTACCACCACCACGTCCATCGACGATTGGTGCCAATTCTTTGACAAGGTTTCCTGCATGGAGGTCTTTTGTCTTGCTTGCTACAAGGACATTGACTTTGTCACCGATAGCGGCAACTAGGACAAGAAGATCAGAGTAGTCTTTCTGCTTCCAGTTATCTGCAAAGGTACGAAGTGCACCAGCATCAGATACAGACACTTGGCTAGCAATGTAACGGTGACCGTTGACTTCCTTAACATCCTTGAAGATGTCACCTGCAGCTGCAGCTGCGGCTTTTTCTTTCAACTCGGCATTTTCTTTTTGCAATTGACGAAGTTGTTCTTGAAGGCCTTCTACCTTGTGAGGAACTTCCTTAACTTGAGGTGCTTTAAGAGTTGCTGCGACAGCTTTAAGAGCGTCTTCTTGTTCACGGTAGGCTTCAAAGGCTTCCTTACCAGTTACCGCCAAGATACGACGAGTTCCTGATCCGATACCTTCTTCTTTGACAATCTTGAAGAGACCAATTTCAGAAGTGTTGCCAACATGGGTACCACCACAAAGCTCGATAGAGTAGTCACCGATTGTAACAACACGGACTTCCTTGCCGTATTTCTCACCAAAGAGGGCCATCGCTCCCATTTCCTTGGCAGTGTCAATATCCGTTTCAACTGTCTTAACTTCAAGAGCTTCCCAAATTTTCTCGTTGACTTGCTGTTCAATTGCACGCAATTCTTCAGCAGTTACTGCTTGGAAGTGGGTAAAGTCAAAGCGAAGGAATTCGACTTCGTTAAGAGATCCTGCTTGTGTTGCGTGATTTCCAAGGATGTTGTGAAGAGCAGCGTGAAGCAAGTGAGTCGCTGTGTGGTTTTTCATAACACGGTGACGACGATTTGTATCAATTGCCAAGGTATATTCTTGGTTCAAGGCAAGTGTTGCATGGACTTCAACTGTATGAAGGGCTTGTCCGTTTGGTGCTTTTTGAACATTTGTCACAGTAGCCACGACCTTACCTGACTCATCCAAGATTTGTCCGTGGTCAGCGACCTGTCCACCCATTTCAGCATAGAATGGCGTTTCCGCAAAGATAAGAGAGGCAGTTCCTTCTGATACAGCTTCTACTTCTGCATTGTCAGCCACGATAGCCACCAATTTAGAAGATAATTGGCTAGCATTGTAGTTGAAGACACTTTCTACAGTGATGTTTTGAAGGGTTTCATTTTGCATACCCATTGAGCCACCCTTGACAGCTGACGCACGCGCGCGTTCTTGCTGTTCTTTCATGGCTGCTTCAAATCCTTCACGGTCCACAGTCATACCAGCTTCTTCAGCGATTTCTTCAGTCAATTCAACCGGGAATCCGTATGTATCATAGAGTTTAAAGACATCTTGACCAGCAATGACAGATTGACCTTTTTCTTTCAATTCTGCTACGATTCCTTGGGCAAAGTGTTGACCCGAGTGAAGGGTACGGGCAAATGACTCTTCTTCGCTCTTAACGATTTTTTCGATAAAGTCACGTTTTTCAAGCACTTCTGGGTAGTAGCTTTCCATGATCTTACCAACAGTTGGAACGAGTTTGTAAAGGAAAGGCTCGTTGATACCCAATTTTTGACCATGCATAGACGCACGACGAAGGAGACGACGAAGGACATAACCACGACCTTCATTTCCTGGAAGGGCACCATCACCGATGGCAAATGACAAAGAACGAATGTGGTCAGCGATAACCTTAAAGCTCATGTTGTCGCCATCTTGGTCATAAACCTTACCAGACAATTTCTCCACTTCACGAATGATTGGCATGAAGAGATCTGTTTCAAAGTTAGTCTTAGCACCTTGGATAACCGCTACCAAACGCTCCAAACCAGCGCCCGTATCAATGTTCTTGTGTGGCAATTCCTTGTATTCGCTACGAGGAACAGCAGGGTCTGCGTTAAATTGTGACAAAACGATGTTCCAGATTTCGATATAACGGTCGTTTTCTATATCTTCTGCAAGCAGGCGAATACCGATATTTTCGGGGTCAAAAGCTTCTCCACGGTCAAAGAAAATCTCTGTATCAGGTCCAGAAGGTCCTGCACCGATTTCCCAGAAGTTGTCTTCGATCGGGATCAAGTGACTTGGATCCACTCCCACTTCAATCCAGCGGTTGTAAGAATCTTTATCGTCTGGATAGTAGGTCATGTAAAGTTTTTCAGCTGGGAAGTCAAACCATTCTGGGCTTGTCAAAAGCTCATAAGCCCAAGTGATAGCTTCATCACGGAAGTAATCTCCGATAGAGAAGTTCCCCAACATTTCAAACATGGTATGGTGACGTGCAGTCTTCCCTACGTTTTCAATATCGTTGGTACGGATAGCCTTTTGCGCATTGGTAATACGTGGATTTTCAGGGATGATGGTCCCGTCAAAGTATTTCTTAAGGGTTGCTACCCCAGAGTTGATCCATAAAAGTGTTGGGTCATTTACAGGAACCAAGCTCACTGATGGTTCTACTGAGTGACCTTTGGTCGCCCAGAAATCAAGCCACATTTGGCGTACTTGTGCACTAGATAATTGTTTCATATTGTCTCCTTATTTACTTGTTTAATGTGATTGGCTTTCCAGCATTTCCACATAGTCAATCGCGACACAGAGGGAAATGACTAGGTCTTCATAAGCGTCCTCCAGAACCGTTACGGTATAGGTAGAGGTCAGATGGAAGAGTTCCTTCTTAATTTCCGCAATCAGCTGATCGCGATCATCCAGCAATTTGAAATTCAAATCCCAGATATTGCCCTCGATACGAAGACCCAAATTATCAAACTCATACTTATCTCGCCAAAAGGTCAACTTCTTACGAATGACAAAACTCGAGCCATCCCAAAGCTGAATCTCAAAACGAGGAAGCAAGGTCAAGATTTCTTTACTAATCTGACTGACCTGTTCACCATTAGCATCATAGATAGTAAAAGTTTTGGGAATCTTAAAAAATGACCCCTCCACTTGATAGGCGATTTCTCCCCTGTCATCCTTGATAGCGAAGCGTTCGCCTCCAAGACGAAACTTTTGTTTGACAAGAAATGTTTTCATCAACACCTCCAAAAATCAAAAGACAAGCTCATATCACGAAGGGCGAAAAACCGCGGTACCACCTTCATTCAATGAACTTGTCATTCTCTTATTCTTATGCAATTGTATGATTGAGTAGCATGACTTTCTAGCTTAGATGGCTCGCAGCACCGCCATTTCTCTGGACTAAGACAAGTGAAAATCAATTCTCAACTTTCTTATTATATCGTTTTTTTAAGCTTGCGTCAACTGGAAATCGTCCTAATGAAATAGTACAAAATAGTAATCTTTCAAAATAAGCTTGTTCGTTAAGAACGAAGTAAATCTAGTAATTCGTCATTGATTTTTTGATAATATCCAAAATAATAATCTTCAATATCAAATGTATCCTGAAGGACAAAACGTAAGGTATCTATTGTTTGGTTCAATTTTTTAGAATTAACTATTTTACCATCGATTTCTGATAGTCCATGTGCAACTTTGTTACGCTCACTATTTAGACCGGTAATAACCTTAAGTGACTTCAATAAGTCAGGAGAGACTTGATAAAAAGTTAGAATATTTTCATAAGATAAAAGGTTTAAGGTTGATTGAGGTGAATAAATTCTTTCCTCTTCATTTTCTATTCCTTTTGCTTTTTTAAATTCTAAATCAATAAAATCTAAAATCTTCTCAAAATCTTTGTATTCTTCATTTAATTTTGGTAAGGCCCCATCATATTTGATTAAATCAGGATAATCTTTTTTGATCTTTTCTTCGATGATAAATTCAACATAAGACTTTGATTTGATTAAGACATCTGCTACTTGTCCTCTCTCTTTCAATACTTCTATCATTAAAAAGTAATTAAGGGCTTTCTTCTCAACATCTGTCAATGGATAGTCTTGAATATCTTTTAAAATAGCTTGGGTTTTAAATACTTTTACAAAGTCATTTAATGTAGCTCGTAAAAAAGATAATTTCTTTTTAGAAAGTAAGTTATTGTATTCTTTTTTTGTAACAAGTTCTTCTGCGGCAAGATAATCATAGGAAGCTATCAGATTTCTTAAATGACGTTTGATTAAAGATTGATTAAATTTTTCAGCCTCATCTTTAATAGTAAGATCTTCGTAATCCTTTTGGTTATCCTTGTTTTCAGCAAATAAGTTCTTTTCTTCATCACTTGAAAGCTGAACATATGGTCTATTTGCAGCTCTTTTAGGAGTTGCAACCTGAATAGCCTGAGTATTATAATCTTTGATTCGATTGAGGGCAAATAAAGCCGAAATAATCTGAGGCGTTCCTGAAGATAGGTTTAAGATTAATTGATGATCAGTTCCAGAATATTTTTCAACAATCTGTCCCATAACCTCATACATTTTATCAAATAGATAAACCTCATCATTTTTTAGAATTGTTGACTCAATTGTCACATCAGGATGATAATCTTCTATGGAAAAAATAGCTTGCTCAATGAGATCTTGCTTGATCAGCATCTCCTCACTATAAACTAAAACAATCTTCTCCGGTCTATGAGTGCGTGCAATATGTAATAAAGCTGCATCTCGATTATAACTTATCGGATCTGTCGTTCCAACTGCTGAAATTAAAATTTCCAAGATATTCTACCTCTCATTATTTCAGTAATTCCAATAATTCTTTACTAAAATCATTGTAAAAATTAAAATCCTTCTCAGTGAGTTGATACTGTTCCTTGATTATCCCTTTTATAGTTTTTAGAACAGGACCTAACTGTTTTAAGTCCTCAGCTTTTATTGAATCTAATTTGTGAGCTACTATATTTCGAGTAGAATTTATACTTTTAACTTTTTCGATTTTTTCAGATAAATCTTTCTCATTCTTATCTTTTAAGATATTATAATAATCCCAAAAACCAAAATATTTTTTTTCCGAATCATCAATGTATGTAACTAATAATCCTGGATAACGATTTTCGATATAGTCTTCTAAGATAAACTCTGTAAGGTTTTTAATTCTAATCAGACATTCACTATAATTACCACGTTCTTTTTGTAAATCAATAGTCAAATAAGCATTTAGTACTTTTTTCTGTTCTTCACTCCATTTTTTCTTTTGGAGGACTTGAGGTACATCTTGCCTATCTAATGAATTCACAATATCTTGTAACCTTTTGCGACAGTCTTTTAAACCAGGGAAGTCAGGCAATTGATTTGCGATCTCTAAACTAGCTTTATAATCATATTTTTTTATAAAATCACGTAAAGTTTTTTTCATCAAGGCGTGTAAGAATTTTTCAGACTCATCCTCTAGAGTACGATCTACAAAATCTTCAACATTGTCTTCATTTGTATCAATGAGAATATCTATATCTTCAACATTGTCGTGAGGCACATTCTCATTTGAATCATTTACGGGAGTTGGAACTTGTATAGCTTTAACGTTTATTTCACTGAGTCTATTAATTATAAAAAGTGCTGCTTTTACTTGTGGTGTTGCGCTTGAAAGATTTAAAAGTAATTCATCATCCTTCGTATAATACTGCTGAATAATTGATTCAAACTGATCATACATTGTATCAAAAATATGTACTTCATTGTTTAAAATGATTGGTTCATGGTATACAATCTCTGGGAGATATTCAGAATCAATAGAACGAATCACTTTCTCAATATCATCTTTCTTACTAATTGTTCTCTCTGAAAAAACAATAATAATCTTATCTGGACGATATTTTCTCGCAATATGAACTAATGCTCCATCGTGAAAATTTCGGATTGGATCTGTATCACCCACTGCTGAAATCAAAACCTTCATTTAGTAATCTCCTTAATCATAAAGTTCGCCTTGCCCATTTCATAGAAGGATTCATTATTCATTATCAGTTTACGAGTTGCTTGTGTTGTTTTAACACTTTTCATTGGTGCTTTTGTTAATTTCAAGACTCCCTTTTCAACCATCCTAGTGGTTCTGCTATTCTCATAACGTTCTTGTAAAATATCTTTTGCTCGTTTAAAAATTGTTTTTGTCCAAGCTCCACTACCAGCACCCAAGTATATAGGATATTGAATATTTGGCTGAATTTTATTTTCAGGAAAATCTGATAAGAAAAAGTTTTTATATTCTTTGTAAAAGGCTTGCGCTCTCTGTCCTAATTCTTCCATTAGGATTCCAGCTTCCTTAGTAGTTGTAGTAATAGTGAAATTGATTTTAGTTAAGGGCGCGATTGCTTCCCTATATAAAGGAAGAGGCTTGGCAAGAGAGGGGTTGGCTTTATGATCCCATTTTTGAACTAAAATAAGACTGTCATTTCTAAATGGTTTGCTATCACTAACACGAATAGTATTGAACAAGTCATCATAATTCTGACCTTTTTTTGCTCCCCAAGGAATCAAAGATTTGTTTTCCTTTTTATCTTTCACAACATTTTCATTATTCCAGTCAGGATTGGTATTCATCAAAATAGTTCGAATAGCTCCCTTTAATGAACTTCCAGGAATATAGGGATTACCAAAAGGATCTCTAATAAACTTTGATACTTGATTTAATGCGCCTCCTCTTAAATAATTATTATTTGTTTCTAACTCAGTTTCTATAATTCTATAGCCACCAAAGTTACGGTCAGAAATACGGTTATCCTCTAAAAAAGATATCAAACGATTATTTCTGGCGTTTGGCTTTGTCTCCTGTAAAAAACGCTCAAACTTTTGATCGTATCCTTTCTCCACCATGCGATTATAAAACTTACCCATATCAGGAAAATAAAAGTGCCCATTTTCATAGATAAATTCTCGAGAAGTATATTTTTCACCATTCCCAATATGAATAGGGGCCATAGCTAGGAGGCTGAATTGAAAGGTTTTATATTCTGTTTTCATCTTTCTCCCTCCATCTTGAAAAATAGTGGTTTAGCATAGTTTAATACTTCATGTGGGAAATCAAGAGGTCTTACATCCACAATCTGTCCTGTAAAGGTTTCAGAGAAAGTAGATCCAGAAGCAAACTTATATAAATCCTGCTTACGGTAATTTTCATTAGTTTCTGTACTAAAAGCAAAACCACTTGATTTACTTAGTAAATAGGAACCAGTTTCCATAGCATATTCAAGTTCCTTTTCGACTGGTAGAGAAGTCGTCAAGGTCATGACAGGTCCTTGATGGGCCTTGGTGAGACAATTTGTTAAGCTATCTGGTAAATCTAAAATAGTCAAATCAAATTGTCCATAACCACTGGAACGTTTCCCACCAATTCCTGTATACTGCAAGCTTGTCATGAGTTCATTCAAGAGGTCAGATTCGTTTGCAATCACGTAAAGAGAAGAATCATCTCTAAATCTAACGGTAGACACTTGAAAAAGATTCCCATCTACATGAGGTTGGTTTTTAGTGATAATGTTTGTTACTGCATGTTCTTCGTCTTCAAAAAGCGTTCCTTTTACATAAGAATCAAATTTATCCAAGGGTATAAACTGAAGTTTCTTCGCCATTTTCGCTTGACGTCTTACTTCTTTGACATCCGTTGTTAAGTCAGGCTGATCAAACTTTGGAAATCCTATCGGCTTAGGTAATAATGGACCTGACTGATAAGGAAAGGCATCAGTCAAAACAAAATGATCTTGACCCGCTATTGACACGAATTCCTCCATTTTCCCCATTTTTTTTGCCTCAATAGCCAAGGCAGAAAATAATCGGTCAGCTGCAAAAGTCATTTTAGAACTATCCAGAGTACCTGCTCCAAAGTGAGCAGACTGAAAGTTCATAATATACATCTTATAGGTCATACTAGACCTCCGTAGTTAAAAGTTCATTCAATCTACTAACATCATAGTTTCCGAAAACTGTATTTGCTTTAAGATCCTCAAAAACAACTTTACCATATCCACGAGAACCTGAACCACCTAAATAATCAAGTTCCAACAGTTTTAATCCATCAAGAATCACTTTGAAGTCTTCTTCTACTTGAGCTTGACTCTTGTCTGTCACCTCATAGATCAGCTCAAATCCAAAGATACTGTCTCGGATAGCACGTTCAATTTGCCTTGGATTTGCTTCAGCAGTGATACGATCAATAGTATTTTCAAACTTAACTTCAGTATAACCTTTGACAGCTCGTGAATCTAAATCCTTTTTGTTAGTTAGAAAGGCATCTCTAAAGATGAGTCTTCCTACTTTATAGTTTTTGTCTGAACTATTCCCAAAGAGACGACTAATAATTTCCCCATCGTCTCCTGGTTTTTCTGCTAATTTAGTATTATATACTCTTGCCAAAAGAGTACGCATTTTCCCTTTGATACTAGATCCTGGAATAATGGGTAAGTTTGTAATTGGATCTTTAATCACAGGTGAGTCCGTAGCACCAATCGCCGCAAAAGCATTGCTTGTCCCAATATGAAGTCCTGTCTCTAGACGGATTTGTGCTGTTACTTTAATTTTTGCAAATGCCATTAATCTTTTCCTCCATAAAATTTAAAATAAGCTACTAGCGCTTCCATATAGCGACAAAAACGTTGGAGACTTTCCCTACTATTAATTTCTTTTAAAATTGGTAAAATCTCACCTTTTTGAACTAAGTCCAGTACCGCCTCTTCACGGCCTGATTGATAGACGAATTGGACCCTCAAATAGGCAATCTTATCCTTTAATTCTTCGTACTCACGGACCTTACTTTCATCAAAGAGGGTACTCGTTAAACTCAATAAGTTTCGTAGTTTACTCATGGATAGAACATCTGAATTTTTATTTTTAAAATTACGCTTATCAGTTACTAAATTTTTAATGGTTTTTTCTGCCTTATCTACGTAATTATCATCTGTTAAAATTGCCATCTATGAATCCTTTCTAATCTCATAAATATATAGAAGTAAAGCTATCTCTGCTTCCTTACGTTCATTATCGCTACCTGTATACCAAGAAAAGAATAAATCTTTAAACTCTTTAAACTCTTCTTTTTTATCCTTAGAAGTTTGATCTTCTAAGCGCGTCAAATAATAGGCTAATCGAGCAATATTCATACGATCGTAGTTGCGAAGGAGCTCAATAAGTCTATATACAAAACTCTTTCCTCGCTCATCTTGAATATTAAAGTAGTAACGAATGCTCTTCAGTTTCCCATTATAGACATTGTCAATAAATTGGTCGAACTTCAATGTATAATTTCTTTCAGAATCAACATTGCCAAAAGATTGGTCCAACTTCAAGGTATTACCTGCTTTAAAAAGGGAAATACTATCCTTGTCGTTATCCTTTGCTGCTCCTTCTAGCTTACCAGTTTCTTCAGCCATGAGGCTAACTGGAGTTTTATCTGGAAAGAGGCCGATTCCTGCTGATAGGGTTAATTTGCCATTTGTCCACTTGATAAAGTTTTGTCGGAGACAAATAGTAAACTCAATAATATCCTGCCAAGAACCGATAGCAAATACATCATCTCCACCGGCATAAATGATCGATAGTTTTTTCTCCTTCGCAAACTGGTTGATATAGACCTTAAAGAAGAGACTCATACTTCTAGAGAAGGTTGCCGAGCGTGCCAGAGTATTATATTTGCCACCATCTTGATAGGAGAATCCAGCCATAAAGGCTGCTCCAAGATCATCCACATCTAGTCGAACAACTGCTAATCGCTTAATCCCTTGTCCAGTTTCACTATCCTGAGATAATTTGGCGTACTCGTAAATCTCATCATACTTGTAATCTCCGACAAAGACATGGGTTGCTTTTAGGATATCTGTACTATAGCTATTCTTTACATAAATACGGTCCCACTCTTCATTGGCAAGGTCGGCTTTTGAAATACCACTAATATAGGCTCCCGGACCTATCGGCAGGCCTTTTTCTTTTGTCACAATATAGTAGTTTTCTTGTATTTCCTTGGCAAAGCGATACATCCCTGCACAGATATGGCAGACCTCTTGATCTTTATACTTGGTAAGCTTTTCGACTGAGTGACAAATTGCACATTCTTTCTGGGAGCTTTTTCCTCCTTGGTTGAGTTCAAGCAGAGTTTTGGCATCGTAACGAGAAATTTTCTTTTGGGAAATCATCCGACTGGTTGTTTGGTAGACTTTACGATAGTCGACCAGTGTCGTTGTCATATCATTGGCAGAAAATGGACTCCAACCAAATGCTACGTATAAACCTGTCTGGAAATGCTTGACCAGAAACTGATTGAATTCTGCTTCAAAGCTAGCCAAGGTCTCTCTAGTTTTTTCGGTGTTTGGAAGGATAAAGTAGGCGTGTCCTCCACCGACGTAAAGGAGATTAGCCCTTGTCAACTCTAACTTCTCCAGTAAGCTGTCAGCGATATGTTCCCCCATAAAATCTAAATACAAGGAACGTGCTTTTAGTTGCTTGGCTGCTCCAGCTGTTGCGATATTGTAAATAAAATCCTGAATCCCTGACAGATCAAAACTTGCTAATAAAAAGGCCTTTTCGCTATAAAAAGCTTCTAAATCTTGCCCCAGTACCTTCTCATAGTCACGGCAATTCTTGTCCGCTAAATATTCCTCTATGGATAGGGCAAAGCCAGCTGTCAGACGACTGTAGGTTGCTAGAGAAATATCCGATAATTCCTTGGTTCTTGTCGAAACAGCTACATAGGAAAGAGTAGACTCAAGGAGATTTAAAAGGGCATCTATCTCAGATTGACTAAAGTCCAATCTCTCAAACTCTTTTTCTAAGGTCTCTACTATCAAGTCATAATCTGACTGGTCAGACGGCTCACTCGATTCCTTAGCATAGTTTGGTTCCCCGTCAAGCTCTAATGGTCTTGCATCAAGATAACGCTGACTAGGGCTATCTGAAAATACATTGAAGATATCCGATTGTTTGCTTAGGAAATCTTCTTTTCCTTGATGAGTGTCTGCTGCTCTTTTTAGGCCTGAAGCAATCTTTGTAGCAGCTGACGTGATATAGACCAAACTATCAGGAGCTAAGTCCGTCGGCAAATCACTAGAAGTCGCCTTGGCTATCTGCTGGGCTATCTTTTCATTATCCGAAAAGCGTCTAAACCATTCGGACCCAATGGTACCCAGGTCTTTCTCATCATACCTGGAACCTTGAATCACCTTGCCGATAGCGTGCAAAAGCGATCCATAAACTAAATCAATCTTTTCTTTCTTCAAGTTCTAAACCTCCCATCCCTAAGCTAGTTTTCATACCGAGACCTGAGTATTCCCCAAATTTCAGAAGCATATTAGCGTATGCTTTCAAGGTATTTGGACCTGTAATCTTAAAGGTCAGTCTCCCCCTGAATCCAGGAATTTTTTTACCATGGACTTTAAAATAGCTGGATTCCAATCTATAGCTGGTAATTCTACTATGCTTGACCAAGTAGTCCAGGGTTTCCTCTTCGATGTCCTGACGATTCTCGACCAGACGTGCATACTTCATCATCAAACTCTGAAAGATGAGACGCATGGTCGGAAAGAGTACGTACTCTCCTTGGGAGCGAAATCCTGTCGGAGTTTGAAAATGAATGGTAAAGAGTGACCGATCTTGGTTTTCATTAAAGAACTCAAAGAGTTGCTCCGAACTGAGATCTTGCATGGACAAAGACTCAACTATGAGAGTCGGCAAATCATGAAGTTCTACTTTCTTGAGCTCCAAGAGAAAAGGCAAAATCTGCTTGACAGCCTCATCCGTCAGGAGATGAAGGGACCATAGGGTCTTGTCCTTTTGATGGATGATTTTTAGTGAGTAGGGGTTGGTCTCCTGCTCATGTAGCCAAGTCACATAGTCTGGTTCTAGGTTTTCCATGAGAAAACCTTGGAATTTTGTCGATAGGTCACTCGGTGATTGGTCAATCCGCTTAAATGATAGTTCGATACGTTTCATATGCCTCCTTTATTTATACAATTGCGCTTTTGCTTTCTCATGAGCGCTTTTTTATTTTACTTTTGGAATTCTTTACCCTTATGAAACTGTCCCCTCGCGAGGTAGATAAGTATCTATACAAACGAAAACGATGGAAAAGTTAACCACTCAAACGTTTCCGGCCCCTCCCGAGGTAGATAGGTTCTTAGACTGGAGGAAAGAAAAATGAGAGATAGTCTAGTAAAACAGTTTCCGGCCCCTCGCGAGGTAAATAGGTTCTTATACTGTAAATGTCAATGTGACGAACGGCGCTCTGAAATGGTTTTCGGCCCCTCTCTAGGTGAATAGGTTCTTATACAAAATTCTTACGAAATCATGCACTTTCAGCTAAAGTTTCCGGCCCCTCCCTACCGAGGTGAATAGGTTCTTAGACAGGACAAAAAAATAGATTTAATGGAATTAAAAAACGGTTTCCGGCCCCTCTCGAGGTAGATAAGTAGCTATACTTTTCTCTTGCGAAGGTATTGAGATTGAGGAGGTGGAGTGGTTTCCGGCCCCTTGCGAGGTAGATAGGTGTCTATATAAATAAAAACGAAGCAACAGATAATCTTCTAAAAAAGTTTCCGGCCCCTCGCGAGGTAGATAGGTATCTATACGAAAGGAAGGTGAAAAAAAATGGACACAAATAAAAGTTTCCGGCCCCTCGCGAGGTAGATAGGGGGCTATACTAAGTTCAATTATTTGAATGGAATCTATAACAGTTTTCCGGCCCCTCGCGAGGTAGATAGGGGGCTATACAAATCATTTGAACCCTTATAATCTTAAATGGAAGACAGTGTTTCCGGTCCTTCGCGAGGTAAGAAGATTTCTATACTTTTCATCACCACGGTATTAAAGGAATGCGGTGGGGATTTCCGGCCCCTCGCGAGGTTGACAGGTAGCGATACAGACGTACAGGTATCGCAAAGAATACGATGACAAAACCGAGTTTCCAGCCCCTCTCGAGGTAAAGTGGATACTATGCACAAAGGTCTTGATGTTTCTATTTATGCAAAACCTGAATTGTTTCCGGCCCCTTGCGAGGTAGATAGGTATCTATACATTGTCTTTTATAATTACACCTATGAGCTTGATATTCTGTTTCCGGCCCCTACCGAGGTAGGTAGATATCTATACGATAAAGGTGAGACTTTCGAACAAGCAATGAGTTATCCAGCATTTCCGGCCCCTCGCGAGGTAGATAGGTTCTTATACAGCGTTCATGGTAGAATTTTTTGCAGAAGAAAATAGGTTTCCGGCCCCTCGCGAGGTAGATAGGTATCTATACCCCATATCTTGTATATAAACCTATAACAAGCACTAGATATAACCTATTGGAAACTACTATTAGTATATCATATTTTGAAAGAGTTTTCATTTCTGAATACCAAATTAATCACATACCTTTTTTATTCCTCCTAAATGTATAAAGGATACTATTTTATCACTAAAATTGCTTTTGTCAAGCCCAAATATTAATTTTTTAAGAACGAAAAAACGAACGGTAACTTCTCAAAGTAACTTCCACTCACCTGACCAAAGTGGAAATTAGTCTAAAACGGATTTTTATGGTGGAATTAAGTGTGAGACGTTTGAGTTAGAAATGAGATCTACTATGACAAAACATAAACACCTTACCCTCTCAGACCGTAATGATATCCAATTAGGCTTAGAGCGCGGTGAAACCTTCAAAGCTATTGGACAATCCATTCTAAAAGACCCGACTACTGTTTCCAAAGAAGTCAAACGAAACAGACAAGTCCGAGAGTCTACATGCCATAACCTTCCTTGCCCTTTACTCGATAAGGCTCCCTTTGTCTGTAATGGATGCCCTAAAAGAAGACAGAATTGTGGCTATCAGAAAATCTTATACCTCGCTAAACAAGCTCAAAAACAATACGAACAAACTCTTGTAGAAGCTCGTGAAGGAACTCCTCTCAATTCCAAGACCTTCTGGGACATGGACAAAGTCATTTCTGATGGTGTTAAAAAGGGACAACACATCTATCATAT
>CAJNBX010000002.1 GCA_905221115.1 bacterium
GCTTGATCTTTAGTAGCCTTAGCTTGATCAATCGCATTTTTAGCGTTTTCTTTACCTACTGGTGAAACAGCTTGGATAGCTTTTGTGCCTTCTGCTTCTTTGGCGCTGACAGCTGCTTGATCAGTTGCTGCCTCAATCGCTACTTTCGCTGCATCTGCTGCTGCTTTAGTTGCTTCTTTAGCCTTCGCTTTTTCTGCTGGACTCAATTGATCGTTCGCATCAATTGCTTGATCTTTAGTAGCCTTAGCTTGATCAATCGCATTTTTAGCGTTTTCTTTACCTACTGGTGAAACAGCTTGGATAGCTTTTGTGCCTTCTGCTTCTTTGGCGCTGACAGCTGCTTGATCAGTTGCTGCCTCAATCGCTACTTTCGCTGCATCTGCTGCTGCTTTAGTTGCTTCTTTAGCCTTCGCTTTTTCTGCTGGACTCAATTGATCGTTCGCATCAATTGCTTGATCTTTAGTAGCCTTAGCTTGATCAATCGCATTTTTAGCGTTTTCTTTACCTACTGGTGAAACAGCTTGGATGGCTTTTGTGCCTTCTGCTTCTTTGGCGCTGACAGCTGCTTGATCAGTTGCTCCTTCAATCGCTACTTTCGCTGCATCTGCTGCTGCCTTAGTTGCTTCTTTAGCCTTCGTTTTTTCTGCTGGACTCAATTGATCGTTCGCATCAATTGCTTGATCTTTAGTAGCCTTAGCTTGATCAATCGCATCTGAAGCCTTAGATTTAATATATTTTTCTTGGTCAGAATTAGCTAACTCTTGTTTTTTAATCAATAAGTCGGTAAGCAGATTTTTATAGTCACTAGCAGATTTTGTAGGTTCGTTTAATGATTGACTCACCTTTTGCAACTCTGCTTCATAATTCTTTTGAGATTCTGCTGTTTTAAAAGTCTTATCTTTCTCTTCCGTTTCCTTCAGTTTGAGATAGATTTTTTTCAACAGTTCCTTAGCTACTCCCCCAGTATCTTGTGTTACATGGAAATCAAGACCAGAAATAGGAAGAGCATAGTGACGATATATAGATTGATATCCCATACCTAAATGCTGATTATCAGCAGAACTTATCCTAACAGTATACTCTGTCACACCTGCTGGTAAATCAATCTCTTTACTAGTAAACTTACCCGGGCTCCCATTTGGTCTAAATTGTGTCTGAGACATTTTTTCCTCAAGTTTTTCCTTGGTAAATTCAGCACCTTGAGTCGTTATCTTCTCCGCTACAACACTGCTACCATCCGAAGCTCTTTGCACTGTCATATTTGGATTATTTGTGACATCTCTTTGCGGATCAAATGTAACATCATAAATAGGGGTATCTGATTGAGGAGTGAAAACTTGTACATGATATTTTGCTTTTGTTCCATTAATATCACCAGAATAACCTGTAATAAATGATATTTGAACCTTGGAGCCACTAGTTGGCGAATAAGCTTTAAAGGTTTTTTCAATCCCGTTGTAGCCTTTAATACCAGGAGCATCTATACCACCTAAACCAGAACGTCGATAAGGTTTACCATCAAAAGTAGTTTCATTTTCACTTGCTTTCGTTCTAACTTCCGACAAATATAACATATAGTCAGAAGTTCTATCTAGGGCTTGTTCTCTTAAATAGGTAGAATATCTATTATTATTTATATCTACAACCGTATTGATAGTTTCTAATGGAAAGATCCCTTTTTCTGTTTTCCTGGCAATGGCAAACTTACCCTCACCTTCTTGATCTATCACAGCTTTCCAACCAGCGAAGTTATTGATATTCTTTACTTCTCCTTTTGCAACACCTGTAGCCGCTCCGAGAGAATCCAATTCCTCAGAAACTTTCTTGTTATTTTCAACTGTATCATCCAAAGTACGAAGTTTTTTAGAAAGATCTTCTACGCTATCGTCAGCGCTTGTCCCTTCAAATACTTGATGTGCAGCTGGATCAGTATCCGTTGTTGCCCCATCTGTTCGGAATGGATTGTTTCTATCTAGGGCTTGTCCATTACGTGAATCATGTTGTCCTGAGTTTGCAATAGAGTTGGTTCCTGTAGCTTTCTCAGTATTGTTAGCTTTCTTACCGACAGTCGCTTTTCCTTCTGTTGTATCTAGTTTAGGACTTTCCACTTGCGCTTTAGGCTTACTACGTAAACCGCTGTTCACTGTCGTAAAGAGTCTTCTATAAGCTTTTGTCAACTCGTCTTGACTTTTGGCTGTTGTTAGGGCAAGTTTTGCTAATTCTAAATGTTCTTTAAGGGTTGCGACACTTTCATCCGTCTTAGTAGCATAGCTACCTGAGGCTAATTTAGCATCAATTTTTGCTACGTACTCTTCCAGCTGTTTTTTATCCAGATCAGGTGTAGCTTTTTCTTCTACTTCTTCTGTTGATGAAGCAGGAGCTGGAGTTACGGATGCTGATTCAGCAACAGGAGTTGGAGCAGGTGTTTCGTCTTGAACTTTTGAAACAGGAGCTGACTCCACTGATGTTGAGCTTGCATCAGTAGGTGCTGGAGTAGTTGTGTCTGCTTGAGCTTTCGGAGCCGTCGAGTCACTGGCACCAGAATTTTTATCCAACTGATTATTTGCTGGAGTAGCTGCTAGGGCAGAATCTGTTGCTGTTACGTTTGATTCTGCTGCATACACTGCACCATTTCCCAAAAACATGAAAAATGCTGCAACCGCCACACTAGCCGCACCAAAACTTACTTTTCGAACAGAGTAACGAGTTACCTTCTCACGTCGTGAGCGTTCTACTCGACTCATAGAATGATTATTTTCCATCTATAAAAACTCCTTTATATTATTTATTTTATAGCATTAGTTTAAATGATAATCTTAACATGTGAAGATGCGATACTATAAGTTAGTAAATACTCTACACCCAATCTTATCACTAAAAATGATACCATTATTATATAAATAAAGCAAACATTTCGATGTTATACTTAATCATTTTCAAAAAGCAAGCCAGGAAACTAGCCACAGGTTGCTCAAAACACTGTTTTGAGGTTGTAGATAAGATTGACGAAGTCAGTCACATATATACGAAAAGGCGATGTTGACGCGGTTTGAAAAGATTTTCGAAGAGTATAAGAACAACTTCATTCACACTAACAAGACCTAAGATTCAAAAACAAAAAAACGAACAAAATAGAATCCTGACTCTCCAGAAAACTAGTTTTATTCGTTTTTTATGTTTAAGTCTAAACTTTCATTTCAAATTCTAATAACTTAACGCACTTCTGCATTGACTTTTTCTTCAAGTGATGCTTGGATTTTTTCCATATAGCGTGCGACTTCTTCGTCCGTTAAGCTGTCTTCTGGATTTTGGAAGGTCAAGCTATAAGCCATTGACTTCATACCTAGTCCCAATTTCTCGCCTGAGAAGACGTCAAAGAGTTTGATATCTGTCAAACGTTTTACGCCTGCAGCTTGGATAGCGTCCACAACTTCTTGGTGAGTGACTTCTGCCTTGAGGAGAAGGGCAACATCACGGCTAACTGCTGGGAATTTGGTGATTTCCACAAATGGATTAGCAGGTTGAAGGGCAGCTTCGATGGCTGAAAGGTTGAGCTCAGCTACATACGTTTCTGGAATATCGTAAGCCTTAGCAGTGACTGGATGCACTTGGCCAAGGAAACCAAGAACTTGATCACCAAGTGAAATCATAGCTGTACGTCCTGGGTGGAGGCTTGCGATTTCAGATGTTGCCGTATAGGTCACTTCTAGTCCCAAGCGAGTAAATAGGGCTTCAAGGATTCCCTTAGCATAGAAGAAATCAACTGGAACTGCTGCTGTTTGGAAATCTTTTTCAGCAACCAAGCCTGTCAAGGCAAAGGCAAAGCTGTTGATCTCATTTGGAAGTTCTTCTTTTGGATTTCCTGTTTGTTCAAAGACTTTTCCAATCTCGTAAAGGGCCAAGTTTTTATTCTTACGAGCTACGTTGTAGGCCACCGTATCCAAAACACCTGAGATCATATTTTGACGGAGGACAGAACGATCCACTGTCATTGGCCACATGAGTTCTGTAAGGTTACTTGGTTGAGCTGTGAACTCAACTGCTTTTTCAGGCGTTGTCAAAGCGTAGGTAATGATTTCGGTCAAACCTGCTCCTTCAGCAATGGTACGAACTTGACGGCGAAGTTTTTGAGTTGCAGTCAATTCACCAGCTGTACCGTCATCTTTTGGAAGACTGGTTGGCAAGCGGTCATATCCATAGATACGAGCGATTTCTTCAAAGAGGTCTGCTTCGATGGTGATATCCCAACGACGACGTGGGACACTGACTGTAAAGCTTTCTGCATTTCCAGAAAGACCAAAGCCAAGACGACGGAAGACGTCTTCTACATCAGCATAAGAAAGCTCTGTACCAAGGACACGGTTAACATCTGCAAGAGTTGAAGAAACTTCCACATCAGAGGTGTCAAGCTGGCCTGCTGAAACGATGCCCTTACGCACAGTCGCGCCTGCAAGTTCGGCAATCATGCTGGCTGCCGCATCAAGAGCTTCGTTAACAGTTGCCACATTAATGCCTTTTTCAAAGCGAGAAGAGGACTCAGAACGAAGGTTGAGGCGACCGCTGGTCTTACGGATTGATTTTCCGTTGAAGACTGCAGCTTCAAGGACAACACGACTAGATTTTTCAGAGATTTCTGTTGCTTGACCACCCATGACACCGGCAAGGGCTACTGGCTTGTCAGCCACAGTGATGACTAAATCATTTGTTTCCAAGTCACGTTCTTCACCGTCCAAGGTCACTAATTTTTCATCAGCACGTGCTTCACGCACAAGGATGTCATTTCCTTCAAAGGTATCCAAGTCAAAGGCGTGCATTGGTTGACCAAAGTAGAGAAGGATGTAGTTGGTCACGTCCACTACGTTATTGATTGGACGAATTCCTTCGTTCATGAGAAGGTTTTGCAACCATTGTGGACTTGGTGCGATAGTCACATTGTCCAAGATACGAGCTGCATAGTAAGGCGCCTTGTCTGTATCAATGCCCACAGAAAGAGCATCTGCTGCAACTTGGTCAGTTTCTGAAAGAGTAAATTCTTTAAAGTTGACTGCCTTATCATAGATAGCTGCCACTTCGTGAGCCACCCCACGCATAGAAAGGGCATCTGCACGGTTGGGTGTGATAGAAAGTTCGATGATTTCATCATCCAAGTCTAGGTATGAGAAGACTTCCTCACCTGGAACGGCATTTTCTGGCAAGATTTGGATGCCATCTGCGAATTCCTTAGGCACAACTGAGTCAGAAATTCCCAATTCACCAAGTGAACAGATCATCCCAAGTGACTCTAAGCCACGGATTTTCCCTTTTTTGATCTTGTAGTTGTCAACGATGCGAGCTCCCGGAAGAGCCACCATAACCTTGATACCAGCACGCACATTTGGGGCACCACAAACGATTTGACGGGCTTCTTCTTCGCCAACGTTAACCTGACAAACATGGAGGTGAGTTTCTGGCACATCTTCGCAAGACAAGACCTCACCGACGACAATTTTTGAGAGACCAGCAGCCGGTGATTCGACACCTTCTACCTCGATCCCTGTAGTTGACATTTTTTCAGCCAACTCTTGTGATGGAACATCAATGTCCACCAATTCTTTTAACCATTTATAAGATACAAGCATAATTTAGTTCTCCAGAATGACAGTTGCCACTCTAGTTCTTTTCCTTTCCTATCATTTCAATAGAAGAATCCTCTTCTTACCTTAATTTCTTTTTCAGTAACCAATCCGTATCTACTTTTTGACCAACCATAAAATGATGTTGGCTAAATTTTTCAAAACCATATCGATTATAAAACGCTTGAGCTTTTGTATTATGCTCCCAAACACCTAGCCAAGCCCAGGAAAAATTATTTTTGGTAGCAAGTTCAAGAGCAAATTCAAACAGTTGCTTACCGAATCCAAATCCTTGGAATTTTTGTAGCACATAGAGACGTTGAATTTCAAAAGCACCCTCTAATTCTCTCTCAGTCTGAGCACTTCCCCAGTTGACTTTGAGAAAACCAGCTATCTCCTCTTCATGCATAATGAAATAGGTTTCGGATTCTGGATTTTCCAACTCAGTTGACAAAACTCTCAGACTATAAGCCTCTTCAAAGTATTCCTGTAACTGCTCTTCCGTATTATCATGAGCAAATGTTTCACGAAAGGTTTGTTTAGCAATTTTGGACAACACCCCAACATCTGCCATTTCTACTTTTCTAATCATTATTTAAACTGTTCTGAGAAGCGGACATCTCCTTGGTAGAAACCACGGATATCGTTGATTCCGTAACGGAGCATAGCTACGCGCTCTTGACCAAGACCAAAGGCAAATCCAGAGTAAACAGTCGCATCGATACCACTCATTTCAAGAACACGTGGGTGAACCATACCGGCACCCATGATTTCGATCCAACCTGTTTTCTTACATACGTTACAGCCTTCTCCACCACACTTGAAGCAAGAAACATCCACCTCAACAGATGGCTCTGTGAATGGGAAGTAAGAGGGACGCAAACGGATCTGACGCTCTTCACCGAACATTTTTTGCACAATCAACTGAAGGGTTCCTTGAAGGTCAGCCATAGAGATATTTTTCCCAACAACCAATCCTTCGATTTGGTGGAACTGGTGACTGTGGGTTGCATCGTCCGTATCACGACGGAACACACGCCCTGGTGAGATCATTTTCAAAGGCCCTTTAGAGAAATCATGGGCATCCATGGCACGCGCCTGCACAGGAGATGTATGAGTACGGAGTAAGATCTCTTCTGTGATATAGAAAGTATCCTGCATATCACGGGCTGGGTGGTCTTTAGGAAGGTTCATACGCTCAAAGTTATAGTAGTCTTGCTCCACTTCAAAACCATCCACGACTTGGTAACCCATCCCAATGAAAATATCTTCGATTTCTTCACTGGTTTGTGTCAAAACGTGACGGTGACCAGTCGCAACTGGGCGGCCTGGAAGCGTCACATCTATACTCTCGCTAGTTAATTGTGCAGCAACTTTCTTTTCTTCCAAGAGCTTAGCTGTTTCTTCAAAAGCAGCTGTCAAGACATCACGAGCTTCATTGACGTGTTTCCCGATGATTGGACGCATCTCAGCAGATACATCCTTCATCCCTTTAAGGATTTCAGTAAGCGAACCCTTTTTACCAAGGACAGAGACACGCAAATCTTGCATCTCTTTTTCATTTTCAGCAGAAATCTGCTTCAAGCTAGCCAGCGTTTCTTCGCGAAGCGCTTTTAATTGTTCTTCAATAGTTGACATAATTCCTCCATCAGTCGCTCATAGATAAAAAGAAAACCACATGCCAAAAACTCCACTCGGAGCGTTGACACGCGGTACCATCCGTTTTCATCTGACAAGTCAGACCTTCATTTCTAAATCCATGCGCAAGTGAATTCACCCAGCTTTCATATAGAGAGCTTGCAGTCACGGCTCTCCTCCCTGATATACTTCCCTTGGGCTACTAGTCTTGCAGATTCCTATTCAATTACTACTTAGTTTATCAGATTTTGAGTTAAAAAACAAGTTAGATTAGATTAATTTCAGTATAAAAAGGAACAAGACACAATGCACTACCTATTTGTAGGGCCTGTTTCATCTGCTTTCCTTTTCAACAAAAGAGTTGCTGCTTGATTAAAACCATCACACCAATTATACCATTTTGCTTCATACTCATCTTGAGCTAAGATATAATTTTTTAAATCCAGAACAGAGTAAATCTTTCTTTCCTCGCAAACTTGGGCATAGAGATGATACAGTTCATCACCACCATCTCTATCCCACTCAGCAGAAATCGTATCTTGACCTGCCAATAAAGCCTGATAAGCCCTGTGATGCCCATCTGTAATCAACAAGCAATCTCCAAAGGCAAGAATACTAATTGGATCGACTTGGATTGTTTCTGCCGACTGGTAAAGCATCTGAATATCTTGCAACTTCTTTTCTGATAAGTATAGTTGAGTCGGATGAAGATCTGCTATATTGACTTTCATTTCTTTCTCCTCAAAGGAATTTGATACTCACTTCTGTTTGCCTTTAAATCGCCATTGGAAGCGAAGCTTGTCATAGAAGGGAAACTCTATAAACAGGACTCCCAAACCCACACAGAGACTGGCAAGGACGTCTGATGGATAGTGAACTCCCAGATAGACCCTAGATACCAGCACACTGACTAGGTAGAGCCCAAGAATAATTTGCACGATTTTTCTCCAGACTGGATCTTTCATCCGTTGACTGAGAATGACAATCAGAGAGCCAACCATCAAGGTTACAGCCAGAGAATGGCCGCTTGGAAAGGAAAATCCCTTCTCCTCAACCAAGTGTAAAATAGCTGGTCGTGGGCGCTGGTAGATATTTTTAAAGGTCACGATTAAAAGACCTGCCAAAGCCAGATTTCCCAGCATGAAGAAACTTTCTATCTTCCACCGCTTACGATAAAAGATAAAAGCTGTAATAACAACCCAAGTGATGATTACTGGGATATCAATCAGGCGTGTGATGGCTCGGAAAAGAATCGTCAAGTAATCTGGCAAGTCTCCTCGAACGGCAGTCTGTATCGGTTGATCAAAACCGACCAACGTTTCAGGGTAAAATTTGACCATATAGCCAAGAATAACGAAAAGTAAAAGGGCAAAACTGCCCTTCATTAAAAATGTTTGTTTATCTTTCATAATGTTTTAAGGTTGGTTTCAAGAGAACATACAACAACCAGAATGAAACGGAAAAGATTACACCCTCAATCAAGTTAAAAGGTAATACCATGGTCATTAGGTAGTTGGAAAGTCCCAAAATTTTTCCAATATCAAAGTTAGCAAACTTAGCGTACAAAGGAACAGCGTAAACATAGTTGAGAACCAACATAGCCACGGTTAAACCAATAGTCCCAGCTAGAGAGCCTAGTAGGAAACGAAGGGTTGTCCGTTCCTTTTTCCAAATCAAAGCAAAGACGATGACAAAAACTCCCAAAGCTACGATATTCATCGGCAAACCAATGTAAGTATTCACTCCTTGACTATTAAGAAGCAATTTCAAGAGTGAGCGAAGCAAGAGAATTCCTAGAGCAGCAGGCAAATCCATGACCACCAAGCCCACAAGGACTGGCAAGATACTAAATTCGATCTTGAGGAAGGACGCCGCTGGTAAAAGCGGAAAGTCAAAGTACATCAGCACAAATGAAATGGCTGATAGAATCGCAATGGTCGAAAGTCGACGTGTGTTTGTCATAACAGGTTCCTCCAATTTTCTATAAAATCAGAAGAAGTTAGAAAGGATTCCTCTATCTATTCTCACTTTTTATATCCCAAATCTTTCCTCTTACTCTATTAAAGAAAATTAAAGCAAGCGGTTACAATTTGGCTATAAATCTATCAGAACAGACAAAGCTATTCTTTCGTCTTCTCCCATCCAGACTATACTGTCGGTTGTGGAATCTCACCACATCAGCTTGCGCTCGCGGACTTATTTGGCTAAGATATTTTAGATTTATCTAGGCGTCGCAGTCGAAGATAATACTTAAAGTATATCGAGACAAGACAACAACGAGAAAGCTAAAATAGCTAGTCAAATTTACCGCCGGTCGGGAATTTCACCCTGCCCTGAAGACTCTTTTATCATAACAAAAAACGCTTGCAAGCGCAAGCATTTTGTTCATTTTCATTTTTTATTTCAATTTATCCACTTCATAGGTATGAACAAGCTCAAGACCTGCAAAATTCTGCTGGCGAAGAGCCTCATAGACAATCATGCAGACGGTATTAGACACATTGAGACTGCGGACATGTTCATCATTCATGGGAATACGGAGAGCCTTTTCAGGATGTTCGCGCATAAAGTCCTCAGGCAAGCCCTTGTCTTCGCGTCCAAAGAGAAAATAATGGTCTTCGTCAGTCGATAAATCTACCTCAGAATACACGTTCTCAGCAAATTTTGAGATCAGATAGAGTTTGCCCTTCATCAGAGACATGAAATCCTCCAAACTCTCGTAAAAATAAATCTCTAGCTTATCCCAATAATCCAATCCAGCTCGCTTCATCTTGCGGTCGTCAATAGGAAAGCCCATTGGCTTGATGATGTGGAGGGGAGAATTGGTCGCAGCGCAAGTACGCGCGATATTGCCTGTATTTTGTGGAATTTGTGGTTCAAATAATACAATGTGATTTGTCATGACTTGCTTCCTTTTACCATTGCAAAAAAATAGCCACACTGCCCGGAGTCAAGCTCAGCAAACAGTGTGGTTAAGGCATCGTTAACTTACCTCACAACAGGTTTGAAGTAAATCAGCGAAACTACTTTCTTAGTATAACACTTTCAGAATCATTGTCAATAGAAACGACTTGATTTTTTCAATTTTTTCAAGCTATTTCCAAGGGTTGTAAAATCGTCCCTGATTCTGCAAGATAAGTAGTAAACTAGCTACTAAAAACAAGGTTGCCAAGAGCAAGGTAAGATAATCTCCTTTTTTCAAGGCCTGATAACTATACCAAGTGCGTTTTTTCTCTTTCCCAAAGCGCCGAAGCTCCATGGCTGTAGCGATGGTATCAATGCGTTCTAGCGAGCTAAAAATCAAGGGAGTGATAATGCGCAGATTGCCTTTGATTCGTTGCATAAGAGAAGCTTTCTTGGATAATTCCATCCCACGCGCCTCCTGAGACATCTTGATAGTAAAGAATTCTTCCTGCAAATCTGGAATATAGCGCAAGGTCAGACTGACAGAATAGGCAATCTTATAGGACACACCGATTTGATTTAAACTGGAAGCAAACTGACTAGGGTGGGTTGTCATCAAAAAGACAATAGCCAGAGGAATGGTGCAAAGGTACTTAATAGCCAAATTTAGCAGATAAAAGAGTTCTTGACTGGTCAGAGTGTAGGCACCGATTCCCTGCCAAATCACACTTCTCTCTCCGTAAAGTCCAACCCCATACTCGGGAGAAAAGAGATAGACCATCAAGACGTTTAAAACGGCAAATACCGTCGCAAAAACGGCTACAAAGGAAACATCTTTAAAACGGATTTCTGACAAATAGAGGAGAAAAACCGAAAAGATGGCTATCAGAACAAGCAGTCTGGTATCATAGCTAATCATGGCAGCCAATGACACGAGAATGAAAAAGAGAAGTTTCCCAGCTCCTGACAAGCGATGAATCACAGTATCTCTATGCTGGTAACCGATTAATTTAGCTTGCATCCTTCTCTCCTTTCTTTATAAAATGCCGTTAAAGCAAGTGGATCCACGTCTAGTTTTTTAGCCAAGTTGAAGATTGAAGTTTCTTTTAGATTGGCTTTTACTAACAGCTCTGGATTGCTCAACAGACTAGCTGGATCAGTATCGGCAATCAATTCTCCATCCACCATAACAAGAGCTCGATCTGAATAATCTAGCATCAATTGCATATCATGAGTAATCATGACAATGGTATGACCTTTTTGATGCAACTCTTCGAGAAATTCCATAATCTCAGTATAGTTCTTCTGGTCTTGACCTGCTGTCGGTTCATCTAAGAGGATAATTTCAGCCCCCAAGACCAAAATTGAAGCAATGGTGACACGTTTTTTCTGACCAAATGACAGGGCAGAAATAGGCCAATTACGGAATTCATAGAGACCACAGATTTTCAAAGTTTCATAGACTCTCGTTTCAATTTCCTGCTCGTCCACACCTCGCAAACGAAGTCCCAGAGCCACCTCATCAAAAATCATATTGGTTGAAATCATTTGATTGGGATTTTGCAGCACATAGCCTACTCGTTCCGCCCGCTCTGCAACAGAATCTCCTTTTATATCCTGTCCTTCCCAAAGATAGTGGCCTTCAGTCTGAATAAAGCTACTTAAGGCCTTGGCTAGGGTTGACTTCCCTGCTCCATTTTTTCCGACAATGGCAATCTTTTCACCCTTTTTAATATCCAAATGTAGGGATTTTAAAATCGGTCTATCATCATAAGAAAAAGACACGTCCTCTAATTTAAAGAGTGACTGCAATTCTGGGGTTTCTTTTGCCAATTCATTCTGCAACTGAACCTGACCTTTTGAGATAGACAAGTTATCCAGATCTGCTAATTGTTCTTCCTTGACTAAATCCACACCCAATTGACGGAGAGTGGTTAGATAAAGGGGTTCCCGAATTCCATTTTGTGTCAATAAATCAGTCGAAAGTAGCTGGTCAGGGCTCCCATTAAAGAGGATACGACCATCGTTTATCAAGACAATCCGATCCACAGGACGATGCAGAACGTCTTCCAAACGGTGCTCAATAATAAGGGTCGTCGTCCCCTCTTCCTTATGAATCTGGTCAATCAATTCGATAATATCCTGACCTGACTTGGGATCCAGATTGGCGAGTGGCTCATCAAACAAGAGAATCGGACTCTCATCAATCAAGACACCAGCTAGACTGACCCGCTGCTTTTGTCCACCTGACAAATCCTGAGGACGCTGAGACAGTAAAGAAATAAGATCCAGCTTTTCAGCCCATTTATGAACACGGCTTTTCATCTCCTCTAGAGTTATCACATCATTTTCCAGAGCAAAAGCCAAATCCTCTGCCACGGATAAACCGATAAACTGCCCATCTGTATCCTGCAAAACTGTACTGACCAGATGAGATTTATCGTAGATGCTCATATCAAAGGCTGCTTGCCCCTTGATCAAAAATTCTCCAGACATCTGACCCTTGTAAATATTGGGAATAATCCCATTCAAACACTGACCCAAGGTAGACTTACCTGACCCAGATGGTCCAACAATTAAGACTTTCTCTCCCTTATAAATGGTCAAATCCACCCCTTGCAAGGTCGGTTCTTGTTGCGTTTCATACTGGAAAGAGAAATCCTTCCACTCAATTATAGCTTCTTTCATCTTACTCTCTTCATTCGCTTCTTAGACTTCTATTTTATCATAAATCGAACCCTTCTTGCAGTCTCTTCTCTTAAAATCTTAGCGCCAAAAAGATTCCTATCCTAGCTTACTTGCCTAACTAATCTATAAACATCGAAAAAGACTGGTTGCCCAGCCTTCCCCATGATTTTAGTCCTTTTTCAAACTTCCTGCACGAGTTTGAGTTCCTGCATAGGCAAGCAAGAGAAGAGTTCCTGCAATAGCTACAGATACACCATTAGCAATTCCCGCAACAATTCCTTGGGCAAATACTTTTTCTGCAGCTTCTTGATAAATCACAACATCTCCAAGTGGTGCCAAGACACCCCAAACAAGGGCATTTGCAAGTAGTTGAATGAGGTTAAAAATAAGAATATCTTTCCAGTCAAAGACACCATTGATCACGCGAACGTACTTTCTAAATAGCCCCACAGCTAGACCAAAGAGCCCGCTAGCAATAATCCAAGTCCACCACAGACCGTAACCAGCAAGAGAGTCCTTGATTGCATGACCAATCAACCCGACAAGCAAACCGATAATCGGTCCAAAAATAATAGAAAGTAGCGCTTGTACCGCATACTGAAGCTGGATGCTTGTATTTGGAACAGGGGTCGGAATGTTGATCATCCCGATGACGACAAAGAGGGCCGCGCCAATTCCGACAGCAACAACTTGTTTAATTGTAAATTTGATTTCCATACTATTTATTCTCCTATTTTATCCTTCTATTTTCTTTATTTCAATGGTCCAAGATGAACCGACACCCACATTATAGGCCTTAGCAAAGGAACCTTGGTTGATAGCCAGACCTAAACGATAGAGGGAGTTGATGTAAAGGATGGGTTGCCCAATTCTCACATCTGCAAATGATTTGCCATAGACAACCTGATTTTGATAGACCAGCATATCTGCATGATAGATAGTCACTTCAAAACGGTCACCGAATTCTGGTTTCAGCTTGGAAAATTCTTCTCGCGTAATAGAGGTCCAAAGCGAACCAAAACGCACATCCAGAATATCAATAGCTCCCTTCACCAAATGGTCTTCAATGATGGTCTCTACGACTGGAAGCTCCACAATCTGATCCACACTGAGCTCTGGCCCCACTTCCTCAAAACTAATGTGACCACTGGCTAATTTAGCACCAGTATAGGCATAGACATCACGACCGTGGAAGGTATAAGAATGCTCTGTATTTTGACGTCTATTGGCCACTTCAGAAATTTCACGAATAGCTACAATGCCAACGTGTTTCTTGATAAAAGAAAGAGTCCCATTATCTGGCGTGACAATGTATTGATTTTTTGCAGTCTTGGCAACCACACTCTTACGTTTCGAGCCAACACCTGGATCGACAACCGATACAAAAGTCGTTCCCTCAGGCCAGTAATCCACCGTCTGAAAGAGACGATAGCTCCCCTCAAAAATATTATAAGGCGTGATATCGTGCGTCAAGTGATGAATTTTTAAGGTTGGAGATTCTTCTAAAGCCACTCCAATCATAGCCGATACCGCACCATCAACCAGACCAAAGTCTGATTGTAATACCAGTAAATTATTATTCATTTTATCTCCTTGTATATCCTTTATCATACCATATTTTCTAGAAAGGTGCTAATAGCTATTTCAATTGATTAGGGTATAGTTTTACCTTATAGCAAATTTCCTACTAAAAACTCTGGTGATTAGCTAGTAGGTGCATTTTTTCTTGAAAAAAGGTATGATAGTTACATCATGAAGAAGTAGGTTTTATTATGAAAATTATCCTTGTCGGAGGGGGAAAAGTTGGTTCTGCCCTCTGTCGCTCCTTGGTTGCAGAAAAGCATGATGTTTTACTGATTGAGCAAGACGAAGCTGTCCTCAATCATATTGTCAATCGCTTTGATATCATGGGTATCCTTGGTAACGGGGCCGATTTTACCATCCTTGAGCAAGCCAGTGTCCAGGATTGTGATATCTTTATCGCCCTGACTGAATACGATGAAGTGAACATGATTGCAGCCGTTCTAGCCAAAAAAATGGGAGCTAAAGAGACCATCGTTCGGGTGCGGAACCCTGAATATTCTAACTCTTATTTCAAGGAAAAGAATATTCTCGGTTTTTCTCTTATCGTTAACCCTGAGCTCTTGGCTGCTCGCGCTATCGCTAATATCATTGACTTCCCCAACGCCCTCTCTGTCGAACGTTTCTTTGGTGGACGGGTCAGCTTGATGGAATTCACTGTTAAATCCTCCAGTGATCTTTGCCAAATGCCCATTTCTGATTTTCGGAAAAAATTTGGCAATGTCATTGTCTGTGCGATAGAAAGAGATCATCAAATTATCATTCCAAGCGGTGACATGACTGTACAGGATAAAGATAGAATCTTTGTCACTGGTAACCGTGTTGACATGATGCTCTTCCATAATTATTTCAAGTCTCGTGCCGTGAAGAGTCTTCTTATTGTTGGAGCTGGTAGAATTGCCTATTATCTACTAGGTATCCTCAAAGACAGTCGTATCGATACCAAGGTTATTGAAATCAATCCTGAAATCGCCAGCTTCTTTAGCGAGAAATTCCCAAATCTCTACATCGTTCAAGGAGATGGTACCGCAAAAGATATCCTGCTGGAAGAAAGTGCTCAAAACTATGATGCCGTTGCGACTCTAACAGGAGTCGATGAGGAAAATCTGATTACCTCTATGTTCCTTGACAGGGTAGGTGTACAGAAAAATATTACTAAGGTCAATCGTACCAGTCTCCTCGAGATTATCAATGCGCCTGATTTTTCAAGTATCATCACACCTAAAAGCATCGCTGTAGATACAATCATGCACTTTATTCGTGGTCGGGTTAATGCCCAGTATTCAGACCTTCAAGCCATGCATCATCTAGCCAATGGCCAAATCGAAACCCTGCAATTCCATATCAAAGAAGCTAATAAAATGACTGCCAAACCTCTTTCTCAACTAAAACTGAAAAAAGGGGTTCTTATTGCGGCCATCATTCGAAAGGGCAAGACTATTTTCCCAACTGGGGAGGATATGTTGGAAGTTGGAGACAAGCTCCTAGTAACAACTTTGTTGCCAAACATCACCAAGATTTATGACTTGATCGCGAGGTAAGAGATGAATAAAAGTATGATTCGCTACCTCCTTTCAAAGTTACTTTTGATTGAAGCTGTTCTCCTCTTGGTTCCTGTAGCTGTCGCTCTCTATTACCGTGAATCGAGCCAAGTCTTTACGGCCCTCTTTTCAACAATAGGGATTCTCGTATTACTAGGCGGTTCAGGAATTTTACAAAAGCCAAAAAATCAACGGATTTATGCCAAGGAGGGAGTCTTGATTGTTGCCCTCTGTTGGATCCTTTGGTCCTTCTTTGGTGGTCTCCCCTTTGTCTTTGCTAGACAAATTCCCAGCGTTATCGATGCATTTTTTGAAATCAGTTCTGGCTTTACAACTACTGGAGCAACTATTCTGAATGACGTTTCAGTTCTCAGCCGTTCCCTCCTCTTCTGGCGAAGTTTTACCCACTTGATCGGAGGGATGGGAGTGCTTGTTTTTGCACTTGCTATTATGGACAATGCCAAAAATAGTCACCTAGAAGTGATGAAGGCTGAGGTTCCTGGACCCGTCTTTGGTAAGGTTGTATCCAAACTCAAAAATACTGCCCAGATTCTCTATCTCCTTTATCTAGCTCTCTTCTCCCTCTTTGTCATCATCTATTATCTGGCTGGCATGCCCCTTTTTGATAGTTTTGTCATTGCTATGGGGACAGCAGGTACAGGAGGCTTTACCGTCTATAACGACGGGATTGCCCACTATGGTAGCTCACTGATTACCTATCTGGTTAGTATCGGAGTTCTGGTTTTTGGGGTAAATTTTAATCTCTACTACTACCTCATGCTCCGTCGCGTCAAGGCCTTCTTTGGTGACGAAGAACTTCGAGCTTACTTGGTCATTGTACTGCTTTCTACAGGCTTGATTAGCCTCAATACCCTCTATCTCTATCCAGGATTTTCCAAGAGCTTTGAAATGGCCTTCTTCCAGGTTTCCAATATCATTACAACGACTGGTTTTGGTTACGGAGATATTACCAACTGGCCCCTCTTCTCCCAGTTTATCCTCCTCTTCCTCATGGGAATCGGTGGTTCTGCTGGTTCAACCGCAGGTGGACTCAAGGTTATTCGAGGCCTCATCCTTTCAAAAATTGCTAAAAATCAAATTTTGTCAATCCTATCACCCCACCGTGTTTTGACCCTCCATGTTAATAAAACGGTGATTGACAAAGATACCCAGCATAAGATTCTCAAGTACTTTGTCATCTATTCTATGATTTTGCTATCCCTTATCTTTATTGTCAGCCTAGATAGCAATGATTTTCTGGTTGTGACCAGCGCTGTCTTTAGCTGTTTCAATAATATCGGGCCTATTCTAGGAACCACTTCTAGTTTCTCAATCTTTAGTCCTATCTCAAAAATTCTCCTCTCCTTTGCAATGATTGCAGGGCGCTTGGAGATTTACCCAATCCTACTTCTCTTTATGAAGAGAACTTGGTCTAAGAGATAAAATACAACCACACCTTGTATCTAACAAAGTGTGGTGTTTTTATTTTAATACTCTTCGAAAATAAAATTCAAACCACGTCAGCTTCGCCTTGCCGTAGATATGGTTACTGACTTCGTCAGTTCTATCCACAACCTCAAAACAGTGTTTTGAGCTGACTTCGTCAGTCTTATCTACAACCTCAAAGCAGTGCTTTGAGCAACCTGCGGCTAGCTTCCTAGTTTGCTCTTTGATTTTCATTGAGTATTATTTTCAAATCCCCCAACTCAACAAGTATCTTTGAATTCCGGTCAGACATTTTAGTACCTGACTCAAGAAATTGAAGATCCCAAAAAACAACCCTCAGTCGACTGACCGAGGGTTCCTTATTTCATTATTCAAGAACTTGATTAGCTCAACGCATCCAAGGCATCATCCATTGAAAGAACTTCGTGGAAGACACGTTGTGTCAATTCAGTTTTTTGTTCTGGAGTGAGGTATTTAGTGTTTACACAGTATCCAGAGATACGTACGATAACGTCTTCACCTGACATGATCTTTTCGTAAACATCGTTCAAGTCCATAACGTTCAAGTTAACGTGTTGTCCACCGTTTTCGAAGTAACCATCAAGAATTGTTACCAAGTTATCAACTTGTTCGTCACGAGTCTTACCAAGAGCGCGAGGTGATACTTGTGTAGTCAATGAGATACCGTCAGCTGCATAACTAAAGTCAAGGCTAGAAAGTGAGTTCAAGTTTTGCAACCATCCACCTTTAGCTTTGTTAGATGGGTTAGCACCTGGTGAGAAGAATTCAAGTTTAGACAAGTTCACAGAACCATCTTCGTTGAGGTATACACCTTTGTGGACTGGTGAGTTACCAGTTTGTTTAGAGTAAGCAACGTTAGATGTGATTGTCAAAAGTGATACTGTAGCTTCTGCGTCTTTGTAAAGTTTGTGGCTACGTAGACGAGTTGTGTAAGCTTCGATCAACCATTCTGCCAATTCGTTTGAACGTGGGTCATCTTCACCCCAACGTGGGTATTCACCGATTGTTTCGTAATCGTAGATGTAGCCATTTTCATCACGGATTGGTTTAACTGTAGCGTATTTGATAGCTGACAATGTATCAACAGTGTTGGCAAATCCACAGATACCGAATCCCATGTTGGCACGTTGTTTAGTTGGCAAGAAGGCCATTTGAACAGCTTCGTAGTTGTACTTATCAGTCATGTAGTGGATGATGTTCAAAGCATCTACGTAAGTGTCAGTCAACCAGTCAAGAGATTTTTCAAAGTTAGCTTTAACTGATTCAAATTCAAGAACTTCGTCACGGATTGGTTCGATGTCAAATACTTTGTAGTCTTTGTGAACATCGTCGTAACCACCGTTAAGTCCAGTAAGAAGGGCTTTCAATACGTTTACACGCGCACCGAAGTACTGGATGTTGTGGCGTTGTTCTTCATTTTCTGGGTCAAGTGGAGACACACAGCATGAGATACAGCTCATTTCACCATATCCGTCTTTAGCCATTGTTGTTACACCTTCGTATTGGATAGAAGAGTGTTTGTGGCTCATGTGCATACAGTAGCGACGGAAGTTGTATGGCAATTTGTCAGTCCAAAGAACTGTCAAGTTTGGTTCTGGAGAGTTACCGATGTTGTCAAGAGTGTTCAAGAAACGGTAGTCCATCTTAGTAACACGGTGACGACCGTCGTTACCCATACCAGCCATAGAAGTTGTGATGAAGGTTGGGTCACCTGAGTACAATTGGTCGTAAGCTTTTGTACGAGCAAATTTAACTGTACGAAGTTTCATAACGAAATCATCAACGAATTCTTGGATTTCTGATTCAGTAAATGTACCACGAGCAAGGTCACGTTCTGCAAAGATGTCCAATACGATTGGCACACGACCTAGAGATGTAGCAGCACCGTTGATAACACGGCAGACAGACATGAAGGCGATGTTAACCCATTGGATAGCTTCTTTAACGTTCATCGCTGGTTTGCGAACATCAACTCCGTAAAGGTCACCCAAGCGAACAACTTGTTGCAATGCTTGGTATTGAAGGTTGATTTCTTCACGAAGACGGATTGTTTCTTCATCGATTTCTTCGATTGCGTTCCAGTCGTTTACTTTTTCTTGCATCAAGTAGTCTGCACCGTAAAGAGCAAGACGTGCATAAACACCGATGATACGTCCGCGTGAGTATGCATCTGGAAGACCAGTTACAGTGTGAGCGTGACGAGCGCGACGAATGTTTGAAGTGTAAGCACGGAAGATACCGTCGTTAACTGTTGTTACGTATTTAGTGAAGATTTCGTGAACAGCTGGATCTGGTTCGTATCCATTTTCTTTCAAAGTAGTTTCAGCCATACGGATACCACCTTTTGGCATGAAGTTCAATTTGAAGAGTTCATCGTTTTGGATACCGAAGATAACTTCATTTTCTTTATCGATAAATCCTGCTGGGATATCAGCGATAGATGTTGGACGAGTGTCCATTGGGAAACGAGTTTCTTCGTAGTGAGCCTTAGTTTCTTCTACAATTTTTTTGATGTGAAGTGAACGTTCTGTTGGTCCAGCGAGGAAGCTTTCGTCTCCATCATAAGGTGTGTAGTTAGCTTGTACGAAGCGTGATACACTTGCTTTTTCTTTCCAATCTACGCCTTTGAAGCCTTCCCAAGCTTTGTCAAAAATATCTTGTGCTTCAACAACTGTCTTAACAACCATGTTAATGTCCTCTTTTTTCTTTCTAGTAACAACCATCTGTTACATTCATGAGACAAGTATACCATACAGTAATCGTTTTCAACAAGTGGAAAATCCCTATTTTTACACTTTCTTTTCTAAAACAGTCTATGTTTTGTTCCAAACTGTATTATATTTTTGAAAAAAATATACCCTTTTTCCCTTTTTTCAGAAAAAAGGGTATAATAAAAGAAAATAAGCAGTAAAAAGGGGGCTAGGCATGTTGATTTTTCCTTTGTTAAATGATTTGTCAAGAAAAATCATCCATATTGACATGGATGCCTTTTTTGCTGCGGTGGAAATCAGAGATAATTCTAAACTCAGAGGGAAACCTGTCATTATCGGCAGTGACCCTCGGCAAACAGGTGGGCGTGGTGTCGTTTCCACTTGTAGCTATGAAGCTCGAGCTTTTGGTGTCCATTCAGCCATGAGCTCTAAGGAAGCTTATGAGCGTTGCCCCCAGGCCGTCTTCATCTCAGGGAATTATGAAAAATATAAAGCTGTGGGACTCCAGATTCGAGCTATCTTTAAGCGTTATACAGATTTGATTGAACCTATGAGTATTGACGAAGCCTATTTGGATGTAACAGAAAATAAACTGGGGATTAAGTCAGCAGTCAAAATCGCTCGCCTCATTCAAGAGGATATCTGGAAAGAACTTCATCTAACTGCTTCTGCTGGCGTTTCTTACAACAAATTCTTAGCTAAAATGGCCAGTGATTATCAAAAACCACATGGTCTGACAGTGATTCTACCTGACAAGGCTGAGGATTTTCTCAAACAAATGGACGTGGCCAAGTTTCATGGAGTAGGAAAAAAGACGGTGGAACGTCTGCATCAAATGGGTGTTTTTACTGGCGCTGACCTACTTGAAGTCCCTGAGGTAACCCTAATAGACCGTTTTGGCAGACTGGGCTATGACCTGTATCGAAAGGCTCGAGGTATCCACAATTCCCCAGTCAAATCCAATCGTATCCGTAAATCAATCGGGAAAGAGAAAACCTATGGAAAGATTCTCCGTGCCGAGGAAGATATCAAAAAAGAGCTGACTCTTCTATCAGAAAGAGTCGCTCTCAATCTCAGCCAACAAGAAACAGCTGGAAAAATTGTCATTTTGAAAATTCGCTACGAGGACTTTTCAACTCTCACTAAACGAAAAAGTCTGGCTCAAAAAACACAGGATGCTAGTCAGATAAGCCAAATAGCCCTACAACTCTATGAAGAATTAAGCGAGAAAGAAAGAGGTGTCCGCCTGTTAGGAATTACAGTGACAGGATTTTAATACTCAATGAAAATCAAAGAGCAAACTAGGAAGCTAGCCGCAGGCTGTACTTGAGTACGGCAAGGCGAAGCTGACGTGGTTTGAAGAGATTTTCGAAGAGTATAAAACCTTGAAGAGCTGCCCCTTCAAGGTTTTTCTTATACAAATAAACGGACAAAGCTATAAAGCAATAAGATACTACCAAGCACGATGCGGTATTTACCAAAAAGGGTAAAGTCGTGTTTTTTCACATAGCTGGTCAAGAAACGAATAGCGATCATGCTGACCGCAAAGGCGACTCCCATCGCAACCAGGAGCAAGAACAATTGCCCAAAGCTCAAGAGCTGTCCTGCTTTCACAAATTTGAAAATCTTTAATGCACTAGCTCCAAACATAACAGGAATCCCCAGATAGAAGGTAAATTCTGTCACAACAGAACGACTGGTTCCATTTAACAAACCACCTACAATCGTTGCACCTGAACGGCTAGTCCCTGGTAAAAGAGCAAGAACTTGGAAGAGTCCGATATAGAAAGCGGTCGTATAAGGAAGCTTGTCCAACTCTGTTACACTTGGCTCGATAGCACGCGCTTTATTGCGCTTTTCCAAATAGATAAAGGCAATCCCATAGATAATCAACATGAGAGCAACAGAAACCATATTATGGAAGTGGGTATCAAACCAATCGTCAAATTTAAAGACGGCAAGTAAAGGTAAAGTAGCAATCAAGACCTTCAACCATAGTCTCCAAGTCTTACGAACTTCCTGCTTATCCTTAGTCGGTTTAAAAGGATTGAGCTTGTTAAAGTAAATGACCATGACTGCTAAAATCGCACCAAGCTGAATCACGACATTAAACATGGACATAAAGGCTTCATTTTGATTTTGGTATTGGATAAACTCCTCTGCTAAAATCAAGTGACCTGTACTCGAAATCGGCAACCATTCCGTAATTCCTTCAACAATACCAAAGAAGATAGATTTTAAAATTTCAATAAGATACATAGATTACTCCTTTTTCTATCTTCCATTATAGCATATTTTAGCTCTCTTTAAAAGGCGCCGATACTGCCGCCACCTCCGCCTCCAGAGAAGCCACCGCCAGAACTTCCACTTCCAGAAGATACAGAGTAGGTACTTGCTGTATTTGCAACGCTGGCATAATGGCTCATTTGCGCGCTTGAATGATAAAACATACTATGCCAGCCATAAGCTACATAGAGATTGATATCTGGATTTTCCACTTGAATATGATGAACCTTCATCAAATGACTGACCTTGTCTGCATAGCCAAATAAGGTTGCATAGACCAAGAGGCGATTCCAGACTACAATACTTTCCAATTCAGCCTGATCCAATCGTGCAATCTCACGCAACATATTTTCAAAACTGGTCCAGAGATAGTAGACTTCTGATCCCGTTTCATTTAGAACACCATCACGATTATCTAGTCGAAGCTTCCAATAATAGAAAACAGCCAAAACTAAACCTAGAAAACCAAGTACTGGCAAGGGGAGGTAATGATAGCCATAAACGTCTAAACTGTACAAGAACAAACCAAATCCAACAAATAGGGGTAGGATAGTAGAGAAGCCCATACCTACTTGCAAGGCCTTTTCCCCACCAGTTAAAGGACGATAGTAATCCGGAAGCCCCCAGAAGGTAACCCGATTTCTCACCCCTTCTTGCATCTCTTTCAACACTTCTTCAAAAGAAGATTTGAGCTGACGCCCTCTTGCTTGAATCCGTTTTTCATCAGCAGCTTTGGCTCCACGATAAAGACTATCAGATACCTTGTAATCCGCAAACAAATTGGAAAGAGTTTCTTCTTTTTTGCCTGAAAAAGCCAGATTTAGACAGTCTTTCTCAAAGCTTGACAAACCATCTTCTTTTACTAGCCTCAAACCAACTGCATCTCCTTCTGAAATAATAGACACATTCCCACGGTCTATCACATCTAGCAAGGTAGCTTGAATAAGTTGATCAAAGGTAAATTTTCCAGCTCCCTTGACCAAGGGACTCACTTCCTCCAAGGAGGTCGAGTAGACTGCTTCTGATAAAACCATAGGCTCTAATTCCATTGGTGGTTCATAGAGACGATGATTTTTGGCATATTTGACTGAAGGAGTGGTCTTTCTTCTATAAATAAAATAGAAGCAAATACTCAATAACAAGGAGATGGACAGTATCGAAGGGAAGACCCAAGTAAGGAGTTGTTTACTCTGATTCTTTTCTCTAACAATCGAGTCTTCTATCTTATTAAACTCTTCTAAACGATTCCCTTTCAACCCCTGATCCCTAGCGCTAGTAAAATCAGTCCGAGGCCAATAGGCATGCAGTTCAACTCCACGCTTAGCCGGAAGATTGTCTAAACGGATAGTATAATCAAGGTTACTCTTTTCAACCGTTCCCTCTCTAAAAAGTTTCCCTGTGTGGAAAAAGAGTTTTTTAGCCCCCTTGTCTCCCCTTACATGAAATTCAAACTTTCCAATATTCACTGAACTATCTGTTAAAGGTTGCCAATTTAATTCAGCGATATCATCATAAAGGAAAAGCAAATTCTTTAAGTTCCAGACAAGGTCAACTTCAACTATGTCCCCCTCCTGACCTGGATTGTAGACTTTCACAGTATAACCATTCGCTTCTTCTGTCACTTCGCTAGTAACATCTGTCAGTTCAGCACCATTTTTCGCGGCCTGAACCTTTGGATGAGGATTAATGTCAAATCCGCTAGGCATCTTGCCTGCACGACCAAGTCCCACTATTTGGCCCTTAAAGTCCTCCTCAAACTGGTAAACTATCTTCTGTCTAAATTCTGCCGTATTGTCTGCATGAATATACAAATCTCCTTGATAAGAGTTTATCTTAAAATCAATGGCAAAAACAGAGAATGGCAGAAGGCAAAACAAGCCCAACACTAGTAAGAAAAAAGTTTTTTTCATCAACTAAGCCCCCTTTTTATCTTTGCTATCATTATATCATTTTTTCTCAAGTAAGGGCTTACCTATATTGAAAAATAGAGTTTTTTTCGATAAAATAGGAGACAGTTATTTTTTAATAGATTAGAAATAGGAGAAATCATGAGAAAAATATACTTATCTATTTTCACAAGTCTCTTGCTGATGCTGGGACTTGTCAATGTTGCCCAAGCCGATGAATATTTACGCATCGGGATGGAAGCAGCATATGCTCCCTTTAACTGGACTCAGGATGATGATAGCAATGGAGCTGTCAAAATCGATGGGACCAACCAGTACGCTAATGGATACGATGTCCAAATTGCTAAGAAAATCGCTAAGGACTTAGGTAAAGAACCTTTGGTTGTTAAAACCAAGTGGGAAGGTCTAGTCCCTGCCCTTACTTCTGGTAAGATTGACATGATTATCGCAGGTATGAGTCCAACTGCCGAACGTAAACAAGAAATTGCCTTTTCAAGCAGTTACTACACTAGCGAACCTGTCCTACTAGTCAAAAAAGATTCTACTTATGCAAACGCAAAATCTTTGGATGACTTTAACGGTGCGAAAATCACTTCTCAACAAGGTGTCTATCTTTATGACTTGATTGGTCAAATCTCAGGCGCTAAAAAAGAAACAGCCATGGGAGACTTCGCTCAAATGCGTCAAGCTCTTGAGGCTGGTGTTATCGATGCTTATGTTTCTGAACGACCAGAAGCTCTGACTGCTGAAGCTGCGAACTCTAAGTTCAAGATGGTTCAAGTAGAACCAGGTTTCAAAACTGGGGAAGAAGATACAGCTATCGCCATTGGACTTCGTAAAGATGACAATCGTATTAGCCAAATCAATGCCAGCATTGAAACCATTTCAAAAGACGACCAAGTTGCCTTGATGGATCGTATGATCAAGGAACAACCTGCCGAAGCTACAACAACTGAAGAGACTAGCAGTAGTTTCTTTAGCCAAGTCGCTAAAATTCTTTCTGAAAACTGGCAACAACTTTTGCGTGGTGCTGGTATCACTCTTTTAATCTCTATCGTCGGAACCATCATAGGTCTCATTATCGGTCTTGCCATTGGTGTTTTCCGTACTGCTCCTCTCTCTGAGAATAAAGCCATTTATGGCCTACAAAAACTAATCGGCTGGATCCTCAATGTCTACATTGAAATTTTCCGTGGTACACCAATGATCGTTCAATCGATGGTTATCTACTATGGAACTGCCCAAGCTTTCGGTATCAACCTTGACCGTACACTGGCTGCTATCTTCATCGTTTCAATCAATACCGGTGCCTACATGACTGAAATCGTCCGTGGTGGTATCCTAGCAGTTGACAAGGGACAATTTGAAGCTGCGACTGCTCTTGGTATGACTCATAACCAAACCATGCGTAAGATTGTCCTACCTCAGGTTGTCCGCAATATCCTACCAGCAACTGGTAATGAATTTGTCATCAATATCAAAGATACATCTGTATTGAACGTTATCTCTGTTGTCGAACTTTATTTCTCAGGAAATACCGTGGCAACGCAAACCTATCAATACTTCCAGACATTTACAATCATCGCCGTGATTTACTTTGTCCTCACCTTCACCGTAACACGTATCCTACGCTTCATCGAACGCCGAATGGACATGGATACCTATACTACAGGTGCTAACCAAATGCAAACGGAGGATTTGAAATAATGACACAAGCAATCCTTGAAATTAAACACCTCAAAAAATCCTATGGACAAAACGAAGTGCTAAAAGACATTTCTCTCACTGTCCACAAGGGAGAAGTTATCTCTATCATAGGAAGCTCTGGAAGCGGGAAATCGACCTTCCTACGCTCTATTAACCTACTTGAAACACCAACTGAAGGGCAAATTCTTTATCATGGGCAAAACGTCCTCGAAAAAGGCTATGACCTCACGCAATACCGTGAAAAGTTGGGGATGGTTTTCCAATCCTTTAACCTCTTTGAAAATCTCAACGTTCTTGAAAATACAATCGTCGCTCAGACAACTGTCCTTAAACGCGAACGTACAGAAGCTGAAAAGATTGCTAAAGAAAACTTGGAAAAAGTCGGCATGGGAGAACGCTACTGGCAAGCGAAACCAAAACAACTCTCAGGTGGTCAAAAACAACGTGTGGCCATCGCTCGTGCCCTTTCCATGAATCCTGACGCTATTCTCTTTGATGAACCAACATCAGCTCTCGATCCAGAAATGGTTGGAGAAGTCCTTAAAATCATGCAGGAACTGGCCCAAGAAGGCTTGACTATGATTGTCGTAACCCATGAAATGGAATTCGCTCGTGATGTCTCTCACCGTGTTATCTTTATGGATAAGGGTGTTATTGCTGAAGAAGGCAAACCAGAAGACCTCTTCACCAATCCTAAAGAAGACCGAACAAAAGAGTTCCTTCAACGTTATCTCAAATAAAAAGAAAAGGCTGCAGTAATTATGCAGTCTTTTTGCTGTCCTCATACTCTTCGAAAATCTCTTCAAACCACGTCAGCTCTATCTGCAACCTCAAAACAGTGTTTTGAGCAGCCTACGGCTAGCTTCCTAGTTTGCTCTTTGATTTTCATTGAGTATCAAAATGAAAAGGCAGACCTTATTCAAGAATCCGCCATTATCCAAAGATTAATCTTCAAATTTTTCATGATTTTTTTCATAGAAATCAATTAAACCTAGAGCTGTTTCAAATGAAATATTTTTTACTTTTGCACGACCCTGCGCTAGAGCAATGATAGACATTTCACGCGCATTCGTTTCTTTAGAGATACGGTAGCCTGTGATTTTCTTATCACGAACCCAGCCAACAACTGATTCTACTTTTTCAAAGTTTGACTTAGCCATGTTCTTCTCCTATTTTCTTCTTTACGTTATATTATTCTATACGTTTTTATGTTTTTTGTCAATAAAAAAACATATATTCAATAAAATAAATGATTCAGAATCTTCTTACTTCCTTTTTAAAGCCGATAATATATAGGTTTTTGCTTACTATAACCCATTAGTATGCTCCTAAAAAACAATTGTATTATTAAACTTTAAACTTGTAAAAATATTCATGTATACTGAATACCAGTTTCTCAATAGGATAGACAGGATTTACTATTTCATTCTATATGTTCCTTTTAAATTAACAAGTCCACTAAAGATAGTGTTTCACTCCACACTATCTCTAAACCATCCGTTTTCTTTCTCCTTCTTTGGTTCCTTTCCTGTCCTTATCTATATCTTATTCGTTTCACAACCGGTACTACTTACTTTGTCCAATCTTGCACCTTCTGATTACATACCCGCTTTCCAACTAGTCATTTGAAAACAGCAGCACTTGCCGTTTCATGTCTAGCACTATTGTTTATCTCACGAGTTTTTTCAGCCGACTCACCTAGCAACCATCTCACAAACATTGATTATTTTTTCTAATTCCTATTATATTTAGTGAAAGTTCAAATTAGGGGTATATACATTTGGGGATTTCAAAAAAATTCCTTATATATAGTAAGTAATTCTGTCGCCTTAATATAAACAGAATCAAAAATAATAGGTGCTATAGTGAGTTGTAGTAGAAATAGCATAATCGATTTCCTAAGTCCATAGGAATCGCCCCCTTTCTTCACCCTCATTATAACACCTATACATCAGTTGTGCAAATAATATGATATTTTTTTATTAGTCCTCAGACAAGCATATTATAGAGCGTTTCATTACCATTTAAGTTAATATAAGCTGGATCGAAACCTTCCATTCTACGGATCAAACCTGCATAATCATGCTTATCTGCTAAAGCGATTCCAATCAATACAGGCCCTGTCCCCTTGCTAGCTCGCTTGATATACTCAAAACGTGTGATATCATCATTTGGTCCCAGGATATCATTTACAAACTCACGCAAAGCCCCTGGACGCTGTGGAAAATTGACTACAAAGTAATGCTTGATCCCATCATAAATCAAGGCACGCTCTTCCATTTCTGGCATACGGTTAATATCATTATTTCCTCCAGAAATGATACAACAAATGGTTTTCCCCTTGATATATTCAGCCAAAACTTCTAAAGAGGCAATACTAGCCGCTCCAGCAGGTTCTGCGACAATCCCTTGCTTAGAGTAGAGGTCAATCAAAGTTTCAGAAATCAACCCCTCATCGACACCTACTAAAGTCTGAACATGTTGGCGAGTTGCCTCATAGGTCAACTGTCCCACCTTTTGTACAGCAATCCCATCCGCAAATTTGTCAATTTCCTTGAGCTTAACAGGTCCACCAGCTTCAAAGGCAGCCTTCATGGAACGCGCTCCATTCGCCTCTACCCCAATGACTTCAATTTCTGGACTTGTTTCCTTGATATAGGTAGAAATCCCAGCAATGAGACCGCCACCACCAACAGGAACCAAGACAGCATCAAAATCAATTGATTCTTTTCGAGCTTCTTCTAAAATCTCATAAGCAACTGTTCCTTGACCTGCCTGAACATGAGCATCATCAAAAGGATCAATAAATGTACGATTTTCAGAAACTGTAAATTCTTGAGCTGCCTTAGCTGACGCGTCAAATGTATCTCCAACTAGTTTAATGGTTACGAAGTCCCCACCAAAAAAGCGAACCTGCCCAATCTTTTGTTGCGGAGTTGTAATGGGCATGAAAATAGTAGCAGGAATCTTCATTTCATTACAAGTATAGGCAACTCCCTGCGCATGATTTCCCGCAGAGGCACATACTACCCCACGCTCACGCTCTTCCTTACTGAGCTGAGAAATAGCATAATAGGCACCACGAATTTTAAAGGAACGAACACGTTGGGCATTTTCTTTTTTCAAATAAATCTTAGCACCATACTTCTCCGATAAATAATGGTCATAATCCAGTGGGGTATTCACAACCACACCGTTCAAGACCTTGTGAGCCTTGATGATATCTTTTGAACTTAACATCTTTTTCTCCTAGACTATTCATACTATCACAATCCATCCTCTAAAAAGAGAGATGAATTGATTATAAAAGCGAGTTAGGTCCCCCCAACTCGCCTTCACCTTAATTTCTATAAATTAGTTATAGATTTTGAATGCATCATCGTCGTTTTTACCAACGAATGGCATTGCTTTACGCAATTCTGCACCAACTTTTTCAATTTCAAGGTTCGCTGCTTGTTCACGGTAAGCAGTCAATTTTGGACGTCCAGCTTTATAGTCATTTACAAAGTCATTTGCAAATTTACCATTTTGGATATCTGCCAAGACAGCTTTCATATTTTCTTTAACTTGCTCAGTGATGACACGTGGACCTGATACATAGTCACCGTACTCAGCAGTGTTTGAAATTGATTGACGCATTTTCTTGAATCCACCTTCGTAGATCAAGTCAACGATCAATTTCATTTCGTGAAGAACTTCAAAGTAAGCCAATTCTGGAGCGTAACCTGCTTCTGTCAAGACTTCAAAACCTGCTTCGATAAGGGCAGTCAAACCACCACAAAGTACAGCTTGTTCACCAAACAAATCTTCTTCAGTTTCTTCTTTGTAAGTTGTTTCAAGAAGACCTACACGAGCTGCTCCAACACCTTTACACCAGTCCATAGCAATGTTTTTCGCATTTCCTGTCGCATCTTGGTATACTGCGTAAAGAGCTGGTACACCAAATCCTTCTTCATAAGTACGGCGCACCAAGTGTCCTGGTCCTTTAGGAGCACACATGAAGACATCTACATCTGCAGGAACTTTGATAAATTCAAAGTGGATGTTGAAACCATGGGCAAATCCAACTGCGTTTCCAGCTTCCAAGTTTGGAGCGATTTCTGCTTCGTACAATTCTTGTTGGATTTCGTCTGGTGCCAAAATCATGATAACGTCAGCCAATTTAGTAGCTTCTGCTACTGTGTAAGTGTCAAATCCATCTTCTTTTGCTTTGTCAAAAGATTTACCTGGACGTACACCGATGATGACATCGCGACCTGAATCACGCAAGTTTTGAGCATGCGCATGTCCTTGTGAACCATAACCGATAACGGCGATTTTTTTACCGTCAAGTGCTGCTACTTTAACATCTTTTTCGTATTCCATTTGAACTGCCATAGTTTTTTCTCTCTTTTCTATTATTTATTGCCTTTTAGGCTGGTTTAACAAATTTAAGTTGGATTTTTATACTCAATGAAAATCAAAGAGCAAACTAGAAAGCTAGCCGCAGGTTGCTCAAAACACTGTTTTGAGGTTGCAGATAGAGCTGACGTGGTTTGAAGAGATTTTCGAAGAGTATTAATCGCGGGTAAATCCAGTTGCACCCGTTCGAGCAATATTGCGAATACCGTATGGTCGAATGACTCGCAATAGAGCTTCACTCTTTTCAGCATTTCCTGTCATTTGAATGGTAATTGAGCTTGGTGCTACGTCTACCACCGTTGCACGGAAAGGTTGAATAATCGCTAGAATCTCAGCACGCTTCTCAGCTGGCGCTGACATCTTAACCAAAATCACCTCTCGCTCCAAATGAGGCTTGTCTGTAATATCTCGAATACGAATCACATCAATCTGACGATTGAGTTGCTTGATGATTTGCTCCACTTCATCATGTGAAGCTACATCAATAATAATGGTGATACGCGATACATTCGGATCTTCTGTTGCTCCAACAGAGATACTTTCGATATTAACCTGACGACGAGATAGGACACCAGTAAAGCGATTGAGGACTCCTGAACGGTTTTGTAGTTTTGCTGTTAACATTCTACGCATGGAACTTCACCCCCAACATCTCATGATTACTCTTACCAGCTGGTACCATTGGTAGCACCTGTTCCTTACGAGAAATATCTACCTCGATTAGCATAGGAACATTCTCAGTAATGACTTCAAGGTCTTGAGCCAAGGTCTCAGGATTATCAAACTTATAGTTTTTAATACCATAAGCCTGTGCCATCAATTGGAAATCAGGAAGGGTATCAAAGACCGACTCAGACGTTCTACCTTCATAGAAGGATTCCTGCCACTGGCGAACCATTCCAAGTGAGTGATTGTTCAGCATAACCACCTTGATTGGTACCTTGTAAATGTTCAAAATAGCCAATTCCTGGTTGGTCATTTGGAAACCACCATCCCCAACAAACAAGACTACTTCCTTATCCGGGTTAGCAATTTTAGCACCAATTGCTGCTGGAATTCCGAATCCCATCGTTCCCAAACCACCTGAAGTCACTAACTGACGTTCATTTTGGTATGGATAATACTGAGCTGTCCACATTTGGTGTTGACCAACGTCTGTTACCACAATGGCATCCCCGTTCGTCAATTCACCAATTCGTTCAATAACGGCTTGCGGTTGAACCACACGCTCTTTCTTGTCATAAGAACGAACACGGTTCTTATCTTTCGTGACTTTCTCAATCCATTTTTCAGTATTGTTATGAACAGTTGATTCTGCCAGCAACATTTGCAAGGCTTTCTTAGCATCTCCAACTACAGGAATATCCGCACTGATAATCTTGCCAATCTCGGCTGGATCAATATCAATGTGAGCAACCTTAGCATTCTTAGCGAAGGTCTTAGGATTTCCTGTCAAGCGGTCATCGAAACGACAACCAATACTAATCATAAAGTCTGCTTCCGTCATGGCAATATTAGCTGCGAAAGACCCGTGCATACCTCCCATTCCAAGAAAGAGCGGATGAGTTGTTGCAATCGTGCCTTGCCCCAAAAGACTGGTTACCACTGGAATTTGATATCGCTCTGCAAATTCATTTAGTTCCGCAGCAGCTTCAGCATAACTAATTCCACCACCAGCTAGCAAGACTGGCTTTTTAGCCTTGGACAATTGCTTCAAGATTTTCTTAATTTGCATATCATTTGGCTCAAGAGTCGGCTGATAGCTTGGTAGATTCACTTCTGGTGAATAAATGAAGTCTGTTTCTAAAGCAGATACGTCTTTAGGTAGGTCAATGACAACTGGCCCTGGACGGCCTGTAGTTGCGATATGGACAGCTTCCGTAATGATACGAGGGATATCAGCTGTCTCACGAACTTGGTAATTGTACTTAGTGATTGGCATGGTAATTCCCACAATGTCTGCCTCCTGAAAGGCATCCTTCCCAATACCTGCTCGCGCCACCTGACCTGTAAAGACCAAAAGGGGAACGCTATCGCTCATGGCATCTGCAATCCCTGTAATGGCATTGGTTGCTCCCGGTCCGCTAGTGACGACGGCAACACCCAACTTTCCAGTTGATTTGGCATAACCTTCAGCTTCATGCAGACAACCTTGCTCATGGCGCCCTAGAATGTGGCGAATGCCTTTAAAATTATATATCGCATCATAAAAAGGCAAGACCGCACCACCAGGATAACCAAAGATGGTATCAATTCCTAAATCACGAAGTGTTTCCAAAACTAGGTCCGACCCCGTCTTAGGAGATTCTAAACTGATTTTCTCCATTGTTCCCCTTTCTTTCCTCTTAAAAATAACTTGTTACTATCATACCACTTTTTCAAAATTTTTCAAGACAAAAGAAGAAATTTTCTGAATTTTCTATTTTAACGTTTATTTATGAATGTTATTTTTGTTTTTATAAAAAAGATACCGATTTCATTTACTAAAAAAGAAAAAAGAACTGATTTCTCAGTCCTTTATTAATCTTATTCTACACTAAATAGGTATGGGTAAACAGGTTGTTGACCTTGGTGAATCTCGACTTCAACATCTTCGAATTCTTCTGCGATTTCTTGAGCAATTTCATTGGCAAGTTCTTCGCTTCCGTCTTCACCGACATAGAAGGTTACGATTTCACTATCTTCATCCAACATATGTTTCAAGGTTTCTGTCAAAGTTTGGTGCATATCAGGGTTTGATACAAGGATTTTCCCATCCACCATACCTAGATTATCGTTTTCATGGATTTCTAAGCCATCAATGGTTGTATCACGAACAGCTGTTGTGACGCTTCCACTAACGACATCGCTAAGAGCAGCAGTCATACGCTCTTGGTTTTCTTCGATAGACTTGCTTGGATCAAAGGCAAGAAGACTTGTCAAACCTTGTGGCAAAGTACGAGCTTCCACCACTACTGCTGGTTGCTCCAAAACTTCTGCTGCAGATTGAGCTGCCATGAAGATGTTCTTGTTGTTTGGTAGGAAGATGATGTTACGAGCATCGACCTGTTCAACAGCCTTGATAAAGTCTTCAGTTGAAGGGTTCATAGTTTGACCGCCTTCGATAACATAATCCACGCCTTGAGAACGGAAGATATCTGCTAGACCTTTACCAGCCACCACAGCAATCAAAGCATACTCTTTTTCTTCAGCAGGCTTGCTAACTTGAGCAGCTTCTTTCTCAACCTGTGCTTCGTGTTGGTTACGCATATTGTCAACTTTTACCTTGACCAAGCTACCATATTTAAGACCTTCTTGCATAACAAGTCCTGGATCTTCTGTATGGACATGTACTTTGACAATTTCATCATCATTGACAACAAGGAGGGAATCCCCAAGTTCATTCAAGTAGTTACGGAATTCATCGTAGTCAAAATCTTTGGCATAGGTTGGACCTTGCTTGAGAGCTACCATGATTTCAGTACAGTAACCAAAGGTGATGTCCTCAGTCGCTACATGACCAGCTACAGACTTGTGGTGCTCTGCATTAATCATTTCACTCATGTTAGCTGGAGTTGCTACGAAGTCCTCAGATGCAATATATTCGCCAGTAAGGGCTGAAAGGAAACCTTCGTAGATGAAGACCAGCCCTTGACCACCTGAGTCCACAACGCCAACTTCTTTCAATACTGGAAGCATGTCTGGCGTTTTAGCTAGGGCCGTTTTAGCACCTTCCAAGGCTGCGCGCATGACTTCAACAGCGTCATCTGTTTGCTCAGCTTTTTTCTTAGCACCGATAGCTGCCCCACGAGAAACTGTCAAAATTGTTCCTTCAACTGGTTTCATCACTGCTTTATACGCAACTTCCACACCTGATTGGAAGGCAAGGGCCAAGTCTTGACCTGTTAACTCGTCTTTATCCTTGATGGCTTGTGAAAATCCACGGAAAAGCTGAGACGTGATAACGCCTGAGTTTCCACGCGCACCCATCAAAAGACCTTTGGCAAGAATGCTCGCTACCTCGCCAACTGTAGAAGCTGGCTTGTCTGCAACTTCTTTAGCTCCATTTTCAATGGTCATTCCCATATTTGTTCCAGTATCTCCATCTGGAACTGGAAAGACGTTTAATGAATTGACATATTCAGCTTGCTTATTCAAGCGAGTTGATGCAGCCTGCACCATTTCTTGAAATAAGCTAGTAGTAATTTTTGACACGGTTATTCTCCTACAACTTTGATATTTTGAATGTAGACATTTACAGTCTGAGCAGTAATTCCAAGCTGGTTTTCCAAGCTAAAACGAACACGCTCTTGAATGTTTTTTGACACTTCGCTAATCTTTGTTCCGTAGCTCAACACGGTATATACATCAACTGCAATACTGCCATCTTCTGCCGCTTTTACGACGACACCTTTGGAATAATTTTCCTTACCTAAAAGGGCTTGGAAATTATCTTTGAGGGCATTTTTACTAGCCATACCGACCACACCAAAAATCTCAGTTGTTGCACCGCCTACGACAGTTGCAATCACTTCATCTGTTAGTTCGATTTGACCATCTTTTGTATTAATTTTTACAGTCATCCTTTTTACCTCAACTAGTTGATACTCTATTTTATCATATTTCAGCCCAAGTGTAAAAGCAGAATACTGTATCAGCGGATATTTACTCTATTTTTCAAATGATGTTATACCCGTAATAAAAGAAAAAAGACCCTAAGGTCTCCTTTACTTTTATTATTAAACGCGTTCAACTTTACCTGATTTCAAAGCACGAGCTGAAGCCCAAACTTTTTTAGGTTTACCATCGATAAGAACAGTAACTTTTTGAAGGTTTGGTTTTACGGCACGTTTTGTTTGGTTCATCGCGTGTGAACGGTTGTTTCCTGATACAGTCTTACGACCTGTAAAGTAACATACTTTAGCCATTGTATTTTCCTCCTATTAGATCTAATATAGCGGATGTGCTAGCACCACATACCGTACTATGTTATCACACTTTCTTCATTTTTGCAAGGGAATTGGAAGATTTTTTTATTTAACGTAAACAACTCCCAATTTCCCAAAAGCCACATCCCCACGGATAATCAAGGTTTTGCTGGTTGGGGCTAGAGGGGCATCTGCCTTGGCTACACCACAGAAAGTTTCCACCTTCAAATCAACTCTCCAATGTTGGGGAACATAGATAACTGCATTGCCAAAACCAACTTCCACTTTCAGTGTTGCGCTATCACCTAACATCTCTGCATTGTCATAATATATCTTGGCATTCCCAAAACCAACTTCAACTTGGTCTTCTACCAATTCTTGGTTTTGCTTGTAGAAAGTCCCAGTCCCAAAAGCGACTTCCTTATCTGTAAGAATGGTCTTTTCACCATCATACCACCATTTTTTTCCATTCCAAGTTCTGTTAGAATGAGTGAGTGCACTGACACCCATTACGATTAAAATACTAGCCCAAAATAAAGACTGATTTGGAATCGGTAAAATATCATAAAAGTGGTTAGCAATCATGAGGGCTACTAGAGCTGTAAAAGAGGCTGAAGTTAAGTGGCGACGCAACAAAGCTCCAACTGATTGGTAGGCAAAAAAAGCAATACCAATCAAGGGCCAAATTTGCCCTCCAAGAGAAGGGATTCCAAAATTTCCTTGCAATAATATCAAAGTTGCTAAAACGAGCAACACAATACCAAATGCTTTCTTTTTCATGTTCTTACCTCATGTTTCTTAGATTTTCTTTTAGGAGGGATTGGTAATGCCGTGAGACATGAACCTCCTTGTGGGTCTGATAGAAGGAAATGGTGCCCGTTCCTGAAAAGGACTTGTCCACCGAATAGACTTGCCGAATATTAGCGATCGTTGACTTGGATACCCGACTAAAATAACGAGGAAGGATAGCCTCTAACTCATAGAGTTTAAGCCGAACTTCGTAGGCATCTTTCTGGGTATGGGCGTAAATCTTGTTCCCTTCTGTCTCAAAGAAGAGAATTTCCGACAAGTCCAGATAATATTCACCCGTTCCTTTGTAAAAAATCAACCTAGGAGACTTGGACTCTTGTAAGAGTCGCTGTAAATCCGCAATCTCATCTGTCAAGGCCGCTGCCTTGATGACAATTTCAGTTTCCTCTAAATTGCTATCAATTTCGATTCGTAACTTCATTCCATCTCCTTTCTGACTCTACTATATCAAAGCTAAAATAAGAAAACAAGAGCAAAAAAGCAAGTGGTTACTTTAACCCCGTAAGTGGTTGTAGGGTTACCTTAACTTGCAGGTCAAAATAGAAAGAAAATCACACCCCACACAAGACCACAAATATAACCAACTACTACATCCTTGGGATAATGCACGCCACCTAAGACTCTCACTAGACCTAGGAAGGCTGATAATGTCAAACAAATCATCCCCATAGTTAGACTAGCATGCAAGCAAGCCATGGAGATAATGGTTGCTGAAAAGACATGACGACTGGGCATTGACTGACCAGGACTATCTCTGTCTAGTAGCGGTACAATTTCCCAAACTTCATAAGGCCTAGGAGCATTGAGTTTCTTACGGAGAAGGGACAACATCACAAAACCTGACGCAGGGACAAAAAAATACATCCAGATTTGTTTCCCAAGTCCTTCTTGGAAATAGGTGGCGACTAACAAGGTCAGATAAACTATAGGCATAACTACGGTCATGAACCGATTAAAAGTTCTTAACAAACTCAGAAGGAAAGGCTTCTTTTCAATCTTACCAGCAACGTAGCCATACCATTCTTGATAATTTTTCATTTCGATTTCTCATACTTTTCTAGAACTTCCTGGGCTGTTTTCCCCTTGGCAAGCCAATCTACTAATTTGTCCAAGCGACGTATTTCCTGCATCAGAGGATCATCAATTTCCTCAATACGGACACCGCAAATCTTCCTTGTAATCGCAATTCGTTCAGGAACATAATATGGTGCTTGTCGAAAAAAATCTCCGTAGGTGACATCCCTATCCAGACAAGCGAGGACGTTACCCACTTCATACCCTGTCAACCAACTGGTCACTTGGTGAACTGACTCTGCCCTTCCACCCTTTCGCTCAATCTTTGCAACCAAGGCTAGATAGACCGCAGCAAATTTCATATTGTATAATTTCTGACTCATACTTCTCTCTTTCTATGTATTCTAGTATAAATAAGAAAAAGAAGGCCGTCAAGCCTTCTTTGGTTTTATTCTTCTGCTTCGTCTTCTGTAAATTGACTGTTGTAGAGGTCAGCGTAGAAACCAGCTTGCGCCATCAGCTCATCATGATTTCCTTGCTCGATGATACTGCCATCTTTCATAACCAGAATAAGATCAGCATTTCGGATAGTAGACAAGCGGTGGGCGATGACAAAGGAAGTTCTGCCCTCCATCAATCGGTCCATAGCTTTCTGGATTAATTCCTCTGTACGGGTATCAACCGAAGAGGTCGCCTCATCTAGGATCAGGAGTGGCGCATCTTTCAGCAAAGCGCGAGCAATGGTCAAGAGTTGTTTTTGCCCGACAGACAAGGTCACTGTATCATCCAAGACTGTATCGTAACCATCTGATAGGGTCATGATAAAGTGGTGAACCCCCACAGCCTTGCTGGCTTCAATCACACGCTCATCACTAATACTTGTTTGGTTATAGATGAGATTGTCGCGAATGGTCCCTTCAAAGAGCCAAGTATCCTGCAAGACCATTGAAAAGGCATCGTGCACTTCCGAACGCTTCATCTCCTTGGTATCCACGCTATCAATGCGGATACTTCCCTTATCAATCTCATAGAACTTCATCAAAAGATTGACAATAGTTGTCTTACCAGCTCCTGTCGGCCCGACAATCGCGACCTTTTGACCTGCATGAGCTGTCGCAGAAAAGTCATGGATAATAGTTCGCTCTGGTGTGTAACCAAAGGAAACTCGATCAAAGACCACTTGACCTTTCATATCGCTCAATTGTCTTGCTTTATGGGATTCATCTTCCATCTCCTCTTCAGCTAGAAATTCGAATACGCGTCCCATGGCTGCACTAGCCTGCTGCAAACTAGTAATCCCTTGAGCGATTTGTGAAAGGGGCTGAGAAAAGATACGAACGTAGGCCATAAAGGCAACGATAATCCCGATACTGATGTGTCCATTCAAGGCCAAGGCTGCACCAACGATAATCACTAGGGCATAGCTAAAGTTCCCAATGAACATCATAATCGGCATCATAATCCCTGAAATAAACTGAGATTTCCAGATACTCTCATACAGACGATGGTTTAATGTCGCAAATTCTTCTTTGGTGCTCTCAATAGCATTGTAACTGGTCACCACATTATGGCCAGAGTACATTTCCTCCACATAGCCATTGACAGCTGCCAAATCCTGTTGCTGACTCTTAAAAAAGCCCTGTGATTTGCCCATAAAAACGGACACGAAAACAAAACCAATAAGGGTTGAAACAACCATCACCAAGGCTAAAATCCAGTTCATCCCAAACATGGTTATCAAGACTGCTAAGACCAATAAACTAGATGAAAGAACTGTTCCCAGACTTTGATTAAGGGACTGGGCTGCAGTGTCAACGTCATTGGTTACACGAGACAAGGTATCTCCTTGAGAATGTCCATCAAAATATCCCAATGGTAGGCTATTGATTTTCTCTGCAATAGCTCTTCTCAAACGCTCTGAAAAACGTTGAATAGCTGTTGTAAACAGAAAGGCCTGTAAATAATTTGATAGGAGTCCAATCACATAGATGACAGCCAAAAAACCACCAATAGTTGCAACCGCCGCGACATCCACACTTGTTTCCAGACCACTGGCAATAATATTAGTCATTTCCTTGATGCGGGTTGGACCATATACGGTAATGATATTGGATACGATTGTTGCTAGAAAGGCAATCAAAAGGGCAAACTGGAGACCTGCAAGATAGGGTTTACTCTGTTTCCAAAGAGACATTTTCTTATTTTCCATGTTCCAATTCCTCCTTCGATAGTTGTGAATAGGCAATTTCTTGGTAAACTTCGTTATTAGCTAGAAGTTCTTTGTGGGTGCCTTGTCCCACGACTTTTCCTTGATCCAAGACCAAAATCAAATCTGCATCCATAATCGTTGAAATACGCTGTGCGACGATAAGCTTGGTCATAGACTTGGTTTTCTCTGCTAGCTCTTGGCGTAGGACACGGTCTGTCTTGTAGTCCAAGGCTGAGAAGGAGTCATCAAAGATGAGGATTTCTGGCTTCCGAGCTAAGGCACGCGCTATTGCCAGACGCTGTCTTTGACCACCTGAGAAGTTGGTTCCTCCTTGGGCCACTTCTGACGCTAAGCCCGCTTCCTTGTCTTCGATAAAGTTCTTAGACTGGGCCAATTCCAAGGCTTGCCACATAGCTTGTTCACTAAGTGGTGTTTCTTGACTCTGTCCAAAATCCAAATTGCCCTTGACATCACCTGAAAAGAGAACAGCTTTTTGTGGAATATAACCAACCTTGTTGCGCAAATCTTCTAAGGCATAGTCTTGAACATTGACACCGTCTACAAGAATCTCTCCTGCTGATACGTCGTAGAAACGTGGAATCAGATTGACAAGAGTAGATTTACCAGAACCTGTTGAACCAATAAAGGCCACTGTTTGATCAGCTTCTGCTTTAAAGCTAACATGCTCAATAACTGCCTCAGAATTTACCGCATAGCGGAAGGTCACATCCTTAAACTCGACCTGACCTTTGAGGTTTTCATCAGCCAGCTGCACTTGAGCAGGATTTTGGATAGACGAATGCAAATCTAGAACTTGATTAATCCGCTTAGCAGAGACCATAGTTCGGGGAAGAACGATGAAGAGTGCTCCCATGAGAAGGAAGCCCATGACAACCTGCATGGCATAAGACATGAAAACAATCATGTCACTAAAGAGAGGCAGACGTGCTATCGGAGCAGCGTCGTTAATCACATAGGCCCCAATCCAGTAAATCGCCACACTCAAACCACTTGAAATCCCCATCATGATAGGGTTCAAAATAGCCATAAGACGGTTGACAAACAAATTCAAGCGTGTCAATTCATCATTTGCTGCTGCAAATTTTTCATTTTGGTAATCCTCTGCATTGTAGGCACGAACAACACGAATACCTGTTAAACTTTCACGAGTAATACTGTTCAATTTATCAGTCAGACTTTGAATCAAGGACTGTTTTGGAAAGGCTAACGTCATCAAAACAGTCGTCATTAAAACGTTGACAATCACTGCCACAAGTACGGCCCAGAGCCAGTATTCTGAATGACCTAAAATCTTCCCGATAGACCAGATAGCCATAATCGGACCACGCGTAACTACTTGCAAGCCCATGGTAATCAACATCTGAACCTGAGTAATGTCATTGGTGGTACGAGTTAGGAGACTGGGAATAGAGAATTTCTTAATCTCTGTCTGCGAGTAATCCAAAACTCGGTTAAAAATATCACTTCTCAGCCTACTAGTATAAGAAGCTGCCACTCGGGATGCAAAAAATCCAACTGCAACTACGGACAAGAAGGCAAGAAAGGACATTCCCACCATCATGCTTGCCGGCTGCCACAACTCATCTAAATTAGTTCCTTGACTACCTAGCAAATCCGTAATTTTCGAGATATAGGTCGGCACTTCCAACTCTAGGTAGACTGAAAAGCAGGTAAAGAGAATGGCTAGTAAAATCATCCCCCATTCTTTTCTACTAATTCGTTTAGCTAATTTCTTCATTCTCTCCTCCTATTCCCTTGATATTTGCCTGTAGTTGACCGAGAACTTTCTCAAAAATCAGTAATTCATCTTCATCAATGTCTTCCATCAACTGCTTATCAATTCGTTCAAAAAAGGCCTTAACCTGCTTCATTTGAGAATGTGCTTTGTCCGTCAAACGAACAAATTTTGCCCGCTTATCGCTAGGACTCGCCTCCAATTCCACCAAACCATTTTGCACCATACGCTTGACCAAATTACTAGCAACAGACTTGGTAATATTGAGTTCCTGCTCGATATCTTTAATCAAGACCAAATCTTGGTTTTTCTCACGATTATCCAAAAAACGTACAACCTGACCTTGAGGCCCACCCATAAATTCAATGCCACAACGTTTGGCTTCCTTTTGCACCATGAGGTGAATCTGATGACCAAAACGCTTAAAGACTAACATCGGTTTATCCATACTAACTCCTTTCTAACCATTGCATTTAGTTCTCCTAGGAACTAAATAAGTTTTCATGAGAACTATTTTATCATTTTCAGAAAAGCTGTCAAGAAAAAAGTTTCCAAGAGAACTATTTTCTTGATTCAAAAAAATCCCAAGTGATTTTTTCACTTAGGATCATGTTCTCTAGGTTAAATTAGAACCCGTCTACGTTCGTATAAATTTTTTGTACGTCTTCGTCGTCTTCAAGAACGCTGTAAAGTTTTTCAAAGATTTCAAGGTCATCGCCTGACAATTCCACTTCTGACTGAGGAATCATTTCCAATTCAGTCACTTGGAATTCTTCGATACCTGACTCACGAAGGGCAACGATAGCCTTGTGAAGGTCAGTTGGAGCTGTGTAAACTGTGATTGTACCTTCTTCTGCTTCTACATCATCCACATCTACATCTGCTTCTAGCAATTGCTCAAAGACTGCGTCCGCATCTTCACCTGCAAATACGATAACACCTTTGTTATCAAAGAGGTATGAAACAGAACCTGAAGCGCCCATGTTTCCGCCATTTTTACCAAAGGCTGCACGGACATTAGCCGCTGTACGGTTAACGTTTGAAGTCAAGGTATCAACGATCAGCATAGAACCATTTGGCCCAAAACCTTCGTAACGTCCTTCTGTAAAGGTTTCGTCTGTGTTTCCTTTTGCTTTATCAATCGCTTTATCAATAACGTGTTTTGGCACTTGGGCTTGTTTAGCACGGTCGATAACGAATTTCAAAGCAGTGTTTGATTCTGGATCTGGATCACCTTTTTTAGCTGCTACATAGATTTCTACACCAAATTTTGCATATACTTTAGAGTTAGCTCCATCTTTAGCCGTTTTCTTAGCTACGATATTGGCCCATTTACGTCCCATTAGGAATCTCCTTTTTTCACATTTTAATCTTTCTTATTATAACACAAGTTTTTTCGATTTTCACTAGAGGAAATGGATTTTATTCAGTAAATCCAACTAGGATAGCACTTTGGCTGCCAAGATTTCCTCACCTTCTTTTATCAAGGGGTGACGGAACAGTGAGAAGTACAGTTGGATGGTCATGGCAACCCAGATAAGGGGTTCGCAAAGGATAACTCCCTTATAGCCTGCCCAAGGAATAATCAAGACCACAAAAGCGATTTTCCCGATTAGTTCGATAAAGCTAGAAACCAGAGGAAGAACCTTTTGCCCCAAGCCCTGCAAACAATTGCGATAAATCAACAAGAGACTCAGAATGGGATAAAAGGCTGAGCTGATTTGCAGATAGAGGCTACCATTTTCTACCAAGTAGCTATCCGTCGAACTAGCCAAGAAGGAAACCAAGGCTGGACTGGCAAAAAAGAGGAAGCTACAAACAAAAACTGCCCAGGATATACTTAAACGACTGCCGATTCGAAGTCCTTGAACAATCCGGTCTGGGCGCTTAGCTCCTAGATTCTGAGAAGCAAAAGTCGTCATTGATGCAGAAATAGCGGTCATAGGAAGAAGGGCGAAGGCCATAATGCGTCGAGCCGCTGTTTGAGCACTAATAATCACTGCACCAAAGGTATTAACAGAAGACTGTAAAATCACACTGCCGATAGATACAATCGAACTCATCAAGCCCATAGCCAAACCTTGCTCCAAGAGATCAGCGTACAAGCTTTTGTCCCATTTAAAATGCTTGAGCTGAGGGAGTAGCTCAGGCACGCTCTTACGGATATAATAAAAGCAGAGAACCGCTGATAAGCCTTGCGAAATAATGGTAGCTAGTCCCGCGGATTGAACTCCCAGATGCAATTGCGTAATGAAATAGAGATCCAGAACCACATTAACCAGAGCAGAGAAAATCAGAAAACCAAGCGCTGCCAGACTGTCCCCAATGGACCGCAATAAACCTGCAAAAAGATTATAAGCAAAGCTGACACCAACACAGGTCACAATCATAGAAATATATTGATAGGACTGAGGGAGGATTTCAGCAGGGGTATCTAGGTACTGTAAAAGAGGATACAAACCAAGAAAGCCCAGCAGCATGACCACAATACTCAAAAGAGCACCTAAAATCCAGGTAGCTGCTACTGCCTCCTTGATTTTATTGAAATTCCGAGCCCCGTAATAACGGGCAATGACAATCCCCATCCCATTGCCAACACCAAGAGTAAAACCTACAATCAGGTCAAAAATCGCTGTCGTAGCTCCTACTGCAGCCAAGGAATCTTGACCCAAAAATCGCCCAACAATCAAGACATCAGCAGTATTATAGAGCTGTTGAAAAATATTTGATAGCAAGATTGGGAAGGCGAAGCTTAAGAGCGAGGGAAGAATCGAACCATGTATCAGGTCCACTGTTCGTTTTTTATTCATAAGGCTATTATATCAGCTTTCTAGAGGAGCGACAAGAAACAGCAAACTATAGGCAATCTGAAAATTTGAACACAAAATCGAAAAAGCAGTGGATTTCTCCACTACTTTGACAGCTTATTCTTCAATTTCGATTTCAAGCTCATCGCCTAGGTCAAGAGTTACTTCTTCATTCACAGAATCTGCTTGAACTGCTTCATCTTTTTTAGTTTCAACACCTTCTACAGAAGCTTCTTCTCCATCAACCAAACCAAATTGAACACGGACTTGATGGTCAATTTCATCAAAGATTTCTGGGTTATCTGCCAAGTATTTCTTCGCATTTTCAGAACCTTGCCCGATTTTCTCATCCTTGTAAGAGTACCAAGCTCCTGCTTTTTTGATGATATCCAAATCGCTTGCAATCTTCAAAAGCTCACCTGTCTTAGAGATCCCTTCTCCGTACATGATTTCAACGAAGGCTTCCTTAAATGGTGGAGCCACCTTGTTTTTCACGACCTTGATCTTAGTTTCTTTACCAACGTTGGTATCTTTTTGGTCACCAGTTCCCTTGATTTGCGTACTTCCACGAACATCCAAACGGACTGATGCGTAGAATTTCAGAGCACGTCCACCAGGAGTTGTTTCTGGATTTCCAAACATGACTCCAACTTTTTCACGCAATTGGTTGATAAAGATGGCAATTGTTTTGGTTTTATTGATAGAGGCACCGAGCTTACGCATAGCCTGGCTCATCATACGAGCCTGCAAACCAACGTGGCTATCTCCGATATCGCCATCAATTTCCGCACGAGGTACAAGGGCAGCAACTGAGTCGACTACGACAAGATCTACAGCACCTGAGTCAATCAATTTTCCTGCAATCTCAAGACCTTGCTCTCCTGAGTCTGGTTGAGACAAGAGCAATTCGTCAATGTTGACACCAAGGGCCGCAGCATAAGCTGGATCGAGGGCATGTTCCGCATCGATAAAGGCTGCAATACCACCTTCTTTTTGCGCTTGCGCAACTGCATGAAGGGCAACCGTTGTCTTACCAGATGACTCTGGTCCGTATATTTCGATGATACGTCCCTTAGGATAACCACCTGAACCAAGAGCAATGTCAAGAGCCAAAGAACCTGAGCTCATCACTTGCACCTTTTGCTCTGCACGCTCACCCAAACGCATGATTGAGCCTTTACCGAAATCTTTCTCAATCAATTTAAGAGCATCATTCAAGGCTTTTTCACGTTCAGCCCCGAATTTTTTTGAAATTTCATCTAATTTTTTTGGTTTTTTCGCCATTCTATTCTCCTACATTCTAATGGTCCTTAGACCTATCTACCATTATATCAAAAGTTAGTCACTTAATAAAGCCTTGCGAACTAGGTTAAAGGCATGCATAACCGCAATGTGACGTACATCTGCTCGACTTCTGCCTCCAATATTAACCTTGATGACCTCTGTTCCATGCTCCTGTGCCAAGCCTATGAAGACTGTTCCAGCTGGGTGTCCTTCTAGACTGTCTGGCCCTGCTACTCCAGTCAAACTAAGGCCAAAATCAGACTGGGTCTTGATTCGTGCCTGCTCAGCCATCTTCTGAGCTGTAAATTCAGACACCACACCGTGCCCTTCCAAATCCTTGACAGGAATATCCAACATTTTTGATTTTTCCTCCAGGCTATAGGTTACAAAACCACCCTTAAATATACTTGAAGCTCCTGAAAAATCCGCTACATTGGCTTGGAAAAGACCTGCCGTCAAACTCTCTGCAGCCGTGATAGTTTTCCCTTGTTTTTTCAGTTCTTCTACCACAATGCTGGCTAAACTAGTCTCTTCCCCATAACCATAACAAAGGTCTCGTAAAGAAAGGCCTTCAAAAGTCTGGTGGTCCAAGATTTGATTTCCCAAGATATCCAGCACTTGATTCGCCTCTTCTTGATCACTAGCTTTTGTTGACAGACGCAGAGTGACTTCTCCTGCCTTAGCATAAGGGGCCAAGGTCGGATCGGTTTGATTCTCAATCAAATCAGCCAAAATCGTAACCAGCTGACTTTCACCAATTCCAAAGAAACGAAGAACTCGGGAATACAGCTTGCTCCCTGTCATCAACTTAGGTAGAAGTTGATTTAAGACCATGGGGTTCAATTCACTTGGTGGACCTGGAAGGACGACATAGGTCACTCCGTCTACTTCTAATATTCCTCCCACAGCCAACCCTGTTTCGTTTGGCAGTGGAGCCGCTCCTTCTACAATTTGAGCTTGTCTTTCGTTATTCGGTGTTCGGGCATAGTCTGGTCTCTGGGCAAAAAAGACATCCAACTTCTCCTGTGCCTGAAGATCAAAGACTAATTCTTTCCCTAAAAATTTAGCCAGGGTTTGTTTGGTCAAATCGTCCTCAGTTGGCCCCAATCCACCTGTCAAAATCACCAGACTACTACGTTGACTGGCAATCTCAAGCAGGGATAAGAGACGCGTTTCATTGTCTCCTACAGCCGTCTGAAAATATATATCTACCCCAATCTCTGCTAGTTTTTCCGACAAAAACTGGGCATTGGTATTGACAATCTGCCCTGTCAAAATCTCTGTTCCAACAGCAATAATTTCTGCTTTCATGTTTCCTCCTACCTATCTATTCGTATTTTTTTGAAAAAATCGCAGGAAATTTCCCACGATTGATTTTTTTATTTATAGTAAGAAAGTTAGTTGTCTTCGTCACCAACGGGTGTTCGTCCAAATAAATCTTCAAATAAGACAACATTTGTTTCAAGCTGAGTGACTTCTTCTTGTCCCAAAGAACGTCTCAAAAGATTCTGCATTTCCAACATATGGTTTCTCGTAACAATTTGATAAGAAACGCCTTGTAGCATCTCCCCTTCACCCTTCAACTGTTGTGTTTCAATTGTTTTAAACGAATCTTTGTAGCCCAACAAGCTTGGAATACTTTTCGCAGATAAATCAATATTAGTCTGCATATTAGTACTTAGGGCTTTTAAGATAGACTGATAGTGACTGACACTATTTAAACTAAGAACTTTTTCAACAACTTTTTGAATGACTTCACGTTGACGCTTCTGACGTCCGTAGTCTCCTTCTGGGTCTTGATAACGCATGCGTGAATAAACAAGCGCTTCTTCTCCATTTATTGTCTGTTCTCCAACGCCGATAGAAATGGTGTTAAATTCTTCTTGGTCACTTATAGAGATTGGGAAATCTAGTGTGTTATTGACAGTAATGCCACCTACTGCATCGACTAATTGTTGCAAACCTTGCATATTGACCATAATATAGCGATCGATATGGATATTCATCATCTTTTGAATTGTTTCTATCGCAAGTTCTGCACCACCACCAGCATAGGCAGCGTTTAGCTTCGCTTCTTCAATACTACCATCTTTATGTTGAATTTTAGTCAGGATATCACGTTCCAAACTCATCATCGTCGTTTTCTTTGTGTGGGGGTTGACGGTCAACAAAATCATACTGTCACTATTTCCAGCCCATTGATCTGTACGCTCTACATTCCCAGTATCAACCCCCATTAACAGAATGGTCAAGGGGTCTGTTGCTTCAATAACCTTGGTTTCTTCCCCTATTTTTTTATAGGTTTTTGCCAAAGCCTCTGTACCTTGCTGATAAATAGTATAAGCAAAAACACCAACACCCAAAACTGTCACAGCTAGAAAAGCTAGCACCATTCCAATAATTTTTTTAACCATATTTCTACTAATCTATCAGTTTACCCATCAAGTAAACATCGATAAATTCCCCTTCTTCTATATATGCCCCACGCTCTTGGCGACCTTCGATTATAAAGCCATGCTTTTGATAAAGATGGACTGCAGCTTGATTACGGGTTTGGACAGTCAGTTGGAGACGACGCAAAATGCCACTTGCTTGTGCCCACTCTATCGCTTCTTCTAGCAAAAAACTTCCCAATCCATTATTCCAATATCTTTTTCCAATCACAATGAAGAGATCTCCAATATGACGAACTCTCTTGCGCTGGTCAGCTGTAATATTTACAATACCAGCAATTTTATCATTTAAAAATGCAAGTAAGGTTATCTGATTGTCCGAACTAGCCTGCTTGTTGAGGAATATTTCCATCTCCTCACTGGTCAAGAGAATACCATCTCCGTCTAGACTGGTAAAGTCTGTCTCCAAACTCACACGATTTAAAAAGGCCACTAATTCAGCTGCATCTTTAGGCTCCGCTTCCCTGATGAGCAATTCATACTCCATGTTGAAGCTCCTCTAACAATTTCTCAGCACGCAATCCCTTTGCCTGAAAATTTAAACGGCGTCCATCTGCTTCTTTTAGAATTTCCAATTCTAAATAAGTATCTGGTAAAGCATCACCTAAAAGATGACCCCACTCAATAACAGTCACGCCTCCACCAAAGAGAAATTCATCCAAATCAATGGAATCCGCATCTCCCTCAATACGATAAACATCTAAATGGAAAAGTGGAAGACGCCCCTCATACTCTCTTACGATAGTATAGGTTGGACTTTTAATCATTTGAGAAATCTGCAATCCTTTTGCAAGTCCTTTAGTAAAGGTCGTTTTACCTGCGCCCAGTTCTCCAGTTAAGATTAAAACATCATTCTTTGCTAATAGATGACCCAAACACTCCCCTAAGGCTTGCAACTCTTCTTCATTTTTTGTGTACATATTCTTATTATACCAAAAACTTTTCTTTTGTGTCTATTTTCCTGCTAAACTTACCATCATAACATCCATAAAAACAAGCTTTCTCTAAAAGAAAATGAGCGTAGCAATGACCAATACAAGATCTCGGAAAATATGACCATAAAAGGAAACTTCCTTTTTAACAGAATTTGGGACAAGATAGGCTGCAAAAAACAAACCCAGTCCAATATAAATCAGAAGTGAAACAATGGTCATTGGATTTCTTAAAAAGAGAAGTGTTGCTAAAATAGTCACCAACACTGTCTTTTTTCTATCTAGCATAGCAAGCAAATCGCGCATGTATTTTTTCAAGGGTAAAAAAATCAGCAAATCTAGGCCAAATAGAAAGAAAAAGGATGGCAATAAAAAGTCCACTAATTCTTGCTGCAACGTATTTTTGATGAACAAGTTATCTGACAAGACAAGAACAGCTCCTAACAAATTAATTAAGAGCAGGATACTTTAAAAAAGCTTCACCGACTTCTTACTGGCTAGGACACTATGAACTTCTTGCTTACGAGTATAAAAATAATTTACTCCAGCACAGATTCCTGAAACGAAGACCATGCTTCCGATGAAAAAAGCTGTACTTTGTTTAAAGGACAAGATGCATTCTTTCCATAGGAAACAGCTACTCAAACTGATTTGAATTAAAGCTAACAAAAATAAGATTCTCATTGATTTCATCTTTTCTCTCCCTTCCTACCAATCATTATACTAGGAGAAAAGAGAGAACTGTTTCTAATCTTCTCAAATGTCTTTTTAAGACGCTAAACAAACACCTGAGACTAATACTCAATGAAAATCAAAGAGCAAACTAGGATGCTAGCCACAGGTTGCTCAAAACACTGTTTTGAGGTTGGAGATAGAACTGACGTGGTTTGAAGAGATTTTCGAAGAATATAAATTTGAAATCAAAAAAAGCACAATATCACAGACTAAATAGTTTGATATCATGCGTCATGTCTTAAACTAATTGACTATACTTTCTATTCAAATGAGCTTTTAACCAATTGATTGAGCCAATCCACTCTTAAAACCAAAGAGCAATTTCTCGCTTAGCTGACTCTTCTGAATCTGAACCATGTACAATATTTTGAATAGCTTGGTTTTCACCAGCCGCTTTTGCAAAATCACCTCGAACAGTCCCTGGTAAAGCTTCTTCTGGACGAGTAGCACCCATCATAGTCCGCCAAGTTTCGATTACTTTAGGACCAGAAATGATACCCACAAGAACTGGGCCTGAAGTCATGAATTCACGAATCGGTGGGTAAAAACTCTGGTCAACTAAGTCCTGATAGTGCTGGTCAATCAACTCTTCTGAAACCTTTGAACGCAACTCCAATTTTTCGATTGTAAACCCACGTTGTTCGATGCGTTTCAACACTTCACCAACTAGCCCTCTTTTTACACCATCTGGTTTAATGATAAAGAATGTTTGTTCCATACCCGTCTCCTTTGTCAGCTTCTTTCTTTTATTTTACCATATTTCATGGAAAAATGGAGAAAGTTTTCAGAAAAGATAAAGAGAACCCTAAGGCTCTCTCATTTCTTTTATTCCACTGTTTCTTCCACAGTTGCAACGGCAGTATCCACAACTACTTCTGTTGTTTCTTCATTTCCTTCTTCCTCTACTGGAGGATTAAGGTATTCTTCTTCGTTGACAGCATGTGGTTCAAGGTTACGGTAACGGGCCATACCAGTACCTGCTGGGATGATCTTACCGATGATAACATTTTCCTTGAGTCCAAGGAGATGGTCTTTCTTACCACGGATAGCTGCGTCAGTAAGGACACGAGTTGTTTCCTGGAAGGAAGCCGCTGACAAGAAACTGTTTGTTTCAAGTGAGGCTTTGGTAATTCCCATAAGGACTGGACGACCAGTCGCTGGAACTCCTCCTGCGATAAGGACATCTTTATTGGCATCTGTAAAGTCAGTGATATCCATGAGGGTACCCATGAGAAGATCTGTGTCACCTGGATCCATGACACGGACTTTACGGATCATTTGACGAACCATTACCTCGATGTGTTTGTCACCGATTTCTACCCCTTGGCTACGGTAAACTTTTTGTACTTCACCGAGAAGGTACGTTTCAACTGACAAGACATCACGAACTGCAAGGAGACGTTTTGGTTGGATAGAACCTTCTGTAAGAGCAGCACCACGCGCTACTTGGTCACCAACTTCAACACGCATACGAGCGGTAAATGGAACAACATATTCACCTTCGCCAGTTTCACCCTTAACAAAGACTTTCTTAGTACGAGTTGATGCATCTTCTTCGATAGCTGTAACTTGTCCTTTAACCTCTGTGATAACCGCTTCCCCTTTAGGATTGCGGGCTTCAAAGATTTCTTGGACACGAGGAAGACCCTGAGTGATATCGGTATTTGAGGCAACCCCACCCGTGTGGAAGGTACGCATTGTAAGCTGTGTACCAGGTTCCCCGATAGATTGGGCAGCGATTGTACCAACTGCTTCACCAACTTCAACCGCATCACCAGTCGCCAAGTTGATACCATAACAGTGACGGCAGACACCGTGACGAGTATTACATGTAAATACTGAGCGGATAGTTACTTCTTCCACACCAGCATTGACAATTTCACGCGCCTTGTCTTCTGTAATCAACTCATTTGGACCAATAATTACTGCGCCAGTTTCTGGATGTTTAACAGTTTTCTTAGTGTAACGACCATTGAGACGCTCTTCGAGAGACTCGATCATCTCTTTTCCTTCTGCGATAGAACGAATCAGGAGACCACGGTCTGTTCCACAGTCGTCCTCACGGATGATAACGTCTTGGGCAACGTCAACCAAACGACGAGTCAAGTAACCTGAGTCGGCTGTCTTAAGGGCCGTATCGGTCATACCTTTACGGGCACCGTGAGTTGAGAAGAACATTTCGAGTACTGACAAACCTTCACGGAAGTTTGAAAGGATTGGCAATTCCATGATACGTCCGTTCGGAGCAGCCATCAGACCACGCATACCGGCAAGCTGTGAGAAGTTTGAGATGTTACCACGGGCTCCAGAGTCCATCATCATAACGATTGGGTTCTTAGGATCTTGGTTGGCAATCAAGCGTTTCTCTAGTTTTTCACGGGCAGCACGCCATTCAGCTGTAACAGCATTGTAACGTTCGTCGTCTGTGATCATACCACGACGGAATTGTTTTGTGATTTGTTCTACACGTTTATGTGATTCTTCAATGATTTCAGCCTTGTCATCAACGACTGGGATATCGGCAATCCCCACTGTCAATCCTGCAAGAGTTGAGTGGTGGTAACCGAGGTTCTTCATACGGTCAAGTAGGGCAGAAGTTTCTGTCGTACGGAAACGTTTGAAGATTTCAGCGATGATATTTCCAAGGTTTTTCTTCTTGAATGGAGGGTTGAGTTCAAGTTTGCTGATAGCTTCCTTGATATCTCCACCAAGTGGCAAGAAGTATTTAGCTGGAACGCCTTCTGTTAAGTTAGCATTGTTTGGTTCTTGCAAGTATGGTAGACCCTCTGGCATGATGTCGTTGAAGAGAATTTTACCAACTGTTGTAAGCAAGACCTTGTGTTTTTGCTCTTCTGTCCATGGTTTGTTGAGGCTATCTGTTGCAATACCTACACGTGAGTGGAGGTGAACATAACCATTGCGATAAGCCATGACAGCTTCATCACGGTCTTTGAAGACCATTCCTTCACCTTCACGACCAGCTTCTTCCATAGTCAAGTAGTAGTTACCCAAAACCATGTCCTGAGATGGAGTAACAACTGGTTTACCATCTTTCGGGTTCAAAATGTGCTCAGCAGCTAGCATAAGGATACGCGCTTCTGCTTGGGCTTCTTCTGAAAGTGGTACGTGGATGGCCATTTGGTCCCCGTCAAAGTCGGCATTATAGGCTTCACAGACAAGTGGGTGCAAGCGAAGGGCCTTACCATCAATCAAGACTGGCTCGAAGGCTTGGATCCCCAAACGGTGAAGGGTCGGTGCGCGGTTAAGAAGTACTGGGTGTTCTTTGATCACTTCTTCAAGGATATCCCAGATACGCTCATCTCCGCGTTCCACTAAGCGTTTAGCTGCTTTAACGTTTTGCACGATATCACGCGCAACGATTTCACGCATGACAAATGGTTTAAAGAGCTCGATCGCCATTTCACGTGGCACACCACATTGGTACATCTTAAGCGTTGGACCAACGGCGATAACGGAACGTCCTGAGAAGTCAACACGTTTACCGAGCAAGTTTTGACGGAAGCGTCCTTGTTTACCTTTAAGCATGTGGCTCAATGATTTCAGTGGACGGCTACCTGGTCCTGTGATTGGACGACCACGACGACCATTGTCAATCAAAGCGTCAACCGCTTCTTGAAGCATACGTTTCTCATTTTGAACGATGATACCAGGTGCATTCAACTCAAGCAAACGAGCCAAACGGTTGTTACGGTTGATAACACGGCGGTAAAGGTCATTCAAGTCAGATGAGGCAAAACGGCCACCATCCAACTGCAACATTGGACGAAGATCTGGTGGAATAACCGGAAGAATGTTGAGAATCATCCATTCAGGTTTGTTTCCAGACTTGTAAAAGGCATCCAAAACATCCAAACGACGGATAGCTTTGACACGTTTTTGTCCAGTAGCTGTTTTCAACTCTTCTTTGAGTTCAGCAATTTCTTTTTCAAGATCTACTTGTTTCAAAAGGTCTTGGATGGCTTCGGCACCCATCTTGGCAACGAATGATCCATAACCATACTCACGCAAGCGCTCACGGTATTCGCGCTCTGTCATGATAGACTTGTGTTCAAGTGGTGTATCCTTTGGATCAATCACCACATAAGCCGCAAAGTAGATAACTTCCTCGAGGGCACGAGGGCTCATATCAAGGGTCAAGCCCATACGACTTGGAATCCCCTTGAAGTACCAGATGTGAGATACAGGAGCTTTCAACTCGATGTGCCCCATGCGCTCACGACGAACTTTTGTACGCGTTACTTCAACCCCACAACGGTCACAAACAATCCCTCTGTAACGAATGCGTTTGTACTTACCACAAGCACATTCCCAGTCTTTTGTAGGACCAAAGATCACTTCATCAAAGAGCCCTTCACGTTCTGGTTTCAAGGTACGGTAATTGATTGTTTCAGGTTTTTTGACTTCTCCATAAGACCATGAACGGACTTTGCTTGGAGAAGCTAGGGTGATTTGCATACTTTTAAAACGATTTACATCAACCACTATTTCTTCCCTTTCTATTCTAAGTGAACTGCTTATTCTTCAGCAGCTTCTTCTGTTTCTTCCGCTTTTGCTTCTTTCTCAGCTTCTTCAGCTTCAAAGGCTGCTTTAGCCTCTTGGGCTGCTTTTTCGCGGGCTTTTTCAAGGTCATCTACGTGGATGACATCTTCGTCCATTCCTTCATCCAAGTCACGAAGTTCCACTTCTTGGTCATCTTCGTCTAGGACACGCATGTCAAGACCAAGAGATTGCAATTCTTTGACAAGAACTCGGAAGGATTCTGGAACACCTGGTTTTGGAATTGGTTTTCCTTTTGTAATAGCTTCATAAGCTTTCAAACGTCCGTTGATATCGTCAGACTTGTAAGTCAAGATTTCTTGAAGGACATTTGAGGCACCGTAGGCTTCAAGAGCCCAAACCTCCATCTCACCGAAACGTTGTCCACCAAACTGAGCTTTACCTCCGAGTGGTTGTTGAGTAACGGTTGAGTAAGGTCCGACTGAACGAGCGTGCAATTTATCATCGACCATGTGGTGGAGTTTGATCATGTACATGACACCAACTGACACACGGTTATCAAACGGTTCACCAGTACGTCCATCGTAAAGGATTGTTTTAGCATCACTATCCATACCTGCTTCTTTAACAGTTGACCAAAGGTCTTCAGAACTTGCTCCGTCAAAGACTGGTGTTGCGATGTGAATACCAAGAGTACGAGCTGCCATACCAAGGTGAAGCTCCATAACCTGACCGATATTCATACGTGATGGCACCCCAAGTGGGTTCAACATGATATCGACTGGAGTTCCATCTGGAAGGTAAGGCATGTCTTCTACAGGAACGATACGAGAAACAACCCCTTTATTTCCGTGACGTCCGGCCATCTTATCTCCGACCTTGATCTTACGTTTTTGAGCGATGTAGACGCGAACCAGCATGTTAACACCTGATTGCAACTCATCTCCATTTGCACGTGTAAAGATCTTAACATCACGAACGACACCATCGGCACCGTGTGGTACACGAAGAGAAGTATCACGCACTTCACGAGATTTATCTCCGAAGATAGCGTGCAAGAGACGTTCTTCAGCTGAAAGGTCTTTCTCACCCTTAGGTGTTACTTTACCTACAAGGATGTCGCCTTCTTTAACCTCAGCACCGATACGGATAATACCCATTTCGTCAAGGTCTTTAAGAGCGTCTTCCCCAACGTTTGGAATTTCACGAGTAATTTCTTCAGGCCCAAGCTTTGTATCGCGCGTTTCTGATTCGTATTCTTCAAGGTGGACAGATGTGTAGACATCGTCTTTCACCAAGCGTTCGCTCATGATAACAGCATCCTCGAAGTTGTAACCTTCCCAAGTCATGTAGGCAACGATTGGGTTTTGTCCAAGCGCCATTTCTCCATTTTCCATGGAAGGTCCGTCAGCGATGAAATCGCCTTTTTCAACGACATCACCAACTTTTACGAGAGTGCGTTGGTTGTAAGCAGTACCTGAGTTTGAACGACGGAATTTTTGGATATGGTAAACGTCCAATGAACCATCTTCACGACGAACTTCTACCTTGTCAGCATCTGCGTAAGTAACTTTACCATCATACTGAGCAATCACGGCCGCTCCAGAGTCGTGGGCTGCTTGGTATTCCATACCAGTACCAACGTAAGGTGCCTGAGGATTGATCAATGGCACAGCCTGACGTTGCATGTTTGCTCCCATGAGGGCACGGTTGGAGTCATCGTTTTCCAAGAAAGGAATACATGCTGTCGCAACGGCAACTACCTGTTTTGGTGATACGTCCATGTAGTCAACAACATTAGCTGGATACTCTTGGTTGACCCCTTGGTGACGTCCCATGACAATCTTCTCAGCAAAGGTTCCATCTTCATTAAGACGAGAGTTGGCCTGTGCTACAGTAAATTCATCTTCTTCATCGGCTGTCAACCAAACGATTTCATTCGTAACGACACCTGTTTCGCGGTCAACTTTACGGTATGGTGTTTGAACAAAACCATATTTGTTCAAGTGTCCGTAAGATGACAAGTTATTGATCAAACCGATGTTAGGTCCTTCAGGTGTCTCGATTGGACACATACGACCGTAGTGAGTGTAGTGCACGTCACGTACTTCATATCCAGCGCGGTCACGTGTCAAACCACCAGGTCCTAAGGCTGACAAACGGCGTTTGTGAGACAACTCAGAAAGCGGGTTGTGTTGGTCCATGAACTGTGACAACTGTGATGAACCAAAGAATTCTTTCACCGCAGCTGTTACAGGACGGATATTGATGATTTGTTGTGGTGTCAAGACTTCGTTGTCCTGAACAGACATACGTTCACGGACATTACGTTCCATACGAGAAAGTCCAAGACGTACTTGGTTAGCAAGCAATTCACCAACCGCACGGATACGACGGTTTCCAAGGTGGTCGATATCATCTACACGTCCAAGCCCTTCCGCCAAGTTGAGGAAGTAGCTCATTTCAGCAAGGATATCTGCAGGAGTAACGATACGAACCTTGTCATCTGGATTAGCATTACCAATAATCGTTACGACACGATCTGGATCAGTTGGAGCAACAACCTTGAATTTTTGAAGAACAACTGGCTCAGTCACAACAGCTGCATCATTTGGAATGTAAACAATCTTGTTCAAATCACCATCCAAATGGCTTTCAATGCTTTCAATCACACTACGAGTCATGATTGTTCCAGCTTCTACCAAGATTTCACCTGTTTCAGAGTCTACCAATGGTTCCGCAATGGTTTGGTTAAGCAAGCGTGTTTTAACATTAAGTTTTTTATTGATCTTGTAACGACCAACTGCTGCCAAGTCATAGCGACGTGGGTCAAAGAAACGAGCTACAAGCAAGCTACGTGAGCTTTCAGCAGTCTTAGGTTCACCTGGACGAAGGCGTTCGTAAATTTCTTTCAAGGCTTCGTCTGTACGAGAGTCCATTGGGTTCTTATGGATATCTTTTTCAACAGTGTTGCGAACCAATTCGCTATCACCAAAGATATCAAAGATTTCATCATCACCTGAGAAGCCAAGAGCACGAACCAAGGTTGTAAATGGAATCTTACGAGTACGGTCGATACGAGTGTAGGCGATGTCTTTTGAGTCGCTTTCAAGCTCCAACCAAGCTCCACGGTTAGGGATAACAGTTGAACCGTAGCCCACTTTACCGTTTTTATCAACTTTATCGTTAAAGTAAACACCTGGCGAGCGGACCAACTGAGACACGATAATACGTTCACCACCATTGATGATGAAAGTACCCATTTCTGTCATGATTGGGAAATCACCAAAGAAAACTTCTTGAGTTTTGATTTCGCCTGTTTCTTTATTGATCAAGCGGAAGGTTACAAAAATTGGTGCTGAGTAGCTAGCATCGTGTATACGAGCTTCTTCTAGCGTGTATTTTGGTTCCTTGATTTCATATCCAACAAATTCCAACTCCATTGTGTCTGTGAAGTTTGAAATTGGCAATACATCTTCAAACACTTCCTTAAGGCCGTGGTCTAGGAATGCTTTGAATGAATCAGTTTGAATTTCAATCAAATTTGGTAAGTCAAGAACTTCTTTGATTCTTGAAAAACTACGACGGGTACGATGTTTCCCGTATTGAACGTCATGTCCTGCCAAGATGATTCTCCTTTGTAAATAAGTTCCAAGCCTTGTCAATCAGGCTTTTCTAATCGTCATATGGTTTTAAAAACCCCTATCACCGTGTCCCTTGGGCGAATTTTCAGAATCTTTAAGTCTTTGTTACAAATACTCAAAATCCTGAAAAAAAGCACAAAAAGAGCAGCTAAATCTGACTTTTTCAGAAGATTTAACTGCTGTGAGCCTTGTCTGGACAATATTTCAGACAAAACCTACGACAAATGATTACTTATATTATACCCTATTTAGCTAGATTTTTCAAGGGGATTGACGATTTTTTGACGAAATCTTTTCCTATAAGAAATACTGGCTAAATCGTAGCAAAACCTGTTGCGATTTTTCTTTTATTTTAATTTCGAGAAAACGCTTGCATATTATTTTACTACATGCTATACTGATATAGAAATTTATTGATTGGAGAATCATCATGAGAAAAACACCAGCTCAAACTGAGAAAAAAATGGTCTACAGCATCCGTTCCCTCAAAAATGGAACTGGTTCTGTCCTTATTGGAGCAAGCCTTGTCCTACTTGCCATGGCTACACCAACTATCTCAGCCAACGAAAATACTACAACCACTAACGCAAGTAATAGTGAAACTACTACTGCCCTTGCCCAACCTCTTACTGATACAGCAACGAGCTCTGGTAAGAAAGAAAGCGATTTTTCTTCACCTAATAATGCAAACGCTTCCCTAGAGAAAAAAGAAGAAAAACCTGCAACAAAGGCAACCACTCCTGTTACAACTCCCGCCGATTCAGCACCACAAACCGGACAAGATCGTTCAAATGAGCCAACTACTTCTACGAGTCCAGTAGCAACTGAAACTAAGGCAGAAGAGCCAATCGAAGACAATTACTTCCGTATCCACGTCAAAAAACTTCCTGAAGAAAACAAGGATAGTCAAGGACTATGGACTTGGGATGATGTTGAAAAACCTTCTGAAAACTGGCCTAACGGAGCCTTGTCCTTTAAGGATGCCAAAAAAGATAACTACGGCTACTACCTAGATGTCAAATTAAAGGGAGAACAAGCCAAGAAAATTAGCTTCCTCATCAATAATACAGCTGGAAAAAATCTAACCGGCGATAAATCGGTAGAAAAACTGGCACCAAAGATGAATGAGGCTTGGTTGGACCAAGATCACAAGGTTTTCTCTTACGAGCCACAACCTGCAGGAACTATTCGCGTCAACTACTACCGTACAGATGGCAACTATGACAAGAAATCTCTCTGGTACTGGGGAGATGTGAAAAATCCAAGTAGTGGTGAATGGCCTAACGGAACAGACTTTACGGCTACAGGCAAATATGGTCGCTATATCGATATTCCACTCAAAGATGCAGCTAAAGATCTTGGATTTTTATTACTAGACAGAAAGAAACAAGGAGACGATGTGAAAATCCGTAAAGAAGATTATAAGTTCACAGATTTGAAAAATCATAGCCAAATTTTCCTAAAAGATGATGACGAAACCATCTACACCAACCCCTACTATGTGCACGATATCCGCATGACAGGAGCTCAACACGTAGGAACTTCTAGCATTGAAAGTAGTTTTTCAACACTTGTCGGTGCTAAAAAAGAAGATATCCTCAAACACTCCAACATCACTAATCACCTAGGAAACAAAGTAACTATCACTGATGTTGCAATCGATGAGGCTGGTAAGAAAGTGACCTACAGCGGAGATTTCTCTGACACAAAACATCCTTATACCGTTAGCTACAACTCTGACAAATTCACTACCAAAACAAGCTGGCGCCTGAAAGATGAGACTTACAGCTATGATGGTAAACTTGGAGCTGATCTCAAAGAAGAAGGAAAACAGGTTGATTTGACCCTCTGGTCACCAAGTGCTGATAAGGTTTCTGTCGTTGTCTACGACAAGAATGACCCTGACAAAGTAGTTGGAACTGTCGCTCTTGAAAAAGGAGAAAGAGGAACTTGGAAACAAACTCTAGATAGCACAAACAAATTAGGAATCACAGATTTCACTGGCTACTATTATCAATACCAAATCGAGCGTCAAGGTAAAACTATTCTTGCACTCGATCCTTACGCTAAATCTCTCGCTGCTTGGAACAGCGATCTTGCAAAAACAGACGCTTCCCATAAAGTGGCTAAAGCCGCCTTTGTAAATCCAGCCAAACTAGGACCTCAAGACTTAACTTATGGTAAGATTCACAACTTCAAGACTCGTGAAGATGCCGTTATCTACGAAGCTCATGTGCGTGACTTCACTTCAGATCCTGCCATTGCAAAAGACTTAACCAAACCATTTGGTACCTTTGAAGCCTTTATTGAAAAACTAGACTATCTCAAAGACTTGGGTGTGACCCACATCCAGCTCCTTCCAGTCTTGTCTTACTACTTTGTCAATGAATTGAAAAACCATGAACGCTTGTCTGACTATGCTTCAAGCAACAGCAACTACAACTGGGGATATGACCCTCAAAACTACTTCTCATTGACTGGTATGTATTCAAGCGATCCTAAAAATCCAGAAAAACGAATCGCAGAGTTTAAAAACCTCATCAATGAGATCCACAAACGTGGCATGGGAGCTATCCTGGACGTAGTTTATAACCATACAGCCAAAGTCGATATCTTTGAAGATTTAGAACCAAACTACTACCACTTTATGGATGCTGATGGTACACCTCGCACTAGCTTTGGTGGTGGACGCTTGGGAACAACCCACCATATGACCAAACGACTCCTAGTTGACTCTATCAAATATCTAGTTGATACCTACAAAGTGGATGGCTTCCGCTTCGATATGATGGGAGACCATGATGCAGCTTCTATCGAAGAAGCCTACAAGGCTGCACGCGCCCTCAATCCTAACCTAATCATGCTGGGTGAAGGTTGGAGAACCTATGCTGGTGATGAAAATATGCCTACTAAGGCTGCTGACCAAGATTGGATGAAACATACCGATACTGTTGCTGTCTTTTCAGATGACATCCGTAACAACCTCAAATCTGGTTATCCAAACGAAGGGCAACCTGCCTTTATCACAGGTGGAAAACGTGATATCAACACTATCTTCAAAAATCTGATTGCTCAACCAACCAACTTTGAAGCAGACAGTCCTGGAGATGTGATTCAATACATCGCAGCCCATGATAACTTGACCCTCTTTGACATCATCGCCCAATCTATCAAAAAAGACCCAAGCAAGGCTGAGAACTATGCTGAGATTCATCGTCGTTTGCGACTTGGAAATCTCATGGTCTTGACAGCTCAAGGAACTCCATTTATCCACTCTGGTCAGGAATATGGACGTACCAAACAATTCCGTGACCCAGCCTACAAGACTCCAGTAGCAGAGGACAAACAACCAAATAAATCTCACTTGTTGCGTGATAAAGATGGCAATCCATTTGACTATCCTTACTTCATCCATGACTCTTATGACTCTAGTGATGCTGTCAACAAGTTTGACTGGACTAAGTCCACAGATGGAAAAGCCTATCCTGAAAATGTCAAGAGCCGTGACTATATGAAAGGGTTGATTGCCCTTCGTCAATCTACAGATGCCTTCCGACTTAAGAGCCTCCAAGATATCAAAGACCGTGTCCACCTCATCACTGTCCCAGGTCAAAATGGCGTGGCAAAAGAGGATGTAGTAATTGGCTACCAAATTACTGCTCCAAACGGGGATATCTACGCAGTCTTTGTCAATGCGGACGAAAAAGCTCGCGAATTTAATTTGGGAACTGCCTTTGCCCACCTCAGAAATGCTGAAGTTTTGGCAGATGAAAACCAAGCAGGACCAGTAGGAATTGCCAACCCGAAAGGACTTGAATGGACTGAAAAAGGCTTGAAATTAAATGCCCTTACTGCCACTGTTCTTCGAGTCTCTCAAGGTGGTGCCATCGTTGCCCCAGCTGTGGAAGAAAAACCAGAATTTGACCTTTCCAGCTTAAAACAAGAACAAGGGCAAAATAACAGCCAAGACAATATGTCAAACCGAGTAGTCAAACCGGAACAGCAAACTCCAGCTCCACAAACTAAACCTGATTCTGCAAAACCAGATACAAAAGTAGCTGATGCAGAAAACAAACCTAACCAAGCTACAGCTGATTCACAAGCTAAACTACCAAATACAGGAACCAAAAATGATCACAAACTCCTGTTTGCAGGAATTAGTCTCCTTGCCCTTCTAGGTCTCGGGTTCTTGCTAAAAAACAAAAAAGAGAACTAAACTAGCCCTCCTATAGAACAATCCCCCAAGCCTTAACGCTCGGGGGATTGATTTTTGCACAATATTTGTAGTCCTAATAAGCTCGATTAGGATTTTTTATTAAACCTCTTTCATGGCAAAGTAAGCTCGGATTTTCGGTGCCACTTGCGTTCCGAAGAGTTCAATAGCTCTCAGGACTTGTTCATGTGACATAGAACCAAGCGATAGGTGCAACATAAAACGATCCAAACCTAAGTCTTCAATCATGCGAATCAATTTTTCGGCCACCTGATCTGGATTGCCCACAAACATAGCACCATTTGGCCCAACTTGCTCCAAATATTGCTCATAACGCAATTCCTGCCAGTGCGGACGGTCTTTGGAAATAGCATCCACCACTTGCTTAGTCGGATGGAAATAATCTTTTACAGCCTGCTCACCATCTTCAGCAATCCAACCCCAAGAATGCGCTCCAACTTTTAGTTCCTGACTGGCATAACCCGCTTCGCTCCCAATCTCACGATAAGCCTGAATCAACTTTTTAAAATAACGAGGGTTACCACCAATAATGGCATAGACAATCGGTAGGCCTGCCTGAGCAATCTTCACTGTTGATTCGACATGACCACCTGTCGCTATCCACAAGGGTAATTTGTCCTGAACTGGACGAGGATAAACTTTTTGGCCAGAGATTGTTTGGGTCAAGCGACCTTGCCAGTCTAACTTGGTCTTTTCATTGACTAACTGGAGCAAGTCTAATTTCTCATCAAAAAAGGCTTCGTAGTCTTTCAAATCATATCCAAACAAGGGAAAAGATTCCGTGAAAGAACCCCTTCCAGCCATAATCTCCGCACGTCCATTTGACAAAGCATCAATAGTGGCATACTGTTGGAACAAACGAATCGGATCCATGCTCGAGAGAATGCTGACTGCACTGGTCAAACGAATCTTCTCGGTATTAACTGCACCTGCTGCCAGGACAATCTCTGGAGCTGATACCGCAAAATCCGCTCGATGGTGCTCACCAATCCCATACACATCCAAACCAACCTTATCAGCCAGTTCAATCTCCGCCACCAACTGGCGAATTCGTTCGGCATGACTGTAAGTTTGCCCAGTCCCTTCAAGCTCCGTTGTTTCCTCAAATGTTGAAATTCCCAATTCTACCATTGTGATTCTCCCCGTCTATTTCTTTCCTGCAATTTGAAAAATTATCCTAACACTCAATGAAAATCAAAGAGCAAACTAGAAAGCTAGCCGCAGGCTGCTCAAAACAATGTTTTGAGGTTGCAGATGGAAGCTGACATGGTTTGAAGAGATTTCGAAGAGTATAACACGAAACTTGACTACAAGCAACCGATTTGCTCACAAGAAAAAGCCTAGATAACTAGACTTTTTTAGCTTATTCTACCGTTACTGATTTAGCAAGGTTACGTGGTTTATCCACATCAAGACCACGGTGTAGGGTTGCAAAGTAAGCGACCAATTGTGTTGGTACGACCATTGAAATTGGTGAGAGGTAAGGGTGTACGGTCGTAAGGACGATATCATCTGTATCTTTGGCAACATTTTCTTCTGCGATAGTGAGGACTTTGGCACCGCGAGCTGCCACCTCTTGGATATTTCCACGAGTGTGGTTTGCAAGAACTGGATCTGACAAGAGGGCCAAGACAGGCGTTCCTTCTTCAATCAAGGCAATAGTTCCGTGCTTGAGTTCTCCTGCCGCAAAGCCTTCACACTGGATGTAAGAAATCTCTTTAAGTTTGAGACTTGCTTCCATGGATACGTAGTAATCTTGACCACGTCCGATGTAAAAGGCGTTACGAGTTGTTTCAAGAAGCTCACGAACCTTGGCTTCAATGGTTTCTTTCTCTGAAAGAGTTGATTCGATAGACTGAGCTACGATTGACAACTCATGAACCAAATCAAAGGCTTGCGCTTTGACATTGCCATTTGCTTCTCCGACTGCTTTTGCAAGGAAGGCAAGGGCTGCAATTTGCGCTGTATAGGCCTTGGTTGATGCCACGGCAATTTCAGGGCCTGCATGAAGAAGCATGGTATGGTTAGCTTCACGTGAAAGAGTTGAACCTGGTACGTTTGTCACTGTCAAGCTTGGGATTCCCATTTCATTAGCCTTAACCAAAACCTGACGGCTATCCGCTGTTTCACCAGACTGACTGATAAAGATGAAGAGTGGTTTCTTGCTGAGAAGTGGCATACCGTAGCCCCACTCAGATGAGATTCCAAGTTCAACTGGTGTATCTGTCAATTCTTCCAACATTTTTTTAGAAGCAAATCCTGCGTGGTAAGATGTTCCAGCTGCAAGGATGTAGATACGGTCTGCGTCTTGAACAGCCTGGATGATAGCTGGGTCTACGACAACTTGACCAGCCTCATCTGTGTAGGCTTGGATCAACTTACGCATCACTGTTGGTTGCTCATCGATTTCCTTGAGCATGTAGTAAGGATAAGTTCCCTTACCGATATCAGACAAGTCAAGTTCCGCAGTATAGCTAGTACGTTCACGGCGATTGCCATCATAGTCTTGAACTTCCACACTATCAGCTTTAACGATGACCAACTCTTGGTCATGGATTTCCATGTATTGGTTGGTCTCACGAATCATAGCCATGGCGTCTGAGCAGACCATGTTATAGCCTTCTCCAAGACCAATCAAAAGTGGTGATTTATTTTTAGCTACGTAGATGACTTCAGGATTTTGTGAGTCAACCAAGGCAAAGGCATAAGAACCACGGATGATATGAAGGGCTTTTTTGAAGGCTTCAAGAACAGAGAGGCCATCTTCTTCCGCAAATTTTCCAATCAAGTGAACGGCAATTTCAGTGTCTGTTTGCCCCTTGAAGTGGTGACCTGCAAGGTATTCTTCCTTGATTTCAAGGTAGTTTTCAATCACCCCATTGTGCACCAAAACAAAACGTTCAGTCTCAGAGCGATGTGGGTGAGCATTGTCTTCAGTTGGTTTTCCATGAGTAGCCCAACGAGTATGTCCGATACCAGTCGTTCCCTCAACACCAGCTGTCTTGGCAGACAATTCTGCAATACGACCAACAGCCTTGACTAGGTGGTTTTCAGCACCACCTAGGACAAAAATTCCCGCAGAATCATAGCCACGGTATTCGAGCTTTTCAAGCCCTTGAATCAAAATATCAGTTGCATTTGTGTTTCCAACAACACCAACAATTCCACACATAGTATATACGACACAGGCAAGCTGTGCTTTCTCCTTAAAATTGGTATAGTCTGATTCCTCTTTTATAGAACCAGCAAAAACAGTATATACTTGTTTCTTTCACTTGTCAAGAGTAAAAATTGGTATAGTTCAAATTACTCTCCTGTAAGCAAAAAACTCTGACCAATTAGGACAATCAGTCAGAGTCTTTTTTAAAATCCATTATTGTCGCTCAATTCCTTGAACCAGTGCCCTGATTTTTTCAGACGACGTTCTTGCGTTTTCAAGTCTAATTCAACCAAACCATAGCGATTTTTATAACTATTGAGCCATGACCAGCAATCAATAAAGGTCCAGATTAAGTATCCTTTACAGTTGGCTCCATCTTCAATGGCACGGTGCAGTTCGCGAAGATGACCTTTTACAAAGTCAATACGGTAATCATCTTGAATCATTCCATCTTGACGGAATTTTTCTTCCCCTTCAACACCCATACCATTCTCTGTCAACATCCACTCGATATTGCCATAATTTTTCTTGATATTTTGGGCGATGTCATAAATCCCTTGCTCATAAATCTCCCAGCCACGGTGAGGATTGATTTTACGTCCAAGCATCACATAAGGCTCGTAAAAATGTTCTGGTAAGAGTGGACTCTCTGGATGCTTAGCAAATCGAGGAGCCATAACACGCAAAGGTTGATAGTAGTTGACACCAAGGAAGTCCACAGTATTGTCACGAATGAGATCCAACTCCTCCTCTGTAGCATCAGGCAAGAGACCGTATTCATGTAAGATTTCTACTAACTCCTGTGGATAAGTCCCCAAAACAGACGGATCTAAGAAAGATTGGGCCTGAAAAAGGTCCGCAATACGAGCAGCCTTGACATCAGCAGGATGCTGGCTACGTGGATAAGTCGGTGTCAAGTTGAGGACAATCCCAATCTTGGAATCTGGCAAAAGTTCATGACAAGCCTTAACCGCCCTACTGCTAGCCAATTGTGTATGATAAGCTACTTTAACAGCTGCCTCTGCATCCACCTTATGTGGATAATGGGCATCGTAAAAATATCCAAATTCTACTGGAACGATGGGCTCGTTAAAGGTAATCCATTGATCCACTAAATCTCCATAAGTCTCAAAACAAAAACGAGCATAGTCTTCATAGGCTGAGACAGTCGCCTTATTTTCCCAACCATCACCATCCTCTTGAAGAGCAAAAGGCAAATCAAAGTGGTAGAGATTGACTAAAAGACGAATCCCTTTGGCCTTAATAGCCTCAAAAACCTTACGATAGAAATCCACACCCTGAGTATTGACTTTTCCACGCCCTTGTGGAAAAATCCGTGACCACTGAATAGAAGTCCGAAAGGCCGTGTGACCAGTTTCTAACAGTAGCTCAATATCCTTTTCCCAATTTTCATAAAAGGTCGATGTCTTATCTGGACCAATTCCATTATAGTAGCGATTTGGCTCCACTTGGTACCAATAATCCCAGAGATTATCTCCCTTACCGTCACCAGCTATACGTCCTTCTGTCTGCGGCCCAGAAGTAGAGGATCCCCAGACAAAATCCTTTGGAAATCTTAGCATACATTTACCTCTTTATCTACTCATTTTTCCCATTATACAGAAAAAACAAGGTAAAAACTAGTTACATTTTTTCCTTGTTTTTCTTCTGATTATAGTTTTTATTTCTTGCTGAGAATTTCAAGCGTTTCAAGCAAGTTATCTGCATGAACTTCGATAGTGTCACCAGTCGCTTTAATCTTGACTTCTACGATACCATCAGCTGCTTTCTTCCCAACAGTGATACGGATTGGCAATCCAATCAAGTCGCTGTCGCTAAATTTAACTCCGACACGTTCGTTACGATCATCTGTCAAGACTTCGTAACCAGCTCCCATTAAGCTTGCTTCAAGCTTTTCTGTCAAGGCTTGCGCTTCTTCGTCCTTGACATTGACAGTGATCAAGTGCACATCAAATGGTGCCAATTCTTTAGGGAAGTTGATTCCCCAAGCATAACGGTATTCACCTTTTGGCGTTTTGTTAACAAAGAGGCGAGCGTGTTGCTCCATCACTGCTGAAAGGAGACGACTGACACCGATACCGTAACATCCCATGATAATTGGCACAGCACGGCCATTTTCATCCAAAACATCTGCTCCCATGCTTGCTGAATAGCGAGTACCGAGTTTAAAGATGTGACCAATTTCGATACCACGCGCAAAGTTAAGGACACCTTGTCCGTCTGGAGAAATTTCACCCTCACGAACTTCACGGATATCCACATATTCTGCAGTAAAGTCACGACCTGGATTCACACCAGTCAAGTGGTAGCCATCTTCGTTAGCACCGACAACTGCATTATGGACATCTTGCACCTTACGGTCGGCAATGATTTTAACATTCTCCGGCAAACCAACTGGTCCAAGTGAACCAAAACCTGCTTGAACAAGATTCGCTACTTCTTCTTCGCTAGCAACGTCAAAGAAATCTGCTCCCAAGTGGTTTTTCAACTTAACTTCATTGAGTTGGTCATTTCCAACTAGAAGAGCCGCAACAAGCTCACCATCTGCCTTGTAGAAGAGGGTTTTAATTGTTTGTTCTTCTGGAACATTGAGGAAGGCTGCAACTTCATCAATTGATTTAACATCTGGAGTTGCAACACGAGTCACTTCTTCTTCAGCGACAACACGGTTGCTTGGTTTGTACTCGTTTGTTGCCATTTCCAAGTTAGCCGCATAGCTAGACTCACTTGAGTAAGCAATCGTATCTTCACCAGAAACCATCCATTTGAGCAATTCTGCCTTGATTTCTTCTTGCACTTCTGCAGGAATTTCGTCAAATGAGGCAACTGACTTGTCCAAGACAACCCAGCGGTCAAGGTCTGTACGGGCAGGTGTAATGGCCATAAATTCTTGGCTGTCCTTACCACCCATGGCTCCACCGTCACCAATGATAGCCTTGAAGTCTAAACCACTACGAGTGAAAATACGCTCATAAGCAGCCTTATACTCATCGTAAACACTGTCCAAGCTATCATAGTTAGCGTGGAAGCTGTAAGCATCCTTCATGATAAACTCACGTGTACGGAGAAGTCCATTACGTGGGCGTTTTTCATCACGATACTTAGGTTGGATTTGGTAAAGGTTGAGTGGCAATTGCTTGTAAGACTTAACAGAATCACGAACGATAGCTGTAAATGTTTCTTCGTGAGTTGGGCCTAGGATGAAGTCTGATTTTTCACGGTTTTTTAGTTTATAAAGGTCCTCACCATAAGTTTCGTAACGACCTGATTCGCGCCACAATTCTGCACTGAGAAGGGCAGGAGCCAACATCTCAACGGCACCAATCTTGTCGAATTCTTGGCGCATGATATTTTTAGCTTTTTCAATCACACGGTTGGCAAGTGGTAGGTAAGAATAAACACCTGCTGAGACTTGACGAACATAACCAGCTCGCAACATAAGAGCGTGACTGATAACTTGAGCATCGCTTGGCATTTCGCGAAGCGTTGGGATAGGCATTTTACTTTGTTTCATAATATTCCTCGATTATCTAAAAAAGAGTCGCATAATGTCATTCCAGGTCACAGCAATCATCAAGACAACCATGATGACCACTCCGGCCAAGGTGACATAGGTTTCAATTTCTTGTTTCAATGGTTTGCGGCGAATGGCTTCCAGGATATTGAGCACAATCTTACCACCATCCAGGGCTGGAATCGGAATAAGATTAAAAATCCCGATATTGATGGAAATCATTGCCAAGAAGTACAAGACATTCTCAATTCCATTTTTAGCAGCATCACTACTTGCCTTAAAGATGGCAACAGGTCCACCTAGCTTGTTCAAATCCGGTTGGAAAATCAGATTTTTCAGTTCTGAGAGAATTCGGAGGGCCGAGTCAGCAGCAGTTGTAAAACCACCTACAAACATAGATACAAAATCTGACTTAATCCCCGGTTGAACACCTAGAAGGTAACGGCCTTGACTTTCTTCCGGACTAACAGTGACTTGTTTGTCACTACCATTTTCAGAAATAGTCACATCCAAGGTCGGGGCCGTCTTATCTTTGGTTTCTGATTCCACAGCCTGAATCAAACTTTCCCAGTTGCTAACCTCATGTGAACCAATCTTGGTAATCTGTGCCGTTTCTGGTACTCCCACCTTAGCCAAGGCCCCTTGGGGCATGACATGGAACTGGTTGGTATCGACATCTCTGACACCACCCTGCATAAAGATTAAAATCCAGAAAACAACGACACCTAAGATAAAGTTATTCATAGGGCCTGCAAAGTTAGTAATGAGTTTCCCCCAGATAGTTGCATTTTGATATTGAACATCTAAAGGTGCAATTCGAACCTCAGTTCCATCTGCTTCCACAACCGTTGCATCGTGATCTACTGCAAATGTTTTTTCTTCTTCCAGAACCAAGCCCCTGATAAAGAGCTTGTCTTCAAAGTCAAACTGGGTCACCTGCATAGGGAGGGCCGTTTGATCCAATTTTTTACCTGAGAGATTGATGCGTTTAACCTTACCATCATCAGTAAGGGTCAAACTGACAGGAGTTCCTGTCTTAATTTCAGTTGTATCATCACCCCAACCAGCCATGCGAACATAGCCACCCAGCGGCAAGATTCGAATAGTGTAGGCCGTTCCATCCTTGCCAATGTGAGCAAAGATTTTGGGCCCCATACCAATGGCAAATTCACGCACTAGAATTCCTGATTTCTTGGCAAAGTAGAAGTGCCCGAACTCGTGCACCACTACAATAATCCCAAAAACCAGAATAAAGGTTAAAATTCCGAGCATAGTATTTCCTCCGTCTTTTGATTAAAAGAGTCCAAACAAGTGCATGATTGGAAATACAAGCAACATACTATCAAAACGATCCAAAACACCACCATGTCCAGGAATAAATTTCCCAGAATCTTTGACACCAAAGTGACGCTTGATCGAACTTTCTAGTAAATCACCAAATTGTCCAGCAATGCTAAAGAAAATAGCAAAGACTGACATCTTGTAAATTCCATACGGAAGAGCAACTGTACTGTCAAACATCATAAAGATGATAGTTACTAAAATAGCACCTAAAATACCACCCAAGGCACCCTCAAAGGTTTTATTTGGAGAAACTGTCGGAGCTAATTTTCGTTTACCATAGTTCATCCCAACAAGATAGGCACCACTGTCTGTCGCCCAAACAATACACAAGGCTAATAGTGCCTTATCTAAACCTGCAATTCTAGCATCTAATAGAGCATTAAAACCAAAGCCCACATAGAAACTCATAGCAAGAGGGAAAACCGCATCCTCAATCGTATAAGACTTGCTAAAAACAGTCGTTCCTAACATGATTGAAATCAACACACTATAAGCGACCACATTCCCATCAACTGGCAAAAAAGTCAGATAATTCTCCAAGGGAATGGTCAAAGCAAAGGTTGCAAAGAGGGTTAAGAGGCCCTCCATCGTCATGGTCTCTAAACCTCTCATCTTCAAAAGTTCATGCATGGCTAGCATGGCTATGATTCCGATTGCTATCTGCAGCAAGAGTCCCCCAATCATTAAAATCGGTAGGAAAATAGCCAGTGCAATCCCGGCAAACAAGGTTCTTTTCTGTAAATCTTGTGTCATATTTCCTCCTAAACTCCTCCAAATCGGCGATGACGACGATTGTAGGCAAGAATGGCTTCCTGCAAGGCTACTTCGTCAAAATCAGGCCACAAGGTATCTGTAAAATAGAGCTCACTATAGGCTCCCTGCCATGGAAGGAAATTACTCAAACGCAATTCTCCACTAGTACGGATAATCAAGTCTGGATCTCGTACATCCTTAGGCAAATGCTGGGTGAAGAGATAGTTGCCAATCAATTCCTCTGTGATGTCACCTGGGTTGATTTTGGCATCTAACACATCCTGGGAAATCAACTTAAGCGCCTGCGTAATCTCAGCACGTCCACCATAGTTAAGAGCAAAGTTAAGAATCAAACCTGTATTGTTCTTAGTCAATTCCTCAGCCTTGGTTAAAGCTTCAAAGGTTTGCTTAGGCAGGCGGTCTGTCTCCCCAATCATTTGAATCTTAACATTATTCGCATGCAGTTCAGGGACATAATTGTCATAAAACTCTACGGGCAAGTTCATGATAAACTTGACCTCCTGATCGGGGCGGGTCCAGTTTTCCGTAGAAAAAGCATAAACCGTAATAACCTTAACGCCCAGTTTGTTTGCTGCCTTGGTCACAGTTTGTAATGCTTCCATACCCGCCTTGTGTCCAAAAACTCGCGGTTGCATACGTTTTTTAGCCCAACGGCCATTGCCATCCATGATGATGCCGATATGAGCAGGAACCTGTGTCGGAACTTCTACTTCCACAGCCTTATCTTTCTTAAAAAATCCAAACATGATCTTATTCCTATTCAAAAATCTATCGTTTCATTATACCATATTTCCCTATTTTCTTCTATCACTAAGCTATTTATTCTCAGGCACCAGGCTCAGTTTTCAAAAAAATAAGCCGCCTGATTGGGCGACTCTATTTTTTATAGGGAGATTATTATGAAAAAGTTTTAGGAGTTTAAGTTAAGGTCTTCTTAACTTATGAACTTAGTATACACTTCCTAGCTTAAAGTTTCCTTAAGTATTTTTAAAAATCAAATTTTTCCATTTCTCCTGCCAATTTTTCTTGGATAATCGTGTTTGATAGAGCTTCATTCGGTCTTCATTCTCTAAAAAATGAGGAGTTGGGCGAACTTGAAAATTCAAAATATCCTCGAGTCCATAAGGAGTAAAAAGTTCCAAAGCGAAGTCTTCATTCAAGCGGAGTCCAACCGCCGTACACCGTTCTGGATACTTACTCATAGCATCACGAGAGCTGGTATAGGGCACAGTATGAGGACTGTGCTGGTGCATATAGACCTGATTTTTCAATTCCCACTGGTACTGAGGAAAGTCCTCTCTCAACTTGTTCTCTATAGCCAGCGTTTCTTCATAACTCACATCTGTATCAAAGAAAATCACATCCACATCCGTTTCACGGTCAAAAGCTGGTCTGTCTGACAAGAGATTCCAGATGAAATTTCGTACCGAACCCGCTGCCAACCACGAGTCTTTTAAATCAAGGTCTCGTATGATAGTCAGAATAGCCATCATATCCGAATTTTCTCTGAAAGCCTCTAGAATTTCTTGCTCATTTTTCACTGTATTCATACCCTAAATGTTCGTAGGCCTTAGCCGTTGCAACCCGTCCAGACCGTGTTCGCATGATAAAACCTTTTTGAATCAAGTAAGGCTCATACATGTCTTCCACCGTCTCACGCTCTTCTGCTATGTTAACAGAAAGAGTTCCTAGACCGACAGGACCACCACCGTACATCTCAATCATAGTCCGAAGGATTTTTTGGTCCACATAGTCCAAGCCTTCATGGTCAACATCTAGCATGGTCAGAGCCTTATCGGTAATAAGATCATCGATAACCCCATTCCCCATAATCTGGGCAAAATCGCGCACGCGCTTGAGGAGACGATTGGCAATACGAGGAGTCCCACGACTACGTAAGGCTAACTCAGATGCTGCCTCATGAGTAATTTCCATCTCAAAAATATCTGCCGTCCGCTCGACAATTTCTGTCAAGTCAGCATGAGCATAATACTCCATATGACCTGTAATCCCAAAACGTGCCCGTAGCGGATTTGAGAGCATACCAGCCCGAGTCGTCGCACCAATCAAAGTGAAAGGTGGCAACTCCAAATGAACACTGCGACTGCCTTCACCAGCCCCAATCATGATATCGATATAAAAGTCCTCCATGGCACTATAAAGTACCTCTTCAACCGACATGGGCAAGCGATGAATCTCGTCAATAAAGAGGACATCCCCAGGCTCCAAGTCATTCAAAATCGCTACCAGATCACCGGCTTTTTCAATGACAGGCCCAGACGTCTGCTTGAGATTTACACCCAGTTCATTGGCAATAACAAAAGCCATGGTCGTCTTCCCCAAACCTGGAGGCCCGAAAAGGAGCACATGATCCAGCGCTTCATCCCGCATTTTGGCGGCTTCGATAAAGATTTGAAGCTGGTCCTTAACCTTATCCTGCCCAATATATTCACGTAAATACTGAGGACGGAGCGTGCGTTCTACTAACTCCTCGTCCCCCATTATCTCATTGTCTAAAATTCTACTCATGGCTCTATTATATCAAAAAACCAAGCCACAAACAAAAAAGCCACCTGATTGGGTGACTCCCGACTTTAGCACTTATGTGGTATAATATTCTACGGCACTTCTACACCGCCTGCGAGAGGAGGTGAATTAGCCCATGATGGATACAATACTTAAAACTATCATCGGACCAATTGTGGTCGGTGTTGTTCTTCGCTTAGTCGATAAATGGCTAAACAAGGACAAATAGTGTCAAAAAGACCCCAAGCTTATTTGGTCGTGAGCTTGGGGTCTTTTCTAGCCTATGATATAGACACAATACTTAATTCCCTTTTATTATCCCATAGTTCACAAAATTTGTCAAAGGTTTATATCCTCGGCTTTTCAAGCTTTAACCGCTGGCTAACAATATGATGACTCACTCCTTGACAACCAAGAACATTATTACAGTAGTTCTAGTCCTTCAATTAACAGTCACTTAAATTCAAAGTGAGGTTGAACTTGCTGAAGCGACAACAGACCTATTTCTTACTCATATTCGCTAAAAAGATCCCCGCCAATTCCCCGACCAAAATCCGAAAAATATCGGAAAATGATTTTTAGAATAGTCCCCAAAAGCCTGAAATAGAGCCAAAAAACTCCACAAAAAACTCCACCTGATTGGGTGACTCCCGAGTTTAGCACATATGTGGTATAATATTGTTCGGCACTGCTACACCGCCTACGAAAGGAGGTGAATTAGCCCATGATGGATACAATACTTAAAACTATCATCGGACCAATTGTGGTCGGTGTCGTTCTTCGATTAGTCGATAAATGGCTAAACAAGGACAAATAGTGTCAAAAAGACCCCAAGCTTATTTGGACGTGAGCTTGGGGTCTTTTCTAGCCTATGATATAGACACAATACTTAATTCCCTTTTATTATCCCATAGTTCACAAAATTTGTCAAAGGTTTATATCCTTTATATCCTCTTGAACCTCTGTACTACAAGACGTTCAAGATTAAGCGAAAGCTATCGGAAAATGATGTTTAGAAAGCTCCCGAAAAGCCTGAAATAGAGCCAAAAAACTCCACCTAATTGGATGACTCCCGAGTTTAGCACTTATGTGGTATAATATTCTACGGCACTGCTACATCGCCTACGAAAGGAGGTGAATTAGCCCATGATGGATACAATACTTAAAACTATCATCGGACCAATTGTGGTCGGTGTCGTTCTTCGATTATACTCAATGAAAATCAAAGAGCAAACTAGGAAGCTAGCCGCAGGCTGTACTGGAGTACGGCAAGGTGAAGCTGACGTGGTTTGAATTTGATTTTCGAAGAGTATTAGTCGATAAATGGCTAAACAAGGACAAATAGTGTCAAAAAAGACCCCAAGCTTAATGTGGAAGTTAGCTTGGGGTCTTTTCTAGTCCATGATATAGAACTAATCCTTAATTCCTCTCCATTATCCCACAGTTCACAAAATTTGTCAAAACTTTACATCCTCCGCTTCTCAAGCTTTAACCGCTTTACAACAAGACTTTCAAGTTTAAAAGAAAGTTAGGGATTCTATCAATTTCATAGAAATTTTGATTTCGTAAACGAATAGATAATCTTACATGTCACTTCTCATTTAATACTCCACTACTGGACAAGCAAAATCATTATTACAGTAGTTCCAGTCCTTCAATTAACAGTCACTTACAATCAAATTGAGTTTGAAGTAGCTGAAGTAACAGCAAACCTATTTCTTAGTCATATTTCCTAAAAAAGTCCCCGCCAATTCCCCGACCAAAATCCGAAAAATATCGAAAAATGATTTTTAGAATAGTCCCAAAAAGCCTGAAATAGAGCCAAAAAACTCCACCTGATTGGGTGGAGTTAAGGGAGATTATTATGAAAAAGAAAAGTTTAGGATTTTATTAAATAAAGTTAGGAGGTCTTTATTTAATAACTATATGATACAAGACGAAGCTTAAAACTAGCTTAACTTTTCCAAAATTTTACTATTTTGCAAAAAATTTCTATCACCAGCACCTACCCACGCCCAAAAAAGCCACCTGATTGGGTGACTTCATTAGGAGATTATGATGAAAAAAAGTTTTAGGATTTCATTAAATAAAGTTAGGAGGTCTTTATTTAATGACTATATAATACTAGACCAGCCTTAAACTTTGCTTAAGAAAAACAAGTTTTATTATTTTTCTCTGTTTACCCAAGTCATTCCTGTACAATCATAGGTGGATAAAGTTTCAAAACCCATAGAACGATAAAATACTACGTTTTTTTCTGTCTGTTCTGTCACCAGCTGGACTTGATAGGCATCTTTGTAATCCTCTAAAGCCTCTTTCATCAAGGAGCTACCAATTCCTTGGCGCTGATAGCTAGGCAAAACAATCAAATCCTGGACAAAAATTGATGAAAAACCATCTCCAACCAAACGAATCAAGCCCACTACAGCATCGCCATCAAGCACCAGATAAATTACTAATGAATGAGATAAGGCCTGCTCCAGCATCTCTGATTGATCGGTATAATTTGTCCAACCGACAGCCTGATAGAGATGCAAAACATCCTCTAGCTTGACAAATTCTTGCTTTTTAATAGTGATCATGTCAACACCTCTTAAAACTCTCTCAAGCTCTTGTACTGCCGTCCATTTTTATCAAAATTTTCAGGAGCCAACCATGCTTCCAATCGAGCTTTGACTTGAGGCCAGTCCTTATCAATCATAGACAACCAATCCGTATCCCTAGTACGCCCCTTATAAACGACTGCCTGGCGGAAGGTTCCTTCATAAACAAATCCCAAACGCTCCGCAGCTCGTCTGGATGGCAGATTAAGAGAATCACATTTCCACTCATAGCGACGATAGTTAAGCACTTCAAAGACATAGCGAGCCAGTAGATACTGGGCTTCTGTCCCTATCCGTGTCCCCCTGAGCTCTGGAGAAAAAGTGACAGCTCCCACTTCTATGACTCGATTATTCTGATCAATGCGCATGAGAGAAAAAGTTCCCAAAGCCTTACCAGTCGCCTTGTCTATGATTGCATAGTAAAAACGGTCCTTACGAGCCAACATCTGATTTAAAAGGCTAACCAGCTCCTCCATATCTGCCACTGATTCCTGAAAGAGGTAGGTCCACATCTCCCGAGGCGTATCAGGGCCATAAACAGCTAATAAATCCTTCGCATGCTTTTCTACCGAGAGAGCCTCTATTCGAGCATAACGTCCTTCTAAGAAATCAATAGAAGGCAGTTCACCTGGTGTATAACCTTCCATTGACTCACCAATCATCTGACCATATTCGTTTACTGGCATTTTTCTTCTCCTTGTTTTACGCTGAAAATACTATATCACAAATTGTTCTCTTTGGAAACTGGCACTGTCTTCAAACTTCATCCTCAACACTATATTAGTGACCAGTTTTCTGTCTTTTATCCTCTAAGGCTTGATTAATTCGTTGGGTGAGTTTGTGAGTTTGCCAGATTTGATACAACCATATCAATCCATAAATTAACAAGAAAAAGAACCAAAGCAAGGGACTCCACAAGGCTGAACCCCAACCAAAAAATAGAGAGGTCAATACTAAAATAGTAGCTGTCACTAATAAATGAACTCCTACACGTATACTAAAAGCAAGAAACTCTAGCTTTTCAAGTATTAAAGTCAATACCCCCATAATTCCACCCATTAAAAACAGAGCTAGAATATTTTTTGTCATTGGTTCAGGATAGGTAATGCTTGGATAGCACTGAGCTAATAACATCATACTCAAATAAAAGAAGGAAGCCGTACGCATTCCCGATACAAAATAATCAATTAATCGTTTCATGATTTTCTCCTATAAACCTAGATAATTCATTAAGGACTTAACGTATTTCCGACTCACACTAGATTTGATGCCCCGAGTCATTTTAGCCATCATGTTCCCTGAAAAGCTATCCGATAATGACTCTAAATGGTCAATGTTTATAATTGAATGTCGTGATATCTGTATAAAATTACGTCGGTTAATCCTATTCTGAAAGTTTATCAATGTTTCCTTAGTTTTATAAATCCCATCTACCGTATAAATGGTTAACAAATTCTTATCAATATCAGCTAGAATAATATCCTCAATCTTCACCATAACCAGATGATCATCCGTTCGAATAGGAATGACCACCTGATTGGTCGTTGAAAATTGTTCTAAATACTCCATGACTTCCCTTGCTTGGTCGGTTAACTGAGCTGCCTGAATTACAATATGTGGGTCCTTTTCTGAAAACTCTGCCTTCATTTCAAAACGAATCTTCATTTTCTCTCCAATATACCTTTATTTTCTCTTGCTAAACACTTTAACAAATAAAAGCCAAAGAAGAATAGCGACAAGACTGATAATAACCACTATAAAGTATGTCTCTTTCTTTGTCAATAGTTCTTGCAAGTTGATTTGGATCCCCATTTTTTCTTGAAATTCCTGTAACAATCTGCTATTTCCTGTAAATGCGGTCTCTAATGGTTCTTTCATTAAAATTTGTCGATAAAGAGAAGCAATATAAGTTGCAGGGGTACACTTCATGATAATCTGTGCAAAATCAGGTAAAACTCCAATAGGGACATAAGTTCCTACTAAAAATCCAGAAGCAGTTCCCACTATAGTTGCCAGTTTGCCAAGACTATTTACAGATTGAAAACGATAAATCAAGAGAATATTTATCAAACTTGAAAGCAGACTACTTAACAACATAATCAAAGCAATTTCCGGTAAATGACTGATAACTGGACTTTCTTTAAAATAAAGCCCCATAACAGCAAACATAAACACCTGCATGACAAAAGAGATGGCAATACTACTGATTAGATAGGACACCTGTAAACCCCAGCTACCTAAATCTGTCAAGAAGAGATCTTGATCCACTTGATTTTCACGATCCTGTACCATTTGTGTAAGAGCCGTAAAACTGGTTGTAATCCCAGTCACAGCCAAGGTCCCACCCATCAGCCAGTTATTTAAAAGATTCGTATTATCAGGGAGTTGGGACCAAGCATCCGTCAAGTTCTTCTGCAAAAAAATGATATAAAGGAGGAAGGAAATCAATGCCCCCAATAATGAGAAAAATACTCCTGAACGATTACGAAAATATAAGATAAAATTCCGTTTCAATAAAGCTAACATTAGCGAACCTCTCTTCCTGTAAGTGCAATAAAGGCATCATCCATGGTGCCTGGACGAAATTCAAAAGAATCAATTTCTTCTCGAACTTTTGCCAAATATTCAATGGCTTCCTGTGACGTTCTTGGATAAAAAAGATATTCCAACTCATTTTCTTCCTTTACTGTCATTCCAGTCTGTAGCAACTTTTCTAAATCCTTCATTTCTTTAAAACGAATTTTTAGAATATTAGATGCATACTGACTTTTAATAGCCGTCGCAGAACCTTGCGCAATCACTTTCCCATGATCAACGATATAGATCTGATTTGCTTCATCCGCTTCATCCAGATAATGAGTCGTTAAGATAATAGTCAGCCCTTCATCCTTTTGTAGTCGAGACAGTAAATCCCAAATGGCTTTGCGAGTCTGAATATCTAGACCTGTCGTTGGTTCATCTAAGAAAAGAATATCTGGCTGTGAAAGAAGAGCACGCGCAATATCAACCCGACGTTTTTGCCCACCTGACAAAGTCCCATATAGTTGCTTCTGGAAAGCAGTCAAACCCAGTTGATGGATCAAATCATCCACACGACTTGCTGCAATCTCCTTATACTGTTGAGCACGAATCGTAAGATTTTCTCTAACCGTCAACATTTCATCCAGTACACTAGCTTGAAAAACAACTCCTATTTTCGTATTTGGCGCATATCGAATCTGACCTTTTGTCGGCTTTTTCAAACCGATTAACATGGAAATGGTGGTTGATTTTCCTGCACCATTGGGACCCAAAATAGCATTAAAACTCCCTTTTTCAAACTCTAACTGAATATCGTCAACAGCCATATAATCGCCGTACCGTTTAGTCAAATGTTTAGCTTGTAAAATCATATTTAGTTCCTCCTCTTTACCCCACCAGTTTAACAAAAATAATGAAAGAAAAATCGACTATTAAGATAAGTGGTTAAAATGAGATGTTAAGTGGTGAGATGATTAGGGTTAAGTTAAAGTAGAGAAGGCTACAGCCATTTTTCTCCTACCTAATTGCTAAATGAAGCTTAAAAACACCTACAACAAAATGTTATATTTTGAAATATGCGCTATAAAAGAGATGTTTTACCGCATCTGGCCGCAAAATTCAAGAATCGGTAGTATTATTCTCGCCAAATCAAACAATAAAAAATTAACTAGAAATCATGACACACAATTCCTTCTATCAAAATGAAATTGCTGAATATGATATGATTGAATTTGAAGCAAGTAAGTATTGTCCTGAATTTGAAACTTCCATTAGCCAAATTTTTGACGACAAGTAGATCTATTAGGAAATAATATATGAAAAAAATTTTCAATACAAGCAAAAAACAGCTCTTTTTATCCGAGAAGAGCTGTTCTATTTTATGAAAGAGAAAGTCACTAGTAACTCTTGTACTTCTCTCTATGTTTTTACTGTTTGAGTTCAAATTTCTCTTGTTTGAACAATTGCTTTTGTAGACTGGACTACCAACCAGAACTGTGTTTTTATCTTAGTTGGGACTATTATAGTACGGTTCAGCACTATCTACAAATTCTTCAGATGTGTATCAAAAAAATTTATCGTAGCAAACCAAGAGTCTACACTTTCTTTCATTAATAAGCGCCAATCTTTTCGATAACGATGATTCGGTTGATAAGCAACCGTCAACATATGCCCTGTTTCATGGTATTTTTTAAACAAAATGGATTCCCCTTTATAATGTGAAATGATATCATCTATCGCGGATGATGCATTCCATATTTCATCAACATCGCTTCCTAGTAATAATAAAGGAGAGGAAATTTTACTCACATCAATCTGAGCCCTACTATCTTCAGGAATATGTTTTCCAAAAAACTTGTTTAACAAATAATCTCCTAACTGAAATTTTTGATAAGGAAGTTCCTTTTGTAAATATGTCCAAGAAGATGAATGAGAATTGAGTTTTCCCTTTATTCCCTCAAATATTACATTTGAGGGAGAATTGAGTACTACACATTGCACATCATCCAAAATACTTTGTCCAGCCAGAACAAGCTCTGCTCCTTTAGAGCGACCATATATTCCTATTTTTGTATTATCAACTTGAGGATGATGGTATAGAAAATCTTTCGCTTCTTCCAGACATTCTATTGGAATTCGTTCTAAATTTTGGGGTAATCCCTCTAAACCAAAATAAGCTATCGCAAGACAGATATAGCCTCTTGAAGATAAAAGTTGGGCAATATTCTGAGCTTTTTCAATTCTTCCCTCACTACCGCTAACAATAATCACGGCTGGCGCCCTTCTTAATTTTTCATCATAAAATAATCGACCTTGAAAATGCTTATCATAAATATCTTGATACCTTATTCCCAGATTCATATAACGCCTTACAAAACTTTGCTCCGCGACCACATCTTTCCCCAGCCTGATTTTAATTTCAACACCAAAACAATCTCGTAATGGAATTCTATCAAGAGAACTCGGTAATCTCCTTTTCCTATTCTTCAACGGTTTCGCATTAAAGAATAATCCCATTTCTGAAACTCCTTTATAAGATCCCGAAATAGATGCTGTCTGAGAGGTATCAATCATACCGTCCTGATCAGATAAAAAAATTGCGGTTGATTTCCATATAACATCATGATCTAAAAGTAAGGGAGCATTTATACAGTAATAATCAGACAGGTACATTTCTACACAATACCTTGCCCTTGGTTCTAAACCATTAATAGCAATATAAAAAGATTCATCCGCTAAATCTGTTTGTGAAATCAGTTCTATGTTTACAGTCATATCTTCTCCTTTTTGTTAATTCACTTAACAATTATATTTGAAATTTACCGTGACTTTTACCACGGTAATTCTCCCCACACCTTTTCAATATCATCCATCAATTTCACAACTGTTTTAAGTTCCACCTCGCTATAGTTGTTTAAAACTAAAAAGATTGATTTTTCAATATATGCTTGTTGCTCCTTATGGATTTTAAAAATTTCGATGCCTTTTTCAGATAATCTCAAATATTTATTTTTCCCATTATTCGGATCAAAATCAAAAACAACTAAATTTTTTTGAATCAATCTCCTAACACTTTGAGTTATTGCACTTCTTGAAACTTCTAATAATTCAGATAATTTTACTAGATTTAAGGGCTGATTTTCTCCAATCACAACAATCAAATGTACCTCATTCAAAGTAATGGATTTGTCAACACCACTTTTATGTTGATTTTTTTTTAACTGGTCAAACGCTAAAATAAATCTATTGAAACGATTATTAAATGCAATAAATTCTTTTTTATCCATAATCTCTCTTTTCTTTGTTAATCATATTAACAAAACAGAAACTTCCTGTCAAATAAAAAATCCTCCAGATTCTACTCTGAAGGATTCTTATCTTATTTCACAACAATATTAACCAATTTATTCGGTACCGCAATTACTTTTACGATGTCCTTACCGTCAATTTCTGCTTTAACCTTTTCATCTGCTAGAGCAATTTCTTGTAATTCTTCGCGTGATAGGTCTTTAGCGACCATGAGTTTGGCACGGACTTTTCCTTTGATTTGGACAACAATTTCAATTTCGTCTTCAACTAATTTGCTTTCATCCCAAGTTGGCCAAGCTACATAAGAGATAGATTCTCCTGTTGCTGCAACTGTTTGCCAGAGTTCTTCTGCCAAGTGAGGCGCAAATGGGGCGATCAATTGGATAAAGCCTTTGGCGTAATCCACATAGAGTTTTTCTTCCTTGTTCGCCGCGTTGACAAAGACCATAAGTTGGGCAATGGCTGTATTGAATTTCATAGACTCAATTTGCTCTGTGACAGCTTTAACGGTTTCATTGTAGACCTTGTCAAGAGCGCCATTGTTTTCCGCAAGGATTTCTTTACTTGTAATCAAACGGTAAACACGGTCCAAGAATTTACGGCTTCCTTCCAGACCTTCTTCTGACCAAGCAATCGAAGCATCAAGTGGTCCCATAAACATTTCATAAACACGAAGGGTGTCCGCACCGTATTGTTCCACCACATCATCTGGGTTAACAACGTTCTTGAGCGATTTAGACATCTTGGCTGGTGCTTGCTCTAACTCCTCTCCTGTTTCCACATGGAAGAAAGAACCGTCACGTTTTTCAACCTTGTCAGTCGCCACAAGAGCCCCACGGTGGTCACGGTAGCTGGTTCCCAAAATCATTCCTTGGTTAAAGAGTTTTTGGAATGGTTCCTTAGTCGGAACAACACCGAGGTCATAGAGGAATTTATGCCAGAAACGAGCGTAAAGCAAGTGAAGAACAGCATGCTCTGCCCCACCCACATAGATATCTACTGGCAACCATTGTTTGAGAAGGTCCTCATCAGCCAATTTCTCAGTATTGTGCGGGTCAATATAGCGGAGGTAGTACCAGCTTGAACCAGCCCACTGTGGCATAGTGTTAGTTTCGCGACGACCTTTGACACCATCTTCACGAGTCACTTCAAGCCAATCTGTCAAGTTAGCTAGTGGACTTTCACCAGTACCTGAAGGACGGATATCCTTGGTTACAGGCAAGACAAGTGGCAATTCACTTTCAGGGACAGCTGTTGATGTCCCATCTTCCCAATGAATGATTGGAATTGGCTCACCCCAGTAACGTTGACGGCTAAAGAGCCAGTCGCGGAGACGGTAGGTAACCTTCTCCTGACCACAGCCTTTTTCTTCCAACCAAGCGACAATCTTGGCAATAGCATCTTCTTTGTTGAATCCATCTAGGAAGTCTGAATTGACATGAAGGCCATCCTCTGTGTAGGCAGCTTCTTCAACGTTTCCACCTTCAAGCACTTCTACGATTGGAAGGTCAAATTGTTTGGCAAATTCCCAGTCACGTTGGTCGTGGGCAGGAACAGCCATAACAGCACCTGTTCCGTAACTAGCAAGAACATAGTCGGCAATCCAGATTGGGATTTCTTTACCGTTAACAGGGTTTACAGCATAAGCACCAGTCCAAACCCCTGTTTTTTCTTTGGCAAGGTCTGTACGAGCCAAGTCAGACTTGAGGCTAGCTTGGTGTTTATAGTCAGCTACTGCCTCTGCTTGCTCTGGACTTGTGATAGCGTCAACCAAGTCATGCTCAGGAGCCAAAACAGTGAAAGTCGCACCGAAAAGAGTATCAGGACGAGTGGTAAAGACTGTGAATTCCTTATCAGTTCCCTTAACCTTGAAGGTTACATTAGCACCAGTTGATTTCCCAATCCAGTTGCGTTGCATGTCCTTGATAGACTCTGGCCAATCAAGTTCATCTAGGTCATTAAGCAAGCGCTCCGCATAGGCCGTGATTTTGAGCATCCATTGGCGCATTGGCTTGCGGACAACTGGATAGCCTCCACGCTCAGACGTTCCGTCAGGAAGCACCTCTTCGTTGGCGATGGCTGTTCCCAATTCCTCCACCCAGTTTACTGGCACTTCCGCTTCATAGGCCAAGCCTTTTTCGTAAAGCTTAGTGAAAATCCATTGCGTCCACTTGTAGTAGTTTGGATCTGTTGTATTGACTTCACGATCCCAGTCGTAAGAAAATCCAAGCGCATTGATTTGGCGTTTGAAGTTAGCAATATTTTCCGCTGTAAATTCTGCTGGGTCATTACCAGTATCCATAGCGTATTGCTCTGCAGGCAAACCAAAAGCATCCCACCCCATTGGGTGAAGGACATTGTAGCCTTGCGCACGTTTGTAACGGCTGAGGATATCGGTTGCAGTATAACCTTCTGGGTGTCCTACGTGCAGACCCGCTCCAGATGGATAAGGGAACATATCAAGAGCATAAAACTTAGGTTTTGATGCATCTGTTCCTGTCTTAAATGTATGATGTTCTGCCCAGTAGCCCTGCCACTTAGGCTCAATTTCTTTATGATTGTAAAAACTCATGGTCTCTCTCCAATTTTGTGATGTTACTATTATACCATTTTTGAGGGAATTTGAAAGATGAGAAATGTTCTTTTAGACTTGGATGGTAAGAAAGACTGAATCGCAAATCCAGCTTATTTAGCAGTATAAAAAATTAGCTCACACTTGGAGCTAACTTCTATAGATTGTTTGTCTCTTCCATCTTCTCACGTCCTAGTTCTCGGTAACTACGGTCGCCGACAACTTCTACGCTAAACTGGCCGTCCTCATATTCAAGGATCGTCACGCTACCATTATCGAGACCATGCGGATGCATTCCATTAATCAGATAAACAATGGTTCCAATGGTCATTCCGTGGCTCACGACAAGAGCATTGCCCCCACCTTGTTCTTCCATTTCTTTGGCAATCGCTTCAAAACCTTCCTTGATTCGGCCACTGAGTTTTTCCCAGCCCTCAGCCCAACCAGCTGTATCGACCTCTACCAAACCCTCAGCCAGTTCAGCATAAGACAACTGGTGAACGTGATCCACATTAAAGATACGAGGAATAATGCCCATGAAAAGATCGCCATCGTAGGCTCCATCAAAACTACCGAAACACCATTCTCTGATACGCTTGTCCATGCGGTAAGGGATTTTCCCCTGCAAGCCAAGTTCATCAAGGATAATTCCCATTGTCTGAATGGTGCGCCCAGAATCACTCGAATAAGCGCGCTCAAACTGTAGACCAGATTCTCGCAAACCGATTCCTAATTCTTGAATCCCTCGCTCACCTTCAGCTGTTAAGGGAGTATCGCTCCAACCTTGCGCGCGACCAATCGTGTTAAACATAGTCTTGCCATGACGTACCAAATACAATCGTACTTTTACCATTTTCCGTCCTCCGTTTGCTTCTATTATATCATGGATGATAAAACAAAAGCCACCCATACAGGCGACTTTTGCAGGAGATTATTATGAAAAAGTTTAGGAGTTCTATTAAATAAAGATATTAGATGAAAATCAAATTCAAACTAAATCAGTATTATCTGTTTCAAATAATATTAGGAGGTCTTTATTTAATGATTATAGTATACAAAGCCAACCTTAAATAGAACTTAAAATTTCTCCTATTTTCTTAATTTTTAAAACTATGAATTGGTGCCGGGATTTGTCCTCCACGAGAGATGAAATCAACAGACGAAGCCCCATTGACCTTCATAACAGGTGCAGTTCCTAATAGGCCACCAAACTCAATCATGTCGCCTTCTTTTCCTTTGGGAATAATACGAACAGCTGTTGTTTTCATGTTAATGACACCAATTGCAGCCTCATCTGCAATCATAGCCGCAATGGTTTCAGCAGGTGTATCCTCCGGAATGGCAATCATATCCAAACCAACGGAACAGATAGCCGTCATAGCTTCTAGTTTTTCCAGATTAAGAGAGCCATTTTGCACTGCAGCAATCATTCCTTCATCCTCTGAAACAGGGATAAAGGCACCAGACAAACCACCAACTTGGTTGCAAGCCATAACTCCGCCCTTCTTAACTTGGTCATTCAAGAGAGCCAAGGCAGCCGTCGTCCCATGCGTACCAACTGTTTCTAGCCCCATTTCTTCAAGCACACGTGCTACAGAATCTCCAACCGCAGGAGTTGGCGCCAAACTCAAGTCCACAATACCAAACTCCACACCTAGTCTCTCACTGGCCATTTGACCAACCAATTGACCGATACGAGTGATTTTAAAGGCAGTTTTCTTAACTGTTTCGGCTACTACATCAAAGCTCTGTCCACGAACTTTTTCCAAGGCACGTTTCACCACACCAGGACCGGAAACTCCAACATTGATGATAACATCTGCCTCCCCAACACCATGGAAGGCACCCGCCATAAATGGATTGTCCTCAACAGCATTAGCGAATACAACCAACTTAGCTGCCCCCATATCAGATAGAGTTGCCGTTTCCTTGATAACTCGTCCCATATCTGCGACAGCCGTCATATTGATACCAGACTTGGTTGAGCCGATATTAACTGACGAGCAGACCTTGTCCGTTTCTGCCAAAGCACGAGGAATAGAATTGATGAGAATCTCATCTCCCTTTTGGTACCCCTTTTGTACCAAGGCAGAGAAACCACCAATAAAATCCACACCGATTTCTTTCGCAGCCTTATCAAGCGCTTTTGCCAGAACCACGTAGTCCGTCGCATCTGTCGCTGCCCCTATCAGAGAAATAGGAGTCACCGATACGCGCTTATTAACGATAGGAATTCCCAACTCAGCTGCAATTTCATCGCCAACAGACACTAAATTAGCCGCCTTGGTCGTAATCTTTTGATAAATTTTCTCCGCAGCACGATTGATATCTGGATCAATACAGTCCAACAGGGAAATCCCCATGGTAATAGTTCTGATATCGAAGTTTTGCTCCTCAATCATGGCGATGGTTTCAGTAACTTGTCTAATATCCATGATAACCTCCTAGATATTATACATAGCTTCGAAAATCGCTGCACTCTGAATATTGATTTTCACATTCAAAGTTTGCCCAAAGGTTTCAAACTCATTACGAAGATAGGTGAAATCTTGTTTTTCATCACTAGAGACGACAGCCATCATCGTGAAATATTCATCCAAAACAGTTTGAGAGATATCATCAATGTTCAAACCCAATTCTGCAATTTTACCAGAAACACCTGCAACAATTCCAGATTTATCTTTACCAACAACAGTTATAATCGCTTTCATAAGCAAACTCCAATTCTTCTTTTAATTAGGAAACCTGAACATTAAACAGGATTCTTTTCAAATAGTATAGCATAATTCTAACTAAAATACTCAAAAACGCCTGCTTACGAAGTTGTTCTTAAGCAAAAAACAATTTCGTAAACAAGCGTCTACTATCCCAACTTATGATGAGTGTTCCCGCTAGGACCGAAATCCTAGCGGTAGACCAGAGCTAGACTAAGAGCACAAGACTCCATCATCATAACACTCAACAAAATTGATGATTTTATACTAATTCGATGATCGCCATTGGCGCTGCATCACCACGACGTGGTTCAGTTTTAAGGATACGAGTGTATCCACCGTTACGTTCAGCATAACGAGGTGCGATTTCTGAGAACAATTTTTGAAGTGCTGTAGTAGAAGTGTACTTATCAGTTGCTTCATCATAGTTTTCAGATGCGATTTCATTACGTACGAAAGCAGCTGCTTGACGACGTGCATGCAAATCACCACGTTTACCTAGAGTAATCATTTTTTCAACAGTTTTACGGATTTCTTTAGCACGAGCTTCAGTTGTCACGATTGATTCGTTGATCAAAAGGTCAGTTGTCAAATCGCGAAGCATTGCTTTACGTTGTGAGCTAGTGCGTCCTAGTTTACGGTAAGCCATGTATTCCTCCTTTATTTATCTTTTAATCCAAGACCCAAATCAATGAGTTTGAGTTTCACTTCTTCCAAACTCTTGCGTCCAAGATTTCTTACTTTCATCATCTCTGCTTCAGATTTTTCTGTCAAATCATGCACAGTATTGATACCGGCACGTTTCAAACAGTTGTATGAACGCACAGACAAATCCAGTTCCTCAATCGTACGATCCAAAATACGATCGTCAGATTCAGTATCAGCTTCTTTCATCACTTCAGTTGACTTAGCAATCTCAGTAAGATTTGTAAACAAATCAAGATGTTCTGTCAAAATACGTGCTGAAAGCCCTAAAGCATCTTCTGGAATAATTGTTCCATTTGTCAAGATTTCAAGGGTTAGTTTGTCAAAACCATCGTTGCTACCTACACGAGCAGGTTCAACTTGATAGTTGACTTTGGTAACTGGTGTATAAATAGAATCTACAGCAAGTGTCCCAACTGGTGCATTATCCTTTTTATTTTCATCTGCAGGTACATATCCACGACCACTGTTAACAGTCATAGTCGCTTTTAGAGAAGAACCTTCACCGATTGTAAAGAGATAATGATCTGGATTTACAATTTCAATATCGCTATCTGTCAAAATGTCACCAGCTGTTACTTCAGCAGGACCTTCAACATCTAGTTCGATGATTTTTTCGTCTTCAACGTACGATTTCACTGCAATTCCTTTAATGTTCAGAATGATTTGCATCACGTCTTCACGAACACCTGGAACTGTGTCAAACTCATGTAACACACCATCAATATTGATAGATGTCACAGCTGCTCCTGGTAGAGAAGCTAGAAGTACACGACGAAGAGAGTTACCAAGAGTTGTACCGTAGCCACGTTCAAGTGGTTCGATTACAAACTTGCCATAATCTTTATTTTCATCAATTTTTGTTATATTTGGTTTTTCAAACTCGATCATTTAGTTACTCCCTCTTAAACGAAAAGCAGTGTAATGCGATGATTATACACGGCGACGTTTTGGAGGACGAGCACCATTGTGTGGCACTGGAGTCACATCACGAATTGCTGTTACTTCAAGACCAGCGGCAGCAAGCGCACGAATAGCTGACTCACGACCAGAACCTGGACCTTTTACAGTAACTTCAACTGATTTAAGACCGTGTTCTTGTGCAGATTTAGCAGCAGCTTCAGAAGCCATTTGAGCAGCGAATGGTGTAGATTTACGAGAACCTTTGAAACCAAGAGCACCAGCTGATGACCAAGCAATTGCATTACCATGCACATCAGTAATCATAACAATAGTGTTATTAAATGTAGCGTGAATATGAGCAATACCAGATTCGATATTCTTTTTCACACGACGTTTACGTGTTGGTTTAGCCAAGACTTTTACCTCCTATATTATTTTTTCTTACCAGCAATCGCAACAGCTTTACCTTTACGAGTGCGAGCGTTGTTTTTAGTGTTTTGTCCACGGACAGGAAGTCCACGACGATGACGGATACCACGGTATGAACCGATTTCCATCAAACGTTTGATGTTCAAGTTTACTTCACGACGAAGGTCACCTTCAACTTTGATTGCATCCACTTCACGACGGATAGCATCTTCTTGATCTGATGTAAGATCACGTACACGAACATCTTCTGAGATTCCAGCAGCAGCCAAAATTTTCTTAGATGTTGCAAGTCCGATACCATAAACATAAGTCAATGAGATTACTACGCGTTTGTCATTTGGAATGTCAACTCCAGCAATACGAGCCATGTTTTCTCCTTTCTATCTTATCCTTGACGTTGTTTGTGTTTTGGATTTGCTGGGCAAATTACCATAACACGACCATTACGACGAATAACTTTACAGTATTCGCAAATTGGTTTGACCGATGGTCTTACTTTCATTTCTTATCCCTCCAAGTTTTTCGATTATTTAAAGCGGTAAGTGATACGTCCACGTGTCAAGTCATATGGACTCATTTCGACAGTAACACGATCTCCCGCTAAAATACGAATATAGTTTTTACGAATTTTACCAGAAACTGTTGCTAAAATCTGATGTCCATTTTCAAGTTCAACCGTAAACATTGCATTCGGCATTGTATCAACTACTTTGCCTTCAACTTCAATCACATCGTCTTTTGCCACGCAAAAGCACCTCCATAAATTTCGATTCGATGCCTCTAGACACAGAGACAACAATTATAAGTCAGACTATCTCAGTATAACATTTGTAGCGGATTTTTGCAAGTGTGAAAAACGCTTTATTTCAAATTTGTCAATACTTTTTCGATATCTGAGAAGACATCATTGATATCTTGATTACCTTCGATGTCATGAACCAAACCTTTGGCACGGTAGTGAGCAATGATTGGTTCTCCTTGAGCAATATTAACGTCCAAACGACGTTTTACTGTCTCAGGTTTATCATCTTCACGTTGGTAATAATCTTCTTCTTTATAGTCAACTGGTGGGTTAAAGACCTTGTGGAAAGTTTCTCCAGTTACGCGGTGGATGATACGGCCACTCAAACGTTCCAAGAGGCTATCTGGATTTACTTCAATGTTGATAACACCTTCTAGTTCAATGCCGAGTTCAGCCAATGTTTTGTCCAAAGCATGAGCTTGTTCGATCGTACGTGGGTAACCATCCAACAAGAATCCTGTTTCTTTAATATCATCTTGTGAAAGACGTTCTTTTACAATCCCATTTGTAACTTCGTCAGGAACCAATTCACCCTTGTCAATGTATGACTTAGCAAGAACACCCATTTCAGTTTGATTTGCCATAGCAGCACGGAACATATCACCTGTTGAGATATGTGCAACATGGAATTGTTCTACGATTTTTGCTGCTTGAGTTCCCTTACCTGCACCAGGTAAGCCCATAATCAAAAGATTCATGATTTGATCTCCTTATTTTATTTTTAAATAGAAGCAAAAAATCTTTTCACCCCTATTTAAAAACAAAATAGAAGAGGGGAGACCAAACTCTCACTAATGTTAGAGTTAAACCTCCACTCCCTCAGTATTTACTGATTCAGTAAATACTTTTATTCTGTTCTATCCATGAAACCAACATACTTACGCTTCAATAGGTAACCTTCCAATTGTTTGATTCCTTCAATACCTGTAGAGATAATGATCAAAAGACTGGTTCCTCCAAAAGCAACTGCTTCTGAAAGTCCGAAAACATCTTTTGCTACGATTGGTAAAATAGAAATCACACCAAGGAAGAGAGAACCAACAGTTGCAAGACGACGAAGAAGTTTAGACATATATTCTTCTGTACCTTTACCAGGACGAACTCCGTGGATATAGGCACCGCTCTTTTGTAGGTTTTCTGCCGCTTTTTCAGGATTAATCTGTACAAACGTATAGAAGAATGTAAAGAGAATAATCAATAAAGCATACATAGCAATACCAGTTGGTGAAGTTGTTGCCAGCATTTCTTGTGCTGTTCTTACCCAAGCCCAATCATGACCTGTAGCGCTCAAAAACTGAAGAATAGCCGCAGGCGCTGCAGTAATCGAACTTGCAAAGATAACGGGGATAACTCCAGCAGGGTTTACCTTCAAAGGAAGGTAAGAGCTAGATGGAGCACCTTGTGCAACCTTAGTATATTGGATTGGAATTTTGTATTCTGCTTGTTGAACATAGGTTGTAAAATAAATGATCAACAATACAGTAATAATCAAAATGATTACGAAAATGATAGATGAGTTGATACGGCTACTTGGGACGTTCACAAAGTAGTCCACATAGATGCCCTGAATCATCTCTGGAATTGAGGCAACAATCCCGGCAAAGATAATCATAGAAACACCATTTCCGTATCCCTTATCTGTAATTTGCTCTCCCAACCAAGTCACAATCATGCTACCAGCTGTTAAGATGATACCAATCATGATAAAGACTTGTGGAGTAAGAGCTGTTTTCAACAATTGAGCTCCAGCCAAAGTATTAAAACCAGCTGTAATCCCGATAGATTGCACAAAGGCTAGAACAAGAGCAATATAACGAGTAGCTTGATTTAATTTTCTTCGACCTACTTCCCCTTGTTTACCCCACTCTACAAACTTGGGTAAAATATCCATTTGCAAGAGTTGGACAACGATAGAGGCCGTAATGTAGGGACTAACACCAAGAGCAAAAACTGAGAAGTTTTTCATGGCATTCCCTGAGACTAAGCTCAACATGTTTAAGAAGGATAATCCACTTAAAGCATTCAAGCTATTGGCATTCACACCAGGAACTGTAATACTAGTTCCGATACGAAAGACCAAAACGATAAAAATTGTAAATAAAATTTTTGATCGAACCTGCTTGACCTTAAGAGCTTCTCTTAATAATTTAAAAAACATAGGTCACCTCTCTTAGATGACTTCTACTGAACCACCTTTAGCAGTGATAGCTTCTTCAGCTGATTTAGAGAATTTAGCTGCTTTCACAGTCAATTTCTTAGTCAACTCACCGTTACCAAGAATTTTAATACCTGATTTTTCAGCTTTAACAATTCCTGCTTCGATAAGAACAACTGGAGTAACTTCAGCACCATCTTCAAAGACGTTCAATTGGTCAAGGTTCACAATTGCGTATTCTTTAGCGTTGATGTTAGTGAATCCACGTTTTGGAAGACGACGGAACAATGGAGTTTGTCCACCTTCAAAACCAAGGCGAACTCCGCCACCGCTACGAGCTTTTTGACCTTTTTGACCACGACCAGATGTTTTACCGTTACCTGATGAAGTACCACGACCAACGCGGTTACGTACTTTACGAGAACCTTCTGCAGGTTTCAATTCATGAAGTTTCATTTTTATTTTCTCCTCTTTTGTAAAATGCTAGCGCCGATAAGGGAGAAAAGGTTGTCTCCCCCATCAACTCGCCTATACGACGTCATCATAGATGACTATATCTAGTTTTAGGGGATGGTATAGTGCACATCCCCTAAAAATTCATTAGTTTACTTCTTCAACTGTTACCAAGTGAGATACTGCTGTGATCATACCACGGATAGCAGCGTTATCTTCTTTAATAACAGAGCTGTTCAATTTGCCAAGTCCAAGTGCTACAACAGTTTTACGTTGTGATGGAATGCGTCCGATTGGAGACTTAGTCAAAGTAATTTTAATTTGAGCCATTTTATCCCCTTTCTTATGCCAAATCAGAAACTGAAATACCACGAAGGGCAGCAACTTCTTCAGCGCGTTTCAATTGTTTCAAACCTTCAACAGTTGCACGAACAATGTTGATTGGAGTGTTAGAACCAAGTGATTTAGATGTAATATCTGCCACACCTGCCAATTCCACAACGGCACGAACTGCACCACCAGCGGCAACTCCAGAACCTTCTACAGCAGGTTTCAACAATACTTTAGCTCCACCGAATTCTGAAAGAACTTCGTGTGGGATTGTTGTTCCAACCATAGGAACTTCGATCAAGTTTTTCTTAGCATCATCTACTGCTTTACGGATTGCTTCTGGAACTTCTTGAGCTTTACCAGTACCAAATCCTACGCGACCGTTGTGGTCACCAACAACAACAAGAGCTGCGAAACGAAGACGACGTCCACCTTTAACAACTTTTGTAACACGGTTGACAGCAACTACGCGTTCTTCTAATTCAACTGCATTGTCTTTAAATGCCATTTTCTAGTGTCCTCCTATTAGAATTTCAATCCGTTTTCACGAGCTGCATCAGCCAAAGCTTTCACACGTCCGTGATATAGATATCCACCGCGGTCGAACACCACTTCTGAAATACCTTTAGCGTTTGCACGTTCTGCAACGAGTTTACCGACAGCAACGGCTTGTTCAGTTTTAGTTCCTTTTGAAACTTCTTTGTCAAGAGTTGAAGCACTTGCGAGCGTTACACCCGCTACGTCATCAATCACTTGAGCGTAGATGCCTGTATTAGAACGGAATACGTTCAAACGTGGGCGATCAGCAGTTCCAGAGAGTTTTCCGCGAACGCGACGATGGCGTTTTTGGCGGAGTTTGTTTTTATCTGGTTTTGAAATCACAGTTTTCACCTCTTTAGTTTTAAATCGTGTGCTATGCACAAAGTTGGAAAATAGGTTGGTGGTTGAGAATCAACCACTCAACATTATTTACCTGTTTTACCTTCTTTACGGCGAACGAATTCACCAACGTAACGGATACCTTTACCTTTATATGGTTCTGGTGAACGAAGGCTACGTACGTAAGCAGCTGTTTGACCAACTACTTCTTTTGAAATTCCGCTAACAACGATTGTTGTTGGGTTTGGAAGTTCAAAAGTAATTCCTTCTGGAGCTTCAACTTCGTCTGGATGAGATTTACCAACAGCCAAAACAAGTTTAGATCCTTGAAGTTGTGCACGGTAACCAACCCCGCGCATTTCAAGTTCTTTCTTGAATCCTTCTGATACACCAATAACCATGTTGTTCAAAAGGGCACGAGTAGTTCCGTGGATAGTTTTCATTTCTTTTGAATCGTTTGGACGGTGAAGAGTTACTTCAGTACCTTCCACACGGATTTCAATATCTTTTGAGAACTCACGAGTAAGTTCTCCTTTAGGTCCTTTTACAGTTACAACGTTGTCATTGTTAGTGAGTTCAACACCAGCAGGCAACACGATAACTTTATTACCAATACGTGACATGTTTATTTTCTCCTGTTAAATTGTCAGGCCAGAAAGGCCAGTTTTCACGGGGTTCAGATACTTATTTAGTTCAAGAGCTGAACTGAACACGCTCTAAGAACTGTGCAAAATAGATAAGTTGGCTTGTTTGTAAACAAACTTCTCCAACTTCCTAATTTTGCTTTGTTCTTTACGAGCTTTGTATCTTGATTTTACCAAACGTAAGCGATAACTTCTCCACCAACATTCTTTTGGCGTGCTTCTTTATCAGTAAGCAAACCTTCAGAAGTTGAAAGGATAGCAATTCCAAGTCCGTTAAGAACTTTTGGAAGGTCTTCACGTTTTTTGTAGACACGAAGTCCTGGTTTAGAAACACGTTTCAAGTTAGTGATAACTTTTTCACCGTTTGGTCCGTATTTAAGGAATACACGGATGATGCCTTGTTTGTCATCTTCGATGATTTCAACGTTTTTTACAAAACCTTCGCGTTTAAGGATTTCAGCAATCCCTTTTTTGATGTTTGATGCAGGTACTTCAAGTACTTCGTGTTTCGCTTGGTTAGCGTTACGAATACGAGTTAGGAAGTCTGCGATTGGGTCAGTCATAACCATTTTATTTTTCTCCTCTTACTAGTAGTTTGCAAGTTGCACTTGCTAGTTAATGATTGAGCTAGGCTCAGAATATGTTTTCTAGGTTTCAATTCCTAAGTGAGTCTAGGCATCTGCTTGCAGGCATAACTTGAGTTAGGCACAAGCAGATAACGACGAATCACGACGGGATTGAAAGCTAGAATTACCAAGATGCTTTTGTTACACCAGGAATTTGTCCTTTGTAAGCTAATTCACGGAAGCAAACACGGCAAAGTTTAAATTTGCGGTAAACTGAATGTGGACGACCACATTTTTCACAACGAGTATAAGCTTGAGTAGAGAACTTCGCTGGACGTTTGTTCTTAGCAATCATTGATTTTTTAGCCATTAGATTTACCTCCTATATTATTTTGCAAAAGGCATTCCAAGGCCTGTAAGCAATGCACGTGACTCTTCGTCAGTGTTAGCAGTTGTTACGATAACGATGTCAAGACCACGAGTTTTGTCAACGTCATCGAAGTTGATTTCTGGGAAGATCAATTGTTCTTTCACACCAAGTGTGTAGTTTCCGCGTCCATCAAATGATTTTGTTGGAACACCGTGGAAGTCACGTACACGTGGAAGTGAAACTGAAACCAATTTATCCAAGAATTCGTACATACGTTCACCACGAAGGGTAACTTTTGCACCGATCGCAACACCTTCACGAAGACGGAAGCCGGCGATTGATTTTTTAGCTTTAGTGATAAGTGGTTTTTGACCTGAGATAAGCGCCAATTCTTCAGCAGCTTTTTCAAGGCTTTTAGCGTTTGATACAGCTTCACCAACACCCATGTTCAAAACGATCTTATCTACTTTAGGCACAGCCATCACTGATGAGTAGTTGAATTGTTCTGTCAAAGCAGGAACTACTTCATTAAGATATTTTTCTTTTAAACGATTTGCCATTATACTTCTCCTTTCCTTCGTGATTAATCAAGCACTTCGCCTGATTTTTTGTTGTAGCGAACTTTTTTACCGTCTACAAATTTGTAACCAACACGACCAGCTACACCATTTTTGTCCAAAACTTGAACGTTTGATACGTGGATAGCTGCTTCTTTCTCGATGATACCACCTTGAGGAAGCTCGTTAGTTGGACGTTGGTGTTTCTTAACGATGTTAACACCTTCAACGATAACTTTGTTTACTTTTGGAAGGGCAGTAAGGACAACAGCTTCTGTTCCCTTATCTTTACCAGCGATTACGCGAACTTTGTCGCCTTTTTTTACAAACATTAGGTTTCTCCTTGATTTTTCTTACGCCCATAAGGGCACCCTGGAGGTAAATCCAGGGGACTAGTTTGTTTCTAAAAATTAAAGTACTTCTGGAGCAAGTGACACGATCTTCATGAAGCCACCTTCACGCAATTCACGTGCAACTGGGCCAAAGATACGTGTTCCGCGAGGAGTTTTGTCTTCACGGATGATAACTGCTGCGTTTTCGTCAAATTTGATGTATGAACCATCAGCACGACGAGCACCTGATTTAGTACGAACGATAACTGCTTTAACAACGTCACCTTTTTTAACCGCACCACCAGGAGTAGCTTGTTTTACAGATGCCACGATAACATCACCGATGTTTGCAAATTTACGTCCTGAACCACCAAGAACTTTGATAGTCAAGATTTCGCGAGCACCGCTGTTGTCTGCGACTTTCAAACGAGTTTCTGTTTGAATCATTTCAGTTTTCTCCTTTCAGGTTTGATTAGATGATGACCGCTTCTTCAACAACTTCTACAAGACGGAAACGTTTTGTAGCTGAAAGCGGACGAGTTTCCATGATACGTACGATATCGCCTTCTTTGGCAACATTGTTTTCATCATGAGCTTTGTATTTTTTAGAGTAGTTAATACGTTTACCATAGACTGGGTGGTTACGTTTTGTTTCAACTACAACTGTGATTGTTTTGTCCATTTTGTCAGATACAACACGTCCAACAAGAACTTTACGATTATTGCGTTCCATTGAAATTTCTCCTTCCCTAGTCTATTATTTCGCTTCAGATTGAACTGTTTTGATACGAGCGATTTGTTTTTTAACTTCTTTCAAGCGAGCTGTTTGTTCCAATTGACCAGTAGCAGCTTGAAAACGAAGTTCAAACAATTCTTTTTTCAATTCGTTTTCGCGCTTCGCGAGTTCTTCTTGAGAAAGACCACGAAGTTCTTTAACAAATTCTTTTACTTCATTAAGTTTCATGCCTTCTCCTTATTCTGCTTCACGTTTTACGAATTTACATTTAACTGGCAATTTGTGGCTAGCAAGACGAAGCGCTTCGCGTGCAATCTCTTCAGATACACCAGCAATTTCGAACATCACTTTACCACGTTTAACTGGTGCTACCCAACCTTCAGGTGCCCCTTTCCCAGATCCCATACGCACACCGATAGCTTTAGCAGTGTATGATTTGTGTGGGAAGATTTTAATCCAAACTTTACCACCACGTTTCATGTAACGAGTCATGGCGATACGAGCAGCTTCGATTTGGCGGTTAGTGATCCAGTGGCTAGTTGTAGCTTGAAGACCGTATTCACCGAATGCTACTTCTTTTCCACCTTTTGCTTCACCGCGCATTTTTCCACGGAATTCACGACGGTGTTTAACACGTTTAGGTACTAACATTGGTTATTTACCTCCTTTAGTGTTTTTGCGAGCTGGAAGAACTTCACCACGGTAGATCCATACTTTAACACCAAGTTTACCGTATGTAGTATCTGCTTCTTCCCAAGCGTAATCGATATCTGCACGAAGTGTGTGAAGTGGAACAGTTCCTTCAGAGTATCCTTCAGCACGGGCGATATCTGCACCGTTCAAACGACCTGATACTTGAGTTTTGATTCCTTTAGCTCCAGCACGCATTGCACGTTGGATTGCTTGTTTTTGTGCACGACGGAAAGCAACACGTTGCTCCAATTGACGAGCAATACCTTCACCTACAAGGTGAGCATCCAAATCAGGTTGTTTGATTTCGATGATGTTGATGTGTACTTGTTTTCCAGTCAATTTGTTAAGTTTTGCACGGAGTGCATCAACGTTAGCACCACCTTTACCGATTACCATACCTGGTTTAGCAGTGTGAAGTGAAACGTTAACTTTGTTTACTGCGCGTTCGATTTCGATAGTTGAAACTGCTGCGTCAGCAAGTTCTTTTTGAACGAATTTACGGATTGCAAGATCTTCATGAAGGTAATCCGCGTATTCTTTTTCAGCATACCATTTGGCATCCCAATCACGGATGATGCCGACACGCATACCAATTGGATGTACTTTTTGACCCACGATTTTACCTCCTTATTTTTCTGCAACAGCTACAGTGATGTGAGCTGTACGTTTGTTGATTGGTGAAGCTGAACCTTTCGCACGTGGACGGAAACGTTTCATAGTTGGTCCTTCGTTTGCGAATGCTTCAGATACTACCAAGTTAGCTTTATCCAAACCAAAGTTGTTTTCAGCGTTAGCTACAGCTGAGTTCAAAACTTTCAAGATGATTTCAGCAGCTTTGTTTGGAGTGAATGTCAAGATTGCGATTGCATCGGCTACGCTTTTACCACGGATGTTATCAAGAACAAGACGTGATTTACGAGGTGAAACACGTACTGTACGAGCCATTGCTTTAGCTGAAGTAATTTCTGCCATTTATGTTCTCCTTATTTTCTACGTGTTTTCTTGTCGTCTGCAGCGTGACCTTTGTAAGTACGAGTTGGTGCAAATTCACCAAGTTTGTGACCTACCATGTCTTCTTGGATGTAAACAGGTACGTGTTTACGTCCGTCATAAACTGCAATAGTGTAACCAATGAAACTTGGGAAGATCGTTGAACGACGTGACCAAGTTTTAATAACTTTTTTCTTTTCGTCGTTAGCTTGAGCTTCAACTTTTTTCATCAAATGCTCATCGACGAAAGGTCCTTTTTTAAGACTGCGTCCCATTTTTATATTTTCTCCTTTAAATGTTGTACCACAGCGGCTTGCGCTCACATGGAGCGCTACCGAGCTGGCGGATTTACTAGTTGCTTAAGCGACTAGCTTAATATTATTTCTCGTTGCGACGACGAACGATAAGTTTGTCAGATTTCGCTTTCTTGTTACGAGTTTTAAGACCAAGAGCAGGTTTGCCCCATGGAGTAGATGGTGCTTTACGACCAACTGGTGCTTTACCTTCACCACCACCGTGTGGGTGATCGTTAGGGTTCATTACAGAACCACGAACTGTTGGGCGGATACCTTTCCAACGGCTGCGTCCTGCTTTACCAAGGTTTACAAGTCCATGTTGTTCGTTTCCGACAACACCAACTGTAGCACGGCAAGTTCCAAGAATCATACGAACTTCACCTGATTGAAGACGAACAAGAACGTATTTACCTTCAGAACCCAATACTTGAGCAGATGCACCAGCAGCACGTACCAATTCACCACCACGACCTGGTTTCAACTCGATGTTGTGGATCAAAGTACCAACTGGGATGTTAGCAAGTGGAAGAGCGTTCCCGACTTTGATATCTGCTTCTGGACCTGAAACGATACGTTGACCAACTTCAAGACCTTTTGGAGCGATGATGTACGCTTTCACACCGTCAGTGTAGTGTACAAGAGCGATGTTTGCAGAACGGTTTGGATCGTACTCGATTGTTTTAACAACTGCTTCAACGTTGTCTTTGTTACGTTTGAAGTCAACCAAACGGTAGAAACGTTTGTGTCCACCACCTTGGTGACGAACTGTGATACGACCGTTGTTGTTACGACCAGCCTTGCTCTTCAATGCAACAAGCAATGATTTTTCAGGAGTGCTTGTTGTGATTTCAGCGAAATCCAAAGAAGTCATATTACGGCGACCGTTTGTTGTTGGTTTATAAACACGAATTCCCACGATATTTCCTCCTTAGATTATTCAGCTTCAGCAGCAAACAACTCGATTGCTTTTGAATCAGCTGTAAGTGTGATGATAGCTTTTTTAGTTTTGTTAGTAAAACCAGTGTAACGTCCAACACGTTTAGCTTTTGGTTTTACGTTGATTGTGTTAACATTAGCAACTTTAACACCTTCGAAAGCAGCTTCAACAGCTTGCTTGATCAAAAGTTTGTGTGCACGAGTGTCAACTTCAAATACATATTTTCCTGCTTCAAGTTGAGCCATTGAGCTTTCAGTGATGACAGGTTTTTTGATAACATCATACAAATTCATTATGCAAGAACCTCCTCGATTTTAGAGATAGCTGCTTGAGTAACAAGAAGTTTGTCACTATTTGCGATGTCAAGAACACTTGCAGTTGTAGCAGTCGCAACTTTCACGTTTGGAAGGTTACGAGCTGAAAGAGCTGCGAATTCGTTTCCTTCTTCAAGAATAACAAGGACTTTAGAATCGATGCTCAAAGCTGCAAGAACTTTTGCAAATTCAGCAGTTTTTGGAGCTGTAAATTCAAGAGAATCAACGGCTACAAATTTATTTTCAGCAACTTTTTCTGAGTAAACAGATTTAAGCGCAAGGCGACGAACTTTTTGAGGAAGTTTGTACGCATAGCTACGTGGAGTTGGTCCGAAGACGATTCCACCACCACGCCATTGTGGAGAGCGGATAGAACCTTGACGAGCACGTCCAGTTCCTTTTTGACGCCATGGTTTGCGTCCGCCACCTGAAACAGCTGAGCGGTTTTTAACTGCGTGAGTTCCTTGACGAAGGCTAGCACGTTGGCTGATGATCACATCAAACACAACAGATTGGTTTGGTTCGATACCAAAGATTGCATCGTTAAGAACAACTTCGCCCGCTTGTTTACCAGTTTGGTCGAATAATGTTACATTTGCCATTTTGACTGTATTCCCCTTTCCTTATTATTTACCAGCTTTAACTGCTGATTTGATAGTGATAAGAGATTTCTTAGCACCTGGTACGTTACCTTTGATAAGGATAACGTTCTTTTCTGGAACAACTTGTACAACTTCAAGGTTTTGAATTGTTACGCGGTCGCCACCCATACGTCCTGCAAGGTTTTTACCTTTGAATACGCGGTTAGGTGCAACAGGTCCCATAGAACCTGGACGACGGTGGTAACGAGAACCGTGAGCCATTGGTCCACGTGATTGTCCGTGGCGTTTGATAACACCTTGGAAACCTTTACCTTTAGAAGTACCAGTTACGTCAACAACGTCTCCAGCTGCGAATGTTTCAACTGTGATTTCAGCACCAACTTCCAAGCCTTCAACGTTTTTGAATTCACGAATGAAGCGCTTAGGAGCCGTGTTAGCTTTCGCTACATGTCCTTTAGCAGGTTTGTTGCTCAATACTTCGCGTTTGTCATCGAAACCAACTTGGATAGCGTTGTATCCGTCTGTTTCAACAGTTTTAACTTGAAGAACAACGTTTGGAGTTGCTTCAATAACTGTTACAGGGATCAATTCGCCAGCTTCAGTGAAGATTTGAGTCATTCCCACTTTTTTCCCTAAGATTCCTTTTGTCATGAGAAAATAGTTCCTTTTCTATATTTTTTATTCAAAAAGTTTTTAACGAGCGTTTTTTATGCTCAAGTCTAAGATACAAAGGGCGTCAAACTCAAAGTGAAAATAGGAAACTGACGCAGTGTCTAGCAGACACTAGGAAGTTTATCTTTTTCACACCGAGTTTAGCCCGTGTTCAATTAGATTGAAACACCAGCCTCTGCTCTTTTATATTTTAGATTAAAGTTTGATTTCTACGTTTACACCACTTGGAAGATCCAATTTCATCAAGGCATCAACTGTTTTTTGAGTTGGGTTAACGATATCGATCAAACGTTTGTGTGTACGCATTTCGAATTGTTCGCGAGAGTCTTTGTATTTGTGAGTCGCACGAATAATTGTGTAGAGGCTACGTTCAGTTGGAAGTGGGATTGGACCCGCAACTTGTGCACCTGTACGAGTAGCTGATTCTACGATTTTTGCAGCCGCTGTGTCAAGCGTACGGTGTTCGTAAGCTTTCAAACGGATACGGATTTTTTTGTTTGCCATCTTTTTCTCCTTTTCGTCTATTTAAGATAATAGGCTAGCTCCACAAGAAAACCGACGCGGTGTTGCGTGGCAATGCAACCGAGCGTGTCGCAACCTCTTGCATCAAAGCTAAAGCTGTAATTTACAGCACCATAATAGAATAACACAAAGCCCCTGCGATTGCAAGGGATTTGTTGCTGTTTTTTAAAATTTTTAACATGAAAATGTTTTCTTTTTTGACAGGTCATTTATTTAAGTATTTTATGGAAGAAAGTTACTCTCTCTTCACCTGCTCATAGCTTTCTTTTCCATCATTGAGCTTATCCCAAATCACCACTTGCCCACTTTTGAGAGATTTTTGCACATCAATAATTCGTTGATTGGACGAACCACGAAACTGGAGCATGAGATTTCTCTTAGTTCGATCATACCGTCCATCGACAAGAATGTCAATCAGTGATAAGAGTTCCAATTTATCTGGGGTCTCCAGCATCATTTCTTCCCACGTGTAGCCCGTCCAGGACCAGATGTCTTTATCTGGCAATTCCTTTCGGATGCGTTTAACGAGTGGCAAGAGAATACCCGTATTGAGAAAAGGTTCTCCTCCCAACAAAGTCAAGCCTTGAACATAGGGCTGAGCAAGATCTGACATGATCTGCTCTTCCAATTCTGCTGTATATGGAATGCCAGCATTGAAAGACCAAGTCGCAACATTATAACATCCCTCGCAGTGAAACATACAGCCTGATACATAGAGAGAATTACGCACGCCTTCTCCATCTACAAAGTTAAAGGCCTTATAGTCGATGATACGCCCTTGACTGAGTTCCTCGCTTTTCCATTCTTGTGGCTTTGGATTATTCATTTGCTACCTCTATCCAATAACGCTCGACTCCATTACGAACATCCTCAATAAGACCTCCATTTGCTAGAATGACTGCTCTGCTAGCAGGATTATTCACGCTACAGGTCACAAGAGCTTTCTTGATGTTCTTTTCCTTAGCAACTTGCAAACCCTGACGGAGAGTTTCCTTAGCATAACCTTTGCCTCTTTCAGATGGTCGGATAGAATAGCCAATATGGCCAGCATAATTCAGTAAACCCTCATTCAGTCTCAATCGCAGATTCAAAAATCCTAGAGCACGACCTACATCATCAAATGATACAAATTGAATAGAAGGAACACGATTTTCAGGCAAGTTAATTCCCATCTCTTTTTGCATATTTGTTTCCAACCAGTCTTCATAGTAAAAATTCTCTGTATCCCAGAAACCACCGTCGTGAGGCGACTGATATTTTTCAAATCCCTCCATCATATCTATAACAGCCTTCTTATCTGCTAATCTTGGTCTGCGTAGTTCCATCCTTACCTCCCACTAATCATGACCACCCGTCAAACGGGTGGTTTGTCCCAGGGCTATAAGCCCAAATTACCAGCCAGCGCCTAAAGACGCTGGCTTTCACTTTGTTCAAGCCTCATTGCTCTTGACTCGTCACTTGCCTCTTAAAGAGGCTTTAGTATTACTTACCACTATCCCTAAAGGGATCCTCATATTCTTTTACACTCAATTTATCTAGTGCTATATCATGCTTTTCCTGCTTTTGAATATATTTCTTAATTGTGGCTTCATTAAGCCCTACTGTACTTACATAATAACCTTCCGCCCAGAAATGCCGATTCCCAAACTTGTACTTGAGATTGGCGCGTTGCCAAACATCATGAGTTCACTTTTTCCTTTTAAATAACCCATGAAACTCGAAACACTTATCCTTGGTGGAATACTGACTAACATGTGTACATGGTCTGGCATTAAGTGACCCTCGATAATTTCAACTCCTTTATCACTACACAAGCGATGAAATATTTCGCCTAAACTACTTCGATATTGATTATAGACAACTTTTCGTCTATACTTAGGGGTGAACACAATGTGATACTTACAGTGCCACTTTGTGTGCGATAAACTATGAGCCTTTTGTGCCATATTTTTCTCCTTTCGCTTTACAATTGGCTTGAACACCTTTATTGTATCGCGTTCGGAGTTTTTTTGTCTCGCACCTAGCGGAGCGAGACGGACTACTAGTCACATAAGAGAAAAGCGAGAGCTGACTCTCACTTTTATTTTTTCTTATTCTTGTTTAAAAATTGTTCTCTGAGGTTGAGCAAGCGTTCTTTCTTACCAGCTCCACCTTTAGAGTGTTTCTCGTGATAACGGGTCACTTGTGCACGCCCTTTATCGTCTAATTGATATTTTCCCATTTCATTTCTTTCTAATTTGTTACTTGATGTCCAGCTATTTTAATCGTTGAGCCATTCATGTGTTTGACACGCGCAGCGATTTCCTTGTGACGGCCGTTGACCATAGGTCTTGCTTGAGGATTACCTAGATAGCCACAAGTTCGTTTGACCACATCTACGGTTTTAGGGTCGCTATTGCCACAGTTTGGACAAGCAAATCCTCTCTCAGTTGGTTCAAAATCCCCTTCAAAGTCACACTTGTAGCAACGGTCAATCGGAGTATTGGTTCCTAGATAGCCCACTCGATCATAGGCATAGTCCCAAACAGCTTCCAGAGCCTTTGGATTTTGCTGAAGAACTGGATACTCACAATAATGGATAAAACCACCTGACGCACCTGCTTCTGGATAGACTTTCTCAAAGTCTAATTTTTCAAACGGTGTTGGATTTTTACGAACATCGTAGTGGAAAGAGTTGGTGTAGTATTCCTTATCCGTGATATCAGGAATAGAGCCAAACTTCTCTGTATCTAGTCGGCAGAAGCGGTCTGTTAGACTTTCAGACGGTGTTGAGTAGATAGAGAAATGGTAACCATATTGGTCAGACCACTCTTCTACACGGCGTTTCATATCACGAATGATATCCAGCGTGAATTCCTTGGCTTCTGGATTGTGTTCCCAGCTATTTCCAAAGAAAACTGTCGCTACCTCGTACAAACCGATGTAACCCAGCGAAACGGTTGCACGACGATTCTTAAAGAGCTGGTCAACACTTTCTTCTTTACCTAGACGATGACCAAAAGCACCGTATTGATAAAGGATAGGAGCATTTGCTGGCGTCGCCTCTTTAGTACGTTCGACACGGTAAACCAGAGCATCTTCAGCGATATTCATACGCTCGTTGAAGATTTCCCAGAACTTGTTCATATCGCCTTCAGACTCGAGGGCAATGCGAGGAAGATTGACCGTCACAACACCTAGATTCATCCGACCTGAATTGACTTCTACACCATTCTCGTCTTTCCATCCTTGAAGAAAAGAACGACAGCCCATAGGTACCTTGAAAGAACCAGTCAAGTCAACAATCTTATCATAAGATAAGACATCTGGATACATCCGTTTGGTTGCGCACTCGAGGGCCAACTGTTTGATGTCATAGTTGGGAGTCCCTTCTTCCAAGTTAAGACCTCTTTTAAGCGTGAAGATAAGTTTTGGGAAGATAGCTGTTCGATGTTCTGAACCAAGCCCCTTGATCCGAATGGTCAAGATAGCTTTTTGAATTTCCCGTTCAAAACGACTAGTTCCCAGACCAAAACCGAGTGAAGTAAAAGGTGTTTGACCATTTGAAGTGAAGAGGGTGTTGATTTCATACTCAAGAGATTGCATGGCATCGTAGATGTCTTTTTGTGTTTTCTTCCAAGCGTAATCTTCCCGTTTGTCAGGCAAAACCCACTCTTCTGCATCTTTGAGATGTTTTTGGTAATTCTTCTCTGCGTACGGCGCCAAGACTTCATCGATACGGTCAGCTGAACAGCCTCCATACTGGCTAGAAGCAACGTTAGCAATGATTTGGGAAATCTGAGCTGTCGCAGTCTGGATAGACTTGGGACTCTCTACCTCCGCATTTCCAATCTTAAAACCATTTTCCAACATCCCCTTGAAATCAATCAAACAACAGTTGGTCATAGGGGTGTAAGGACTGTAGTCCAAATCGTGATAGTGGATATCCCCCTTTTGGTGGGCATTGGCTACGTGCTTAGGGAGCATTTGCAGTCCGATTGATTTCCCAACAATCCCTGCTGTCAAATCACGCTGGGTATTAAAGACATCGCTGTCTTTATTGGCATTTTCATTGACGACCGCTTGATCTTTATTGAGCAGTTTATGGATACTAAAGTTAATATCTGTCGCTTTTGAGCGTTCAAAATCCCTCTGTGTCCGATAAGTAATATACTCTTCAGCCAACGCATATTCTTTGGCTTCAAGGAGTTCATGTTCTACAATATTTTGGATTTCGTAAATCTTAACTCCCTGTGGAAAGCGACTATGAATTTCTGTGACAATTCGCTCAGTCAGAGCATTTAGGCGCTTTTCAACCAAGGGTGTCACATCCATAACCTTGTCAGCCGCCTTGTGGAGAGCCTTGTCAATCTTGTCCACATCAAATACAACACGTCTCCCATCTCGTTTTTCAACAAAGAGGGTTGGTAGGGTTGTAATTTTTTCTTCTAGTGCAATCATATGCATGCTCTTTTCTAAAATAGGATATCTAAAAAGTATTATACCACTCTAAAAAGAAAAATCAATATCTTGTGTTAAAAATCCTAAAATTTTTAAAAATACACAAGATATTGATTTGGTTATTTAATTTTATAGACTTTGAATTCTGAGTAATCAGTCTTTACTGGTTGATAATTTTCTTTCAAAAGTGTTTCCACTTCAGACCAGACTGCTACCTTATCATTCACCACAATCACCTTGGGTTGTTTTTCTTTCAAGTCATTGAGTAGCTTATTCCGATTTTCCTCAGTTGCTGTATAGTGCAACGGGGACAAAATAGCCGATGGCGACAAGCGCTCACTCTTACGATAAAGGGTTGCAGTATCATCCCATGCATAGATAGCATCTTCCGTACTTGTCTCCTCTTTCACCAAATCAGCAAGACGCTCACGTTCTTGATAAGGTACTGGATAAAGGACAAACCTCATCAAAAAAGGAACAGCCAAAAGATATAACAAAGTTAAAATCGGTAGGTAAAGATTCCCCTTAATATAGCGATGCCAGAGACTAACAGGCTCTTCTCTGCGTCTTCTTCTAACGCTACGACCACTCTGTTGCCCCTTAATATTAGACACTAAAAGCAGAAGAAAGACAGGGAAAATGAGCATCAAACGGAATGCATGTAGGGGATCCTGTGTAAAGAAAATCACTACCAAACCTAAAATTAGGAACAAACTCGCAGGCACTGAGATGACATATAGTTTAGAGGATTTAGATTGAAAGAGGCCTAAAAAGACAAAAACCAAAACTCCCATGCCAAGAGTCAACAACCCATAAAACAAAACATTTTCTAACAATGCCGAAACAGAAGCCAAACGAATGGAATGAATTGGATACAAAATTCCACTAATCGCATCCTCAAAACTTCCTGTTGCAACACTATAGTAGGCAGTTGGATAAAAGACCAGTGAAAAACCTAAAGCCACTGCAAGAAACTGATAAAATCCATGTGCAAAGCGTCTATGCCCAAGGTTAAAGACCAACAAGCCTAAACTCACTACAGCAATAAACAGGAGCGATGACAAGGGAGCAAAGAAAAATCCTCCTGCCAAAGCCAGCCCAATCCGTACAAATCCCTTGTCATGGCTTGGATTGCTTAGGTAAGCCGCAACTAAACTAAAGGCCGCGAATAAGAAGGGAAGCGCTAAAAGAGTCGCATAACCTCCACCAAAAGCAAGACCTGTAACTAGCATGTAAAAAATAGTCACTACTTGTCCAGCTTGTTCTCCTTGCTCTGTCAAGGTATTCGCCGATTTAAAGAGGAAAAATCCTCCTGCTACCAAGGCTAACCACTCAAAAATGGCAAAGAAAAATCCGCCCTGAGTCACGTAAGTCAGCAAATAATAAAGCAAGCCTTGACTTCCATAATAGTCGCTGTAAATTTTCCCGGTCTGATGAAGCGCCCAACCTGTATAAAAATCCTGCACTTCTTGTGCACTCATTAAATCGAGTAATAGCGGTACTCCTAGAGTTATTCCTGTTACAAGCGTACTCCATAGTAAAATTTTTACCAAAGGAAGACGACTTGATTCACGATGATGCGATTCTTGTTCGATTTGGTATTCTAGAGGTTCACGATTCTCCTGATGAACTTCTTCTACTCTACCATACACACTCATATCGTTTCTCCTATTCAATTTATCTGTCTTAGTATATCAAAAAGTCCTAGGATTGTCAGCTTGCGATGGGTGTTTGAGTGATTTTTTGCATAGTTTCACAAAGGTTTCAATTTCCCGAAATCGGTGTAAATGTGTCTGTTTAAATGTCGTGATATAGTTTAATTCTTTCTGAGTCAGCATCTTCCCTCCTACATCTTCTTATTCGTAAAAGACAAGAAAAAGAGGACTGGTTTGTGTCCTCAGTCCTCGATTTCTTATAAGATAGGGGCGAATAACTGGGCAATTTCCTTAATCAATTTCTGATACCAGCTATTTTTTATCGTATGAGGGAAAATTTCTTGCGATGCTGAAAAAATCTCTTGAAAATCTTTTTGAATCTCAGTGATTGATTCTGTTTTATATAGCAAGACTGCATTTTCATAGTGGTGAAGCAAACTTCTATAATCTAAGTTAATGGTCCCAACTGCAGCAAAGTCCTTATCCACTAGGATTTGTTTACTGTGGATAAAGCCTGGACTATACTCAAAAATCCTTACTCCCGCCGACAACAAATCCGAATAGGCCCCTCTTGTTATGAGCTGGATTAATTTCTTATCTGGAATGAAAGGGGTCACGATGCGGACATCAACACCCCTCATGGCCGCATTTTTAATACTCTCTGTTAAATCATAGTCAATAATCAAATAGGGGGTTGTGATATAGACTGAATCGGTAGCCTGATTAATCAAACTTTGATAGACTTTTTTCCCTACCTGGGTACGGAAGATGGGCTTGGGTCCACTACCGTAAGGAATGCACAGTCCTTGGCCAGAACAAGGCTGATTTTCCAAGTGATACTGGTCAAAATCGCTGATTTCCCCACGATTGATGTACCAAGTCATCAAAAAGAGACGGGTTAGAGCCTTGACACCAGGGCCATCTATGCGAATCCCACTGTCCTTCCAATATCCAAAGCGTTCTACATGATTGATGTACTCATCGGCTAAGTTAATACCTCCTGTATAAGCTACCTGACCATCTATGACAAGGATTTTCCGATGATCCCGATTGTTGTAAGCCACCGTCAAACGAGGGATCACCTTGTTAAACTTATGGGCTTCAATCCCTCGACTACGAAGCTGAATAGTATAATCTCCAGGCAAAGTTGCCATACAACCGATATCATCATAGAGCATCTTGATCTCTACACCCTGAGCTGCCTTTTGCTCTAGTATATCTAATATGCTATTCCACATCAGACCTTCTTCGACAATATAGTACTCTAGAAAGATAAATTTCTCAGCTTTCTTGAGGTCTTCCAACATATGTTGCCACATGCTTTCACCCGAAGAAAAGAATTGTGAGTCTGTTCGGTCATAGACGTCGGCATTGCTATCCATACTTAACAAAGATTTGATAACTCCATAAGCCGCCTTATCCTCTTCTTTCAATTTCTGGCGGAGTGCTTTACTGTTATCCTCCCGAAAATGCATAGAACCAAGTTTGTCCAACTGCTTGATTTCTTTTTTGGACAATCGCCTTTCACCAAACATCAGATAGAGCAAGGGGCCAATGACAGGAACAAAAGTCACCACTAGCCACATTACCTTGCTTTCAGGCGCCATGGAACGATTTACAATCGCTACGATAGTCGCCATACTCATAAAGATTAAGAGAATAACCCATAGAATAGGAGCCATGCGCCCTAAATAAAGAAAGAGACCAAAAACAAGACACAGTTCAAGCAGCATAATCGAAAGACTAAAGCCATACTTGGACATTAATAATTGAAATTTTCTATATTTCATATCCCCTCCTTGATAGTTTGAATGGTAAAAACAGGTAATTAAAACTAGTATAACTCAGGTATTCGGTAGAAGGCAAGTATTTATAATCATTTTTCTGAGCAAAAGCAAAAGAGACCGAAAATTCCAGTCTCCTCCTAGTCTATTTTGATAAAACGATGCGATCAAACGCTTCTCTATCCATATCGTCGATAATCATCTGATTACCATTGATTGCATAAATCTTGACATCATCACCAATAATCATGCGTTGATTAGCAGCGTCAAAGCTAACCTGCTTGATTTCTTGTTCCCCGTCAGTTTCTACCTGAGTCCAAGTACCAGTTGTTCCAGTTACCACTAAAGTGATACGGTCTCCTTCGTCCTGACCAGTATAAGTTCCATCAATATTAGTTGGTTGAGCCTCAGGCGCATTTTGTGAAGAACTTGTTGCTGCCTGGTTGCTATTTTCTGTAGAAGATGAAGTAGCAGGTTGTAATTGCTGAGTTTGTTGTGTTTGCGGTTGAGCTGCTGGTTGTTGAACCTGTTGAGCTCTCTGTGAACAAGCTACTAAGAGACTAAGACTTGCTAGAGAGGTCAATTTATCTGCTCATGCCCCAGTATGTGGCTCCGTACTTCTGAGATAAAATAGAGAGACCCTGTAATGAATAACAAGTCCTTGGTATCGGCTCTTTCTTCAAAACTGCTGATAAATTCTCGGTAAGAGGGAATTACATGGTAACCTGTTACATCTATCTCGTCCAGAGAACCTTGATAGTCAAAACCAGTCACCTCGAGTTCCACCTGAGGCAAATTCTCAGTCAGGTAACCCAACATTCCTTGATAATCCTTACGTTTCAAGGCTCCAAATAGGATTTGAGGACGATATCCTTCCTGCTCTTTTTCTTTGATAAACTCAACCAAGCGAATCAAGGCAGGGAGGTTATGGGCACCGTCCAAGTATATCTTCGGACGAATACGCTCCAAGCGACCAGCCCAATGGGTCTTCTCCAAAGCCTGTCTTACAACCTGCTCATCAACAACTTCCTTTCCTTCCCTCATAAAAAGAAGAAAAGTTTGTAGCGCCAAGGCCGCATTCTCCTGCTGATAAGCTCCTTCTAAACCTATTTTCAACTGTGAAAGGTTAACCAAAGAGCTTGAAAAATTCCCATTCAGCATTGAAAAATCCTGACTTGCCTGATAAAGGTCAACAGCTAAAGAGTCTGCTTCTTTCTGACAGACAAGTCTAGCTTCTGGAGGCAATTTTGCAATCACTGCCTTTTTATCAGCCTTAAAAATACCAGCTTTCTGCTCTGCGATTGCTGCTATACTGTCACCCAGAGTCTCCTGATGGTCAAGTCCGATGGAGGTGATGACGGCAATCTCTCCAGTTACCACATTGGTCGTGTCAAGTAAGCCACCAATTCCCACTTCTAGTAAAACCAAGTCCACCTCTTGCTCTCTAAAATAAAGAAAAGCAATCAAGGTCAGCAATTCAAAAAAGGACAACTGATCATGGGTTTGCAAAAGCGTCTTTTCCATCTCCTTGATCTGCTCAGCTAAACGGATAAAGTCTGCATCAGCTATTGGTTGTCCATTAATGCAGATTCGGTCATTGATGGAGACGATATGAGGGGAGGTAAAGGTCGCAACTTTTTTGCCATGTCCCATAAATAACTCCCTCATAAAAGCAATGGTAGATCCTTTCCCATTAGTCCCTGTTACGTGGATAATAGGGTAAGACCGCTCAGGATTTCCGAACAAATCCACCGCTTGCTGTATTCGGCCCAAACCTGACCTAAAATTCAAACCAATCCGACTATGGAGCCATTCTTCTACTTCAAACATATACATCTCCTTGACAAAAGTCTAATCAATTATCTAGCAAAATTCCGTAGATAACAAAAAACGAGGTCAGGATTTTCGTCCCGACCTCTTACCTGGTTAGCTAATAACTAGCTACTATGAATATTAACGTAGGGTAAAACATCCACTGAATGTGCCTGCGTTTCTAATTTCTAGGAGTTGGGCTGATACAGTCTCCCATACTTACTTATGGTCTTTATTTTTAGCGTAAGGGTAAAAATGTTCACTGAACATACCAGCTCTTTTTTATTTCAAAGAGCTGGGCTAAAAACGTCCCCCGGACGTTCCAACTCTTCCCAATTTCTGGGAGTTGGGGTGATACAGTCTCCCAGACTGTATCACTCCTCCATAAAGCTATTGAAGACTTCTTCAATCATGTTCCATTCGTCTTCTGAGTCTTCTGGGATTGGTTGCAATTCACCTTCTGTTCCATCTTCGTTTTCGATGAATGAGTAAGCTTGGATTTCAACTTGTCCGTCTTCGTCTTCTTCTGCGTTAACTGGTACTAGAAGAACATAGTTTTTACCAAATTCTTCTTTTCCGTCAATCGTCAAAAGGATTTCAAACAAGGTTTCATTTCCTTGCTCATCTACTAGTGTGATTAGTTCACGTTCTTCGTGCTCGTGGTTATGATCGTGTGACATAGCCTCTCCTTTATATTAAAATTTTCTATCTAAATAATTTTGTAAAATCAGCTGAGCTGCTAATTTATCAATGACTTTCTTACGCTTGTTACGGCTGATATCTGCTTGTTCAATCAACATACGCTCTGCAGCCACTGTTGTCAAGCGTTCATCTTGATAGTCTACTGGTAAACCAAAAAGCTCTTCTAGCTTTGCTCCGTATACTTGACTAGCTTCCACGCGCGGTCCACTTGTATTGTTCATGTTTTTAGGCAAGCCCACTACAAATCGTTCCACCTTGTAAACATCAACCAATTCCTTAACGCGGTCGAAACCAAATTGACCTTGCTCCTCATTAATTTGGATGATTTCAAGTCCTTGAGCTGTAAAACCAAGCGGATCGCTAATGGCTACCCCTACCGTTTTTGAACCGACGTCCAATCCCATAATTCTCATAGGTTATAGATCGACTCCTTGTCCTTTAAGGTAGTAGCGGACCAATTCCTCAACGATCTCATCACGCTCATACTTACGGATTTGATTTCGTGCATTATTATAACGAGGAACGTAGGCAGGGTCTCCACTCAATACGTAACCTACGATTTGGTTGATTGGGTTGTAGCCCTTATCGTTCAACGAAGCATAGACATCTGTCAAAGTTTCGCTAATTTCTTTTTTATTGGAATCGTCCAATTTAAAACGTACTGTTTCTTCAGTAAATCCCATTCTAACACCCTCTTTCCTTAGAATAGTACCATTATAGCATAATTCCTTACGTTCTACAATTCAGGCAGTCTATTTATTTGGATTTTCTACTGTTCTGTCGCACCATTTGCCAATCTGTCTGAAATATATTTGCTTGGTTCATTTTTCAAAAGATTTTCCAAGCCAATATTCTTCAAATATTCCAACTGGGAAGCCTTTTTGACGTCCAAAACTTGAAAATCAAAACTAGTCGTTGTTTGAAGTTCTGTCGCACTCAATAGTTTAGTTTCAAGCTTAAATCCTGCTAATTTACGAGCTTCTATGATAGCCTCATCCTTCTCCTCTGCCTCGAGAAGAGCTTTTTGAGTTTCTTCCACTCCATGTTGGTCAATATAGGTCTTCAACTCATCAGAGACTGGACGCTTTTGTTGAATGCTTAAGCTCAAAAAAGTCTTGTCTTTGTATGTAATGGTTTGGGTTTGCTGGCTGCCATCATCTGACTTGGGCAAGACCAAAGTCTTGGTCACAACTGTATTCTTCTCAGCATTTTCAATAACTGGCAATGCCGACTGAAGCGTATCCTTTTCTGTTTTTGTAGCTGGTCCAGTTTCTTTTTTCTGTCCGCAACCAACCAGGACAAAAAGGAAAGCTAGACTAACAAGAACAATTTTTTTCATTTCTTTCTTCTTTCTTTTTGAAATTAAAATAAGACTGGGAGTTGCTCCCAGCCTTGATGTTTATAGAGCTGCACGCAAACGTGCTTCTGCATTTTCTACATTACGGACAGAGCGTGGTAGGAAGGCACGAATATCGTCTTCCTTGTAGCCAACTTGCAGGCGTTTTTCATCTACAAGGATTGGGCTCTTTAAAATTCTCGGTGTTTCCATAATCAGATTGAGGACTTCATTGACACTCAAATCTTCAATATCCACTCCAAGGGCTTTGGCATAGCGATTTTTAGACGAAACGATGCTGGCTATTCCGTTATCTGTTTTGGTTAGAATATCCAGTAATTCTTCTCTCGTAATTCCTTCTTTACCAAGGTTTTGTTCTTTATAACTTAACTGGTGGGCATTGAGCCAGGTTTTTGCTTTTTTACAGCTAGTACAACTTGAGACTGTATAAATTTTAATCATGTACCTACCCCTTTCGCTACATGTTACTATCAGTTTAGTCTATTATACCATAAAAAACATCCGACTTGCGACCTATTTTTAAATTTTTTTAACTTTTTTCGTCATTTTCGTACTTTTTTCTTGACAAAATGAAATTTACAGCCATTCTTGATATTTCTTGATATAAATTTTTTTCACAATTGTCACGCTAATCATATACAAAATAATGATGAAAAGTAAAAAGATGAAATAAATCGATTTTAAAGGAGTTAGATGAAGTAGGATTGCGAGTGGACTGTAGGGAAGGAAGGTCACAAAGGCTGCAGCCAATAAGGTTGTCACAAGGACTAGCCAAGCTGGACGACTTTGTAAAAAGGGAATTTTGGCTGAACGCAACATATGAATAACCATGGTCTGTGACCACATAGACTCGATAAACCAACCTGTCTGAAACAAGACAATAAATCCTACGGCAGACTCCGCTCCATGGACATAGGCTTGACCTGTTGTCATGGGTACAATGATAAAATAGAGAAAAATAAAGGTCAAAATATCAAAGGCAGAAGAGATAGGTCCTATCCAAATCATGAAACGTGTGATGGACTTAGCTTCCCATATATGCGGATTTCTCAAAAAATCTTTGTCCACCTTGTCAAAAGGCAAGGCAATACAAGACAAATCATAGACTAGATTTAGGATAATCAAATGGACTGGTGCCATTGGTAAAAATGGCAAAAAGATTCCAGAGACCAATAGGGATAAGATATTTCCAAAATTAGAACTCACTGTCATTTTGATATATTTAGTCATATTGGCATAGACCTTACGCCCTTCAACAAGTCCTTTTTCCAGCACCATGAGATCCTTATCAAGTAGGATAACATCAGCTGTTTCTTTGGCAATATCTACTGCTGTATCAACAGAAATCCCCACATCTGCAACTTTCATAGAAGGAGCATCATTGATCCCATCTCCCATATAGCCAACAGCATGACCATTAGCCTTAAATTGTAAAATAATCCTCGCTTTTTGGTCAGGTGAAAGTTTGGCAAAGACTGTTACCTCCTCCACGGCTTGAGCCAATTCTTGATCACTCATCTGATCAATTTCAGATCCTAACAGCATCTGATTGATATCCAAACCAACCTTTTCACAGACTGCTTGGGTAACTTTTTCGTTGTCTCCCGTCAAAATCTTTGTTTGAACCCCATGTTCTAACAGAGCCTTAATTGCTGGTGCTGCAGATGGTTTAGGAGGATCTAGGAAGGCTAAATAACCAGTTAGAATCATATCCCCTTCATCATCAACTGTATAGGCATGGCCTTCCCTCAAACCTGACTTATAGGCCACTCCCAAGACACGCAAACCTTGTTGATTTAGTTGTCGAACTTCTGCTAAAATTTCTTCTCTAATAGCATCTGTCAAGGGAGTAATCACTCCTTGATATTCCGCATAACTAGAAATCGTCAACATTTCCTCTAGGGCACCCTTGGTTACCAAACTAACAACTTCGTGTTCATCCTTAACGATAACACTCATACGTCTACGTTCAAAATCAAAGGGAAGCTCATCTATTTTTTGAAAAGTTTGAGCCAGATTTTGCAAGAGGGTGTGTTCTTTGGCTTCCTTTTCAGTCCGTTTGATGATGGCTCTGTCCATCAAATTTTTCAAGCCCGTTTGAAAATAAGAATTGAGATAAGCTCGTCTCAAGACAGTCAAATCCAAGCGTCCGTGGATGTCCAAGGGATATTCAAGGACAATTTCGTCTTGGGTTAGAGTTCCTGTCTTATCTGTACACAAAATATCAATCGCCCCTAAGTCCTGTATGGCATTGAGTTTCTTGATAACTACTTTTTCCTTGGCCATAATGATGGAGCCCTTTGCTAGACTGGCCGTGATAATCATAGGAAGCATCTCAGGTGTCAATCCAACACCAACACTCAAAGCAAATACGCCAGCTTCTAACCAATCTCCATCTGTTAAACCATTGGACAAGAAAACGATGGGCACCATGACCAGCATCAAACGAATCAAGAGCCACGAAATACTATTCATCTCCCGTTCAAACGAAGTAGGTTCATCATAGGTGTTCAAAGTCTGCTCAATGGCCCCCATCATGGTATCATCACCAACTGCTAAAACCACGGCCTTGGCACTACCAGATAAGACATTGGTTCCCATAAAGGCGAGCGCTTCTGCTTCTAGCAGACTATCAGATTGTTGAACTGTTGCCTTGGTCAAGGCCAATTTTTCAACCGATTCACTTTCACCTGTCAAGCCAGACTGTTGTACAAAGAAATCACGCGACTCAAATAAAAGAAGATCTGCTGGAATCATATCTCCAGCGCTTAATTTAACCACGTCACCCACTACCAAATCATCGATAGGCACTTCTTGAATTTCTCCTTGACGAATGACAGTCGCTGTGTTGACAATCATTTTTGATAGATTGGTCGCAGCCTTATCACTACGGAGTTCTTGGACAAAGCGTATGCCACCAGAAATGAGGACTAGGACAACGATGATAATAGAAGTCGTCGGATCCTCTTGACCTGGTTTTGCCAACCAGACATTGGTCACCAAGGAAATCACGGCGATGACCAGTAAGATGATCGTAAAAGGATTGATAATGGATTCGTAAATCTTTTTGAGGATACTGTCTTCTTGACCCTTTGTGATGGTATTTTCACCATATAGGTCACGATTTTTCTCCACCTGCTCCTCAGTCAAGCCTGTTAGACTTGTCTTATAAAAAGAGAGAGTTTCGTTTAAAGATGTATGAATAGCTGTTGCTAATCTTTCTTTTGTAGTTTTCATTGGTTTCTCCTATCTGTATGAATGATGTGTTTCATACACAGAGACCAATCACTTTATAAGGGCAGAACGACACAAATCAGCGATTGGCTGTGTATGTGCGGTTCCGGATGATCGTCAATTTGCATCGTTTATCTCCTTTCTTTGATTTAAACAGTAGAAAATCCCACCATAAAATGGCAGGATTAAAAAACTAATTATCTGTTTTTCGTTCAAGCTTTAACTCCATAGGGCAATGTAATGAGCTTAGTCTTGGCCTTCGCGACCAGGACTGTTGACCAACGAGTAGTGTCTCCACTGCTTTGCGGTAGTCATCCGTATCCCTATGGTAGCCTCACCTACCGTTTTCGTCTTTCAGTATAAACCTTTAAAATTTAAAAGTCAATCATTTGAGTTGTTTAACTCTTAAATAACTATCAACTCTTTTGGAGCTAAGGTCAACAATTCACAACCTGTCTCTGTAATCAGGATATCATCCTCGATACGAACGCCATATTTGCCTTCGATATAGATACCTGGTTCATCGGTCAAGGCCATACCCGCCTTAATAGTTTCTGTAGAAGTCTGGCTAAAGTAAGGTTCTTCATGGATGTCCAGTCCAATACCGTGACCAATACCGTGTGTAAAGTAGTCGCCATAGCCTGCTTCGATGATAATATCACGAGGAATTTTATCAAAGTCTCGGAAACCTAATCCTGCCTTAGCCTGGTCAATCAAGGCTTGGTTGGCTTTAAAAACCGTATTGTAAATCTCTGCTTGCTCGTCGCTAACATGCCCTAGATAGATAGTCCGTGTCATATCACTGACATAGTGGTCATAAAGGCAACCGAAGTCCATTGTAATGGCTTCTCCTAGCTCCACTGGTTTGTGCATAGGATGGGCATGGGGTTTAGAAGAATTGATACCGCTAGCTAGAATCGTATCAAAAGATAAGCCAGATGCTCCCAACTCACGCATGCGGAAGTCAAGGAAGTTGGCAATCTCAATTTCAGTCTTTCCTGGCTTAATAAAGTCAAGCGCATCGCGGAAAGCTTGGTCTGAGATAGAACAAGCCTTGCGAATAGCTGCAATCTCCGCTTCATCCTTAATCATTCGAAGACCTTCGACAAACTGAGTTTGTGGAAGCAAGTCAATTCCTTCAAAGGCGGCCTGCATACGATGATAATAAGAAACTGAAATCTCATCTTCAAAACCGATTCGATACAAGCCCATGTCCTTAACAATTCCTGCAATGACAGCCAATTCATCGCGATCTGCTACGATTTCAAACCCACTGGTTTCTTGCTTGGCTGCAATGATATAGCGAGAGTCTGTCACCAAGACCTGACGGTCACGGCTGATAAAGACTGTTCCGTTTGAGCCCCAAAAACCAGTCAAATAATAGACGTTTTTAAGGTTATTGATGATGATACCATCTAGTTCTTTTTCTTGCATTTTATCTAGAAATGCTTGTACGCGTTTATTCATGATGTAATTTTCCTTTCAAATACTGTCCTGTGTAGCTGGCTTGGTTAGCAGCTACTTCTTCTGGAGTTCCTGTTGCGATGATGGTTCCACCGCCGACACCGCCCTCAGGTCCCAAGTCAATAATATGGTCTGCCGTCTTGATAACATCCAGATTGTGCTCAATGACAAGAACTGTATTGCCATCATCGACAAAGCGAGCTAAAACCTTAAGCAAGCGAGCGATATCCTCGGTATGAAGCCCTGTCGTCGGCTCATCCAGAATGTAGAAAGATTTTCCTGTCGATCGTTTGTGGAGTTCACTAGCCAACTTCATACGCTGGGCTTCTCCCCCAGAAAGGGTGGTAGCTGGTTGCCCTAGCGTCACATAGCCCAGTCCCACATCCTTGATGGTTTGAAGTTTGCGTTGAATCTTGGGAATGTGTTGGAAGAACTCCACCGCATCGTTGACGGTCATGTCCAAGACCTGCGAGATATTTTTTTCCTTGTAGTGAACTTCTAGGGTTTCACTGTTGTAGCGAGTTCCGTGGCAAACTTCACAAGCCACATAAACATCTGGCAAGAAGTGCATCTCAATCTTAATGATCCCGTCACCTGAGCAGGCTTCACAACGACCTCCCTTAACATTGAAACTAAAACGTCCCTTCTTGTAACCACGAATCTTAGCCTCATTTGTCTGGGCAAAAAGGTCACGTATATCGTCAAAGACTCCCGTATAGGTAGCAGGGTTAGACCTTGGCGTCCGTCCGATAGGGCTCTGATCAATGTCAATCAAGCGGTCTACATGCTCAATCCCTGTGATGGTCTTGAATTTACCAGGCTTGTCTGAATTACGGTTGAGCTTCTGGGCAATGGCTTTTTTGAGAATGCTATTGATTAGGGTCGATTTCCCTGAGCCAGATACCCCTGTAACGGCGATAAATTTTCCTAGTGGAAAGCGAGCCGTGACATTTTGCAAGTTGTTCTCACGCGCTCCTGTCACTTCGATAAAACGACCATTTCCGACACGGCGCTCGTCTGGCACTGGAATGGCACGTTTGCCTGACAAGTACTGGCCTGTGATAGACTTACTGTTACGAGCTACCTGTTTGGGCGTACCTGCGGCAACAATCTCCCCACCAAAAACACCTGCACCAGGACCAACGTCAATCAGATAGTCCGCTTCGCGCATGGTATCTTCATCGTGTTCCACCACGATGAGTGTATTACCCAAGTCGCGCATCTTTTTGAGACTGGCAATCAGACGGTCATTATCCCTCTGGTGAAGACCGATTGACGGCTCATCCAAAATATAGAGGACACCTGATAGGTTAGAACCAATCTGAGTTGCCAAGCGAATACGCTGACTCTCACCACCCGAAAGGGTTCCTGCTGAACGTGACAGAGTCAGATAATTAAGACCCACGTTATTGAGGAAGGTCAAGCGGTCCTTGATTTCCTTGAGAATAGGACGAGCAATAATAGATTCATTTTCAGATAGAGTCAACTGGCTTACCAAGTCCAAGTGGTCTGCGATAGATAGGTCTGAAATTTCTCCGATATGCGGCCCTTGCTCACCACCAACACGGACAGACAAGGCCTGGTCATTGAGACGGTAACCACGACAAGTTCCGCAGGTCAGCTCATTCATGTAAAGGCGCATCTGGGTACGAGTATAGTCGCTATTGGTTTCATGATAACGACGTTTGATATTACCAATAACTCCCTCAAAAGGAATGTCAATATCGCGCACGCCACCAAATTCATTCTCATAGTGGAAATGGAATTCCTTGCCATCTGAGCCGTAGAGAATCAAGTTCTTATCTTCTTCTGACAAGTCCTCAAAAGGCTTATCCATATCCACTCCAAAGGCCGTCATGGCCTGCTCTAGCATGTTTGGATAGTAGTTGGATGAGATAGGATTCCAAGGAGCCAAGGCTCCCTCACGTAAGGTTTTGCTGGCATCTGGCACTACCAAATCAGTATCCACCTCCAGCTTGATGCCCAAGCCATCACACTCACTACAAGAGCCAAAAGGAGCATTGAAGGAGAAGAGACGCGGCTCTAACTCTGGGACAGTAAATCCACAAACTGGGCAGGCATAATGCTCAGAGAACAACAACTCAGAGTCGTCCATAGTGTCGATAATGACATAACCTTCTGCAATACGAAGGGCAGCCTCAATGGAATCAAAGAGACGACTACGAATGCCCTCCTTGATAACAATACGGTCAACCACGACATCAATATTGTGTTGCTTGCTCTTGGACAACTCTGGCACTTCGGTCACATCATAGACTTCCCCATCCACACGGACACGGACATACCCATCTTTCTGAACCTTCTCGATAACACTCTTATGTTGGCCTTTTTTCTTGCGGATGACAGGGGCCAAAATCTGCAAGCGCTGGCGTTCAGGTAACTCCAAAACCTTATCCACGATTTGTTCCACAGAAGAAGCCTTGATAGCTCCATGCCCGTTGATACAGTAAGGCGTCCCCACACGTGCGTAGAGGAGACGCAGATAGTCATTGATTTCAGTCGTGGTTCCCACCGTCGAACGAGGATTTTTACTAGTCGTTTTCTGGTCAATGGAAATAGCTGGGCTGAGACCATCAATGGCATCTACATCTGGTTTTTCCATATTCCCCAAGAATTGGCGAGCGTAGGCTGACAAACTCTCCACATAGCGACGTTGTCCCTCCGCATAGAGGGTATCAAAGGCCAGACTGGATTTCCCTGAACCTGACAAACCTGTCACGACAACCAACTTGTCTCGCGGAATCTCCACATCAATATTTTTTAAATTATGGGCACGCGCCCCATGAATAACAATTTTATCTTGCATCTTTGTTCTTTCTAGTCCATTATTGCTTACCATTATACCAAAAAAAGTGAGATTCTATTACCCAAAAGGCTGAATTTATAGTATAATAGTACGGTGTGAAAAAATCTGAAAAATGAGAAAGGATAAGGGATATGAAACAAGTTTTTCTCTCTACAACAACTGAATTTAAAGAGATCGATACGCTTGAACCGGGTACTTGGATCAATCTCGTCAATCCGACTCAAAATGAATCACTGGAAATCGCTAACGCCTTCGATATCGATATTGCCGACCTTCGAGCACCGCTCGATGCGGAAGAAATGTCTCGTATTACGATTGAAGACGAGTACACCCTGATTATCGTTGACGTGCCGGTCACAGAGGAAAGAAATAACCGCACCTACTACGTCACCATCCCGCTTGGTATTATCATCACTGAGGAAACCATTATCACTACGTGTTTGGAACCATTACCAGTCCTCGATGTCTTTATCAACCGTCGATTGCGTAATTTCTATACTTTTATGCGTTCGCGTTTTATCTTCCAGATTCTCTATCGCAATGCAGAGCTTTACCTAACAGCCCTTCGTTCGATTGACCGTAAGAGTGAACAAATCGAAAGTCAACTGCATCAATCAACTCGTAATGAAGAATTGATTGAGCTCATGGAATTGGAAAAAACCATCGTCTATTTCAAGGCTTCCCTCAAAACAAATGAGCGTGTGATTAAGAAATTGACCAGCTCAACCAGCAATATCAAGAAATACCTTGAGGACGAGGACCTGCTTGAAGATACCCTGATTGAAACCCAACAGGCCATCGAGATGGCAGACATTTATGGAAACGTCTTGCACTCTATGACAGAGACCTTCGCCTCTATCATTTCTAACAACCAGAACAACATCATGAAAACCTTGGCCCTTGTGACCATCGTTATGTCCATCCCAACCATGGTCTTTTCTGCCTACGGGATGAACTTTAAGGATAATGAAATCCCCCTAAACGGAGAGCCAAATGCTTTCTGGTTAATCGTCTTTATCGCCTTTGCTATGAGTGTCTCGCTCACTCTCTATCTCATCCATAAAAAATGGTTCTAAGAGGAGTTCCTATGTCTCAGATTGATCTACAAAAATTAACAAAGAAAAACCAAGAGTTTGTCCATATCGCTACCCAACAATTCATCAAAGATGGAAAAACAGACGCTGAAATCAAAACTATTTTTGAGGAAGTTATTCCCCAAATCCTTGAGGAACAATCTAAAGGTACGACTGCTCGTTCCCTCTATGGCGCACCGACCCATTGGGCTCATAGTTTCACTGTCAAGGAACAATATGAAAAAGAGCATCCAAAGGAAAATGATGATCCAAAACTCATGATTATGGACTCAGCTCTTTTCATCACTAGCCTCTTTGCTCTCGTCAGCGCCCTCACAACCTTCTTCTCAGCAGAGCAAGCTTTCGGCTATGGATTGATTACCCTCCTCTTAGTTGGACTGGTTGGTGGATTTGCCTTCTACTTGATGTACTACTTTGTTTACCAATATTATGGACCAGATATGGACCGCAGTCAACGTCCACCTTTCTGGAAATCTGTACTAGTTATCCTAGCATCTATGTTCCTTTGGTTGCTTGTCTTCTTTGCAACAAGCTTCCTACCAGCTAGCCTTAACCCAGTACTTGCTCCAGTGCCACTGGCTATTATCGGAGCAGTCCTCCTAGCCCTTCGCTTCTATCTAAAGAAACGCTTGAACATCCGCAGCGCAAGTGCAGGACCAACACGTTATTAAAAAGAATGATAAAAGCAACTGCTGGTGCGGTTGCTTTTTCACTTACTTTTTTGATTTTAAAGTATTCTTCTGACATACCACATAGCTCTATCTAATCTTTTGTGATAAAATAGGCTCATACTCAATGAAAATCAAAGAGCAAACTAGGAAGCTAGCCGCAGGCTGTACTTGAGTACGGCAAGGCAAAGCTGACGTGGTTTGAATTTGATTTTCGAAGAGTATCAATCTATTTCTAGGAGGATGGGATATGATTTCTACTATTGGTATTGTTAGTTTATCTAGTGGCATTATTGGAGAGGACTTTGTCAAACACGAAGTGGACTTAGGTGTCCAACGTCTCAAGAACCTGGGACTCAATCCTATCTTTTTGTCCCATTCGCAAAAAGGATTAGACTTTATCAAGAACCATCCTGAAGCACGTGCAGAGGATTTGATTCATGCCTTTTCTGATGATAGCATGGACATGATCCTATGTGCCATCGGTGGAGACGATACCTATCGCTTACTACCTTATCTTTTTGAAAATGACCAACTACAAAAGGTTATCAAACAAAAGATTTTTCTTGGCTTCTCGGATACAACCATGAACCATCTCATGTTGCATAAACTAGGAATCAAGACTTTTTATGGTCAATCCTTCTTAGCAGACATTTGTGAATTAGACAAAGAAATGCTAGCCTATAGCCTTCACTACTTTAAAGAATTGATTGAGACGGGAAGAATCTCAGAAATCCGCCCTAGTGACGTTTGGTATGATGAAAGGACTGACTTCAGTCCCAAGGCTCTGGGGACACCTCGTGTCAGTCATGCAAATACCGGTTTTGAGTTGTTGCAAGGAAATGCCCAGTTCGAGGGAAAAATCCTCGGTGGTTGCCTCGAATCCCTCTACGATATCTTTGACAATTCTCGATACGCAGATAGCACGGAGCTCTGCCAAAAATACAAACTTTTCCCCGACTTGTCAGACTGGGAAGGAAAAATCCTCTTACTAGAAACAAGCGAAGAAAAGCCTGAGCCGAAAGACTTCAAAAAGATGTTGCAAACTTTAAAGAACACTGGTATATTCGAGGCCATCAGTGGACTCCTGGTCGGAAAACCTATGGATGAAACTTTCTATGACGACTATAAAGAGGCACTATTGGATACCATAGACAGTAATATCCCGATTCTCTATAATCTGAATGTCGGCCACGCAACTCCAAGAGCCATTGTACCCTTCGGAATCCATGCTCATGTAGATGCACAGGAACAAGTCATTCGCTTTGACTATAACAAATAAAGCTGGGAAAAGTTTCTCATCTTTTTCTATATTCTCAGATATGCTAGTTACCTGTACACACTAATGACCGCTTTTCCACTCACAATCGTTCTCGTGGTCATCAACTAGTCCTGCTGCTTGTAAAAAAGACAAGACGGCGACTGGGCCTGTGAACTTGAAGCCTCGTTTTTTAAGATCTTTGGCTAATTTCTCAGACAAAGCGGTTTTAGCTGGGGCTTGGCGGTAATCGGGAACATCGTTAACGATCGTTTTCCCCTCAACAAAAGACCAAAGATAGGCATCAAAAGAGCCATATTCTGCCTGTAACCGTAGAAAGGCTTGGGCGTTAGCGCGTGTAGCGAAAATCTTGGCCCTATTTCGAATGATGGCTGGATTCTCCAGCAAGTCTTCCAGTTCGGTGTCGGTCATCTCTGCGACCGCTTGAATTTGATAGCCATGAAAGGCTTCTCGGAAAGCTTGGCGTTTGTTGAGTACCGTTTCCCAAGACAGGCCTGCCTGATAGGTTTCCATACACAACAATTCAAACAATGCTTGGTCATCATGGAGGGGCTGACCCCACTCCTCATCATGATAGGCAATGTAGAGCGGATTGGTCATCTTGACCCACGAACAACGTTTTGTCATGCTCTACTCCTATTTGACCAACATTTTAAGGGCCGACTTGATATAGTTCTCAGCTGTATCTGTCGTTCCTTCAAAGAATTTCTTGATTTTCTTGAGTTCGGTTGCCTTGTAGCCCAGAGCCAGCATGGCTTCCATAGCTTCCTCCAATTCTTGATTTTCAGCGCTTGCTTGCACTGCCACCTTAGCAGGAAGATCATCTCCTGCAACTACTACCTTGCCTTCCAAGTCCAGCACCATCTGCTGGGCTGTTTTCTTACCAATTTTAGGGAACTTAGTCAAGTAGGTGATGTTCTTGGTTTCAATGGCTTGAACCAAGCCAACATTGTCATCAGCAGCGATAATAGCAAGAGCTGACACAGGACCAATCCCAGAAACCGAAATCAGACTAAGAAAGAGCTTTTTCTCATCTTCTGAGCGAAATCCATAAAGCAGATGGGCATCCTCACGCACAACCTGATGCACATAAATTTGAGCTTCTTGGTTAACCTGACCTGAATAGGCATAAGGATTGGCCACATGCAAAATATAACCAATACCGTTGGTTTCAAGAACAATGTATTTGGCAGTAATTTTGGTAATGATTCCTTTTAAATATTCGTACATAATTTTCCTTCTCTCTTAATTTGCCTATCTAGTATATCATATTTTCTGTAGCCGAGGAGCGAGAATCGATTATCACAAATACAGTATATCAAAAATAATCTGTGTTTATCTGTTGACATATTTAAAATTAAGTACTATAATCATCTGTAATTGAATAACTATCTTCAGGGCAGGGTGTAATTCCCTACCGGTGGTATAGCCCACGAGCCGAAAGGCATGATTTGGTGAAATTCCAAAGCCGACAGTATAGTCTGGATGAAAGAAGATGAAAGTATATTTGTGCTTTTTGCGTGCTCTGAAATGATTACTTGTCATTTCAGAGTATTTTTGTTAATCGCATAAGTTTTCTTTTGTATGCCTTGAGTAGTCCCCTATTCAAGGTATATTTTTTTGGAGGTAGTGAGATGAGCGATTCAAAATATATGAAATTAGCAATAAAACTGGCACAAAAAGGGGCTGGTTACGTCAATCCCAATCCTATGGTCGGCGCAGTTATTGTAAAAGATAATCATATTATCGGACAAGGTTATCATGAGTTTTTTGGTGGCCCACATGCTGAGAGAAATGCTCTTAAAAACTGTAGAGAATCCCCTGTCGGAGCGACGCTTTATGTAACACTTGAACCCTGTTGTCACTTCGGGAAAACACCTCCCTGTATAGATGCTATAATCGATAGTGGTATTACGAGAGTAGTCGTTGGAAGCCTAGACTGTAATCCTATTGTGTCCGGAAAAGGAATAAAAATACTTGAGGAAAATAATCTTCAAGTTACTGTTGGAGTTTTAGAAAATGAGTGTCTTAACTTAATAAAAAGTTTTAGAAAGTACATTACTCAGCATGTACCCTATGTTTTTATGAAATATGCAATGACAATGGATGGAAAAATAGCCACTAAAACAAATCAATCCAAATGGATTACTGGAGAAGAGGCAAGAAAGCATGTACATCAATTGCGACACCAGGTTAGTGCGATTATGGTGGGAGTCAATACTGTTATTCAAGACGATCCTTTGCTGACATGTAGATTGGAGGAAGGGAAAAATCCTATCCGTATCATATGCGATACACATTTACGAACTCCTCTTACCTCTAAAATCGTAAAAACAGCAAATGATATTAAAACTTACATTGCCACTTCCTCTGAAGACAAAAATAAAATGAAGCTATATCAAAATCATGGCTGTGAAATACTTTCCATAAAGAAAAAAGGCAATCATATAGACTTATCGAGTTTAATGCAACATCTAGGAAACATGCAGATTGATAGCCTACTTCTAGAAGGGGGCAGTCTAATGAATTGGAGTGCTTTGGAACAACAAATTGTTGATGAGCTGAAAATATATATTGCACCAAAAATTTTTGGAGGCAGTGCCAAGTTTCCTGTTGGAGGTGAAGGTATTTCTTTGCCAAATGACGCTATTAGATTGAAATCTTATGCTTTTTCTCAAATAGGAAATGACTATCTCATAGAAAGTGAAGTGATTTATCCATGTTCACAGGAATAATTGAAGAAATCGGAAAAGTTGAAAGAATACAGAAAGACTCTCGTAATTGCAAACTATCAATTAAAGCCTCAAAAATATTAACGGATATCCATTTAGGCGATAGTATAGCAGTAAATGGTATCTGTCTTACAGTTACTCATTTCAACCATCAAGCCTTTACAGTTGATGTAATGAATGAAACATGGAGTCGAACAGCCCTTACTCTATTAAAACATGGAAGTGAGGTAAATCTAGAAAGAGCCTTATCTGTCAACGGTCGACTTGGAGGCCACGTCGTTACAGGACACATTGATGGTACAGGAAAAATCTCGTCAATAAAAAAAGATGATAATGCTGTATGGTATCAAATCAACACACAAAAAGAAATTTTAGATTTAATAGTTGAAAAAGGATCTATTACAATTGACGGCATTAGTCTGACTGTCGCTAAAGTCTCCAAACTAAACTTCTCAGTATCTGTTATCCCTCATACCTTGGAACAAACTATTCTTAAGAGTAAACAAGTCGGGAGTACAGTAAATCTTGAAAATGATATCTTAGGTAAATATGTGCAAAAACTGATGAATAACTCTCCAAAATCAGAAATATCTAAGGAACTATTATATCAAAATGGATTTTAGTAGAAAGGATGATCAGTCAATGGAATATCGAAAAATACAAGAAGCATTAGAAACATTGCAGAAGGGACGACTTGTTCTTGTTATAGATGACAAGGATAGAGAAAACGAAGGAGACTTAATTTGTTCTGCACAAGCAGCTACAACAGAAAATGTTAATTTCATGGCTACTTATGCCAAAGGATTAATTTGTATGCCTATGAGCGAAAGTTTAGCTAATCAATTAATGCTTTCACCTATGGTTGAAAACAATACAGATAATCATAAGACTGCTTTTACCGTTTCAATTGATTATAAAGAAACGACCACAGGTATTTCTGCCGAAGAAAGAGGACTGACCGCACGTATGTGTGTAGCTGAAGGTATAAGACCCTCTGATTTTCGCAGGCCAGGACACATGTTTCCTTTAATTGCAAAAAAAGGTGGTGTTCTAGAAAGAAATGGACACACAGAAGCAACTGTTGATTTATTAAAATTAGCAGGACTAAAAGAGTGTGGCCTATGTTGTGAAATAATGAATCATGATGGCAAAATGATGAGAACAGATGATTTAATTCAGTTCTCTAATAAACACAACATTCCACTAATTACCATCAAAGAATTACAAGAATATAGAAAAGTATATGATCAGCTGGTAGAACGAGTTTCAACTGTCAATATGCCTACTAGATACGGTAATTTTAAAGCAATTAGCTATATAGATAAACTAAATGGGGAACATCATCTTGCTCTTATTATGGGAAATATAGAGGATGAAGCCAATGTATTATGTCGGGTCCACTCCGAATGTTTAACAGGAGATGTTTTAGGCTCTTTACGGTGCGATTGTGGACAGCAATTCGATAAAGCTATGAAAATGATTGCTGAGAATGGTTCAGGTGTCTTACTTTACTTGCGACAGGAAGGACGAGGAATTGGACTTATCAATAAATTAAAAGCCTATCATTTACAAGATCAAGGAATGGATACGCTTGATGCCAATCTTGCATTAGGCTTTGAAGGTGATTTAAGAGAATATCATATTGGAGCACAAATGCTTAAAGACCTAGGACTACAGTCACTACATTTACTGACAAATAATCCTGACAAGGTTGAACAGTTAGAAAAATATGGAATTACCGTTTCCAGTAGAATACCAATCGAAATAGAAGCTAATCCTTACGATAGTTTTTATTTAGAAACAAAGAAAAATCGAATGGGTCACATTTTAAATATGGAGGAAAAATAAATGAACACTTATGAAGGTAATTTAGTAGCAAACGATATTAAAATCGGTATTGTTGTAGCGAGATTTAATGAATTTATAACTTCAAAATTATTATCCGGAGCACTAGATAATCTCAAAAGAGAGAATGTAAACGAGAAAGATATAGAGATAGCCTGGGTTCCAGGAGCTTTTGAAATACCACTGATTGCATCAAAAATGGCAAAAAGTAAAAAATATGATGCAATTATCTGCTTGGGAGCTGTCATTAGAGGTAGTACAAGTCATTATGATTATGTATGTAGTGAGGTATCTAAGGGAATCGCCCAAATCAGTTTAAATAGCGAAATCCCAGTTATGTTTGGCGTTCTAACGACAGATACAATTGAACAAGCCATAGAGCGAGCTGGTACTAAAGCAGGAAATAAGGGTTCTGAGTGTGCACAAGGAGCTATTGAAATGGTCAACCTAATTCGTACATTGGACGCATAAAACAGACTCTACTTTTAGACGAATAAAGAAACTTGGTAAAATCGCAATTTAATACTCTATTAAAATCATAGAGCAAACTAGGAAGCCAGTCGCAGATTGGTAGAACACAGCTTCGATGTTACAGACAAAACTGACAAAATTAGCTCAAAACACTATTTTGAGATTACTGATAAAACTGACGTGGTTTATAGAGATTTTTTACGAGTATTCGGAAGAAAAAAAGTAAATATTTCCATGATAAAACGCATAAAATCAAGGTTTTTGAACACCTGATTTTATGCGTTTTTCTGATTTTGAAAATTTTTCCCAGACTTTTTGTACTTTTAATATTTCCCCAACTCACGGAGACTGGTGTGATTTTCCTGAATGCGTCGGAACATCTTTTCCATATCCGACTTGGTAAAATGCACTAAAACAGGGCGTCCGTGGGGACAGTTATAGGGATTGTCACACTGAGAAAGCTGATAAAGGAGCTGTCTGGCTGAGTGGTCATCGATACGATGGTTGGCCTTGATAGACCGCTTGCAGGACATCATAATAGCCAACTCTGCTCGGTATTTCTTGATAGAAACTTCCTTGGTCAAAAGGAGCATGTCACACATTTCATAGATGCCTGACTCGATTTCCTCCTCTGCCATCCAAATAGGATGTTCGCGTAAGATAAATTGATTTTCTCCGTACTCTGCTAGAAAGACCCCAACTTCCTCCAAAAGTGCCATTCTTTCCTTGAGACGAAGGGCATCATCCGCTGGAAATTCAAAGATATAGGGTACTAGTAGTTGCTGCTGGCTCTGGTCAACATTGCCAATACTTTCACGGTACTCCTCGTACTTAACCCGTTCCTGAGCCGCATGTTGGTCTATGATGTAGAGCCCATCTCGCCCTTGGGCAAAGAGATAGGTTCCATGCATTTGCCCGAAAAATTCCAACTCTGGGAAGCTGGATGATTCTTCTCGCTCCAGCTTGTCATAAGCCTTATCAAGACTAGCTAGATCTAGCTCTGGATGGTCTAGTTGATCATAGTTAGCAGGCTTTCTCTCTGCAAAATGCAGTTTTGCTGGCTTGGTCAGCTGATCCAAGGTTTCCTTGGCAAAGAGGGTCAAATCCTGTCCTTCATCAGTCAATTCTACCTGATAATCAGCCACCTCAGCTTGACTATGTCTTGTCGGCTCAGTTTGCTCATAGTAGAGCATATTTTCTTTGAGTGGGAGAATAGTTTGTTCCACCTTTTCACGATTGCGCACAGTCGATTTGGCAAGATTTTCCAAGGCATCTGGTATCAAGGTTTGCTCCTTGAGACTGTTGGAAATAGCTTCTGAGACCAAGGCCATCAATTCTTTTTCCTTGGAAATCCGCACCTCTTGCTTGGTTGGATGCACATTGACATCCGCTAGATAAGGATCGATATGGATGTGAATGACAGCCAGTGGAAAACGTCCTACCATGAGTTTACTTCCATAACCGTCAAGAATAGCACGATTAAGCAGGAAGTTCTTGATATAACGGCCATTGATGAAAAGACTGATATAGTTGCGATTAGCACGAGTCAACTCAGGCAGGGAAACAAAGCCTGTAATTTCGAAATCAAGGTCAGAATTCTCAATTTCAATCATCTTCTTGGCACTCGCCAAACCGTAAATCCCTGCAATAGCTTGACGCAGTTGACCAGTCCCAGCTGTCCGCGTCATTTCCTTGCCATCACTGATTAAACTAAACGAAATCTCAGGATGGGCCAAACCCAGACGATTGACAATATCAATGATATGAGACAACTCTGCTTGCTGGCTCTTCATATACTTGAGGCGGGCAGGCGTGTTGAAAAAGAGGTCCTCCACACAAACCTTAGTTCCCACAGGACTAGTCGCTGGGATGACTTCCTCAACTTCACCCCCACGCGCGACTAGCTTTGTCCCGTGACTTGCGCCCTCAACTGCTGTCAAAAGAGTTAAAACGCTGACGGATGCGATAGAAGGCAAAGCTTCACCACGAAAACCAAGCGTCCGAATCCGAAAGAGGTCTGCTTGATTTTTTATCTTACTAGTCGCATGGCGGCGCAGGGCCAATTCCACCTCATCGTGGACAATTCCATGACCATTATCCGTGATTTGAATCTTCTTGAGACCTGATTCCTCAATCTCAATGATAATCTGACTAGATCCCGCATCAATAGCATTTTCTACCAGCTCCTTAACAACGCTAGCTGGACGCTCGATAACCTCTCCAGCCGCGATTTGGTTTGCCAGCACCTCTGGCAATTCAATAATATGAGACATCTTTCAGCCCCTTTCTGTATCTATTTTCCTAGTAATTGATTAGTGCTATTATACCATATTTCAGATAGGACAGAAAAGCTCCACCACATAGGATACAAATCCCTCCACATAGACAAAGTCCCTTGCCATAGGCTATAAAATAGTGTTTAATAAAGGTGTACAGGAAGTGATCACAACCTTGTATAACTAAAAAGGAGAGAAATTTATGAAAGTAGAACTACAGATTAGCGAGTCTTACGAGGAAGAAAAGCTGATTGTCCAAGCACCTCAAGAGACCGAAAAAGTCCAAAAAGTCATCGAGTTCGCAGAAAATCTGGACCAAAGAGAAAAAATCAAAGGAAAAATCGATAATCAGGTCTATCTAGTTGAGATTGGCAAGATTCAGCGTTTCTATATCGAGAATCGAAAGGTTCTAGCAGAAACGGCAAGTCAGACCTACACCATTGATTTGCGACTCTATCAGGTTCTTGAACTCTTACCAACCAATTTTATCCAAATTTCCCAATCAGAAATCATCAATACCAACTACATCTCTCACCTCAAGCTCACGCCCAACGGTCTGGTAGAAATCTTTCTAAAAAACGAGAGCTTCACCTACTCTTCACGCCGTTATCTAAAAACCATCAAGGAGAAATTAGAACTATGAAAAAACAAATCTTTCACGACGCAGCTGCTGGTGTCCTCATCGGCCTCATCCTCTCTATCATCTTTTCACTCATTTATGCACCAAGTACCTACGCCCCGTTAAGTCCCGACTCTCTCATCGGCCAAGTGATGGCTCAACATCAGGTTCACGGTGCCCTGATCTTGCTCTACTGCACACTTATTTGGGCAGCTATCGGTATTCTCTTCAACTTTGGCAAGCGATTATTCAGCCGTGACTGGAGCTTGCTCCGTGCAACTCTGACCCATTTCTTCCTTATGCTAGTAGGATTTATCCCATTAGCAACCCTAGCAGGTTGGTTCCCCTTCCACTGGAATTTCTACCTCCAGCTCATTATCGAGTTTGCGATTGTCTACCTCATCATTTGGACTATTTCCTATAAAAGAGCATCAAAAAAAGTGGACCATATCAATCAACTCTTGAAACATAAAAAGTAAGAACCTCATAATAAGTAAATCCGAGAAAGAAACTTCTCGGTTTTGCTTTATCTTGCTACACCTTGCTATCATAGCAGTTATTTTCAGATCTTCTTTGTAAATTTTCTGTAATTTTCTATCTTTTTTCAAAATATTCTTGCATTTTCCCAAAATTTTTTGTAGAATATAGATTACATATCCAGATTATTCTGAAAATTCAAAAAGGAGTATTTATCATGTCGCAAGCTATTTCGTTAAATCAATCAACCTGGACAAGTAAACTAAAAGCAATGGGACCTGGAATCCTAATGGCTTCTGCTGCTGTTGGCGGTTCTCACATTGTATCTTCCACTCAAGCTGGTGGTTCTTATGGGTGGTCTCTACTCCTCTTGGTCATCTTAGCCAATGTCTTTAAATATCCATTTTTCCGTTTTGGTGCTGAATACACCGCTGATACTGGAAAGACTTTGGTTGAAGGTTATGCCGAAAAAGGGAAACTCTATCTCTGGATTTTCTTTATCCTCAATGTCTTTTCGGCTATGGTCAACACAGCTGGTGTCGCCATTCTGTGCTCAGCTATCATCGCTAGCGCCTTCCCAATGATCGGTCTTAGCATCACTCAGTGGTCCCTCATTCTCGTTGCAATCATTTGGGCTATGTTACTCTTTGGAGGCTACAAACTCTTAGACGGCATGGCAAAATGGATCATGTCAGCTTTGACCATTGCAACTGTTCTTGCAGTTATCATCGCGGCGGTCAAGCATCCAGAATACAGTTCTGATTTTGTCGAGAAAACACCTTGGCAAATGGCAGCTCTACCCTTCATCGTCTCCCTCCTAGGATGGATGCCGGCTCCTATTGAAATTTCAGCTATCAATTCACTTTGGTCTGCTGAAAAGAAAAAGACCGTCAACTTTAACACAGAGGACGCTCTATTTGACTTTAACGTTGGTTACATTGGAACAGCTATCCTAGCTGTGTTCTTTGTAGCACTGGGAGCACTGATTCAATATCCTACAGGGCAAGCAGTTGAAGCTGCTTCAGCCAAATACATCTCTCAATTCGTGGGCATGTATGCCTCTGTTCTTGGCGAATGGTCCCGTTACTTGATTACCTTTATTGCCTTCCTGTGTATCTTTGGAACAGTTATCACTGTTATCGATGGCTATTCTCGTGTCAATCAGGAATCTCTCCGACTGCTAATCAGTCAAAAAGAAGACAGTAGTAAATCTTTGAACATCTGGATGACCATCACTGCTATCATCGGTATCGTCATTATCAAGTTCTTCGCTGGTCAGGTTTCAACCATGCTCCGCTTTGCTATGATTGGTTCTTTCCTGACAACACCATTCTTCGCTCTTTTGAACTACGCCTTGGTAACGCGTGAAAACAAAAATCTTCCTTCTTGGCTCAAACACCTTGCCATTGCAGGATTGATTTTCCTCTTTGGCTTCGCCATCTTCTTTATCTACGCACTCGCAATCGGAAAAGCAGGATAACTAACAAGCTCTAGATGAAGATAAGGTTTCATTTCAAGAGAAAATTCAGCAAATATTTCTATGATAAAAAGCATAAGAACAAGGTTTTGAATACCTGAACTTATGCTTTTTTACGTTCTCAAAGACTGTTTATACTCAAAAAGCCGTTGAACAACTTCAACCACCTCTTATATTGAGTATTAATTCTCCCTTTCCAACTCATACAAATCCGCAATAATCGCTGCGACACGTTTGATATCTCCCAGCATGCCTCGCATTTCAAAGTCAGCCAATACAGGAAAACCAAAACGTTGACTGTATTGCTTGGCTGTCAGGCAGTATTGGTTATTAAAGTTACGATTTCCTGAACCAACCACGCCAAAACACTTACTAGCATTGTCGCCATAGGCGATAAAATCCCCAACAGGTGTCGTCAAAATCTCAACATCTCCGTTATCCACGCCATTCCCACCTTCGAGGTAGGTCGGCAAAAAAACAACATAGGGATTATCCATCTCATAGAAATCTTGGCCTTCCTTGACCAAATCCTTGATGTGAATCTTTTGAACCTCAATTCCCTCGTACTGGGACAAGAGATAGTCTTTCAAGCGCGTCACAAAACTCTCAGTATTCCCACTCAGACTGATATAAACTAAAGAAATTGTCTTCATATTTACCTCCATGATTTTATCTATAATCGAAAAAGAACTACCAAGATTGTAACTTGATAGCTCTTTTTTGTCAATACTTAAGCAAGTTCTTCTGTTTCCTCTTCTTCAGCCAAGGCTTTCTGTTGTCGCCACATCTTATAGAAGACAAGAGCTAGGAAGAGAATATTGATGACGATATAGAAAATGCTGACAGCTTTTGAACCAATACTCATTGTCAAACGCATGCTTTCATCTTGAACCAACTGCACAGCGTCCTGTAAACCAACATAGCCATAAATCGAACCGATAATAGCTAACAAAACATAGCCAACATAAGTATAGTTTGCATATTGCAAATTCTTACGAATAAGGAAGACAATCGCTACTACCACTAAAATAGCAGATAGCACAATCAAAGCAACATTAAAAATAGAATGAGATATTTCTGCCACTCTATAGCTATAATTAATGCTATCTTCTACCTGCTGAGCACTGACCCCTGCAACCTGTTTCTGAGCGGCAGCGGCACGAAGGACTTCTTTGCTAGGTATGGGACCCAACATTCCAAACAGAGATGAAACTGAAATAAGAGCAGACAAGATTAGCAAGACCCATAGATAAATCGGTTTCTTTTTCATGATAGAACCTCCTGATGTTATTATTGATATTATAGCACCTTTTGTAAGGGAATACAAGTCTTATAGTATAGTTTCTACCTGTTTTCGGTAGGCTTTGGGAGACTTTCCGCACAATTTTCGGAACACTTTATAGAAATATCCAACATTACTGTAGCCAACCGCATAACAAATATCTTCGATACTGTCACTAGTTGAAAGCAAGAGCTGCTGGGCAGCCTTAATGCGTTGTTTATTTAGTAACTCTGCAAAGGTCGAATTGGTTTCACGCTTAATCAACTGACCTAGATAGACAGGATTGATAAAAAGATCCTTACTGATATCCTTGAGGGAAAGTTCTTTCTGATAATCACGCCCAATGACTTCCAGCACACTGACCACATTTTCATTCATACGATATTGTCCAAAGAATCGAGTCAGAGTTTCCTTGATATAAGAAACCAATTCATCGAAGGTTTGAATAGCATGAATGGTTTTGACGATATTCGTCATATCATCAGCTTTGAGATGTTCAAATAAGTGGAAAACATCCATGACAAACTGGATAAAAAGCTGTTTGGTAATCGGAACACGCGGTGTATTTTCAAGAACCACCTTCTCCAAGAGATTTAACTCTTCTACGATTTGATTGAGATTCCCCTGAATGATAACCCTATAAATCGGTTCGTAATAGGCAAAGAGACTCTGAGACTGTTGTAGATTTACAGAACCGTAAAAGAGAGCTTTCTCAGCATTCAGCTTCCAGCGTTCAAAGTGTTCTTGATAGGGAGCTTCAAAAGGTGTAACGACTAAACCATCTAGGGGTTGTTCAGAAATGAAAATCTGCCAGTCTTGACCCAAGACATAGTAGGGAATGGTGAAGGAACCTTGCTTTTCCTTGGATAGACCTATCCACCAATTCTCCTTACCTCCTAAATAACTGACAAATCCAGCCTCGTCTAAATCTTGACTGAGAGTCTGACTTTTCTTTCTTCTCTCGCCAAGCTGACCTGCAATCTTCTCCAGCAGATTTCCCAGCTCTACCTTATCAACAGGTTTGACCAAATAGTCCACTACACTAAGGTTCATAGCTCTTTTGACATAATCAAACTCCTGATAACCTGAAAGTAGGATATAGGCGGCATCTGGTAAGATCTCTTTCATTTCCCGAATCATATCAAGCCCTGTTTTGTCTGGCATATTGACATCTGAAATGATGACATCGACAGGATTTTCCTGCACATATTCTAGGGCTTCATCGGCATGACTGGCTGTTGCGACGACCTCCATATCCCACTTATCAAAGGGAATCAAACGTTTCAGACCTTCTGTCACCATGTACTCATCATCTACTAATAATACTTTATACATTTTCTCCCTTTCTACTCATCTTGAATTGTAATACGATACTGAACACCTGCTTGCTCCGCAGACTCTATAGTAATAGCATAGCGGTCCCCAAAATAGAGCACAAACCGCTCATGGACATTGACAATCCCGATAGATTGCTTTTGATCACTGTAACTGGCTTGGTGTTCAAAATGTCTCTGACTTAATTTTTCTCGAATACTTGTCAGTTTTTCAACCGACATTCCACGGCCATTATCTACCACTAAAATTTCCACAAAACCATCCTGTTTAAGCGCCTTGATGCTAATCACATTATCTGTCCGTCTGTGGTCAACACCATGCGCGAAATAATTTTCTACCAACGGTTGCAAGGTAAACTTGGGAATCTTCATATTCTCTAACTCTGGATCTATCTTGAAACCATAGGCAATGGACTTGGGATAGCGAACCATGCAGAGATAGCTGTATTTACGGCAAAATTCTAATTCCTGTTTGAGGAGGGTTTCTCTTTCGTCAGAAATATTGTTACGCAAGAGACTACTAAACTCATAAATGATATCCGCCAACTCGTCTTGACTCTGCATAACTGCATACATGCGCAAGAATTCCAGCGTATTATACATAAAATGAGGATTGATTTGCGCCTGCAGGGCCCGCATATTAGCATCTTTTTGACTAAGCTCTAACTGATAAATATCATGGATATTCTTTTCCAAGCGATCCAACATATCATTGGTGGTCTCTGCGATAAAAAGCAATTCCTGATCCTTTTCAAGCGTATCAATGCGAAGGCCTTCTTGCCCTTGGGCAACAGCTTGAATGGAATCCACCAAATCCACTACCTGCTTTTGATAATTTGAGAAAGTCTTCCTCAAAGTCAGATAGAGAATGACAATAAAGAGAAGGCTCAAGCCCACAATCAAAGCAGAGCTAGTCACTGTTCCTTGTAAAACAAAGTTTTTAGGAACTGCCACCTGAACCTGATATCCATGAGAAGTCATACCAACAAACCAGTTCTCATGTTCCCTATTGACCCTCTTACCAATATGAAAAATCTCCGTATCAAAAGGCGATGTCACAGTAACAGCCATCGGGATATGACCTCGGGTATTGTCTACAGCATGGTATAAGATTTCTGGATCCAAGGAAATATAAACAACCCCTATAGATTGATCCGTCGCTGGATCTAAAATCGGAACTCCAAAACTATTGGCCTCTGGTTTAAAGCCTTCCGCAAGTACCGAATGACCACCTCTCTCATTTCTGCTCGAAACATAAACTTCTTTAAAGTCCTGCAAGACGATTGCAACACCCGTTATATAGTCATTCTGAACATACAGATCATCGATATTTTCATACAGAGAAATAGAAGTTGACGAAGCTGCTTGATGCTCCAACAGCCAATAAAAATACTCAGAAGTTGACAGGCTAAAGTACTTATAAACCCCTTGTATCCGGTCTTGATTGGATACTAAATCTTGCGCTAGCTGGGCTGACTCGCGATAATAATATTCTACCTCTTCGACTGTTCGAGTGGTTACACGCTGGGCTACTCTCTGAGCTTCCTTTTCCCGTGAATCCCAGTCAGCGTAAGAGAGTAAGATTGCAAAACTCGCAATAATAATCATCATAACTGAACTGTAGGTTCGCAGAAGCGTATGTAGCCAAAACTGCTTCATCCTACTTTGTCGCCAATTTTTCATGGATACTTTCATAGACCGGTTCCAACATATCACTGATAAAGAAATGCCACATCCCAATTCCTACAAAGAAGAGAAGAGCAGGCATATAGTAACCAATTGCCACAAGTAGCACAGTTCCAAGGAGAATCTTGGCCACAGCTGCTAGACTCATAAAGATGCCAATCAAGGATAGTTTGAGACTATTTCGATAAGACAAGTCAAAATAAACTTGTAATTTCAAAGATACTGTATAAGCCAAAAAGATCAGGGCAACTACTAGAACATTCAAAAAGGTCGCAATCAAATGAATAATAGTCTGATGAGGCAATTGTACCAAGAGATACAGGCCATAGACCAAAACTAGATCCACTCCTAGAAAGCTATAGAAAATCAGGTTGCTTGAGACAAAATTTTGCTTATAAAGAGACCAAGCCTCCTTCAAACTGTATTCCCGAAAACTATAACCATGTTCTGCATACAAGCTCATTAAGGCGGCACTAGCCGGCGCTAGACCAAGGATAATCCCTCCTGCTAAAGTTAATAGCCAAAAGAAGGCTGTCGCAATCATCCCTAAAAAGAAACGATTAAAGACAAAGTCTAAAAATCTCCCCATGATATCCTCCTAAAAATAACTATGAAACTATTATATCATATTTCAAGCGTTTTCAAAAAATTCTAGTGCCCATTTACAATCCCATCAAACCGTGGTACAATGAGAATTGTGAGAAAATTATCAGGAGACAATTCATGAAAAAATCTATCTTAACTACACTGCTTTTTGCAGTTCTTTACTTCCTCTGCATGGGGATTGGTGTCCTTTTGGGCAATCTCTTTGACCAAACTGGAAACATGTTTTATGCGCCTGCCTTTACTGCCCTTGTCGGCGGTAGCGTCTATATGATCCTAGTCGCAAAAGTTCCGCGCTTTGGAGCCATTACCACTATCGGCCTTGTCATTGCTCTCTTTTTCTTGGGATCTAAACACGGTGCTGGTGCCTTCCTTCCTGGAATTATCTGTGGCCTCCTAGCAGATGGAGTAGCTAGCCTCGGAAAATACAAGGACCAAACAAAGAACTTCCTTTCTTTCATTCTCTTTGCCTTTAGCACATCAGGACCAATCTTACTTATGTGGATTGCCCCCAAAGCCTATATGGCAACCCTTCTAGCAAGAGGAAAATCCCAAGAATATATTGACCGTATCATGGTTGCGCCAAACCCTGGAACCGTCCTTTTATTTATCGCAAGTGTTGTCATCGGAGCCCTAGTTGGTGCCTTGATTGGACAAGTCTTGAGTAAAAAATTGGCACAGAAAATCTGATTACTAAAAAAGAGCCACACGGCTCTTTTTTATTTATGGCTCAATTTCTTGGTCAAGAAGTCTCCCAAGAATTGGATTGCAAAGATAATCAAAATGATAATGATGGTTGCCAAGATAGTCACATCGTGATTGTAGCGGTTAAATCCATAAGCGATGGCTACGTTACCAATACCGCCAGCTCCAACCGCTCCGGCCATGGCTGTTTCACCAACAAGTGAAATCAAGGTCACAGTCGTCACACGGATCAAATCCGGAAGGCCTTCTGATAGGTAAACACCTACGATATCCCAGAATGTCGCTCCGCTCGCTTGAGCCGCCTCAATGACACCGCCATCTAACTCAGCCAAGACCACCTGCACCTGACGAGCAAAGAAGGCAAAGACTGCAAAAGATAGGGGTACGATAGCCGCATTTGGTCCGATACTTGTTCCTACGATTAGATGAGAGAAGGGTGACAAGACTGCCAAGAGGATGATGAAAGGAACCGCACGGAAAATAGAGGTAATCTTATCTAAAATCCAGAAGACGACCTTATTTTCCAAGACACCACCTGGCGCTGTCAAAACAAGGAAGAGACCTGCCACTAGCCCCAAGAAACCTCCGATGATGAAGGAAAGAACTGTCATATAAAGAGTTAGGTAGATGGCTGTTCCCCAGCCTGCTTGACCAGCCCAGCCCATTTTATAGACATTTGGTAAATAGGTTTGAATCAATGATTCCATCTTACTGTCCTCCCTTCAATACTTTTAGCTGTACGCCTGCTTGACGAATGGCTTCTTGAGCACCTGCTAGCGCTGCTTTTTCACCTGACAAGACTACCACCAATTCCCCAACAGGAGTGCCATCAAGAATTTCGATGTTTCCATAGAGAATATTAGCCGTTACTTGGTAATGCTTGTACAATTCATTCAAAAGTGGCTCATCTGTTGAAGCTCCTGCATACTTGAGTTGCACTAAGAGACTGTTTTCAGACAGATGTTCCACGATTTCTTGCTTCTCAATCTTGACCATGGCTTCATTAATGCCTGTGGCTGTTGAGATAAAGTCTTGGGTCAAAGGTTGTTTAGGGTCTGAGAAGATTTCAAGGACACTTCCTTCTTCAATCAAATGCCCATCCTGCATAACTGCTACACGGTTGGCAATATCTTTGACAATCTGCATTTCGTGTGTAATCAAGACAACCGTCAATCCTAATTTTTGGTTCAAATCTTGCAACAAGGCCAAAATCTGCTTGGTTGTCTTAGGGTCAAGGGCAGAAGTTGACTCATCTGAAATCAAGATTTTTGGATCATTGGCTAAGGCACGCGCAATGGCTACACGCTGTTTTTGCCCTCCAGATAGTTGTGAAGGGTAGTTTTCAGCACGATCCGCCAAACCAACCAAGTCCAACAACTTGGCTACTTTAGCTTTCTTTTCTTCCTTGCTGAGTCCAGAGTGTTTGAGGGCAAAGGCCACATTCTCCTCTGCTGTCTTCTGACTCATCAGGTTAAAATGCTGGAAAATCATTCCGATATCCTGACGTTTACGACGCAACTGCTCTGCTGTCAAGGTCACCTTGCCATCAAAAATCACATCATCGTCAATGGTAATTTTCCCTGCAGATGGTTTTTGCAAGAGGTTAATCACCCGTACAAGGGTTGATTTCCCTGCTCCAGAATATCCAACAATTCCGTAGATATCCCCTTCTTGGATGTGAATAGTCACATCCTTGACTGCTGTGATGGTTCTCTTCTTTTGATGAAAAGTCACATCGATCTGATCTAACTTGATAATATCTCTACTCATAGCTTCTAATCAGCTCCTCTACTAATTCAATATGGGTGTAATAATCGGCGATTCGCACATTTTCATCTCCACCGTGGTCTCGACTATTGGCATTTCCTAGACCGAAGGCTACCATTGGCACCTCTAGGGCATCAAAGACCGTATGCATAGGCCCTGTCCCCGCTGTGGTCGGCAAGACTGAAACGCCCTGTGGATAGAATTTCTTAGCCAACTCGATTACGTTGAGAATGGCTGGCGCGCTCATATCGCTTCGATAGCTCATCTCTCCCAAGGTATAGTATAATTCTACCTTATCAAAGCCATTTTTGTCTAGCTGTTTCCGAATTTTTTCCAGAACATCATGCGGTTCTAGACCAGGAACCAAACGAACTTCTAACTTAGCACTGGCTTCTGCTGGCAAAATCGTTTTGACCCCTTGCCCTTGATAACCTGACTGAATCCCTTCGATATTAAGGGCTGGCTCGAAAAAGAAACGTTTTAGAAAGGCTGCGCGGTTCTCTTGTAAGAGAGGCAATTCCAAACCATAAATCTGGCTGATTTCCCCTGGATTTCGTTGGGCGTAAGTATCCACCAAGGCCAATTCACGTTCATTTGGTTCTTGCACTTCTTCGTATAAGCCTTCAACCAAGATACGGCCATCTGCAGCGCGAAGAGACTGTAAGGCTTGGAGGAGATACCAAGGAGCTGATTCCACAACCCCACCATAACTAGAGTGAATATCGACATCAGCGCTTTTTACCTTGGCATCAAAGGTCACAATCCCCTTATTTCCACCAGAAATTTCTAGCTGTTCCAAGGCATTTTTGGTCCCTTGTTCCCAGACCAACAAGTCTGCGCCACGAAGTTTGTCCGCATGTTTTTCCAGATACTTATCTAGGTCTGTCGAAGCCGATTCCTCCGCTCCCTCCATGATAAAACTGATATTGACAGGCAGATCATCATGATGCTGCATGTATTTTCTCAAAGCACTCAAACGAGCTGTGATATGACCCTTGTCGTCATCGACCCCACGCCCATACATGAAACCATTGCGCACCGAAAGAGTAAAAGGATCCTCCGTCCACACCTGATCCCCGTCCGCTGGCACAGTGTCATAGTGGTTATAGAAAATTAGGGTCTTGGCATCTGGACGCGAACTCTTGAAATGTGCCATGACAAAGGGCGCTGTATAAGTCTCATCAACCTCCACTTCAGCCCCAACACGCTTGAAAATCTCACCCAGATAATTGGCGACTTCCTTAAGTCCAACCTGCTGGGCAAAGACTGACTTCTTAGAAATCAAGGTACGCAAAACCTCAAAATAATGCTGGGCCACATGATCCTTTTCAAATTTTTCAATTTGCTCTTGTTCACTAGGAAAAACCATATTCTCTCTACCTTTCTATGAACGAATAGTCTTCTTTACAATTCATGCTCTATACAAAAGCAAGAGGTGGAATTTTCTCTCCCACCTCCCTGTTTCTTATTACCAAACTGGTTGATCCAAACCGTCTGATGTTTCTTCGATAACTTTTTTCACTTCATCTGTGTGGTAAGCTGCGATCACTTTCTTGATAGCATCAGCCTTAGGTGATAATTCCCAATCTTTTTTCGCAACGATGATGTTGTACCATTGTTTTGAGTTTTCATCAGCTTGTTCTTTGAAAAGTGCTTTCTTGTAATCCAATTTTGCTTCTGTAACGAAGGTATTGTTTACAACGGCAGCGTCAACTGATGACAATGAACGAGCTGTTTGGCTAGCATCCAATTCAGTGATTTTCAAGTTCTTTGGATTTTCTTTGATGTTAGCAACTGTTGCAAGGGCAGTTCCAGAAACATCCAATTTAATCAAGCCAGCTGATTGAAGCAAGTAAAGCGCACGGCTTTCGTTTGTAGCGTCGTTCGGTACAGCGATTTCTCCGTTTGCTGGGATGTCTTCTACTTTAGTGTACTTGTTGTCACTTCCATTCAAACCTGAGTAAAGGCGGATTGGAGAGATGTAAGTATCTGCAATCGCTACAAGGTCTTTTCCGTTTTCTTTGTTCCAGTTGTTCAAGAAGTTGTAGTGTTGGAAAGCGTTCAAGTCTACTTCGCCATCAGCAGTTGCCTTGTTTGGTTGTGAGTAGTCTGTGAACTCTGTAAATTCCAAAGTGATACCGTCTTTTTTAACCAATTCTTGGATTTTATCCCAACGTTTTTCTTCAGAACCGCTACGGTTAACAGTTGCGATTTTGATAGTTGTTGCATTGTCTGCTTTCTTTTCTGAGTTTCCGCAAGCTGCAAGAGCCAAACCTGCGACTGTAGCAAGGGCTGCTACACCAAGCCATTTTTTGATTTTCATGATTCTTTCTCCTTAAAAATAATACCGTACTAGTATCTCACAATTTGTTTGATTTCACAAATTGTTATTAGATAGCCAGATATATAGTTTAAAACTATATCCCTAAAAACTGAGAAATCATCCACCTTATGCAGAATGGATGATTTCAAAAAATTATTTAATATCAGCTTCTGCTGGTAGATAAGTGTCTCCAAAGAATTGTTTAGACAATTTTTCAAGAGTTCCGTCTTTGTAGAGTTCTTGGATACGTTTGTCTACAAATGTTTTCAACTCATCTTGACCTTTAGCAAGAAGTGGGTAAACATAAGGTTGTTGGTCGCTTGGAAGTTCGATCACTTTCAAGTTGTCCAAACCTTGGTCCTTGATGACTGTTTCAACACCGATTTTATCAAAAATCTTGTAGTCAAACTGGCCATCGCTCAAGCGTCCCATGATTTGTTGGAAGTCTGCTTTAGTATACTTTAGGACAGTTGGATTATCTGAATGTTGTTTGTTGTAGTCTTCTAGCTGTTTAGCAGAAGTTGTCCCTTGAACAACTTCTGTTAATTTTCCACCGATATCATCAAGCGATTTGATGCTAGGGTCATCTTTTTTCACTACAAGAACGTTAGGGTTTTTAGCAGTTGGAGCTGCATAAAGGTATTTTTCAGCACGTTCTTTAGTGTAGCTGATGTTGCTAACAGCCATATTGTAACGGTCGGCATCAAGTCCTGCAAAGACTCCTGACCACTCTGTCTTCTCAAACTTGACATCATACTTGTCAGAGTCTTTAAAGATAGCGCGAACCACTTCAATTTCGTAACCAGTCAATTCGCCATTTTCTTCATAGTTGAATGGTTTTGGTGTAGCATTAGTTGCAACGATAATTTCTTTCTTGCTAGCTGCTTCTCCTTCTTTCTTAGCACCACCTGAGCAAGCTGCTAACACACCTGCAGCAACAAGCCCTAGGGCAGCAAGAGATGAGTATTTAACGATTTTTTTCATTTCATTTCCTCCAAAATAGAATACCTTATAATCTTAACAGAAAAAGATCATTTACGCCATTATATGATATCTATCTCTGTGATAAATTTTCTTTATGGCTGATTTAAAAGACCAAACGCAAGACTGCAATCAAGACCACTCCAAAGAGAACTGTTCCGACTAGATTGCGGTAGCGAAAGGCTACCCAAGCTGTTGGAAAGATGGCTAAGAAGTCCAGCCATTTGATTTGAGGTAAGTTACCAACCTTGCCTGTCACTACGCTTGAAAGAATCAAGGCAAAGATAATAGAAACGGGCAAGAACTTCAAAAAACGCTCAACGATTGCAGGCAAACCCTTATACTTGACCAAGATGAAGGGAATCATACGGGGAATCCACGTCACCAAGCCAGAGAAAACAACTGCTAATAAAAGATACTTACTGACCATCTAAAACCACCCCCATTGTACAACCAAGTAGCGTCGCAAATAGAACAGCTAGTGACTGAGACACCACTGTCAAAAGTAAAAAGAAGGACACCGCAACAACTGCTAAGATAATGAGCAGATTGCGGACAGGAATCCGTCTTTGCATAATCTGGAATTGCGAAGCAAAAATGCCGATAAACATCCCAACTAGGGCAAAATCTAAACCAAAGATTTCTGGATTTGGTAACAGACCACCCAGAGCCGTTCCGACAACTGTTCCCACAAACCAAGCCACATAGCTGTTGAGATTGTTTCCGTGCATCCACATCGGATTGACCTTGTCTGTATGGGCTAATTCACCCATCAAAACGCCGTAAGTCTCATCTGTCAAGATGCTAGACATACCGATATTGTGCCAGAGACTAGTATGACGAAAATAAGTCGATGCGTGTAAACTCAACAAAAAGAGACGCAAATTGATTAGAAAAACCGTCATAGCAATAGCTGCCACAGGAGCTTGAACCGCAATCAGTGCCAACATGGCAAACTGGGCACTCCCAGCATAAACAAAGAGGCTCATCAAGCCCATCTCAACAGGGGTCACATAAGGCGCACCGATAATCCCACAGGCAAGGCCAATACTGACATAACCAAGGGCCGTTGGCATAGCTGCCTGCGCCCCCTCCCAAAATCCTTTTTCTTTCATCTTTCTCCTCATATTGTCTTAATAAATGGGCTGAAAAGACTCCAGCCACAGCATGGACTATTATAACACATTCAGGAAAGAGAAAAAAGTCTGCTGATTATAATCAGACAGACTCCATTTTATTCCATAGTATCAAAAGCGAGACTTGGTCTGGCATTGAGATCCAAGCTTGCAAAGTTTTCTTTGTTCCACTCGCTGACGCTAGCATAGGCAATCATACCTGCATTGTCTCCGCAGAGGCGCAGAGGGGGAATGATGACCTTGACATCTGTGATTTCGGCTGCTAGGCGTTCTCTGAGACCTTTATTGGCTGCCACACCTCCAGCCACAACTAGGGTTTTAACAGGGTATTTCTCCAAAGCCTTCTTGGTTTTAGCCATGAGAATATCCATAACTGCAGCTTGGAAGGAAGCACACAAATCCTCTGTGGACAAGCTTTCTCCCTTTTGCTCGGCATTATGGTGAAGATTGATAAAGGCAGATTTCAAACCTGAAAATGAAAACTCCAGATTATCTTCCTTAATCATGGCACGAGGAAAATCATAAATATCCTGTCCCTGATGAGCTAGCTCGTCAATCTCACGACCGGCAGGATAGGTCAAGCCCATGACACGGCCGACCTTATCATAAGCCTCACCAACCGCGTCATCTCGCGTTTCCCCAACAATCTTGTAATCACCAGCCTCAGAAACATAAACCAACTCTGTGTGTCCACCGCTAACCAAGAGGGCTAGCAAGGGAAACTCCAAAGGCTCTACATTTTGAGCTGCCATGAGGTGACCAGCCATGTGGTTAACAGGGATAAGTGGAAGTCCATGTGCCCAAGCAAAAGCCTTAGCAGCTGACAAGCCAACTAGCAAGGCTCCGACCAAGCCTGGTCCATAGGTAACCGCCACAGCTGTCACATCCTCTTCGGTAATCCCTGCTTCTGCCAATGCCTCCTCGATACAGGCTGTAATGACCTCGACATGGTGACGACTAGCCACTTCCGGCACTACGCCGCCAAAACGTTTGTGACTCTCAATTTGACTGGCAATGACATTGGACAAGAGCTCATCGTCGTTTTTCAAGACGGCAACACTGGTCTCATCACAGGATGTCTCAAATGCTAAAATATATCTATCCTTCATCTATTTCTCTCTTCATGATAATGGCGTCCTCGACTGGGTCATGGTAGTAGGCCTTTCTCTCAGCGATGACTGCCATTTTTTCTTTCTTGTAAAATGCTTGCGCTCGATGATTTGAACTTCTGACTTCAAGGAAAATTTCCTTGTCTGTCGGCAATTGAGCAAACAAGGCTGACGCAATTCCCTGACCCTGATAGGCTCCTTTGACAGCGATTTGCAGGACTTCTGCCTCAAAGATATTTTCCTGCACAGCTAGAAAGCCAATCACTTCTGCCCCATCATAAGCCAAAGCATACCAAGTCTGATCTTGGGACAGGTCTGCTTGGATTTGTTCCAGCGTCCAAGGACTGACTGGGTAAACAGCTGCCATCACAGCATAGATGGCTTGAGCCAGATCAGGTTGCTGTTGGATTCGTTTGATCTCTATCATAGTCGTTTAATGTAGGACTCGCCAGACTCGGTATGGTTCTTGAGCCAGTTTTCCTCAGCCTCGACACGCTTGAGGTAGTTAGGCACAAAATCATGCAAGGAGTCTGCTTCCTTGTCCCAGGCCCAGAGAGCTAGATTAGTTGCATTTGGCAAGGTTTCTTTGAGATTAGTCCTTGGCAAGTGTTCTTGAATCTGCTCCACAAAGGGGCCAACTTCTCCGACAAAGGTTACTTGACTAGCACCCTTGATTAACTCAATCACTCTCTCAAAGGGCAGGTGCGCTTCTGGCATGACAGGATTAGCATTTTCATAAAATCCTGCATAAACGTTGTTGCGACGCGCATCCATCAAAGGAACGAACAATCCTTCTTGTTGGTAGGGCACCAGAGCCAAGAGGCTAGACATACCAACTAACTCAATGTTCAGAGTGTGAGCTAAGGTTTTGGCAGTTGCTACCGCAATTCGCAAGCCTGTGTAGCTACCCGGCCCTTCCGCCACCACGATTCGGTCCAAATCCTTGGGCGTCCAATCCAAACTTGCCATCAAAAAATCGATGGCAGGCATAAGGGTAATACTGTGATTTTTCTTAATATTAATCGTCGTCTCGGCAAGAACCTGCTTGTCCTCTAAAATAGCGAGAGAAAGAGCCTTGCTGGACGTATCAAAAGCTAATACTTTCATAACACATTCCTATCTTTTTGTCTGCTTACTATTATACTACAAAAGCTGGCACATGGGAATTTTCTTTATTCCCAAACAAAAATGCCTATACTTAAACAAAAAATAATTCGCAAATAAAATTCAAAAAAATGCTCACTTTTCCTTTTCTTTTCCGAATATAAAAGTGAACAAGAAAATTGAAAGGATCTTCGTAAAAAGTTTGGTAAGTCATGCTAGATAAAAGACACATTTTTAGAAGGATAAATTTTATTGTCTTCATCTCTTACAGTTTGCTCAACATTCTCAATGATTTAAACATTACTACTATCCCTTTACCAATTGATCTATCTGTTTGTATTGTTTTATTTTTATGCTTCAACTCTATTTTTGGGCAGAACAATGACTACCATAAAAATAATAAGCTCTGAAAATTCCATTGTCATGTCATTTTAAAAAATCAAAAACCGCCTCATCTGGATAGATGGGGTGGAATTTTCGTATAGTAAATCTACTATCTCTTTATCCCCAAACAAAAAGCCCCAGCATAAGCAGGGCATCTAAGCATTTAATCCAAAGTAAAACACAAACCAAACGACATAGGTTACGAGGAGGAGAAAAAGCGAGTAGAGAGTCACAAAGGTCATTTTCCACAAGAACTTGGTTTTTCGTTGTTCCAGTTTGGCAAATAGAAGATTCCCCGCATAAACGCAAGCAACAAAAACAATAAAAGCTACCAAGCGAGCTCCGATAGCAAAAGCAAATAAGTTATACATAGGGCAACCTCCTTGACTTAAAAACTATATGGAATTATGACAAGCAATAAATTCCACTCCCGTTATCAATATAACACATTTTCTTTATTTTTGCAAGCGTTTACTAAAGAAATCGTCCCCTGACTTTCTCGTTTCCGTCTTTTACTAATTTTTCATTTTGTGGTATAATTGAAATAATTGTAACGAATCAAGGTCAATCTAGACACAAAATGGAATGAAATCAAGCAAATCTATGCTAAAAGTTTGGAATAAGCTGACCTGTAAATAGAAAGGAACTATATGATTTACAAAGTTTTTTATCAAGAAACAAAAGAACGTAGCCCACGCCGTGAAACAACACGCGCACTTTACCTAGACATCGATGCCAGCTCAGAACTTGAGGGTCGCATCGCTGCTCGCCAACTTGTCGAAGAAAATCGCCCAGAGTACAACATCGAGTATATCGAACGCTTGTCTGACAAATTGCTAGATTACGAAAAAGAAACTGGCGCCTTCGAGATCACGGAGTTCTAATATGGCCTATACTCTTAAACCTGAAGAAGTCGGCGTTTTTGCCATCGGTGGTCTGGGAGAAATCGGGAAAAACACATACGGGATTGAATACCAAGATGAGATTATCATCGTCGATGCTGGGATTAAATTCCCAGAAGATGACTTGCTGGGTATCGACTACGTCATTCCTGATTACTCTTACATTGTAGACAATATCGACCGCGTCAAGGCTGTTTTGATTACACACGGACACGAGGACCACATCGGTGGGATTCCATTCCTGCTCAAGCAAGCAAATGTCCCTATCTACGCTGGACCGCTTGCCCTGGCTTTGATCCGTGGGAAACTCGAAGAACATGGTCTCCTGCGCAACGCCAAACTTTACGAAATCAACCACAACACTGAGTTGACCTTTAAAAATCTCAAGGCAACTTTCTTTAGAACGACTCACTCTATTCCAGAGCCTTTGGGAATTGTCATTCATACTCCTCAAGGGAAAATTGTCTGTACGGGTGACTTCAAGTTTGACTTAACACCAGTTGGTGAACCAGCAGATTTGCACCGTATGGCTGCCCTTGGTGAAGAAGGTGTTCTCTGTCTTCTCTCTGACTCAACAAATGCGGAAGTACCAACCTTTACCAACTCTGAAAAAGTCGTTGGCCAGTCCATCATGAAGATTATCCAAGGCATTGAAGGACGTATCATCTTTGCATCCTTTGCCTCAAATATCTTCCGTCTCCAGCAAGCAACTGAAGCTGCTGTTAAGACTGGACGCAAGATTGCAGTCTTTGGTCGTTCTATGGAAAAGGCCATTGTCAACGGAATTGAGCTTGGTTACATCAAAGCTCCTAAGGGAACCTTTATCGAGCCAAATGAAATTAAAGATTACCCTGCAGGCGAGATTCTTATCCTCTGTACAGGTAGTCAGGGTGAGCCGATGGCAGCCCTCTCTCGTATCGCCAACGGAACCCACCGTCAGGTGCAACTCCAACCAGGTGATACCGTTATCTTCTCTTCTAGCCCAATCCCTGGAAATACAACTAGCGTCAACAAGCTGATTAACATCATTTCTGAAGCTGGTGTCGAAGTTATCCACGGTAAAGTGAACAATATCCATACATCTGGACACGGTGGTCAGCAAGAGCAAAAACTTATGCTCCGCTTGATTAAGCCAAAATACTTCATGCCTGTCCACGGTGAATACCGCATGCAAAAAGTCCACGCTGGACTAGCAGTGGATACTGGTGTTGAGAAGGACAATATCTTTATCATGAGTAATGGTGATGTGCTTGCCCTTACTGCTAACTCAGCTCGTATTGCAGGTCATTTCAACGCCCAAGACATCTATGTCGATGGAAATCGTATCGGTGAAATAGGTGCTGCTGTCCTCAAAGATCGTCGTGATCTATCTGAAGATGGTGTCGTTCTGGCAGTCGCAACTGTTGACTTCAAATCGCAGATGATTCTATCTGGTCCAGACATCCTCAGCCGAGGCTTTGTCTACATGAGAGAATCTGGCGATTTGATTCGCCAAAGCCAGCGCATCCTCTTCAATGCAATTCGTATCGCACTGAAAAACAAGGACGCCAGCGTGCAATCTGTCAATGGTGCCATTGTTAACGCCATCCGACCATTCCTTTATGAAAATACAGAACGTGAACCGATTATCATCCCGATGATCCTCACACCAGATGAAGAATAATACTCTTCGAAAATCTCTTCAAACCACGTCAGCTTCGCCTTGCCGTATATATGTTACTGACTTCGTCAGTTCTATCTACAACCTCAAAGCAGTGCTTTGAGCAACCTACGGCTAGCTTCCTAGTTTGCTCTTTGATTTTCATTGAGTACAAGTCAACAAAACAGCCCCGATTTTTCGGAGCTGTTTTTCTCTATGCTTTCTTTTCTTGATTTTTAGAAATACTACGATTTTTACCTTCAAGATACACCATCAAAATAGAAATATCTGCTGGGTTTACTCCCGAAATACGGCTGGCTTGGCCGATGGTTTCTGGATTGATGAGTTTGAACTTCTGACGAGCTTCGGTTGCGATAGAATCAATGTCATCCCAATCAATATTGGCTGGAATGCGTTTTTCTTCCATGCGTTTCATCTTGGCAACCTGGTCCATGGCTTTGGAAATATAGCCTTCGTACTTGATTTCTGTTTCAATCAATTCGATAATCTTGTCATCCAAGTCCTCTGCTGCTGGTCCGATAAAGGCCACCACATCTTGGTAAGAAACTTCTGGACGGCGAAGGAATTCCTTAGCTGTCACGGCATCTGTCAATGGCTTGAAGCCCATCTCTTCAACCTTGGCATTGGTTTCCTTGACTGGCTTGAGTTTGATGCTATCTAGGCGCTTCATCTCATTGTCAAATTGATTTTTCTTGATTTCAAAACGAGCCCAGCGTTCATCGTCCACAAGTCCAATCTCGCGTCCCATCTCAGTCAAACGCATATCAGCATTGTCATGACGGAGGATGAGACGGTACTCAGCACGACTGGTCAATAGACGGTAGGGTTCAATGGTTCCCTTGGTCACCAAATCGTCAATCATCACCCCGATATAACCGTCACTACGCTTCAAAATCAACTCAGGCTTGCCTTGGACTTTCAAAGCCGCATTGATACCCGCGATAATCCCTTGGCCTGCTGCCTCTTCGTAACCTGACGTTCCATTTGTCTGACCAGCAGTGAAAAGACCTGAGATTTTCTTGGTTTCCAGAGTCGCACGCAACTGATGAGGCAAGACCATATCATACTCAATGGCATAACCTGTCCGCATCATTTCTGCATTTTCCAAACCTTTGATGGAATGAACCAAGTCACGCTGGACATCCTCAGGCAGACTGGTTGAAAGTCCTTGAACATAGACTTCTTCAGTATTGCGCCCCTCTGGCTCAAGGAAGAGTTGGTGGCGCTCCTTGTCCGCAAAGCGCACAATCTTGTCCTCAATCGACGGACAGTAACGAGGCCCCACTCCCTTGACTACACCTGTAAACATAGGCGCGCGGTGAAGGTTGTTTTGAATAATCTCATGACTGGTACCATTGGTATAGGTCAACCAGCATGGTACCTGATCCTTAACATAATCCTCATCACGTGAAGTATAAGAGAAGTGATTAGGCGCTTCGTCTCCTGGCTGAATCTCTGTCACATCGTAGTTGATAGAAGAAGCCTTGACACGTGGAGGTGTTCCTGTCTTGAAACGACCGATTTCGAGTCCTAATTCCTTGAGATTGTCAGCAAGGTTAATAGAAGCTAGGCTGTGGTTAGGACCTGATGAGTACTTGAGGTCACCGATGATAATTTCCCCACGGAGGGCTGTTCCTGTCGTCACGATAACAGCCTTGGCAGCATACTCTTGATGGGTCGCTGTACGAACACCGACTACCTTGCCATCTTCAACCAAAATCTCATCAATCATGGTTTGACGAAGGGTCAGATTTTCTTGATTTTCAACTGTCTTGCGCATCTCCTTAGAGTAAAGCTCCTTATCAGCCTGCGCACGAAGGGCACGAACAGCAGGACCCTTCCCTGTGTTGAGCATCTTCATCTGGATGTAAGTCTTGTCAATGGTTTTGGCCATCTCACCACCAAGGGCATCGACTTCACGCACGACAATTCCCTTGGCAGAACCACCGATAGAGGGATTACAAGGCATGAAAGCCAGCATTTCAATGTTGATGGTCGCAAGTAAGACCTTACAACCCATACGGCTAGCAGCCAAGGAAGCCTCAACCCCAGCGTGTCCCGCACCAATTACAATAATATCGTATTCTTCAGTAAAATTATAAGTCATATTTTAATTTATACCTGCTCACTTTCTCCACAAATATCTACCAATCCCCATAGAATATTTATGCTATAATTTCTTTGGTTTTTTGTTTTTTTAAAATCTATTTTCAACATTTTCCCGAAAAAACTTATCGATAGCTTATGTTCCTCATTTTCATAACTACTGCAATAAGAAAATACACCAAACAATACCTGTATATGTCGATATAAATTTCTATTTTCAGAATCTAAAATTTCCATTTCATCCTCTTCATTTTTTTCAATATCTTCTGAACTATCATCATTTATTTTAAGTTCTAACAAACACCCTGTTAAAAAGGATAAAACTCTCTGTTTCTTCTCAACTTCCTTAAATTGAGGAAAATAAATACTTTTGGTAAAAACATGAATTCCTATTACTGTTATAAAAACGATTGCTATAGCTATAACTATAAAGAAAGGGTCATATTGATTACTATTAGGATCTTTCCCAAAACTTACAAACACTGCTAAAACAGGTGTTAGTGTCATAATTGACAATATTTTATCAAATGTATATTTACTTCTTTCTATTTCTAATTCAATACTCTTTGATAGTTCGTCAATTGTCTTCTGTAATAAGCTTTCCTCTACCTCTATCCCGAAATTTGTATGAAACTCCTGTTTAAAACATCTATATTTTTTCAATTGTTCTTTCATATGATTAATCTTCTGTTGTTCTTTACTAAAAAGAGAAATACAGTAGATAGTCACACATACTGATACAAACATTAAAGCTGCTGAAATCTTAATACCCAAAATATTTTTAAATAGGATTGTTGCTACAAAAATCAGGTAAAAAATAAGAGCTGCACTTACAGAAAAAATTACCATTTTTCCTTTCTTTGTATAGCTAGACTTCTGCAATTTCAAAAATTCTAACACAAATTTATACAATTCGTAACTTAAGTTATTGATATACATTTAATTCTCCCTATAAAATTCATACAAAAACAGTCAAAACTCCAAAGAAGTGCAGGACAAAAAAGCCTGCAACATCCATGAGCTTTGACCATCATTTCTATTGCTTTTATTATTGTAGCAAATTGAGAAAATTTGTCAATCTAAATGTACTGACAAACTTGTCCGTCACGGTAAGCATTGTCAATCAAACCACCACCGAGACACTCATCGCCATCGTAAAAGACAACTGCCTGTCCTGGTGTGATGGCGCGCTGTGGTTCCGCAAAGATGACCTCTGCCTTGTCTCCTTTGACATGGACGGTCACCTTAGAATCAGGCTGACGGTAGCGGAATTTAGCCGTACATTCGAGCGTAAACTCCTCTGGCATGTCACGAGTAAAGTGGACTTGGCTAGCCTCTAGGCTGGTTGACATGAGCGAATCATGGTAGAAACCTTGACCGACATAGAGGATATTCTTACTTAGATTTTTTCCGACAACGAACCAAGGAGCATTGTCACAACCGTGTTGCCCACCGATACCGAGTCCGCCACGCTGACCGATTGTATAATACATAAGACCTGCATGCTCGCCCATATCGCGACCATCCACAGTCATCATGCGACCAGGCTGAGCTGGCAGATAGTTGCTGAGGAAATTTTTAAAGTTCTTTTCTCCGATAAAGCAAATCCCTGTCGAGTCTTTCTTCTTAGCAGTCGCAAGGCCTGCTTCTTCTGCTAGTCTGCGAACTTCAGGCTTTTCCAAATGCCCCAGTGGGAACATGGTTTTTTGAAGTTGTTCTTGCGAAAGTTGGCTGAGGAAGTAGGTCTGGTCCTTGCCATTGTCCACGCCACGAAGCATGTGAACTGTCCCATCCTCATCACGCGCTACACGGGCATAGTGCCCAGTCGCTACATAGTCTGCCCCCAAGGTCATGGCATAGTCCAAAAAAGCCTTGAACTTGATTTCCTTGTTGCACATAACATCTGGATTTGGCGTGCGCCCTGCACGGTATTCCGCTAGGAAATACTCAAAAACGCGGTCCCAATACTCTTTTTCAAAGTTGACAGAGTAGTAAGGAATGCCAATCTGGTCTGCCACCGCAGCCACATCCTTGTAATCTTCGGTCGCCGTACAGACGCCGTTTTCATCTGTGTCATCCCAGTTCTTCATGAAGATGCCAATCACATCGTAACCCTGCTCCTTGAGAAGAAGAGCCGTCACCGACGAATCAACACCACCACTCATCCCCACAACAACACGTGTTTTAGAGTTATCACTCATGGTAAGTCTCCCATCTATTCGTTTATTCACGATTGAAGGTCGTGTGTGCTTCAACGATTGAAGGTCGCTTGAGCAGTATTCATTATAACACGCTTGGTTAGAGAAGACAAGAAAGAGGTTGTCAATCGACCAACCTCTTGTTCTGAACCTATCAATCTATCACTTTCTAGCTTCATTCGCTTTCTTAGCAACTGCAATCTGGTATTTCACTTGGTCAAACCCTGTACCTCCCAAAGAATTTCGTCTTTGAACAGCAGTTTTAGGTTGTAAGTAGACATAAATATCCTCAGCAATGAGGGAATGATAGGTTTGCAATTCCTCCAAAGTCCAATCTTGAATATTTTTAGCAGACTTGATAGAGTCTAGCACTAATCTTCCCACAACCTCATGAGCTTCTCTAAATGGCAAGCCTTTCCCTGCCAAATAATCTGCCAACTCAGTTGCATTTGAAAAGTCCTTCTCTGTAGACTCTTGCATTTTTTCCTTGTTTACCTGCAAGCTAGATAACATACCTGCCAATACATCGAGGGAATTTAAAATCGTTTCGACCGTATCAAACATTCCTTCCTTATCCTCTTGCAGATCCTTATTATAAGCTAAGGGCAAGGACTTCATGACTGTCAATAGTCCAAACAGATTCCCATAAACTCTACCAGTCTTTCCCCGAATCAACTCAGCCATATCTGGATTTTTCTTTTGGGGCATAATAGAGGAACCTGTTGTAAACGTATCTGACAAGGTAATGAATTGGTACTCAAAGCTACACCAATTGATCATTTCTTCACAAAAACGGCTCATATGCATCATGAGTATGCTGGCATTGGACAGAAATTCTAAGATAAAATCGCGGTCACTAACAGCATCCAAAGAATTTGTATAAGGTTGCTTAAACTCTAACAAATCGCTAGACAATTGGCGATCAATGGGGAAAGTCGTTCCTGCCAAAGCTGCCGCACCTAGAGGGCATAGGTCTGTATGCTTCTGGTTAAATTCAAAACGTTCACTGTCTCTCTGAAACATATTGTAGTAAGCCATCAGGTGGTGGGCAAAACTAATAGGCTGGGCATGTTGCAGATGGGTATAGCCCGGCATGATCGTCTCCACATGATTTTCCGCCAAGTCTAATAAAACACCCTTGAGATGAGCTAGTTTATCTAGGACATGGCCTAGTTGTTCCTTGAGATATAAGTGCATATCTGTCGCAACTTGGTCATTTCGAGAACGAGCTGTATGTAGCTTCCCTGCAAGGGGACCAATTTTTTCTGTCAGCAACACTTCCATATTCATATGAATATCTTCGTTTGCAATATCAAAATCAAGTTGACCTGCCTCTAGCTCTTCTAAAAGTTCTTTCAAGCCTTCTTGAATCTTTTCTGACTCCTTCAAACTCAAAATGCCCGTCTGACCCAACATCTGAACGTGGGCTAAGGAACCAATCACATCAAATTTAGCTAATTTCTGGTCAAAAGATATACTCGCACCAAAGCGCTCTACCCAGTCTTCGACAGTACCTTCAAAGCGACCACCCCATAATTTTGTATTCTTAGCCATATCACATCCACCTCTCTATCCAATCGTCCTATTTGGCGCTTTTTTGAACCTCAGAATGAACCTTGGTTGGAAGTCCCCACAACTTAATAAAGCCAATAGCAGCATCTTGGTCAAAGGTATCCGCACTAGTATACGTCGCCAAATTTTCATCGTAAAGAGAATTTGGTGATTTCCGAGCCACGACCTGAGCACTTCCCTTATACAGTTTAACTTTTGCAGTCCCATTGACAACTTTTTGAGTCTCTTTAATATAAGCAATCAAGGCTTGTGTAGCCGGACTAAACCACAAAGCATTATAAATGAGATTTGATAATTCATTTTCTATAATTGGTTTAAAATGAGCTACTTCTCTCACAAGCGTCAAGTCCTCAATTTCCTTATGAGCTGTCAGCAGGGTCACTGCCCCTGGACACTCATAGATTTCTCTTGATTTAATCCCTACCAAGCGATTTTCCACGTGGTCAATCCGTCCGACCCCATGTTTTCCAGCTATTTCGTTGAGTTTTTGAATCAAATCTGCCAATTTTAACCCTTCTCCATTGAGGGAAACAGGGACACCTTCACTAAACTCAATCTCAATGTATTCTGGCGTATCTGGAGCTTGCTCTGGAGAAGATGTGATACCAAAGGCTTCTTCTGGAGCCTGGTTCCATGGATTTTCCAAAATACCACACTCATTGGCACGTCCCCAAAGATTTTGGTCGACAGAGTAGGGGTTGTCAAGGTCAGCAGGAACAGGTACCCCATTTTCCTTGGCATAATGAATTTCTTCCTCCCGAGACCATTTCCATTCACGAACTGGAGCAACCACTTTTAAATTGGGATCCAAGGCTGCAATCGATACTTCAAAACGTACTTGGTCATTCCCCTTACCTGTACAACCATGAGCAATTGTAGTCGCTCCTGTCTGATGTGCGATTTCAACCAATTTTTTAGAAATAAGAGGACGGCTCAAGGCAGATACCAAGGGGTATTTTTGTTCATAGTAGGCGTGTGACTGGAGAGCCACTAGCACATAATCTGTAGCAAATTCGTCCTTAACATCAATAACATAAGATTCGACTGCTCCAACCTTGAGAGCCTTATCATGGATGAAATCTAAGTCTTTCCCTTCACCCACATCCATACAAACTGCAACAACATCATAGTCTTTCTTTAGCCAGGTAATAGCAACTGATGTATCCAAACCGCCAGAATAGGCCAAAATTACTTTTTCTTTACTCATGTTCTTTTCCTTCTTTCTATTTTTCAATGGACGCTTTAAAGGCATCCTCAATGAGTTTGTCTAATTCCCCAGAATCCTTCAACTTTTGAATGGTTTTATCGACTGCTTCTTTCAATTCCTTGCTATCTTTTTTCATAGCGACCGCGTAGGAATCATCTTGCTCTTTTTCAAAATTGAGTTCTGCGATTGCTAAATCAGGATTATTTTCCACAAATCCCTTGGCAACTGGTTCTTCAAAGATCACTGCATCCACTTGTCCTGATTTTAAATCTGTGATTAAATTCCCATTTTTAGGCAGAGATACGAGGGAATAATTTTGTAGCAAATCTTTCGCCATCGTCTCTTGAATCGAACCTTTCTGCGCTCCGATCTTCTTCTGCGCCAAGTCGTTTACAGACTGATAAGTGGCCAAGTCAGATTTTTTGACAATGAGCTTATTTTTTGAAGTATAGTAGGGAATTGAAAAGTCAAACACCTTGCTCCGTTCATCTGTCTTAGAAACACCTGATATGGCAAGGTCGGCTTTTCCTGATTGAACACTAGCCAATACATTGTCAAAGCTCATGGGAGATAGTTCCAATTCGACACCTAGTTCTGTTGCAATAGCCTTGGCTAATTCGATATCTGAACCCACAATCTGATTTTTTCCATCAACCACTTTTTGGTATTCAAATGGGGCAAAATCTGGATTGAGGGCTACAACCAATTTTCCTTTGGACTTGATAGCTTCAATTCCAGCAGATTGATTGTTACTACAAGCAAATAGTAGGGGGAGCATCACTAAACCAAACATCGTCATCAACACCTTCTTCATCTTATTCATAACAAAACCTCCTTTATGTTTATTCTTTTTGGTTGTATAAATAATACTCCTATCCTCATCGTTTGTCAAGCCTAAATTGAAAAATTTTTCAATTTGAAACAAAAAAACCTAGAAATACTACATAAAAATGTCATTTCTAGGCGTATTTATGCTATTTCTCTCTGGAAAACATGAGTATTCAGCCAGTCAAAAGAAGCCGAACGAACTCATTTCCCCTCGCCCAATTCAATGATACGATGACATTGTTGGGCTACATAAGCATCGTGGGTCACAATAATAACTGTTTTCCCCTCGCGATTCATCTCTAAGAGAAACTTCAAGACCAAATCTCTATTTTCAGGGTCCAGCGAACCTGTCGGTTCATCGGCTAAAATCAGCTGGCTGGGTTTTAAGATGGCTCTAGCAACTGCAATTCGTTGTTGTTCACCACCAGACAACTCGGAGACCTTTTGATGCAAAGTAGCTGGCAAACCTACTCTCTCTAAAATCTCTTCCACCTTTTTGAGCTTGTCTTTCTTGGACAATTTCACATATTTCAGCGCCAGCATGAGATTGTACTCGACCGTTTCATCATCAATCAGGGCAAAATTTTGAAACAGATAAGAGATATGTTCACGGATTATTGTTTGTGACTTGACAGAATTAACCGCTAGATTTTTCTGACCAAAAATCTCATACCGTCCGCTGTAATCACCATCTATCAAACCTAATAAATTTAACAAGGTCGACTTACCACTACCACTCTTACCAACAATGGCTACCAAATCCCCCTGATCAATCCTGAGAGACAAGTGATCCAAAATCACTTTTCCCCCAATGGTTTTGGTAATATTTTCCAACTCAATCATAAGATGCCCCCTTTCAATAACTCTACTAGACTTCTTTTCTCCATCCTAGAAGCCAAGGCTAGCACAAATAGTATATCCAAACATGTAAAGCCTGCAAACAGCAGGAGTGGCAAGAGCGCATGGGCAAAGAAAATCAAGACTAGAAGAGGGAGACTATAGCCCAGCAAGAGCAGAACTAAGAGAGGACGGTAGCGATCGACTAGTTTCCACCCCATAAACTTCTTGGTAATGATATCCCTGCGCTTCAATAAGAAAGTTGTTACTAGTAAGAAGTAGGAAATCATCATGCTAAGGAGACCAAACAAAGCAAAGAGTAGGTTAAAATTCCGAACAGCATCTCGATAAGAATCCACTTTCTCTTGTTGAATGGCTTGAATAGATGAAAATTTTAAATAATTTCCATCTGACAATTTCTCAACTAACTCTGTAATCTCTTTTTGATGTTGAACCGTATTTTCAATTTTAATCGGATTATTTAAGCCAGTTGTTGACAGGGAGGCTTTCTCATCCCACATCATATCAGAATCATTAACCAAGCTAATAATTGGATTGGAGAGATTTTCCTTTCGCTTATCACTATATGGGAAAAATGACCAATCTCCTTCATAATAGGCAATCTCGACATCCATCTCCTCTATCGTTCGTTTTTGCTGCTCTTCATACTTCATCGAATGAAAGGCAATTAACTTCCCCAAGAGCTGATTTTTATCTTCTTCACCTTTCGTACTTGCTGGCATCAAAATAACTTTTTTAATACCGGTATCTGGTAGCTTGAATCCCTTGCTCTTTAGAAAATTGCGATTGGCATAGTAAACATCCACCGTATCAGGCAGTTGGTAGTTCTGCACTTGTTCAGATTTGATGACTGGTTTGATAGGAAGACTCGTACTTCGCACATAGTTTACTTGTGTTTTTGCTAGCAAATCTTGATAAAATTGGTAGAAATAATCTGTAGATTTCCCTGAACCTGCTAGCTCTTCTTGCCACAGGTTATCATTGAGTTTGAAGGTTTCCAAGGTCAGGTAATTTCCTTGGCTTACCCACTGTTGCTGATAAGCAAGTTCTTTGTTTTCTTGTTCTAGACTTCTGCCCACCCCAATCAGTAAGGCTGTCAGTAAAATAGTTGTCCCTATTTTCATCACATAATTGAAGATGAGACCAAGTTTGACAGATGAAAAACCCTTCAACATGGAGCTGACTGTCATTTTCTGAATCATCAGGTAGGTCAGCCAACTGATGAACAAATACAACTGTAAAAGCAGGAATTGGGATAAAAGTAAACTTGGGAACAGAAGTTTTGGTCTGTAGTCCAGCACTAAAAATAGTCCCAAGTCAATGATAAGACTTCCACCCAAGAGAAGATAAAAATTAGTCTTTACAAAACCAGCTAAAATCGCTCTGCTTTGAAAACCAAGTAACTTTTGAACCCCCACTCGTTTCATCTCCATCATCGGCTGATAAACTGTCATTAAAATCACAAGCAAGATTGCCAAGATAAAGATAATGATAGATAGTAACAACTCTTGATTTAGCACTCCAACCTGACTTCGGTAAGTGGGTTCTAATAAAATCGTCTTATCTATCTGGAAAAAATCACTCCACTTTTGTAGAATGGTATCGCGATCTATCTCTTTGCTGGAGGTAATCATGTAGCGCCCATTTACAGTATGGGATTTATCCTCAATATAGGATCGGAAGGTCTGGAGTCGAATGAGTTTCACCTTTAAAAAGGTGGGAATGGTTCCTAGATTATTGGGAAGATCCTGGTTGCTGTAGACTCCCTTCTCATTCTTTGAAAAATCAAGAGAAGTCAGACCGAACTCCTGATAGGGAAAGGTTTCCTTATCAAAAACACCAGCCTTGACGGCCTCATCGCCATTATCTACTTTGATAATAGAGACCTTGTCTTGGCTTGCAACCTCTTCAAAAAACTGGAGAATCGTTTCTGTCGGTTTAATGACATCTTTCAAGTACAAGTCAAATGAATAAGTTGTCTTGCCCATCTCCTGAATCCGCACTATTTCACGTGTAACATTTGCATTCAGGACAAAAAACGTAGTACACAGCAAGAGCAGGAGCATACAAAGATGACTGATTTTTTTCATAGAGATACCTCCCGTGAAGAGACGAAACTGGAAAAAAACTAACTTTCCAATAAAGCCACACAGTGATTCTCTCAGCTTAATTGTGTTCAAGGCTGAAAACACTGTGTGGTTTTTGAATGTTTAGAGGTTAGTTTTTTGAGCAATCGTCTATCAAAATGTCCGTTTATCTGTCAATAATCCTAAAAAATCTTGTCTCTTCAAGTCTGAGAAATGTTTGGTAGAGAGACTTCCTCTTTGAAGTCCATCATCTCTAACCTGTAAATAATAGCTATGTTGGCTTGTTTTAATTGTCAAAAAATCGCCCAATATAAAAACTTTTTTCCAGTTGCGAATCTCAAATTCTTTTATCTCTGATTTTGGAATGCGGATAAGTCCTTGTCGCAAATCACGATGATGCTCACTTGTGAAAGTCATCCCATTCCCAATATTTCTTATCAGTAGTTCATCTGGAGTTACCATCACCAGCGCTATTTTAGTTAAGAAAATTTCAACTGTTGGTGGTAAAATAGCCAAATCAAACCAAGGATGTAGGTAGCGATACGCTAAGAAATACTGAGGCTCCTCACCCAATCCTAGTTGTTTATATAAGGCCTTGACCTCACTATCTAACCTCGCTTCAAAAGACACATCCGAATGCGCTTCTTCCTTCTTCTGATTAAAATAACGCATCCAGACTAGGAATCCTATAAAGACTAGGACAAATATTCCTGATAAAAGATATTTTAAATTGTAGTTCATCACTTAACCTCCTGATTAACTACTCTACCTAAAGCAGAAGAATCGTATTTATTTTAAAAATAGTTCCATAACAACTTTAAATAAAACTGGTGACATTAAAATTAGGATAGTTCCTATCACAAATATCATGACTACTCGAAAAAGCTCCTTATTTTTAAACATTTTTCCACCCCTTTTCTAGCTACATCATTATAGTCATTAAGCTCATTCTAAAATTACATCAAGCTTATTTTACTTTTATTTTCTACTTTTTATATTACTATGATACAATATTTTTAATTGGATTTTATTATTTGTTAACTTTTTTCACGAAAAGGAGAAAATCATGCGTTATGATTTCGGAAAGGTCTATAAAGAAATACGCGAGTCAAAAGGCTTGACCCAAGAAGAGGTCTGTGGAAATGTTCTCTCAAGAACCAGCCTATCAAAGATTGAAAGCGGTAAGGTAACTCCCAAATATGAAAATATGGAGTTTCTTCTCCGACAAATCAATATGAGTTTTGAAGAGTTTGACTATATCTGCCATCTCTATCAACCAAGCCAACGAACAGAAATCATGCAAACTTATCTCAATATGAGTTCTATCATTGGCAGCAGTAGTCTAGTTGATTTTTTTGAAACATGCCAAGACTACCTCAAGACCCACCACGACCTGCCTATAGAAGAAATAAGGGATATGCTGGAAATTGTCATTCATATCCGTCAACATGGTACAGAGCAACTGTCAGACCAAGTGAAACAGATTGTCAAAAAACTTTGGGAAAAAATTGAAAAACAAGATACATGGTATGAAAATGACCTAAAAATCCTCAATACCATCCTTTTCAGCTTTCCCATTGATCACCTCCATCTCATTACTGGAAAAATCCTGCAACGCTTGGAAATCTATAAAAACTACCAACATTTATATGACTTACGAATGGCAATCCTACTCAATCTGTCCACCATTTACTTATACCATCAAGACAAAAACATGTGTCAACAAATCTGCTATACTTTACTAGAGGATGCCAAGAAAAAGAAGCACTACGATAGGCTTGCTATCTGCTATGTCCGTATCGGGATTTGTAGGGATGATGCTAGACTTATCCAAAAAGGTTTCTCACTTCTGGAGTTGACCGAGGAAACTTCTATGCTGTCTCATCTCAAAAAAGAAGTGGAGACCTATTATCAACCGAAGGAAAGAGAAAAGGGCTTAGAAAAAACTAACTTCTAAATAAAAGATATTTTAAATTGTAGTTCATCACTTAACCTCCTGATTCACGCCTCTGCCTAAAACAGAGGCCTATTTATTTCCATAACAATTTTAAATAAGACTGGTAACATTGTATCAAGCTAGAATTCTTTCTTTTCTAGCTACATCATAATTCTCGACTAAATACAAAGTTAAGGGCACTGAATTTGTCAACGCTTCCACAACCCCATTTCACCTATATTATAAATCAACATATATAAACTGTCAAGCAACTCAAGCAATAATCTAAATATTTTTAAAAAAAGAATTATAGTTATATTTTTGCGTATAAAAAAGATAGCTTCTGCTATCCTCATACATTCTCCGACTACTTATCCATCAGATATTGTTCTACCTTGAGTGCCATGACTTCATTATTTTCAATTAGATAGAGCACCTTAGCTTTCATATAATAGTCCTTAGCAACAGAGATGTCAAGATCTTCTGTTACATTTCCCAACAAACAATATAAATCTGCTAGCCTAAAGCTACTATGATACTTGTTACAAAATTCAATCATCTCCAATAATAGGGCTCTGGACTTATCCATCTCCTCCTGTTTCCAAAGGTGGTAACAGTAATTGTATTTTATTTTGATATACAACTCAATTTGTTCACGCACACTGGTATCGATTTTTGAAAGAGCTACGGAAACCTGTTCATATAGTTGTTCAAATTTCTCCTTATCCTCATCATAGCCTAAGAAAATCAGCAGGGTATTCAAAATATACAAATAATCCACTTTATCAATACTAATCCTACTGAGGATGTCCTCTATTTTTGAAATAGCTAGTTTTAATTGATGTTCACATTGATAGGTTAGAATGGCATCTATCCAGTCCAGATAAATCTTTTCATCAAAAGATAAGGAAGTCTGTTGCTTTCTTTCTCCCTCAAAAGCATATTTCAAAGAGGCATAATCTTGATTTTCCAACAATGTTTCAGACAACCTCTTGAAAGCAGACAAGCCTAGAAACTCTTTCGAAATTTCTCCTGAAAAGAAATAGTCCATATTTAAGCCCATTTTTTCAGATAATTTATATAACAAATCTGCTCCTGGCATATATTTGCCTTGTTCCATTCGACTTATCTGAGTTTGTTGGCAAATTCCTTCTGCCAATTCTTTTTGCGACCAGCCCAGCTCTTTTCGCTTATTTTTTAATCTTGTTGCTAATAATGCATGCATGCTAACCACCACTATTTATATTCTATAAAAACATTATACTACTTTTTGAGAAGATTATATCATATTGTCTACAAGGAGTGAACAGGCTTCTCAAAATATAAGAAAAAAGAGCCATTCAAAGCTCTTTCCCTATTTCTTAATACCAGCCATTGTTAAGCCAGAAGTTTTTAGCGGCTGTCCATGAACCGTAACGTCCTGCAACGTAGGCATCTGCTACACGTTCTTGGTTTTCAGCTGAGTAGTCACCGTTCAAGTATGAATCTGTCAATTGGTAACGTCCGATGTAACGTCCGTTTGTAGCTGTGTAGCTACCGCCTGATTCTTTTTGTGCAATCCATTCTTTAGCTTCTGCTTCAGATCCGCTGACAGTTGAAGCAACAGTTTCTTCTGCTACTGTTTCGCTTACTGCTGGAGTTTCTTCCTCTACCTCTGTAGTTTCTGCCACTGTAGCTGAAACAGCTTCATCTTGGGCAGCTGGAGCTTCATAAGTCGTTGAAGCTGATGCTACTGGCGCTGCTGGACCATCGATAACCAACTCTTGACCAACATAAATCAAATGAATGTTGTCGATGTGGTTGTTTTCTGCCAATTTCTCAACAGTTGTGTTATGAGTTTCAGCAATTTCTGAAAGTGTATCACCTTCTTTAACAGTGTAGGTTGATGATTCTTGAGCAGATACAAATGATGGAGCAAATACTGCAAACAAGGCAGCTACTCCTGCAAGAGTTGTTTTAATCTTTTTAGTTGTTGATTTCATATTTGAAAATTCTCCTTCTTTCTATAGTTCTATCATACCCTTTAAATATTACCGTTTCTTGACACTTTTATGTAGAAATATTACAAAATTATTTTTTATTTCCCTAAATAATGTGTTTTTTGTCATAAAAGATACTATTTTTATGCTATTTGAGGTATTAGAAAGGTTTTCATCCACAATTAAAGTCAAGACCTTTATTCTTTGATATAATAGAGATAAGAATTTTTATAAGGGGAAACTGATGAAATCACTTCGTTTTCAATCTGTCTTTGATATCATCGGACCAGTTATGATTGGCCCATCTAGTAGCCATACCGCTGGTGCTGTTCGTATTGGGAAGATCGTCTCTTCCATTTTTGATGATACTCCGACAGAAGTCGAATTCCAACTTTTTAACTCATTTGCCAAGACCTATCGTGGTCACGGAACAGACCTAGCCCTTGTTGCTGGTATTTTGGGCATGGATACAGATGATCCTGAAATTCCAAACAGTCTGGAGATTGCCCACAAGCGTGGTATCAAGATTGTCTGGACTATTCAGAAAGACAGCAATGCTCCTCATCCAAACACCACTAAAATTACCGTCAAAAATGCCCACAAGACTATCAGCGTAACTGGTATTTCTATCGGTGGAGGAAATATTCAGGTAACCGAACTCAATGGCTTTGCCGTCTCTCTCAATATGAATACACCGACTATCATCATCGTTCATCAAGATATTCCAGGTATGATTGCCCTCGTAACAGAGGCCCTTTCCCGCTATGGTATCAATATCGCCCAGATGAATGTTACTCGTGAAAAAGCTGGTGAAAAAGCCATTATGATTATCGAAGTTGACAGTCGCAACTGTGATGAGGCCATCGAAGAAATTCGAAAAATCCCTCATCTCCACAATGTCAATTTCTTTAAATAGGAGGAAGCATGTTTTATTCTATCAAAGAATTGGTCGAGCAGGCAGATCTGGACTTTCAAGGAAATATCGCAGAACTCATGATTACAACAGAGTTTGAATTGACCGGTCGCGAACGTGAAGAAGTCCTCCTTCTCATGGAACGCAATCTGGAAGTCATGAAAGCCTCTGTCCAACTTGGCCTCAATGAAAATAAATCTCGTAGTGGCCTGACAGGTGGAGATGCTGCCAAATTGGATCACTACATCAAAAACGGAAAAACTTTATCAGATTATACAATTCTCTCTGCTGCCCGAAATGCCATCGCAGTCAATGAACACAATGCCAAAATGGGCTTGGTCTGCGCTACTCCGACCGCAGGAAGTGCTGGCTGTCTCCCTTCCGTTCTCACTGCTGCTATTGAAAAATTAGACCTCAGCCACGAACAACAGCTGGATTTCCTCTTTGCTGCCGGTGCCTTTGGACTAGTCATCGCAAACAATGCCTCTATCTCAGGTGCTGAAGGTGGCTGTCAAGCCGAGGTTGGTTCGGCCTCTGCTATGAGTGCTGCTGCCTTGACTCTGGCTGCAGGTGGGACACCTTATCAGGCCAGTCAGGCCATTGCCTTTGTCATTAAAAATATGCTAGGCCTCATCTGTGACCCTGTTGCAGGTTTGGTCGAAGTTCCCTGTGTTAAACGCAATGCCATGGGAGCTAGCTTTGCCTTCATCGCAGCAGACATGGCCTTGGCAGGTATCGAATCTAAAATCCCTGTGGATGAAGTTATCGATGCCATGTACCAAGTAGGAGCAAGCATGCCAACTGCCTTTCGTGAAACAGCTGAAGGTGGGCTCGCTACCACCCCTACTGGTCGTCGCCTCCAAAAAGAAATTTTCGGAGAATAAGCTTATCAAATAGGAGAAATCATGACCTCTATCACAGCGATTTTTTTCGATTTGGATGGAACCCTCGTTGACAGTTCTATCGGGATTCACAATGCCTTTACCCATACCTTTAAGGAGCTCGGGGTGCCTAGCCCTGATGCCAAAACTATTCGTGGTTTTATGGGACCGCCTCTCGAAAGTAGTTTTGCGACCTGCCTTCCCAAAGACCAAATTTCTGAGGCTATCCAGATATACCGTTCTTACTACAAAGCAAAAGGCATCCATGAAGCTCAACTCTTTCCTCAGATTGTAGACTTGCTTGAGAAGTTATCGAGCAATTACCCTCTTTATATCACCACTACAAAGAATACTCCAACCGCTCAAGACATGACTAAAAACTTGGGAATCCATCATTTCTTTGATGGCATTTATGGTTCCAGCCCTGAAGCACCCCATAAGGCAGATGTCATTCGCCAAGCCTTACAGACACATCAACTAGCCCCTCAACAAGCCATCATCATCGGAGATACCAAGTTTGATATGCAGGGGGCTCAAGAAACAGGCATTCAGAAATTGGCCGTCACTTGGGGATTTGGAGATCAAGCAGATCTACTAAACTATCAACCTGATTATATCGCCCACAAACCCTTAGAAGCTTTGGAGTATTTTCAATAACATAGACTGGGCGACAACTCTATTTCATACTCTTCGAAAATCTCTTCAAACCACGTCAGTTTCTATCTGCAACCTCAACGCTGTGCTTTGAACAACTTACGGCTAGCTTCCTAGCTTCCTAGTTTGCTATTTGATTTTCATTGAGTATCAGAATAAAATGAAGCAAGTTTACACATAACAAAACGCATATTACCAAGGTTTCAAGTCCTGATAATATGCGTTTTGCTTTTTTTATTCAACGTGGGTTGTTTGATTGGCAAAGGCGATAATGGCTTGCTTCAATTCATCTCCACTGAGAGTTCGGAACTCTTCAATTTTTTGGTCGATAGCTTCTAGAGGCATGACATTAACCTTACCAACGAAAATCTTATCCATAACCTGGTTATCAACAAGTTCGGTTGATACCAAGAGTTCTTCGTAAAGTTTTTCGCCTGGGCGGATTCCAACTTCAACAATTGGAATTTCGCTTTCGGTGTGCCCACTTAGAAGCACCATTTTCTTAGCCAAGTCATAAATCTTGACTGGTTTGCCCATATCAAGGATAAAGACTTCTCCATCCTTGGCATAAGCACCAGCATGGATAACCAGACGGCTAGCTTCTGGAATGGTCATAAAGTAACGGGTCATGCGGAAGTCTGTCACCGTTACAGGACCACCTTCAGCAATCTGACGTTCAAAGACTGGAATCACACTACCACGGCTACCAAGAACATTTCCAAAACGAACTGCACAGTAGGTCGATTGGCTACGTTGGTTAAAACCAGTGACAATCAACTCAGCCACGCGCTTGGTTGCTCCCATAACATTTGGTGGATTAACCGCCTTATCTGTCGAAATCATAACCATCTTAGGTACTTTGGCTTCATCAACAGCCTTAGCAACATTGTAAGTTCCACGAATATTGTTTTTGAAGGCTTCTTTTGGATTGCGCTCCATCATAGGAACGTGCTTGTGGGCAGCCGCATGATAAACAATAGCTGGCTTGTACTGCTCAAAGACTTGCAAGAGACGGTCATAATCTTGAATATCCGCAATCACAGGTACATAATCAATCCCTTGGAACTTACGAATCAATTCATGATAAACAAGGTAGATTGAGTTTTCCCCATGACCAAGCAAGACGATGCGTTCAGGATTGAAGCGACTAACTTGGCGACAGATTTCAGAACCGATTGAGCCACCAGCACCTGTAACCAAGATTGTTTTTCCAGTAAGTTCTGCGCCCAGACGCGATTCGTCAAGACGAATTTCCTGACGGCCCAAAAGGTCTGTGATATCAATTTTTTGGAAGCCAGTAGCTGCTTGGTGAAGTCCCTGAACAACTGTTTCAACTTTAGGCATCTTGTAACATTTGACACCCAGCTTATTACACATCTGCAAGATACGCTCATATTCTGACGGATCCAGCGACGGAATCGCAACGATAACACGCTCGATTTGATGGCGTTTAGCTAATTCAGGCAATTCATCATATGAACCCAAAACAGGAATCCCACCAAGTTTTTGGCCCTTTTTCTTAGCGTCCTTATCCAAAATACCGACCAGTTCCAAATCACTGGTTGGATGTTGGTAACTATCCATAAAGAGGGCTCCGCCATCACCAGCACCAATCAAGAAGGTTCGACGGTGTTCTCCATCACCACTACCTTTTTTGCGTCTGGAGTAGATTAACTGCCAAGTAATCCGTGGCAATAAAATCAAGAAGGTACTCAACAAGATAAAGAGAATGATGAAACGGATGGAGAAGAGTGGCAAGAAGGCATAGCAGATTCCATAAGACAAAACACTGCTAGCAGTCACACCAAAAAAGATTTTCATAAAGTCCGTAATCTTGCTGTAACGACTAATACTAGCATTCAACCCCCAAAATCCAATCATCAATTGATAGAACAGGAAGGCCAAACTCGTATAGATAATGTAGTCAACAGGTTCTGGATTAATCAGCCCATAAAATAAAATATAAGATACAATGATGGAAACCACCATACTGAAAATATCAAATATTCCCCAAAAAACCTGCTTTTGTTGTTTATTTAAAATTTCCACCAGATCAATCACATAATCTGTTAGTTTTTTATTCATGTCAATCTACTCCTCCTTAAAAGAGTTTTACTATATTGTTATTGTAGCACATTTTAATTTATTTGGCTTATTTTTCCAAATAAATTACTGTTCCCTTGTACTCTTTCTTCCATTTAAATCCTCTAATTAAACCTACAATCGTTCCAAGGCCATAAGCAAAGTGAATGGAAAATAAAAGAAAGGGCATCACAATTAGAAATCCATTTTTATGTTTTAATAAAGTCAGCAAAGTGAGTAATGACAAAAGTAGAAAATAGGCACCTAATTGTAAAGTTATGAATACGAATGTAATCGGTAACAATGCTAGACTAAACACAAGACTCAAAACAAATAAACAAGGAACATAGTGAAATAATGATAAACACTTAGGCTGAACATGACTTGTCAAGCCAATCCACAAACCATTTGAATACTTTTGATGCAGCATTTTCTTGAATGTTGGTCGAATATACTGATAAGATAGAATACTTGGGCTATAGCGGATTTTATAACCATGTTCTCGAATTCTATAATGAATATCATTATCTTCAGTTCGGCCAAGTTGCTCATTTACTAAACCAACCTTCTGGAAAACCTCTCGTTGATACATCCCATGAAAAATAGAAGAAACATATCTATCCTCGGAACTCTTTCGATAATTGGCAATGCTACTGCCAAACATATTTTCCTCAACAAGATGCAAGGTCTCTGCCCATTTTCCCTTTCCTTCAACAATCGTCGGTCTAGGTCCCCCACAGACAGATTCACCTTGTTGAATAACAGCCACATTATTCATTACAAAACTCTCAGTAACTTTTGAATGAGCATCAATTTTTAAAATAAGATCCCCTACAGAATGTTTAACTCCCAGGTTAAAACCACTAGCTTGATTTTTCTTAGGATTGTTATACAATCTAATTGAGTTAAACTCTGTGTCTCCTTTTATAAACTGCTGAATGATGGCGGTTGTCCCATCTGTAGACATAGCATTTATAAATAGAATTTCAATATTTTCTTTAGGATAGGTTTGATTTTTTAAGTCTTCAATTAGACCAGGCAGATATTTTTCTTCATTGTATGCACTGATTACAATGGATACGAGAAGACTTTCAACATTTTGAGTCACTACTACTCTCCTGAATTTTTCCTTCCACTATTTTATCATAATTTTCAAGACTTTCCCATTTTTATCTTGAAAGCCCAAAACCTTACTTGACATTATAAGGAAAAAACCTTAAAATAAGCTGTTATTAAAATCAGCTAGAAGAGGTATTATATGAAAAAGCAATCACTTTTTTTGTTCCAGGTATTATCCTGATTGGTGTTTCCTTGCGGACTCCTTTTACTGTTTTACCCATTATTTTGGGAGATATTTCGCAAGGTCTGGGGGTAGAAGTTAGTTCACTTGGTGTCTTGACCAGCCTTCCTCTCCTCATGTTTACCCTCTTCTCGCTCTTTTCTACCCGACTGGCTCAGAAAATCGGCTTAGAGCATCTCTTTACCTACAGCCTTTTCTTCTTGACCATCGGTTCTCTCATTAGACTAATCAATCTACCCCTGCTCTATCTAGGAACCTTGATGGTTGGGGCAAGTATCGCAGTCATCAATGTTCTACTTCCTAGTCTCATCCAAGCCAATCAACCAAAGAAGATTGGTTTTCTGACCACCTTATATGTAACCTCTATGGGGATTGCAACGGCTCTGGCCTCCTATCTGGCTGTGCCTATTACACAAGCCAGTTCTTGGAAAGGACTTATCATCCTCCTCACCCTGCTCTGTCTAGCAACTTTTTTAGTATGGCTCCCAAATCACCGCTATAATCACAAACTGGCTCCACAAACCAAACAAAAAAGCAAAGCAAAGGTCATGCGTAATAAACAGGTCTGGGCAGTTATTGTTTTTGCAGGTTTTCAATCCTTGCTCTTTTACACCGCTATGACCTGGTTACCGACCATGGCTATCCATGCAGGTCTTTCCAGTCACGAAGCTGGCTTGCTGACTTCTATCTTCTCTCTGATTAGCATTCCTTTTTCAATGACCATCCCAAGCCTGACAACCAGCTTGTCTACTCGTAACCGTCAGCTCATGCTCACTTTGGTTTCACTAGCTGGTGTGGTCGGCATTTCCATGCTCTTTTTCCCAGTCGGTAATTTCTTTTACTGGCTTGCCATCCATCTCCTCATCGGAACCGCAACCAGCGCCCTCTTCCCTTATCTCATGGTCAACTTTTCACTCAAGACAAGCGCTCCTGAAAAGACAGCCCAATTATCTGGCCTTTCTCAAACAGGAGGCTATATCCTAGCAGCCTTTGGGCCGACTCTCTTTGGTTACAGTTTTGACCTTTTCCACTCTTGGGTACCAGCTGTAGCTGCCCTCTTGCTCGTCGATCTCCTGATGACTGTGGCCCTCTTTACAGTGGACAGAGCCGATAAAATCCTCTAAACTTCTAGTTTTTCCTAGAAGTTTTTTATATATAAAAATTTTACACATTTCTCTTGACAGGGCTTTCTTTTAGATGTACAATATATGTGTAGAAAAATTATATATAAAAATCTTACACATTAGAAAAGGAGGTTCCCCATGTACTTTCCAACATCCTCTGCCTTGATTGAATTTCTCATCTTGGCCGTACTGGAGCAGGATGATTCTTATGGTTATGAGATTAGCCAAACCATTAAGCTGATCGCTAATATCAAAGAATCCACACTCTATCCCATTCTCAAAAAATTGGAAGGCAATAGCTTTCTGACAACTTATTCTAGAGAGTTCCAAGGTCGCATGCGCAAATACTACTCCTTGACAAATGGTGGTATAGAACAGCTCGTGACCCTAAAAGATGAATGGGCACTCTATACAGACACCATCAATGGCATCATAGAAGGGAGTATCCGCCATGACAAGAACTGAATACCTGACTCAGCTAGAACTCTATCTCAAAAAACTGCCTCAGGCTGACCAAATTGAAGCCATGGACTATTTCAGGGAACTCTTTGACGATGCTGGAGTCGAAGGAGAAGAAGAACTCATCGCTAGCTTGGGAACTCCTAAGGAAGCAGCCCACGAAGTTCTATCAAATCTTCTAGATAAAAAAATCAATGAGGCACCTGCTCAAAAGAATAACCGACAAATTTTACATATCGCCTTGTTAGCTCTCCTTGCAGCACCCATCGGTATTCCTCTGGGAATCGCCATCCTCGTGTCCCTGTTCGCAATCCTTGTGGCAGCCTTGACTGTCATTCTAGCTTTCTTTGCGGTTTCCATACTTGGTATCATCGGCGGATTCCTATTTTTAGTTGAAAGTTTCACTGTCCTAGCCCAAGCTAAATCAGCCTTTATCTTGATTTTTGGTTCTGGTTTACTGGCTATCGGTGCTTCTTCACTAGTCTTACTAGGTATTTCCTATGTAGCCCGCTTCTTCGGCCTACTCATTGTTCGCCTGGTGCAATTTGTTCTCAAAAAAGGAAAGAGAGGTGACCAGCATGCGTAAATTGACAAAAGGATTTCTCATTTTTGGTGTGGTGACTACCGTTATCGGATTTATCCTGCTCTTTGTAGGCATCCAATCTGACGGAATCAAGAGCCTACTTGCCATGTCCAAGGAACCTGTCTATGATAGTCGGATGGAAGAGCTGACCTTTGGCAAGGAAGTCGAAAACCTAGATATCACGCTCCACCAACACGCACTGACCATCACAGACTCTTTCGATGATCAAATCCACATTTCTTATCATCCATCTATTTCTGCTAACCATGACCTTGTCACAAATCAAAACGATAAAACTCTAAGTCTCACTGATAAGAAACTGTCTGAAACTCCATTTCTCTCTTCTGGAATTGGCGGGATTCTCCATATCGCAAGTAGCTACTCTAGTCGTTTTAATGAAGTTATTCTCCAATTACCAAAAGGAAGAAGCCTAAAAGGAATCAACGTGTCAGCCAATCGTGGACAAACCAGTATCACTAATGCTAGTCTTGAAAATGCGACCCTCAATACAAACAGCTATATCCTCCGAATTAAAGGAAGTCGTATCAAAAACAGTAAACTCACAACCCCCAATATCGTTAATATCTTTGACACAGACCTTACAGATAGTCAGCTAGAGTCAACAGAGAAGCACTTCCGCGCTGAAAATATTAAAGTATATGGTAAAGTAGAACTATCTTCTAAAAATGCGCTCAGTATCATGCTAACTCAAAAAGAAAGCCAAGAAATTAACTTAGACCTCTCGAGTCACCATGGTCCTATTTATCAGTTATCGAGAGATGAGAGTCAACGCCACCCCAACGAATTAAGCAACCCTTACAAAACTGAAAAAACTGATGCAAAAGGTCAACTCATCGCTAAGGCTGATGATTATATTAGTCTTGAAACTACAGCTAACAGACCTTAATAAACCTATTTATATCGACCACTATGACACATAACCCACTAAAAAGGAGGTTCTACCATGAAACAAGAATGGTTTGAAAGTAATGATTTTGTAAAAACAACAAGCAAGAACAAGGCTGAAGAAACGATAGCCGATCTCGATACACCGATTGAAAAAAATACTCAAATAGAGGAGGACGTCTCTCAAGCTGAAGTCGAACTGGAAAGCCAGCAAGAAGAGAAAATTGAAACGCCTGAAAACGGTGAAGCGAGAACAGAAATAGAAGAAAAGAAAGCATTAGATTCTACTGAGGAAGAGCAAGACCTTTCTAAAGAAACAGAAAAAGTCACTATAGCTGAAGAGAGTCAAGAAGCACTTCCTCAGCAAAAACCAACCACGAAAGAGCCCCTTCTTATCAGTCAATCCTTAGAAAGTCCCTATATCCCCGACCAAGCTCCAAAATCTACGGATAGATGGAAAGAGCAAGCGCTTGATTTTTGGTCTTGGCTAGTGGAGGCTCTCAAATCTCCTACAAGCAAGCTTGAAACAAGTAGCACACACAGCTACACAGCCTTTCTCTTGCTCATTCTGTTTTCTGCATCTTCCTTTTTCTTTAGTATCTACCACATCAAACAAGCCTACTATGGACATATAGCAACTATGCATAATCACTTCCCTGAACAATTTGCTTCATTAAATCTCTTTTCGATTATCTCTATCCTAGTAGCAACAACGCTCTTCTTCTTTTCATTCCTCTTGGGCAGTTTCGTTGTGAGACGATTTATCTACCAAGAAAAGGACTGGACGCTAGAAAAGATTCTCCAACAATATAGTCAACTCTTGGCAATTCCAATCTTCCTCACTGCCATTGCTAGTTTCTTTTCCTTCTTTGATAGCCTACGATTTACAGCCCTCTTGTGTGTGATTAGCATTGGAATCATTCTGCTTGCTAGTCTCCATATCATTACAAGACCTAGTCAATCAAGTGAAACCGACTCCTTCTATCAGTTATTCTTATCTGTCCTTGTAAACGGAGTCATTATCCTCCTCTTCTTTGTAGCTGAAGTGGCACTAATTGGGGATTATCTTCGTATCTTGGCCTTTCTTTAAGATTCAATCCTGTCTTTCACGGCAGGATTTTTTATATGCTAAAAAGCAAGTCGATTGACCTGCTTCTGATTTACTCCTCTTGTGCTAATGCTTTAAAATCTTTGTCTAAGATGGGTTGCACTTCTAATTGATTGGCGTCTAGTTGGTGGTAAGATGCTGATGGTAGTGACTCTAAGAATCTTTCATAGTCCAAGCGAGCGATGGCTTCATAGTCTTCTGGTTTAGAGCCATCTCCTGTAATTTGAACCAAGTCAATCTCCCACTGCACTTCCTTATCCACCAATTGCTCAATATAGGCAGCAGGAACAAATGGTTCTCTCGGTAATACTGTCTTGACTCCTTGAGCCAAATGGTAAACACCGTGAACCTGTCCTTCTCCATCCTGATAGAAGGAAACTCTTGCAAAGTAAGCATCCGTCTCTTGAACCGCACGTACACGTGCTTCAAACTGAGCCAAGCCATCTGCCTCTAAAAAGCTTTTCAAGTCCTCATGACTAAAGAAAACAGGATTAAAAATTCCTTGGCAAATCGTAAAACGAGCCGCAGTGTCTGCAATATGAGCTTGGATACTTGCTTGGAAATAATCTTCAAAATCAAAACCATCTAGTCCTTCAATCTCAGTTCCTGTATAAGCAAGCAGAGCATCTAAAAATGATTTGATAATCTGCCAGTCTGTCTTCGTGAGTAGGTCAGGAAGCTCGACACGGTAAGCCTTTTGACCATCAGCATAACTGACCTTAAAGAGAAATTGTGATTGCCTAACTATCGCACACTCGATATACTCGAGACGATTAAGAGGCTGACGGAGATAGACAGCATCATAGCTATGTGACTCCAAACCGTCTACCAAGGACAAGATAGACTTGGCAGTCAAAATCTCCTGTTCTCCTAAAATGCTCTGTTTATTTGGAATAAAAAATGTTTTCGTCATAACTGGACTCCTTTTGAAATCGTTCACACATAGTATACCCTATTTTTCTGAAAGATACAGAAACAAACTTTAGATTTTTGAGTAAAAAACATAGAAAAACAGCCCCTAAGGACTGTTTAATCTTATACAGTAGCTGCTTGATCCAAGCTTTCACCGATAGCGGCTAGGCGCTCGACAACTTCAGCTTGTGTCAATTCATTTTCTGAAACATAGCGGTTACGTGGGTGAACACGGCACTCGTGTGAGCATCCACGAAGGTACTTGTCTTCATTTTCTTCTGATGTCAAGATACGACGGTTACAGAATGGATTTCCACAGTTGACATAACGTTCACATGGTGTTCCATCAAACCAGTCTTTTCCTACAATAGTTGGGTTAACGTGGTTAACATCTACGGCAATACGCTCGTCAAAGACATACATTTTTCCATCCCAAAGCTCACCTTGGACTTCGGGGTCTTTACCGTAAGTTGCAATTCCTCCGTGCAATTGACCAACATCTTTGTAGCCTTCACGGACCATCCAACCTGAGAATTTCTCACAGCGAACGCCACCTGTACAGTAAACCACGACACGCTTGTCCATGAATTTTTCCTTGTTATCACGAACCCATTGTGGTAACTCACGGAAGTTGCGGATGTCTGGGCGGATAGCCCCACGGAAATGTCCTAGATCATACTCGTAATCGTTACGTGTGTCAAGGACAACTGTATCTTCGTCAAGAAGGGCTTCTTTGAACTCTTTTGGAGACAAGTAGGCACCTGTTGTTTCAAGTGGGTTGATGTCGTTGTCAAAGTTATCATCCTCCAAACCAAGGTGGACAATTTCTTTCTTGTAGCGAACAAACATCTTCTTGAAGGCTTGTTCATTTTCTTCATCAATCTTGAACCAGAGATCTTCCATGCCTGGGAGGCTGTGAACGTAGTCCATGTATTTTTGAGTTGTTTCGTAATCACCTGAAACTGTTCCGTTAATTCCCTCGTCAGCGACTAGGATACGGCCTTTAAGGCCGATTGATTTACAGAAAGCCAAGTGGTCTGCAGCAAATTGCTCTGCATTTTCAATTGGAGTGTAAAGGTAGTAAAGTAAGACACGAATATCTTTTGCCATAAGATTTGTTCTCTTTTCTATTATTAAATTTTCAGAATTTTTCATCTAACTATACTAGTATACCTGCTTGAGAAAACGAATGCAATTTATTTGACTGGAAATTTATAGAAAGAGTCCTATCCCTGTACTTCATCAGTAGCCATAGCGAATGGCTGATAATTCTCTCAATTTTTTGATTTGCTCGGCTTGACTTTCTGATAAAATCAGCTTATTGTCAATCAACATACGTGAGATATCAACATTCATTTGACTCAATATAAACGGAATAGAGGTCCCATCGTCCTTTAATCGTTTTTTATAACTCACTAACTGATTTTTCAAGGGAGTCAGCTGAGGCGTATCCTTTATACCTTCCAGTAGGTGATCTATGATCGTCATGGCTTCACAACGCCTTTCACTTCCTCCAGCAAACCACTTTAATGGTGTCATTCTTATTTTCCTCCTGAAATTCACTTATAAATTTGATAAACTATCATTCCTAACTCTCGTACCAATATTTTACCCAAATACCCTGTGTAAAAAAGTCAGCAAAAATGGTAATGTCGCGAAAATATTATTAATCACATGCACCGCATAGGAAGGATAAATGTTCTTGGTATAGCGGGTCAAACTAGCAAAGATGATGCCAACTGTTGCAAAGACGAAGATATCTAACAAACTAGGCAGGCTTGAAAAATGAGGAAGAGCAAATAAAATTGACGGAAGAAGCAAATCAAGGCCAAATCTCGAATGCTTAAAAAAGGCGTGTTGCAGTAATCCTCTATAGATTAGCTCTTCCATAAGTGGAGTCAGAAAGAACAAAGTTATATAGATACCTAGCTCAGCAAAGTTGCTCCCACTATAACCGATCAATACAGCCCAACCTTCAGCAGTTGACTGAACATGTTTAGCTGTCTGAACGTTAAAAGAGATCTGGAGCACTACCACTAATACTGTCAAAATCGAATACCAAAGCCATTTTTTTCTTGGAATGTGAAAGAGATAACCATGACCTGTCTTAACCAGAATCCAAATCATGACTCCGCTAAATAGCAAACTCAAGAGATTTTGAATCCAGACGAAATTGCCAATCTGGGAAGAAAATTGCCAATAATTTTGGACAATAAGCGTCAGCTGAGAAAGACCAAATACGAAAAATAAGTAAGACAAGACTGCACTTATTTTGAATAGAAGTTGATACTTTTTCATATGAACTCTCCTTTGTAAACTCGAGACATCTCTAATATAAGCGATACTTTCCTAAATCCTTACTCTAAATCCTAAATAGTGCTTGAGATTTCCTGAATGGTTAAATAATGATAAAAAAGCACGGATATCTATGCTATCGTTTCAAAAAATCACTGCCTCCCCCAGATAAGCCTGAGGAAAACAGTGATTCAGTTTTTAGGAATTAGGAATGAATACACGAAATCAATTATTCTTATGATTTTTTGTTTTTCAAGAATTCATCGTATTGTTTTTGCATTTCGTTCAATACTTTTTCGTAGGCACCTTCAGATTTCAATTTTTCCATCAATTCTGGAATAGCTTTGTCTGGGTCTACAGTACCAGTGTTGATAGCTGTATCGAATTGTTGCATTGTGTTAGAGATAGCTGAGATTTCAGATTTCACATTGTCAGTGTTAAAGATGAATCCAAGCGCTGGAGATTCTTTAGCTTCAGCCAATTGTTTTTTAGAATCTTCGATTTGTTGGTCTGTAACGTTTTCATTGATGTAAAGAATCCAGTTATTACCAGTGTTCCATCCACCCATGTGAGTGTTTCCTTTGTAGCCATCAAGGACTTTAACACGGTTTTCTTTACCTGCAAGTTTTTCCCAGTTCTTGCCTTCTGGACCATAAACAAGACCGTTCAAGAGTTCTGCGTTAGTGTTCAAGAGGTTCAACACTTCCATTGATTTTTCTTTGTTCTTAGAGTTGTTTGAGATAACAAAGTTAGCAACTTGTGTTGTTTGGTTTTTCTTGATGAAGTTAGTAATTGGTTTGATTTGGATATCTTTGTTAGCAACACGTGAAAGCAAGCTGTTACCGTAGTCAGCTGGCCCTACTGTTTCTTCACGAACGAACCAAGTATCTTGTTGAAGGTCAAATGAAGTATCGCTTGTGGCTACGTCTTTTGGAATATATCCAGCTTCATAGAATTTGTGAAGAGTCTTCAAGTGTTCTTTGAAACGAGGTACTTCGTAACGGTTTACGATCTTAGTAGTGTCCCCTTCAAGGTCGATAACAAATGGAAGTCCATTTGGAACTGGGTAGTCAAAGTTATCAGATGGGATGAAGTTCTTAGTAACCGCAAATGGCACTACATCTGGAGCTTTTTCTTTGATTTGTTTCAAGACTGGTTCAAGTGTTTCGTATGAAGTGACACCTGAAATATCGATACCGTATTTAGCAAGAAGAGTTCCGTTGAAGGCGAAGTTTTGAGATGATGCAACGTTGGCTGCAACTGGAACTGCGTAAATTTTACCGTTAATGCTGTTACCTTTGATGTAAGCTGGGTCAAGTGCTTTGTAAAGGTCTTTACCTTCTTTTTTGTACAATTCTGTCAAGTCAGCATAGGCACCTTTTTGAGCATTTACAACATAGTTAGATGCAAAGGCGATATCGTAGTTTTCACCAGATGATGTGATAACTGACATTTTCTTATCATAGTCACCCCATCCAAGATATTGGATATCCAATTTAGCACCAACTTTTTCTTCGATAATTTTGTTAGCATTTGCTAGCAATTCATCCAAGTTATCTGGTTTGTCACCGATTTGGTACATTTTGATAACAGGTTTGTCACCTGAATCAGCAGCTTTTTTGCTGTTACCTGTCAAATTTCCACAAGCAGCAAGACCTGCAGCCAAAGCGACTACACTAGCAGATGCAAAAGCATATTTTTTCCAGTTTTTCATGATAAAAACTCCTTTTTTTATTTTTAAACTTATAAACAATGTAATGATCTTATACTCAATGAAAATCAAAGAGCAAACTAGGAAACTAACCGCAGGTTGCTCAAAACACTGTTTTGAGGTTGCAGATAGAACTGACGAAGTCAGTAACATCTATACGGCAAGGCGACGTTGACGCGGTTTGAAGAGATTTTCGAAGAGTATTAACTTCACACAAGGGAAGTTGGGAACTGAGAAATGTTCTTTCTCAACAAGCACTATTCTTTCACACCACCGATAGTCAAACCTTTTACAAAGTAGCGTTGGAAGAATGGATACAAGATTGCGATTGGAAGGGTTGCAACTACAACCATGGCCATACGACCTGTTTCTTTCGGAAGAGCAACTCCCAGTTGACCAGATAGGCCGACTGCTTTGGCGATGTAGTCCATATTTTGTTGAATTTGCATGAGCAAATATTGCAGTGGGTACAAATTGTCACTCTTGATGTAAAGAAGGGCATTGAACCAGTCATTCCAGAAACCAAGTGCTGTCAAGAGCGTGATGGTTGCGATACCTGGTAGTGACAATGGCAAACAGATTTGGAAGAAGATCCGGGCTTCACTGGCACCATCGATACGAGCAGATTCTAGAATGGCTTCTGGAATGGTCTTCTTAAAGAAGGAACGCATCAAGATGATGTTGAATGGTGAGAGAAGCATTGGAACAATCAAGGCCCAAACTGTATCACCAAGTTGAAGCAAACGAGTGACCACGATATAGCCTGGTACCAAACCAGCGTTGAACAACATACTAAGAAGGGCAAAAATCGTAAAGAATCTGCGATACTTAAAGGTTGTCCGTGAGATGGCGTAGGCATAGGTTGTTGTGATAAAAACGTTTGTGATAGTCCCCACCACTGTTACAAAGACTGATATGAAGAGGGCTTGGAGGATTTTATCCTTAAACTGTGCCAAAAATTCAAAACCGTCTAATCCAAATTGAGATGGGAAGAAGCTATATCCATTTTGGAGGATACTCTTTTCATCTGTCACCGAAATAACAATAACAAATACAAAGGGTAGGATACAAGAGAGGGCGATCAAACCAGAAATGGTACTGAAGAAGATATCTGCTTTCTTACTGAAGGAGTGAATGCCGACATTATCAATTTTTTCTTTTTTAATTTTCTTTTCTGCCATATTCTCCTCCTTTCTAGAACAAGGCTGAGTTTGGATCAACTCGTCTTGCAAGTAAGTTTGATAGGATAACCAGAATCAAACCGACAACTGATTGGTAGAGACCTGCCGCTGAAGCCATCCCGATATCCGCTGTCTGAGTCAAACCGTTATAAACATATACGTCCAAGACGTTGGTTACGTTATAAAGCTGACCAGCATTATGTGGGATTTGGTAGAAGAGACCAAAGTCTGCACGGAAGATATTTCCGACTGCAAGGATGGTCAATACGGTTACCAATGGTGTCAACTGCGGAATGGTTACATTGCGAATTCGTTGCCATTTGCTAGCCCCGTCCACTGTCGCTGCTTCGTAGTAGGTTGGATCAATTCCCATAATTGTCGCATAGTACATAACACTGCTATATCCAAAACCTTTCCAAATACCTAGGAAAAGTATGAGATATGGCCAGATGCCCAAGTCAGCGTAGAAATTGATTTCTTTGAGACCAAGAGTTTCCAATAAATGGTTGAACACCCCTTTATCAATATTTAGGAAGGCATCTGTAAAGAAACTGATGATAACCCAAGACAAGAAGTAAGGGAACAACATGGAAGTTTGGAAGATTTTAACCATTCTCTTAGAACGGAGCTCACTGAGAATAATGGCAATCCCTACTGATACAATCAAGCCAATAAAGATAAAGCCAAGATTGTAGAGGACAGTATTTCGTGTGATAATAAAGGCGTCTCTTGAACTAAATAAGAATCTGAAATTATCTAGTCCGACCCATTTACTATTCATGATACTATCTATGAAACCATTACTGGTCATGTGGTAGTCTTTAAAGGCAACCACGTTCCCAAATACTGGAATGTAGAAGAATAGAATCAACCAGAGCGCCCCTGGCAAAACCATCAAGAGAAAGATCCAGTTGTCTCTCAATGTTTTTGAAAACTTATTCATAATTTCCTCCCTTTTTTATTTTGATATCCATTTAAAAATTCCTTTTTAGACTTTTGATAACGATTACATTATTAGTATACTCCTATTTGCAGGTTAGGTTAAACTACTAATTATAGAAAAAACTCCACAAATTATTTTATGTGGAGTACTTTTGAAGAAAGGGATGTTTCACGCGAAACACCCTGTATAAGACACAATGTTCTTGTTTTTAGGTCGTGTAAATCGTTGAAGCTGTCGCAATGGTATGCCACTGGTTGGCTGTTGTGGCTGCGAAGTCCTTGTCTGCGTAGAAGTCGTTAAATGGCAGAATTTCTACTTCTAGCTCGTCGATGCGGTCAATCTGACCAGCCAGATAAGCTTCGATACGGCTTTCTGCTCGCTTGATACGTTGCAAGAGTCCGCCCATACGGATGTCAACCGTATCCAAGCCAAAGACCTTGTTTTCCTTCAACCATTGATGGCTAAAGAGGGCATGGAAGTCTTCAATTTTGCTTCTGAGTTCTGGTAATTCTTGTTTTGCGATTTCTTGCAGACTTTCCTTATCGTTTACTTGATAGGCCTGACGAATGCGTCGTCCCACATCCACTTTGCTACTTAAAATCTGGTTCAACTGGGCCTGAGTTTCAAAGAGGTAGGCATAGTTGCCAGCTTTTTCTTTAATGTTAGCAAGCGTCTCAGCAGCCTGAGCGAAGTGTGGTTTGTCCTGTTCAGGTGTCATGTGTCGGTCAAGGATCGGACAGAGAACATCCTGATAAAAGACATAGCGGTTAGGATTGATCCCGCTGAGATTGCCTGGTAGATCTGGCAAGAGGTTAGCAAGGTCAATCTGCATAAAATCTTCAACCGATAAACCTGTATTAGTCTGGAAGTGAGCAGACAAACGGTCTAGGCCATTGCGGTAGCTGAGTTCTGCCCAGATTTGCAAGCTTGGTAGGACAGCGAATTGGGCTGTTTCACCACCATTATCCCCCCAACCCGTTACAATGACTTCTTTTATCTCATTGGCACGACAGGCTTTATTGGCCTCGATAGCCACTAGACGGCTGAAATGGTTGTTGGGTGTGAAACCAATCCACTTCCAAGCTCCCCCTGCAAAGGCAAGGTCATGGCTAATCTTATGATGATTACGGAAATTGCGGTTGTATTTTTCCTCGCTATCCTGATAATAGTCCCAGTAAACCAAGGTCACACGATCTTTGAGACGGTCGAGGTAGACACGCGTTTCCTCTGGAATTTCCACGTCACGGTCGTACTGACCATCTGCTGACATAAGTTTAAAGAACATATCGCTCCACATCTGGCAGTGGAAACCATACTTATCGGCAATATCCAGCACGCGCTCCAAGTGTTGGCACATGAGGAGACTACGATCCACAACACCGTTCAATATCAAGTAGCGTCCCAAACCAACCAAGTGGGCTTCGTCCATCCCGATATTGACCTTGCGAGTTTGTAGTTTAGATAGAGTAGCAAACATGCCATCAATCAGGTCATAAACCTTTTCTTCACCAATAAGGAGAATGTCCTCTACATCACGGAGTTCTTGCACTTCCGTAACACCCCATTTGACGAAGGCCGACAAGTGGGCCAAGGTCTGGATACAGGGCACAAAGGTCATGTCAAACTGCTGGGCATAGGTTTCGATTTCCTGCAATTCCTCAGCTGAGTATGCCCCGCGGAAATAGCCAAAGTAAGGTTGTCCCTCAATCTGGTAGGTATCTTCCATGTAGAGTTCAAAAGTTGAGTAACCCATGAGCGCCAAGACCTCAATCATCTGCTTGGCGGAGGCTACATTCAAAACTGCATTTCGAGAACAGTCAGCCATGTAGGCTAGATCTTCATAAGCTGCTTGTTCCTCAATCTCTACCTTGTCACCTTCTGCTAGAGCTGTTACCAACAAGGACAAGGCACGATAAAGTTGGTGAGGTTTGCTGTAAGTTAGTTGATAGTGGCCACCCTCACCCTTAATAGAGATAGAGGCTTGATCAGACTGAGCGACAGCCACTTCCACATCTGGTAAAGAAATATGCTTTGTCAGTAAGTCGATTGCCTGGGTTTGTTTGAAATTAATTCCTGTAAATCTTACCATTGGTTTTCCTCCTGTAGCCAGTTGACAAGGGTACCATAGAGATTAGCATCTGCATGATAGGTGCAGGCTTGAATCACTGGTGCGACCGTGTATTCTTCGTAGGTATCGACAAAGTCATCTACAGCCTTCTTGACACCTTGAATAAAATCTGGATTTTGACTGATAGAGCCTCCCAGGCTAATGACATCTGGGTCGATGAGATACTGAATATTGAGCAAGCCTTGCGCCAGATTACGGTTCATGCGCTCAATGGCTTCTTGACAAAGGGCATTTCCTGCTTCGGCCTCTTGGTAAATCTTGCGACCGTCCCAGTCAGTCTGACCAGATTTTTCAATCACGTAGCGTACCATATTCCCAGTTGACGCTAATTGCGACCAGTTGTTGAGCTTTTCAGCAGGGGCAAGGGTGGTCATGTAGCCAAATTCTCCACCCAGACCGTGGCAACCTCGATGAAGTCTACCATTGATAATCATGGCTCCACCAATTCCTGTCCCAATCACGACACAGGCCGCATTTTCAAGTTCTGGATGAGCCAGTAATTCACTGAGTCCAACGCAGTTGGCATCATTTTCCAGATGGACAGGAATCTGATAAGAGCTAAGCGCCTCATACCAAGAAAATCCGTGGATGTAGGGCACGGCACTGAAGCCATCAATCACACCTGTCTCTTGATTGACCGCGCCTGGAACGCTCATAGCAATCCCGCTATAATCCTGTTCTGACAAACGTTGATCTAGCCAAGCTAGTAAGTCCTCCAAGTTTTCAGGCGTTGGAATGCTTGTCTTATTCAGTATTTTCCCATCAGGAGTCAGACTGGCAAACTTAATTCCAGTCCCTCCGATATCAATCGTTGCAATAGTCATTGTTTTTACCATAAAAAGGGGCGAATCAGCAGTTAGTTCTTACTTTTTCGCCCCTCCTTTCTTTTTATGTTTACTTTTTGAAATTAAATTTCTTCTTTTTTGATGAATTCTGTACGAATCTCTTGTGGTGAAATGAGGCCTCTATGAACTGGATATGGTCGTTCAAGTAGGTCCAGGAAGAGATGTTGACTTTCCGGTACACGCACATTTTCACTACACATATTGTAGTAACGAAGGACATAGCCTTCTTCATTTTCAGCTACCTTAAAGGCTGTTGGACAGATTTGCGGTATGCTGAGAACAGAATGGCTCAAGAGGCTACCAGTCGCAGCCACGCTGCCTTCTTGTCTAGCAAGCTGAAGGCTGGTAAATGGTGTCTGCAAGGCTTTAGCACGACGATAGGCTGAGAAGCGTTCTTGGGCTTGGTGGCATTCAAGCGCAAACTCGACTTCAAACTCACGCAAGCATTGTGCTTCTGGTGTTGGGAAATAACCCCAGTCACCTAGCTCACCTGATGCACGCAAAATAGTCACTGCAATGGTGTCGTCTCCAAGGATTTCGTATTCATTCAATCCCTTGTTGGATACAGTCACACCTTTTTCATCGTCATACAGACTAACAAAGGCTTGTTGGTGTTGAGGATTTTCAGGATTTTCCCATGAAGCTGCTGGTTTGTTTGGTCGTGTCACCACCTCATAGATGCTTTCAGAATCATTGCTTGGACGCGTGTTATGAGTCTTGACCAAGAGACGGATACGGTGGTCTTTGGCAGTGTTGGTAAAGCGAGTCTTGCAACGGATTTGTGGATTATCAACGAAGATAGTCATCTCAGTTTCAAGAGGAATGCTTGTCAATTCTTCTGACCGTCCAGCCTCACGCTTCATAAACTCGATAATGCCTTTTTGCTCTTCTTCTAGCTTTTCATCTGCACTGACAGGCACGATCAATTCATGTTTGAGCAAAATCTTAGCGTAGCGAGCTGTGTTTTCCAAGACCTCGTAGCCCTTAAGCTCTGCATAGATTGGCTCTGTTCCTTTTGGTTGGAAGTAGATATACTCGTTTCCGATGTCCCCACGGTCTTCGAAGCGGATAAAATCTTCATAGGCTTCGTGAGTTGTCTTGTCATAAACTGTGATGTTGTCATCCACACTCACCGTTACGAATGGTGTATCAATCACTCCGTTTTGGTAAATACCCTCACGGTGTTCTTGTTCTCCTTCCAGCAATTGGAAGGTTGTCCAAGAAAGCGGCGCTAGGTGAACTGGAATGGTCACGTGCACTTGGCGAGCGATACGAGCTTGGCGGAACTTGTCTTTTGGTAAATCATACTCAAAATTAGCCCCAAGATCCTCGATTTTAGCCTCTACAGGACGCCCATCCAAATCCTCCACACGGTAGCTTGGCAAGGTAAGGGCAGCCATCTTCTTGTAACCTTCTGTTGGGTGCAATTCCTTAAAATCACAAGTCGCAACATCAATCACTGTGCTGACAGTATCGACCTTATCATGCAAACCTGTGTTAATGACAGTAAAGAGGTAATCACTTTGAGCCTTAGCTGTAGCAATTTTACCCTTCCACTCGTTGAGAAGATTGGTCTTAACAAAGTTTCCTACTTGGTTGACCTTGGCAAAACGAGTTTCCATCTCTCGGTGAACTTCGTCCACGCTACAGCCACAGATACTATCATGCGGCGCATTTTGCAAAAGAGTTTTCCAAGCATAGGTCAACTGGTCCTTGTGGTTATGGCCCCCAGTGATAATTGTCAAGGGTTCTACAACTTGCTCTAGGAGGTTGCTATTTTCTTGGAAGGCTTGTTTGAGATAAATACGAGATGAAGAAGTGTTGGCAAGTGTGTACCAACCATCTGTTTCCTGACTGGTCAACTCACCTGTAACCGTTGATAATTGCTCTGGTAGGGCACTTTCCACGGCTTGTACATATTCATCAAAAGAACTATGAACAAAGGTTACATCTGGGAAGAGTTCATTTGCCATACGAATGGCTTCGCTCAGATTTTTCTGTACAGGCTGATGGTCACATCCGTTCATCATCAACCATTGGTTGGTCGAAGCGTAATCACGCACATCTGACAATTTTTGTTTCCAGAAGGTCAAGGCCTCATCTTTATCAACTGGAATTTCATTCCCATTACTGTACCAGTTGGCAAAGAGAATCCCGAGGACACGACTTCCGTCCGCACCCTGCCAATACATTTCTGAAAACTGAGAAGTAAACTGCTCATCTTCGAGGACTTGGTTGTCAAATCCAATCGGCTTAACACCACGGCCAAAGGCAGCCACGTGAATGCCTGATTTTTGAAGAATTTGAGGCGCTTGTCCCATATTTCCAAAGGTATCTGGGAAGTAACCAATTTGAGTAGATTTGCCCCATTTTGCAGTTTCTTGCTGACCAATCAAGGTATTTCGGACATTGGCTTCACTTGAAATCAAGTAATCATCCTGCAAGATGTAAAAGGGACCAATCTTCAATTTTCCTTCGTCAATGTAGCGTTGAACTTTGTCACGATTTTCAGGGCGAATCTCCAAGTAGTCATCAAGGACAATAGTTTGCCCATCTAAATGGAAACTCTTGAACTCAGGGTCATTTTCAAAGAGATCAAAGAGATTGTCAAACAATTCCACCAACTGCATACGGTGGCTTTCAAAAGGCAAGTACCACTCACGATCCCAGTGACTATGTGAGATAATATGTACGACAACATTTTCCATGAAGTAAAACCTCATTCTAAATTTAAATTTTTATTGTTAACGTTTTAAATGTAAATTTGTGATTCTGACAAGAATCAGTTGAGCGAAAACATGCTCCTTAACGGATATCCAAGTAATCCAAGACCAACTCACAAAACATCATGTTGGCCCAAGAGAACCATTCACGAGAGTAGAGAGTTGGGTCATCTACATGGAAGCTTTCATGCATAACACCTGTCCCACCATCACAAGCAACCAGCTGATCCAGCAAGAATTTCTTCTCTGCTTTATCTGTCGTTGTCAATCCTTGGATAGAAAGGGCGATGGGCCAGATATAGCGATAGAAGGTATGAGAACTTCCGAGACCGCTAGCGTATTCTCCTTGGTAGAAATATGGATTTTCAGGGCTCAGAATGGTACGGCGAGTGGCTTGGTAAACTTCATCATCGACCGAACAGTAACCCAGATAAGGTGCAGCCAGCAGACTTGGTACGTTTGGATCATCCATGATGCTAGCATTCCCCAAACCGTCTACTTCAAAGGCATAAATCTTTTCGCCCTTGCTGTTGCTTGTATAGGCGTAGTTTTCGATGCCTTCTTGGATCTCCGCTTTGAGACGCTTAGCATCAGCAATAACACTCTCGCTATCAGCTAGGTCTAGTTCTGCAAAGATTTCTTGAACATACCCCAAAACAACAACTGCAAACATATTTGACGGAATCAAGTAACTATACTGACAACAGTCATCACTCGGACGAAAGGCTGACCAAGTCATACCTGTCACTGCAAAGTCAGGGCCAAATCCATCATTTACCAAGGTGTCTTCCTTACGGTCCGTATCTCGGACAAAACGATAAGGAGAGTTCTTGTGGTCTTGTTCCACTGTCCAGAGGTGAAGAATTTCCTTGGTCGCTGCGACAAAAGTCTCATCAAACTGACTAGTCTCGCCAGTCTCTTTCCAGAGGAGATAAGCCAACTGCAAAGGATAGCAAAGCGAGTCCACCTCGTACTTACGTTCCCAAATCCAGCCATTAAGGTCTGTGTGGTCAGTCTCATGGTGACCCTTCCAGTTTTCCTCGATGTTGAAGGAATTGGCATAAGGATCCTTGAGTACCAAGGTCATCTGACGTTTGACCAAACCTGCAATGGTCTGACGCAGGAGGGCATCTCTTTTAGCCACATGCAGGTAGGGTCTGAGTTGAGCTGTCGAATCCCGAAGCCACATAGCAGGAATATCTCCAGTCAAGACAAAAGTTGAACCGTCTTCTAAGATTTCAACCGTATTGTCCAAGGTATCTGTGTAGCAACGTTCAAAGACATCCACCCACTCTGGATGGTCCTTAGCCCGCTCCGCTACTTCATCTAGCCATTCTCTAACAATTTCTTTCGAATAAATCATCGTGCAGTTTCCTCTTTCAAACAAGTTTCATTTTCAGTATATAGCTTTTGAGACAGAAAATACATACACAAATGATAGTCATTTTTCTACAAAATAGTTATCTTTGAAACTCCTTTTCTAAAGGTTATCTTTTTCTGATATAATGTAGAAAAACAGCTAAAGGAAAGACCATGAAACCACTACTTGAAACCATCGATACCCGCTTTGGAACTGCCAGCAAGCATGCCTTTTCTCGGGGAAATACCCTGCCATACACAGGCGTGCCTTTTGGGATGAATTACTTTGTACCCCAGACCAGTGACCAGGAGGGCTCTTGGTTTTTCGATCCGCATCTGCCTATCTTTCAGGGGATTCGACTAACCCACCAGCCCAGTCCTTGGATTGGGGACTACTCTTGGCTCCTTCTGACACCTGTCACAGGCCAGCTAGGTGGAGACTGCCTCTTCCATCGTCAGTCTTCCTATGATATCGATAAGGCCTCTTTCCAACCTCATTATCTGAAGATTTTCTCCCTGCGCTATCAGATTGAAACCCAGCTCACACCGACTTGCTACGGTGCTTCTATTCGTTTGGAACAAAAGCAAGGCAAATCACTCTCCCTCTATCTTCACGCAGCAGATGAACTGACAGTAGAGCAAGTAGATAAGAGAAATCTTACCCTGCGACAAGAAGGAAAAACTGAGACCAACAAAAATCAACTGTTTATGTTCGCAGCCCTGCAAATGAATACGGATATTCTTGCTGTCAGCCAGGAAGGGAGAGACTGGCGAATTGACTTAGCAAGTAGCCATACTGAAATTCAGCTAGCCACTTCTTTCATCTCTCCTTCTCAAGCACTGCTTAATCTACCTCAAAAGGACCTTGACAGCTGTAAATCAAGTGCACAAGCGAACTGGGAAAATCTCCTCCATCGTTTTGACATTATAGAGACAGGAGAGACTGACCGAACCTTCTTTGACCACTGTCTCTACAGACTCTTCCTCTTTCCTCAGACTTTTTATGAGGTTGATGAATCAGGACAAGCCATCCACAAAGATCTGGCTACTGGAACTGTAAAGCGTGGTGTCCTCTTCAGCAACAATGGTTTCTGGGATACCTTCCGCACCACCTTCCCCCTCTTTGCCCTTGTCATACCAGAGTATTATCGTCTCTTTTTAGAAGGCTTTCTCAATAGCTACCGCGATACTGGTTTTCTTCCAAAATGGCTGGCTCCAGATGAACGGGGTATGATGCCCGGTACACTTTTAGACGGTATTATCGCAGATAGCGCCTGCAAGGACATGGCTCCTGACCTAGAAGTAGAATTCCTCCAAGCCATGCTTGAAACAGCCACCAAGTCCAATCCTCTCGGCATCAATGGTCGCCACGGACTAGCCCAATACCAAGAACTGGGCTACCTCTCTACCGACCACCACGAAAGTGTTAGCCATACCCTAGACTACGCCTATAGTGACTTTTGTATCGCCAGCTGTGCCGAAAAACTTGGTCAGAATGACATCGCGGAAACCTATAGGACTGCATCTCAAAATTACCGCCATCTATTTGATGCTGAGACAGGTTACATGCGAGCGCGAGACAATCAAGGCAACTTCCGCCCTGACTTCTCTCCCTATAGTTGGGGACGTGATTATGCCGAATGTTCTGCCATCCAAGCAACTTTAGGCGTTCTCCACGACATCCCAGACTTAATCCAGCTTATGGGTGGAAAAGAAGCCTTCAGCAACTATCTTTTGAAAACCTGTCAAGATGCTCCCATCTTTGAGACAACAGGCTATGGTTACGAGATTCACGAAATGAGCGAAATGGCTACTGCTCCTTTTGGGCAACTCGCCATTTCCAACCAGCCGAGCTTCCACATTCCTTATCTCTTCCGTTACAGCAACTACTCTGACTACACTGCCCTTCTTATTAAGACCTTACGTCAGAAAACCTTTCACCCAAGCTGGCAAGCCTATCCTGGCGATGAAGACAATGGTAGTCTCTCGGCCTGGTACATCTGGTCAGCTCTCGGATTTTATCCAACCTGTCCAGGAAAACCAAGCTATGATCTCGGAATCCCTCTCTTTAACCACCTCCGTATCTACCTAGCTAAAGAAAATAAATGGCTAGATATTCATACTGAGCAAAACCACAGCCACTTCAACTTTGTCAAAGAATGCCGACTGGACACAACTCTAGTATCAACTATTCAACACCAAGATCTCCTAAAAGCTGAGCAACTAACCTTCACCCTCAGCTGGTTACCAAGTCAGCCGTCCACTTCCTGAAATGCAAAAATCTCCTAGCAGACTTTCCTGCTAGGAGATTTTCTTATGAGAGGTACTTATTTAAGCTTTGAAAATCGGATTTATCATTCGATAATTATCAAACAATCTACCAATTAAGCTTCTTCGTCTTCTTTACGACGACGGCCTGCAAGACCAAGACCAAGTAATGCACTTGCGGCAGCTGCTACCATAGCTACAGTAGAATCTGCTGTACCTGTATTTGGCAATTCTTGAGCTACTTTACGCGCATTTGCTTGTGCTGATGCTGTTTGACCAGCATTAGCTGAACTTCCATTGTCTGCAGAAGGACGTTGTTTAAAGATATCTTTAGCTACGATTGTGTAAACTTTACCATCTTTAGTAATTACAGTTGCGTTTCCTACTTTGTCGAAGACAACTTCTACTACATCAGCATTTGCTCCTTTAATCTTAGCTTTTGCAGCTTCTTTTTCTGCATCCGTTAAGTTATTGAAGTCTGCTACTGTTTCTTTTTCGAAGTCAACATTGATGTTTTCACCATTGTTCTTAGCTGCAACATCTTTAGCATCTTTAACTAATTGAGCTGCTGGAATTGTTGCTGTCTTACCTTCTGGAGTTGTAACTGTTGCGTTTCCTTTATCGTCTACTACTACAGTTGATCCTGGGTTGACTGCTTTAATTGATTCTTTAACTTTTTCAATTTCATCAGCTGTTAATTTAGCTTTATCTCCAACTAACACTCTAGTTGCTGGTGTGTTCACACCATTTTGTTGAGTTGGATCAGTTAATTTATCTTCTGGAATTACTAAGTCAAGTTCTGGGATTACTAATACCGTTCCATCACCTTTAGTAACGATTGCATCACCTTTATCATTTACTACTACAGTTGATCCTGGGTTTACATCCTCTACTGCTTTCTTAACTTTTGCTTTTTCTTCATCTGTTAACTTAGCTGGATCTTTTACTACTGTCTTAGTTGCTGGTGTATTTGCTCCATTTCCTGCATTTGCTTTACCTGCGTCTACTGCTGACTTAGTTACATCTGCTGCTGGAATTGTTGCTGTCTTACCTTCTGGAGTTGTAACTGTTACGTTTCCTTTATCGTCTACTACAACTTTAGATCCTGGGTTGACTGCTTTAACTTTATCTTCGATCGCTTTTTTCTCAGCATCTGTTAAGTTAGCTGGATCTTTAACTTCTACCTTAGCTGCTGGTGTATTTACTGCATTTCCTGCATTTGCTGCTGACTTAGTTACGTCTGCTGCTGGAATTACGGCTGTATTTCCTTCTGGGGTTGTTACTGTTGCGTTTCCTTTATCGTCTACTACAACTTTAGATCCTGGGTTTACTGCCTCAATTGCTTTCTTAACTTTTGCTTTTTCTTCATCTGTTAATTTGGCTGGATCTTTAACTTCTACCTTAGCTGCTGGTGTGTTTACTGCATTTCCTGCATTTGCTTTACCTGCATCTGCTACTGACTTAGTTACGTCTGCTGCTGGAATTACAGCTGTCTTACCTTCTGGAGTTGTGACTGTCGCATTTCCTTTATCATCTACAACTACTGTTGCATCTGGATTTACAGCTTTAACTTTATCTTCGATCGCTTTCTTCTCAGCGTCTGTAAGTTTTTCTGGATTTGCTACTACTGTCTTATCTGCTGGTTTAACGATGTCGTTACCTGCATTTGGTTTAGTTGCAGCTTCTGGATCTTTCGTCAAGTCTGCTGCTGGAATTACAGCTGTCTTACCTTCTGGAGTTGTGACTGTCGCATTTCCTTTATCATCTACAACTACTGTTGCATCTGGATTTACAGCTTTAACTTTATCTTCGATCGCTTTCTTCTCAGCGTCTGTAAGTTTTTCTGGATTTGCTACTACTGTCTTATCTGCTGGTTTAACGATGTCGTTACCTGCATTTGGTTTAGTTGCATCTACTTCTGATTTGAATAAATCTTCTGATGGGATTGTCGCAGTAGTTCCATCTTTCAGTGTAACTGTCGCATTACCATCTTCATCAAATTTAACAGATTTAGTTTCTGGGTTTAATTCTCTTAATTTTTCTTCTACTTTAGCTTGATCATCCGGATCATTTGCTTCACCGGCTACTTTGTCTGCTGGTTTAACAATTTTACTATTTCCTGCATCTGGGTTAGAAGTATCTTCCTTAGTTCTTACTAATTCCGATGCTGGAATTGCTGCAGTTTTACCTTCTGGAGTAGAAACAGAAACAGTTCCATTTTCATCTATCGTTACTATAGCATCTGGATTTACCTCTTCAACTTTAGCAACAATCTTAGCTTTCTCTTCGTCAGTTAAGTTCGATGGATCTTTTACGATAACTTTATCAAGTGGTTTGTTAATGTCATTTCCACCTTTACCGTTATCTAACTGGTCCTCAGTTTTCACTAATTTTGTCGGATTGATAATTCCTTTATCGCCAGCTTCTGTTGTTACTTCGATGTTCCCATTTTCATCATATTTAACTTCTTTAGCTGTTGGGTTAACTTTCTTAACTTCTTCTAAGATTTTAGCTTTTTCTTCATCTGTTAATGCACTTGGATCTTTTACTAATACTTTATCAATTGGTCTGTTTACTTCTCCAATTGCTTTAATAGCCGCCTTATCAGCTTCTTCTATTGTATTAACATCGTCTACACTACTTACTGCATCAATTGCTGCTTTAGATTTTTCCGCAACTTTATCTACTTTAGCTTTTAATTTAGCTTTAGCTGCAGGAGTTAGATCGTTACGCGCATCGATTTCTGCTTTCTTAGCTGTTGCTTCTTCATCAATTGCTTTACGAGCATTTGGTTTATCTTCTACAACAGGTACAGATTTTTCGATTTCTTTCTCAGCTCCGTCTTGAAGTTCTTTAACATCTGCATCTGTTCCAGCTTTATCGATTTCTTCCTTAGCTTCTTCTGCTAGAGCTTTAGCTGCATCTGCTGCAACTTTCTTCTCTTCATCAGTAGCATCTGGAGTGTTAGCAATGTCTTCCAATTGTTTTGCTAATTTATCTTCGATTGCTTTCTTGGCTGCTGGTTTAGTTACTGCTTCTGGATTTACAGCTGCAACTTCATCTACACCTGATTTCTTAGCTGCGTCTACTGCTGTTTGTGCTTCTGCTGCTTTTTCTGGTGTTTCTGCATTAGCTGGTTGAGCATCAATTGCATCTGTTGCTGCTTTAGCTTTATCTTGAGCTTCTTTCTTAGCTGCTGCTTTTTCTTCGTCAGTTAAGTCTTTACGCCCGTCGATTGCTTCTTCTTTCTCAGCTAACTCTTTTGCAATTTCTTCTTTAGCTTTCTCTTTCGCTACTGGATTTACTTTCGCAACTTCTCCAGTACCAGCATTTTTCGCTGCATCTACTGCTGCATCTGTTGTTGCTGCATCGATTGCTTTCTTAGCGTCATCTGCTGCTTTCTCTGCTGCTTTCTTAGCTTCATCTTTTTCTGCTGGAGTTAAGTCTTCACGCGCGTTAATTGCGTCTACTTTAACTTTAAGAGCTGCATCTACTGCTTCCTTAGCTTCTGGTTTCTTAGCCGCTACTGGATCTACAGCTTTAACATCTGCTACACCTTTATCTTTTGCACCATCTACTGCTTTTTTAGCTTCTGCTGCTTTTTCTGGTGTTTCTGCGATAGATGGTTGAGCATCGATTGCATCTGTTGCTTCTTTAGCTTTTGCTTGCGCTTCCTTCTTAGCTGCTGCTTTTTCTTCGTCAGTTAAGTCAGGACGTGCGTCGATTGCTGCTTCTTTCTTAGCTAACTCTTTTGCAATTTCTTCTTTAGCTTTTTCTTTCGCTACTGGATTTACAGCTTTAACATCTGCTACACCTGATTCCTTAGCTGCATCTACTGCATCTTGTGCTGCTTTTGCTGCTTCTGGTGTAGTTGCGTTGTCTGGTTGAGAGTTGATTGCATCTGTCGCTTTTTTAGCTTTTGCTTGCGCATCTTTCTTAGCTGCATCTTTTTCTTTGTCAGTTAAGTCAGGACGTGCATCGATTTCTCCAACTTTCTTAGCCAATTCATCTGCGATTGCTTGCTTAGCTGCTTCTTTCGCTACTGGGTTTACAGCTTTAACATCTGCTACACCTTTAGCTTTAGCTGCATCTACTGCATCTTGAGCTGTTTTAGCTGCTGTTGGTGTAGTTGCTACATCTGGCTCCTTGTTAATAGCGTCTGTTGCTTCTTTTGCTTTCGCTTGTGCTTCTTCCTTAGCTTTTGCTTTCTCTGCATCTGTTAAGTCTTTACGTGCATCGATTGCTTTTTCTTTTTCTGCTAATTCATCTGCGATTGCTTTTTTAGCCGCTTCTTTAACTACTGGAGTTACATTTGCAACTGCTGTAGTTCCATCTGCTTTAGCTTTATCAACTGCTGCATTTGTAGTTGCTGCATCAACAGCACCTTTAGTTACGTCTGCTTGCGCTTTTGCTACTTCTTTAGCTTTAGTTTTCTCTTCTGGAGTTAAATCTGTGCGAGCATCGATTTCTTGGTTTTTAGCTTCTAACGCTTTATCGATTGCTTTCTTAGCTTCTGGTTTAGCTTTAGCTACTGGATTTACAGCTTTAACATCTGCTACACCTTTATCTTTAGCACCATCTACTGCTGTTTGTGCCGTTTGTGCTGCTTCTGGCGTAGCTGCTGCATCAGGTTGTTTTGCAATTTCAGCTAATTGAGCGTCAGCTTTATCTTTTGCTTCATTCTTAGCTGCTGTTTTTTCTTCATCAGTTAAGTCTGTACGCTTATCAATTTCGCTATTTTTATCTTCTAATGCTTTTGCAATTGCTTTCTTAGCTTCCGCTTTGGCTACTGGAGTTACATCTGCAACTGCTTTAGTTCCAGCTTCTTTAGCTTTAGTAACTTCTGCATCTGTTGTTGCTGCATCGACAGCTTCCTTAGCTTTATCAGCTGCTGCTTTTGCTGCTTCTTTAGCTTTAGTTTTCTCTTCTGGAGTTAAATCTGGACGATCATCGATTGCTTTGTTTTTAGCTGCTAACGCATCATCAATTGCTTTCTTAGCTTCTGGTTTTGCAGATACTACTGGGTTATCTTTTGCAATTGCATCAGTTCCTGCTTTTTCTACTTTATCTAACTCAGGTTTAGTTGTAGCATTAGAGTTAGCAATATTTTCAAGAGCTTTAGCTTTATCTGCATTTACTTTAGCGATTGCTGCATCTTTTTCTTCTTTAGTTGCTGCTGCGTTATCATTGATAGCTTGGATTTGTTTGTCAGCTGCTTTATTAACCGCATCGATAGCAGGTTGTTTGTCTAGAGTTACAAACTCTGATAATGGTCTTGTATCTTTTGAACCATCTGCGTATGTTACTACAAGATTTCCTTGGTCATCTTTTGTTACTGAAGCAATTTTAGCATCTTTATCTGTAACTGGAGCATTTTTTGAGATATTCGCATCGTCGTTATTTTGATTGTGCTCAAGTTGTAATTTTTCTTTGATTTTAGCTAAATCATCTTCTGTAACGTTTGCTGGATCTTTTACAGCAACTTTTTCAGTTGGTGCCTTGATATCGTACTTGTCTGTTTGAGATTTAACAACGAATTGAACATATCCTGGTTTTTGTTGACGTGCTTCATAATCAGTTTTTTCAGCATTGTAGTTTGCCCCTGTCATAGATTTGGCATCATCACTATCTTTAGCCTCAATGAAACTTGTCCATTGGTTTGGAGCTTTAAGAGTTGTAACACCTGTCATCTTGATAGTTGCTGTTCTCTTATCATCAGATACTGTTCCTTGTCCTTCAGTAACAGCACTATCTGATACCGCTCCTACAGTAAATCCATAGTCCTTAGCATTATTCCAAGTAACATCCCCTGGTCCACGTAGGTACAAATCTTTAACTTCTGCATCATCTGAAGCTTTGAATGTTAAGTCAGTATTCTCACCAGTGTAAACATAGATTTGACGTCTGTCAGCATTTGAGTATGGAAGTTCTACTGTTGGTGCTGGGTTTGTACGTGCAAAGTCAGTTAGTGCTTTAGTATCTTTAGAACCGTCTTTATAGGTTACTACAACATTGTTTCCATCTTTAGTGATGCTTTCAATACGATCATCTTGATTTTCTACTTCTGTACCTTTTTTATCAGCTAGATTTTTATCTGGGTTTTCAGTAGAGTATTGAATTTTAATATTTTTCTTAATCTCATTAAACTCAGCTTCTGTGACATTATTAGCATCCACTACAGGAACTTTTGTCTCTGGAGTTTTAATGTCATATTTTGCTGTTTGAGCTTTTAGTTTGATAGTAAATGAACCTGGGTCTTTCGCATATGAATCACTAGTTGCAATATTAGAAAGTTCTCTTCCATCAGTATCTGTAGCTGTTGCATAACGAGTTACAATTTTAAGTTCTTGATTTGGTTCTTTAGGGAAGGCACTTTCAGCAATTCCAGAGTTATCTTTTGAAATGTTCCCTTGAATTTTTACAATAGCAGGATTTTCAGCTGTTGCTGGTGTTTCAGTAGAAATTTTTTCAACTGTTGTATTGAACTCATTATTCAATACATTTGGATTTGATGCATCTTTAACTGGCGATTCATTATTTCCACCACGTAAAACGTTTGCTGATGCTATTTTTCCTGAATCATCTTTAAATTTAATAGGAATTTCAAAATCTTCGTTCGCATATACGTAAACGTCTTTTTTACCGTCTACTGAGTATGGAATCTCAACTGTTGGAGCTGCGTTAGTACGTGCAAATTTAGTTAATGGTAATGTATCTGTAGATCCATCTTTATACGTTACCACCATATTGTTAGCTACTTTTTCAACAGATTTGATCTTGTCGGCTTTATCGTCAACATTTTGACCTTGTTTCGCAACTAAGTTAGCATCTGTATTCGTTTTAGAATAGTGAAGTTTGATATTGGCATTGTTTGCACCAACTATTTTCTTAAACTCTGCATCTGTTACGTTATTAGCATCAACTACTGGTACTTTATCAGCTTCGTTTTCAGGTGTTGTAACATCATATTTTTGAGTTTGTGGCTTAAGCATGACACGGAAGGCACCTGGGTCAGCTGCATTTGTTGCACTTCCTGCGATTTCTCCTCCATCAGCATCTGCAACTCGTAGATAACGCCAGCCTATAGTTAAACCTGCTGGGGTTTCTCCTCTAGTCGCTGCATCTAACTTATCTTGTGTTAAACCATCTGTCGCCGCTGGTGTACCTGAGTAAGTAATAACTGCTGGTGATGCTTCTGTTGCTGGTGTCTCAGCAGTAATAGTATTCGCTGTATATCCATATTGAGTACTAATTTTATTTGTTGCACCTGGAACTTCATCGAATGCTCTGTTACTACCTTGTTTTAAAGTAGCACTTGCAATTTTTCCGCTATCATCTTTGATTTTAATACCAAATGAGTTTTCTTCTGCACCGTAAACATAAATTTCTTTAGCTGCTGCATCAGAAAAAGGAAATTCCGCTGTTGGGGCTTGGTTTACACGTGCAAAGTCAGTTACTGGTCTTTCAGCTGTTGTTCCATCGTTATAAGTAATAACAACTTTGTCACCTTTTTGAGTGACTGTATCAATCTTACCGTTAAGGTTGTTTCCATCACCTGCTTGTAATCCAGCTTTAATTTTATCTAATTCTGGCTGTTGAAGTTGTGCTGGATCAGCTACAGCAACTTTATCAAAGTTTGCTGCTTTATTCGCTAAAGCTTCTGTATATTTAACATTTTGTGAACGAACTTTGAAGAATACTTGATAATCTGGATCAGATGAACCTTCGTTGTCGATTTCATTGTTACTTGCATCTTTAGCACGAACTTTACGTGATACTATTGTTGAACCGTTAGCCCATGGTTTCCCATTAGGGTGAAGTTTTTGTAATGTTCCTGTAACAGAAAGTGTTGCTGGTTGGTCAGCTGTTGCAGTTGTTTCACCATCAATATTAGAGTTGTTTAATCCATACCCTATATTAGTGTCAGTTCCACCACCCATTTTTTGCATCCAACCTTTAACAATCTTACCACTGTTATCTGTAATCTTGATACGTCCAGTGATATTTGTTTCTTCTGTTGGAGTTATCCAGAATGTTTTAGATGCTGGATCATCATAATCGATTGATACTTTTGGTTTTTCTGTATCAGTTTCAGCACGGAAAGCATTGTTTTTGTCTAGTGCTTGTCCATTACGTTCGTCTTTTGAACCTGAGTTTTCAATAGAGTTAGTACCAGCTGTTGGTTCAGTGTTTTCTGCTTGTTTACCTACAGTTGGTTGTCCGTTAGTAGTGTCTACTTTCGGAGCTTCTTTTTTAGGTTTGTTTCTTAATTTAGAGCTAGCTGTAGTGACAAGTTTGCTGTAAGCTGTTTTTAGTTCAGCTTGAGTAGTTGCGTTCGCTAATGTAGCTTTTGCAGATTCTAGTTCAGCTTTTAATACTGCAACACTTTCTTCTGTTTTGTTATCGTAAGAACCGTTAGAAAGTTTTGTTTCAATTTCTGAAATATAGCTTTCAAGTTGGGTCTTGTCCAAAGTTGGAGTTGCTGGCGCAGCAGCTGTGTCTCCAGGTTGGACAGGTTGGATTTGATCCGCTTGAACAGATACAGCTCCATTCCCTAAGAACATGAAAAGAGCAGCGACCGCTACACTAGCCGCTCCAAAACTATATTTACGGATCGAGTAACGCGTGACCTTTTCACGGTGCAGACGTTCAACACGACTCATAGATGGTTTGTTTTCCATTATTTTCTTTTCTCCTTTTATGAGGTTAATTGATTTGATTTCCACATGACACCTGTATGTAGAAATCTACAATTTACATTTTATCTTATTTTCAATATATATGCAAATGATTTGATTTAAAATTTTCGCAAAAAAAAAAAGCGTTTTGGGAAAGTAAGGAATTTTCAGATAAATTAGTTTTGTATATTTTCTTGTTTTTGTAAATAAATAATTCACATGTTTTTATAATAAATTTGCTTTTGTTTTAATTCCATCCATAAAGATAGCGCATTCATATAGGATTGGTAGTAAAATAAATAAGTTTGATAGGTGAAACAAACTATTTTTGCACTGCATAAGAAAAAATTATCCGTAAAACACATGAACCAAAAATAAAACATGCTACCTCATTTCGATAACATGTCATCGTTTTCTACTTACAACAAGGCCTCAAACTCAGCCACGGTCATTCCCAATTGATGGCTAGCAACCTCAGGTGTTAGAAGACCTTGACGGACCATATCCAGAAAGGCAAAAAGTTTCCCTTCTTCCCTTCCTTCAACTTTACCACGCTCCAGCCCCTGTTCAATACCTTCTGCTCGACCACGTTCAAGACCACGCTCTAAGCCCTTTTCCTCAGCTTGTTCCAAGGCATAGTCATGCGCTAATAAGGCTTGTTCTTCTCGCATACGTAGTTGGCTAAACATCTTCCTGTCCTCCTCGGACCAGCTCTTGTAGTCCAGCAGTTGGTCTGCTTGGCTGATGACTCGCTCGGGTTGCTGGGTAAAGGGTTTGTTCCCGAAAAACTCCAACCACGGCTTGCGAACCTCGTCTTTGCTGGTTTCTCTGTATTTTTAGGTCTTATTTATGATGGTCTTTCAAGAGTTCTTCAAACTCAGCCACGGTCATGCCTAATTGCTCACTCGCAAATTCGGAAGTTAAAGCATGTTGGCGAACCATGTCTAAGAAGGCAAAGAGTTTTCCCTCTTCCCTTCCTTCAACTTTCCCGCGCTCTAGGCCTTGTTCAATACCCTCTGCACGACCACGTTCTAACCCTTTTTCTTCAGCTTGTTCCAAGGCATAATCATGAGCCAATAATGCCTGTTCTTCTCGCATACGTAGTTGACTAAACATTTTCCTGTCCTCCTCGGACCAGCTCTTGTAGTCCAGCAGTTGGTCTGCTTGGCTGATGGCTCGCTCGGGTTGTTGGGTAAAGGGTTTATTCCCGAAAAACTCCAACCATGGTTTACGAACCTCGTCTTTGCTGGTTTCTCTGTATTTTTTTAATTCCAAGAACGCCATCTTAACCAGATGGTTTTCTTGACCATTATTTGTTATAGTTAAGACCTCACCTGTCGTATCCTCTCGCATGCTAAAACTATGAAAAGCCAAGTCATCTGAGAAATAATTACTATCTACAATAGCAATAGCATAAACGGGTGCAATATGTTTGTAACTCTGGTGTGTATCACCTTCACGTTGACGAATTTTTTCAAGATTTTGATTGACCTGACTGCACAAGTAAGCCCACAGGCGATTGATGAAAAAAATTTGATGATGAACTTGGATTTCAATAATTACTTGCGTTCCATTATCTAGCTCCGCCAAAACGTCTATACTAGTATAGAAATCCTGCGCCGAGTACGACAGGGTAGGCAAGACATGAATATTGCTTCCCTCCAAAATGGTCACATTTTTTGCAGGTAAGTCCAACATATCGCGAATAAATTGACAAGTGATTTCTGGATTGCTAAAAATCTTCTTAGCAACCAAATCATTGGTCGGGCTGATGCCCGGATGTCTTAAAGTCATCCATTTCCTCCTTCTATTATACCATATTTTTAAATCTAATTTTGCTAGATTCGATGGTTCTATCTATTTATTCGAAAAGGAAATGAATTGTTAAGATATTTTATCTCGTTTCAACTAAAATATGAGCTTGATCAACCAGTTGTCCATCAACAGTCAGATTCAGATAGAAATCCAAGGTCTTATCAGCAGCAAAATACAGGGTTGGTAAATGCAAATCTTTTTTGCATTCCCCAGCTTGGAATTGAAGGACTTGAATCTCGTCCTGATAGGCGACACCATGCACACCAGTCCCCGGTTGAATCGAAATCTTAGCCTCCAAAGGAGTGTCACTTTCGCTACGTTCAACCCTAAAATGAAGAGTCTCTCCCTTTGCTACAGCTAGACTTTTTTCTACAAATGCTAGTCCCTGAACAACTTCTTTTTGTGATAAGCTAGGAGTTTTATAGAGAGAAATCTTGGTCAGTACAGGTAAATCCTGTGCCTCTGTAATCATCACGCGCACCTTCTGCGCCTCTACTAGCGAACCTCGCAAGAGGCGCTTATGACCAACTGTAAAGCCCATGCCAAATTCCTGCCAGACACCATCCACCTCTACTTGCACATGAAAAGCAGCGATTCGTTGCCCTAGCTTCAAATCTTCTCTTAACTCAAGCACATCGAAAGTTTTAGGCGCTCCTAAGTCGAATTCTAGCTGGATGGGCAAGTCTGCATCGCTTGCCCATGAACTAGTCTCAAGACCGTCTGTCAAATGGCGACAAGCAAAGTCTGCGGAAAGAGCTGGACCAGATACCTCAGCTCCCAGAGCCAAATCTTCTTTATAGAGCTCATTGCGATAGGCCGCAAATTCATAGAGGCGTTCAATATCCTTTGCATCAAATAGCCCAGCTTGATTCGGCGGAATATTAAGTAGGAGCGGGGTTCCTCTCCCCACTGAGTGAAAGTAGATTTCAACCAACTCCTCGAGTGACTTAGGATCCTGCTCTTCATGGTAAAACCAGCCTGGCCGAATGGAAACATCTGCCTCACCGATTGAAAAAATCGTACCCGAGGGATCTCCGTGCTGAAGATAGTCCAGCTCTGCTTCTGTTTCTAGTTTATCAGGATTCACCTTTTGCCACAGTGGATCACCTGCATACCCTCGTTCATTGCCAATCCAGCGGATACTGGTGCCTTCTGTTGAAAAAATTAAGCAATCTCCCTGCAGGTCACGAATGGTTTCAAACCATTTTTCAAATTCATAATTGACCTTTTGAGCGCCCTCTCCTCTGGCACCATCCATCCAGACCTCAGCAAATTTCCCTCCATTTCCATAGGCAGGATTTGATAAAATCTCCTTCAGTTGAGCCAGATAATAGGCATTATAGTCCGCTTCTCGGTCCACATGATAGAGCGGGCTGTGGGCATCCCAGGGTGACAGGTAGACCCCCATATCCATATCAAACTCTGTGGCAGCTTGGGATACTTCAAGAAGCAAGTCACCTTCTCCATTCCTCCAAGGACTGGCCTTGACCGAATAATCCGTATAAGTCGTCGGATAGAGGACAAAGCCATCATGGTGCTTGACCACCAAAATCAATTTTTTGAAACCCGTTTCCTTGAGCACACGCACCCACTCACGCGCATCTAACCTTGTCGGATTAAATCGTTCAGGATCTTCCTGACCGGTCCCCCATTCCTGGTCATAAAAGGTATTAGGCCCAAAATGGATAAAGGCTGCTAGTTCATCCTCTAAATAAGCTAGCTGGGTCGAACTAGGCAAGGGCCCATGCGGTTTTATTTCTCTTACCATACTACTTCCTATCTACATTTTTCTTTACTTTTTTGGCATGTACTTGCAATTCTGTTAACGCTAGGGGACTGGTCAAGCCTTCAAATCGAAGACGAAGGGCATAAGTCTCTACCTTGTCAAATTCAAAACGAAGCTCCTCATCCTTGTCGCTTGACACTTTTCGGATAGCTGATACAGGGCGCCAATTCTCCTCTTGCTTGAGCAGGGAATCCTTATCCAAATGATTTGGAGTCCGAGGCAAGCTAGGCTCATTCCCTACATAATAATCAATAAAAGTCGGCTCTACCGCCAGATATTCTTGATTTTCAACATAATACAAGGTCAGGTTATCCACAAATCGAGGTTTTAAAATCCCTGCATCTCCAAACAGAATACCCACACTGGCTTGCTCTGATTTAGCAATCCAAGTATTGGCTGTCGATTTCTTCCGTGCAATAACCTTGTCATTGAGGTAAGAGGCTGGGTGATTAAGCTCTGAGTAAGAAGCAAAGACCATAGGCAAGTTGGACCCTGTCCACTGATTGGAAATAACCTCCCCATCTACACTAGCATCTGTCACATGAATAGTGACTTTTGCTGGTAACTCACAGCCTGCTACCCGACCTGCGAGCATACATTCTCCTACCTGAGCATAGATTTGAGGATTGAGTTCATCCCAAGCCACCTTGGCCGTATCTCGTCTGCCATCTGATAAGACTAGCTTAACTCGGTCTGGTAAGTGTGGGACTTCCTTGACAAGCGTCCAGACCCTTTCAGGCTCAATAGCGCAAATCCCTTGGACACAAACCTGAGCAGAAGCCTTTAAATCCAGCCCTTCCAGCTGACCAGATACCATAAACTCATGAAAGCTTGCTATATCTTCTTCGGAGATTGCCTCCCAAACAACCTTGACTCGTTTTGCACTACCAGACTCATAGTCCACCAAAACTGAAGATGGCAGCTGTGGATAAGTTCCCTTATTTGTATACAAGCGAAGTGGTCTTACAGAAACTGCCCTACCTAGCGAGGTATTTTCTGCCACCTTCAGGTGCATTTGATAGGTCTTCCCTCGATAAATGGCGCGGATAGCCAAGTCACCTGCAGACAAGCAATGAAGCACCCCCTGATTGATAATGGCGTGGGCACCACCACTCGTCTCCCAAATCACTTCACTATTCCCCACCTTGTTCACAGGGTTATCCACAGTTTGTGGATAAAGTCCAATAGTTGGGGAATCCCCTTCTTGTAATCCTGCCTGCTTGTCCACTCGAATCTCAAATAAGCGCTGATTTTTCACTAACTGGCAAGCCAAATCCTCTCCCACTAAGAGATCAAAACTTGCCGGCTCTAGCCCTCTGGCACTGGCCTTTACTCTTACTTGACCTACCTGCTCCAAGCTCTTAACTAAGAGGACACCTCTGCCATGAAAGGCTTTCCGCTTAAACCGACCATTTTTCTGAGCCTGATAACGTTCACGACTGGCCTGCCTGCCATTATCAACACCCACAATGCGAGCAGGGCCTTCAATTTTAAAATGAAGCTGATTGGAAGCACTCGGCACCCAATTTCCAGCTTGGTCCAATACATCAAAATAAAGATAGAGGAGATCTTGCCCATCTGGTTTAAGTTGTGTCTTCTCGGCATGTAACCCGATTTTGGCTGGCTTACCTGCAGTCACCACCCTATCTTCTGCCACAAGCTGACCTTGACAGTCATAGGCTACAGCATGCAATTCTCCCGGTTGATAAGGCAAACGCCATTCGAGATAGAGTTGGCCAGAACCTTGTCCCTCTTGGTATTTTCTACCATCTGAAGTCCATTTTTCCTGAAAATTCTTTCTGCCTTGGGATTTTCCATTGAGAAATAGCTCTACTGAACCAGCATTTGAATACACTCGAACAGGGATATCCCCACACTTATCCACAACTTGTTGATAACTCTTGTGGATTTCCCAATTCCAGTGGGGTAAGATATGAACCATGGGATGCTGATCTAGGTCCAACCACTGACTTTGATAGAGATAATAGTCATTTTTAGGAATCCCTGCCGTATCCACGATCCCAAAATAGGAACTCTTTACAGGCGTATCATTTTGATTGTGCCAAGGAGTCGGCTCACCGATATAGTCCACTCCTGTCCAGATAAACTGACCTGCATAGTCCAGCCGATTCCTATCTGCTATCCAAGAAGTTGTCGCTGTCTTCCCCCAAGGAACCCGATCATTGCCATAGTCCGACTGTTCAAAATTCCGCACTCGACGATTATCCCCAACCCATTCCTTATCTGGGCGAAAATAGCTGTCACGCGTCCGTGTAGCCGATGAGGTTTCAGACCCATAAAGACGCCATTTGGGATGTCTTTTGCGAATCCCGTCAATATTGTCTTCTGAGTAATTCAAACCCACCACATCCAGCAAATCAGCAATCTTTTCATGACCTCCAGAACCATTGCCAAAGCGGAATTGATCCATTCCCATAGTCACAAAACGACTATCATCCACCTCCTTTACCCTTCCTAGCAAGCGTTTGATAGTCTTCAATGAATGAGCATCGCCATTTGCTTCGCTGACTTCATTTCCCAAGGACCACATAAAAATCGCTGGATTGTTGTTGCCACGCTCAATCATAGTGCGCAAATCGTAATCTGACCAGAAATCGCCTGCTTTCGCTTCTGGGTGAGTCGCTTCTTCCTCAAAAAAGCGACCATAATCATATTCTTTCTTGCCTCCATACCAGGTATCAAAGGCTTCTTCTTGGATAAGTAAGCCCATTTTGGCAGCCACATCCAGCAAGATACTACTGGCTGGATTATGCGTGATTCGAATCGCATTGACCCCCATTTCTTTCATCTGGCGCAAGCGTCTCTCAGCAGCTGACCTGTTTTCCACAGCTCCCAGCGCTCCATAGTCATGGTGCAGACAAACTCCATGAATCTTCAAACAGCGACCATTGAGAAAGAAGCCCTTATCCGCTTGCCAATCCATATAGCGGTAACCAAAGGTCTCCTCTTCTTCATCAACCAAAATGCCATTTTTATAAAGGCGAGTCTTCAATTGGTAAAGGTAGGGATGGTCAATATCCCAAAGCAAGGGTTGAAAAATTGATATGGCTTGTTGGAAAGAATATTTGTCCTCAGACTCAATCATTACAGAATCAGTCGCCTGCCAGTCTGACAGCTGTTGGCCATCATACCAGATACTCTGCTCCAAATACACCGACACGGACTGAGGCCCATCATTTGAAACCTTGCTTGTAAGCTGGGTTTCCACCCAAGATTGCCTTTGTTCCTTTAGCTTGGGACTTTCTATCTTAATTCCATATAAATCCAGATGCACCGAATCTGTAATCAATAATTTTACTTCTCGGTAAATACCGCTACCAGAGTACCAACGACTGCTAGGTTGCTTATTTTCCACAAAAACCGCAAGCTGGTTGGCCGTCCCATCATTTCTTAGATAAGGCGTGATATCATAAGAAAAAGGTGTGTAGCCATTGGGATAATAGCCCAGTACTTGCCCGTTAATATAGACTTGGGCATTCATGTAAACTCCATCAAACAACAAACGCACCGATACAAGACTGGCATCTTCTTCCAAGTAAAACTGCGTACGGTACCAGGCTTGACCCCCGTTTAACTGCCCACCCTCATTTTGCGCTGGCGAATACTGGTCAAAATCATTGTAAATACTCCAGTCGTGTGGCACTTGAATAGCCTGCCAATTTCCCCTCTGAAAATCCGACGCCAAGGCCTCTTCCTTCCCCACCTCTTGGCTAAAAAACCAGTGATTTCGTAAAACTTCTTCTCTTCTCATACAAGCATTCCTCTTTAAACGAATCGATATACTTGACTATAGCACAAAACAAAAGCGCTTTCAATACTTCCTCCATCACTCCCTAAATACTCAGAAAAGATTCTATAATTTGTGGAAAAGTCTGAAAATCACTCCATGTTCATACAAACTATCATTTGCAATAAACAATACAAACCTCAAAAAAGACCAAAAAACACCCCTCTGAATGTTCATTCCAGAGAGATGTTCCTTTTGTCTTAGCTATTGTAAATCGATTGTCTAAAGTCATCTGAATCTTTGAGATAAGCTTTATAAATCGCTTTTTTCAGTTTTTGCACTGGTGTTTCTATAAACTCAAACTTTTTAGCCGTGGTATTTCCTGCTTTTATCTGGGCTAGTTCAGCTAAAACAGCTTCGTTCATTAGTGATTGTAGTTTTTCTTTACTTGCAATTACTTCTGATTTTCCGTTGTAATTTATCGTAATAGATTTCAGGCTATCTAATTTTGCAACACGTTCATTAATTTGATCTTTTTTGAACTCCGCATATGTTTCTCCTAGAATTTTTTCAAAAATATACTTATCAGATAATGGTTTTCCTGCCGCTTCAGCTTGGTTTTTATATTGATTTGACACATAAGGAACAAATCCTTCATAGTAGCCCAAAGTAGCCATCAATTCAAAGGCTTGTTTTCTAAAGGTGATATCCCCACTCATACCAGAGTCATTTTGACTAACACCATAAATGGTATCAAACATGTCAACAGTATAGTAACCATTTGCTGTAATTTTTCCTTTATCTGAAAAACCAGCAATGATATAACGATTGACCAGGATATGATTGTCAATCAAACTATCAATATCTGTCAATTTTTTGGCATCTTCTAAGGTCAGAGCTTGAATCTCCTCACTCTTATGAGTTGGTTTAACTGCTGGATTACGGTAATCTACCCAAGTTCTAGGACCTGTTGAAGTGATTGGCGTTATTTTTTTGAAATAACTCATCTTGTCTTCTGCAGATAAGCCTTTACTTGCTTCAGCTTCTAGGTAATCTAGAGTATAAAGGACATCGAAACTTCCCTTCATATAAGATTTCAAATCTTCTGCTATTTTAAATCGATCAGGTGTTCTATTGTAAAATCCATTCTTATCACTCTCATCATATACAAAGTTGAGATTGAAATAAGTATCCTTTTCTGGATTATAGGAGTTTTCAAAAATACCACGCGCATAAAACTCTGCTCCTGTACCATCTCGACGACCGTGATTATTAAACAAGACTGTTCTATCTAGTAAGTGCGTCATTTCATGAGAATAAGTCGCTGAACCTCTATCATCCAGAACCCTATCTATAAAGTAACGGACACCTAAGCCATTGGCCTCAGCTCCTACCTTACTTACTGGAGAATAGTAATTCATAGGAGTCATAAACTGGTCAACCCCCTTATCAGCTCCACTACCAGTAGCTGGTGACCAAGTGCTATCAATCTGGGCATTCGGATTGCTTGTATATTTCTTCATCGTATCAATAATCAAGCGATTTGTCAGCAACTTATCACGATTTTCTGGTTTTGTTATACGATAAAGAGTATCAACATAGTTGGCTTGTTGTACAGCCGCCTTTTCAATTAAAGACTTGACTCTAGCAAGCTCAGCCTGATACTTAGTTGGATTAGACTGGGCAAGAGAAGTATCTATATAGGAACCAATATTACCATAGGTAATCGTCGCCATATTACTAATCACGTAAACATTTGGTTCTTTCACATTCAAAAGTCCCAAAATAGCAGCCATATTAGCCTCTTGTTTACGAGGATCCTTTTCCCCAGCTGTCAACTTGCTATATAGTCCGACATGCGCTGAAGGATTTTCCTTAGATGGTTTTTCAACAATCATAGCTTGGCTAGATTTTTTAAGCCAGGTATCCGCATCATCTGACGTAAAGAGTTGGCGATTGCTGTCTAAAAATTCCTTCAAGCTAGCCTTACCAGTAATAGTCGATAAGTATTTTGTAAATGTTTGAGGACTATTGGTCAATTTCATCTCTTCATAAGACATGGATCCTAATTTTTTCAAACTATCCAAGGCTGTCATTGTCTTATTGCCAAATGAACTTGGATTAAAGGCCAGAATATCACGAATATTCGTGTCCCCAAATTGAATATTATAAAAACGATTGATATAAGACAATCCCAACAAAATCTGCTCTTTGTATTGCTCCAGATCTTGTTTGACCTTACTGCGATTTTCAGGGGTATCTCCTATAATTCCCAATGTATGCGAGGCTATCTTTTTGAAACTTGACTCAGCTTGCGTCTTCGTCTGATCAAAGCTTTCTTGAATTGACAGTTTTTGAAGATACTCTGTGCGCAACATATCTTTGACTTCTTGGTCAGTGATATTTGGGTGTGTTTTTCTGAGCGCAATTCTCCTTGTTATAATATCTCGAGGATCATAAGTAGGCTCTAACTGTGCTTTTAGTTTACTGTCATGTAAGAAGTCTACTGAGCTCGCGCTTGTGGTCAGAGCAGACACATCCACAGCATCTTCTCTCTCACTATTAACCGGAAGTAAGTGTGGTTTATCCTCCTGACTACCAACTAAAATAACTCTCGGTTTCATTGATTTTGTTATTTGACTCGCTTCTTGAGGATTAACCAATTCACCAGTTTGTTCATTGATAGCGTATGTTCTGGTAAGTGTATTCTCACCAACTTCTCCTTCAGATGCTACCTTTTCTATATTTTTAGCAAGTGAAGAATCCTCTCTTCGCTCCTCAGTAACAGCAATCGGTTGTATTACTTTTTCCACATTACCAACTTGAATCACTTTATCGACTGCTGGATTTACTTGTCTAGTAGTGTCAGATACCGTCACCTGACCTGTTGCCTTATCTAATTGATAACTCGTCCTAGTTTCCACCGAACCATCACGCCCTGCAACCGCTACTTCCTGTCGTCTGAACTCCAAAGCAGGATTCACTTGGTAAATCGTTTTATGAGATAGGACAGTAGTTTCAACACTCGGTTTAGTTCCAACTTCTACAACTTGATCAACTTTGTTAACTACTATTTTGACAGTTTTATTCTCAGAAATATTTCCACTTGCTTGATCTTTAGTATAGGTAGTAGTAACTTGTTCTTGTCCCTCAACACCCGGAATTTTTACTCTTGTAACGCCGTGGTCTAGTTTCTCATTCTTTTCATAAACGGTTTCATAAGGAACAGCTTTGGTCTCCACTTTGGTCTGAGGAAGTTGAGTGTCTTCTTTGTACTCTGGGAGAGCCTCCTGTATCTCAGGCTCACCGGAAACGCCACCTTCATAAGACGGAAGAGATGGCTCTACCGAAGGATCGCCGGAAACACCACCTTCATAAGAAGGAAGGGACGGTTCCACCAAGGATTCACCAGAAACACTGCCTTCATAAGACGGAAGAGACGGTTCCACCAAGGATTCGCCAGAAACACCGCCTTCATAAGAGGGAAGGGACGGCTCCACCAAGGATTCACCGGAAACACCGCCTTCATAAGACGGAAGAGACGGCTCTACCAAAGTTTCACCAGAAACACCGCCTTCATAAGACGGAAGAGATGGCTCTACCGAAGGATCGCCGGAAACACCACCTTCATAAGAGGGAAGGGACGGTTCCACCAAGGATTCGCCAGAAACACCGCCTTCATAAGACGGAAGCGCTGGTTCTACCAAGGTTTCGCCGGAAACACCACCTTCATAAGAGGGAAGGGACGGCTCCACCAAGGATTCGCCAGAAACACCACCCTCATAAGAGGGAAGAGACGGCTCTACCGAAGGCTCACCGGAAACACCACCCTCATAAGAGGGAAGGGACGGTTCCACCAAGGACTCACCGGAAACACCGCCTTCATAAGAGGGAAGGGGTGGTTCTACTAAGGACTCACCGGAAATACCGCCTTCATAAGAGGGAAGGGACGGTTCTACTAAGGACTCACCGGAAACACCGCCCTCATAAGACGGAAGAGGTGGTTGGACTTCCGGGGCTAGGCTTATACTATTTTCTTGAGGTTCCTTCTCTTTTGCCCCGACCAAAATCACCTGAGCAACTGGTTCACGAAGCACTTCTCTCCCTACTTCATTTCGCGTAACAATACCATCGACAACCCTTACTTCTGTTAAGATTCGTTCTTGTCCCTTGGCACCTTCTATAGAAATTCTTTTTTCTCCCTTAGCCAGAGTTGGGTCAGACTGAAATTGAGTTTCAAACTCTATCTCCCCTATCCTAACTTCCAGTTCTGGCTTGTCTTCAATAACAGTTTTCATTCCTTCATCTGGTACTTTTTTAGACTCAATATTCATACTTTTTTCAGAAGTTGGATTTAAAACAGGCTCAACTGCGTAAGATGGTTGAGGAGATTGCACAAGATCTTTAGTCGAGCTAAAATGAGATGCAGTCTGTGGTACAATCTTCTTAGACTGAGATTCTGAACTTTCCTCCTTTTGAGATAATGCTGGCGACTCTACCTTATCAACAGAAAGTTCCTTGCTAGCACTATCTCTTACCAAATAATATCCCGTAAATTCATATCCTTGAACTCTTTCAGGACTTGGTAGAAACTGACCTTCTACCCTTTTAACAAGGGCTGGTTGCAATTCTACCAGATTTTCGAAAGCAGAGATGGATGCTCCCCAGCCACCAACAGCAAAGACTGTCACAAGAAAGTAAGACGCTCCCTTTTTTCTCTTGATTAAAGTGAAGGAAAGCAATAATAATCCTGCTCCCAAGATAAACATCTCATCATTAGAAAACAGACCTGTTTCTGGTAATCTTGTAGCCAATTTTCGATAGACAAAATAGTATTCTTTTCCCTCTTTTACCTCAATCTTATTTTCTTCAAACCATTGCAACTCAGATTTCAGCTTTTCAGGTAAATCCTGCTCATCCAAGTAATGACTTGAAATTAGTGTTGAAGTCGTTTCTGTAGCCTGTACGGGTTGAGCCCCCATACCAGCAAAAAATAAACTCGTTCCTAGCAAGACCGAACAAGCTCCTATTGTATATTTCCTCAAAGAAAAACGCTGCTTTCTCTCAAATTGATATTCTTTCATCCCATATCCTATCATTCATTATTACTGTATATTTAGTATATCAGAAATAGTTTGTATTCACAAATCTTTCTAGTTATTCCCTTATCACTCCAAATTAAGGGAAACAACATACAATAATTTTAGTTAAATGTATATCAATGTTCTTTGCTTTTCTTAACAAATGCAATGCAAAAAGAGCCTGTTGCCAAGCTCTTTAGTCTATTATTTCTTCTCAGCACGGAGGGCTGACAAGATTTGTGTACGGATATCATCCACACCATTTGGCGTATTTGGTAAAAAGATGGTTTGATTTCCTTTAGAAGCAAAGGTATTCAAGGTATCCAAATACTGGTTGGTCAAAAGAATGGACATGATTTGCTCTTCTGTCATGCCAACATTGGCTTCCTTGAGTTCGGTGATAGACTCTGCCAATCCATCCACAATCGCCTTACGTTGTTGGGCAATCCCCACACCATGAAGGCGGTCTTTTTCTGCTTCGGCTTCAGCTGCAGTGACGATTTTAATCTTGTCAGCTTCTGCCAATTCTTGCGCTGCGACCCGCTTACGTTGCGCCGCATTGATTTCATTCATGGATTGCTTAACTTCTGCATCAGGTTCGACCTTGGTAATCAAGGTTTTCACGATAATATAACCGTAAGTTGTCATTTCTTCCGCTACTTGGTGTTGAACCTCAAGGGCAATCTCATCTTTTTTCTCAAACAATTCGTCCAAGGTTAATTTGGGAACAGAAGAGCGAAGGGCATCTTCGATATAAGATTTAATCTGAGATTCTGGACGCATGAGTTTATAGTAGGCATCTGTTACGCTCTGCTCATTGACACGGTACTGGGTCGCTACATTCATCATAACGAACACATTGTCCTTGGTCTTAGTCTCAACTACAATATCGCTTTGCAACAAGCGCAACTGAATCCGCGCTGCAATCGAGTCAATCCCAAAAGGCAATCGAATATGAATACCGCTATTGGCAACCTTTTGATATTTCCCAAAGCGCTCAATAATCGCCACCGACTGCTGACGAACCACATAAACTGTACTCAGTGTGACTATCACCAATAGGAGCACACAAACCACCACAAAAATCATCAAAAATGTTGCCATTATCGTGACCTCCATTATTATTTTTTCCTGTATTATAGCACATTTAAAGAAGGCTGTGCAATTTTTACTGCGATTTTTCCTGAAATGTCAATAATTAGAGGTGAAACTACATTTCAAGTTAGTAATCGCTTTTTTCATTACATTAACTTCTATAGAATCTACATCAATGGTCAGGGAATAACTTGCCTTAACTTTTCTCTCGTGCTATACTATTTATTGAAATGAATGAATAGGAGATATTTCATGAAAACAGCAAAAACTACTGTTACAATCCTTTCTACACTTGCTTCTGTCGTCTTATTGGCTAGTTGTGCAACAAAGTCTACAGAAACACAGACAAACAATAATAGCTCATCTGATAATCAGATTACATTGACATATGACCAACTACGGTCAAGAGAAAACACTATGTCAACTCTTTGGTATCAAAAATCAGCTGAAACTAAAGCTTTATACATACAGGGTTATAACGTTGCAACAAATCACCTAAAGGAATTGCTCAAAACAGAATCAGACAAACCTTACTCTATCGTTTTAGACTTGGATGAAACTGTCCTAGATAATAGCCCTTATCAAGTACAAAATGTCAAAGATGGTACAGCATTCACACCCGAAAATTGGGATGTTTGGGTTCAAAAAGCTGCAGCAAAAGCCGTCCCAGGTGCCAAGGATTTTCTTCAGTTTGCTGATCAAAACGGTGTCCAAATCTACTATATTTCTGACCGCTCAGCTAATCAAGTAGATGCTACCATTAAAAATCTTGAAAGTGAAGGAATTCCTGTTCAAGGACGTGATCATCTCATGTTCTTAGAAAGTGGTGTAAAATCCAAAGAGGGTCGTCGCCAAAAAGTTCAAGAAAAAACAAATCTTATCTTATTATTTGGTGATAACCTCGTAGACTTTGCAGATTTTTCTAAGACTTCTGAATCTGACCGTGATAAACAACTTGAAGAATTACAAAAAGAATTCGGTGAAAAATTCATCATCTTCCCAAATCCAATGTACGGATCATGGGAATCAGCTGTATACAGTGGTAACAAACTAGATGCTAAAGGTCAAGTAGAAGAACGCCAAAAAGCCTTGCAAGGTTTTGATAAATAAAATAAATAAGCTGACTCTACATTAAATTAGGCTAACTTACAATCTTCAAAAAGTGGATAGGAAGGAATTCTGATAATCAGAAAACTTTCCTACCCACTTTTATAATTGATATAACATCAAGCTTTTATACATCTGATACATTTTCTGATTTTAAATATAGTAGATTGAGATATGGTAAGAAATAGACCGAATGACTAGCCTATCAACACCCGTTAAATCGCTAAGATACGTCAAAAAAGCCCTTAACTACGGCCATAGTTAGGGGCTTTGGTGTTCTAATGAACCTTATCAATTAACTACATTCTAGCATATAAACCCCGATATTTCAAGAGTTTTATTTATTGTTTAAAGTTCTGAAAGATCTATAATGAAATTAGCCATCTAGTATCCAAAAACCGACTAGCTCCTATGAACTAGTCGGTTTCTCATCAATGCGCCAACATTTCTTGGGCGATTTCTTGTCCAGATAGGTTATCTGGGTAGTAGGTTGGCCAGTTGTCCATTTCTTCAAAGAGGGCTTCTTGGCTTGTTCCTCCAAAGAAGATATGGAAATGTTCTGCCTTAACTGGGGCGATATTGTGGTCACTAAACTGAACATACTTGAACTGTCCGGCATCAGCATCTGTGGCTTCAAAGAGGAAGCGCACGCCACGATTTCCTTTCTTATAAGTCAAGATTTTCTTACCAACATACTTGTAGGTGAATTTCTTACTTTGTCCACCTTGAACAAATTCCATAGTATTATCAGTAATGTTAATCTTAGTGACATCTGTCTGATAGCCTTTTGTATAGTAAGCCTTGTACTCAGCCTGAGTCATCTTACCAGTCAACTTAGCCTTGTAGTCAAAGACTTGATCCAACGTGCCATCTTCAAGGAAAGGATAGACTGATTGCCAGTTACCTACATAGTCACTCAAAGTGCGGTCCTTGACGTCTGCATCCTCAAAGTAACCATTTTGAACTGTCTTGGTATCCTCTGTCTTTTCAGGCTCGATAGCTGGACCTTCTTGATCTGTTGTTTGTTTCAAAGCTTTGAGGTTTTTCTCCATGATAGAGATGTAATTTTCTCCAGCCTTGGTGTCCTCTTCTGTCAGACTTTCTAAAGGATTGAGAACATCTGTTTTGATACCTGCCTCTTTTGAAAGTGTATTAGCAAGGGCTTGTGAGGCATTTTCCTCAAAGTAGATATAGGCGATTTTATTTTTCTTGACGTACTCTGTCAATTCTGCCAAGCGAGCTGCTGATGGCTCTGCATCTGGAGAAAGGCCTGAGATTGCGACTTGTTTGAGTCCATAGTCCAAGGCAAGATAGTTAAAGGCTGCGTGTTGCGTTACAAAGCTCTTTTGTTTGGCTTGAGACAAGCCTTCTGCATAAGCCTTATCCAAGGCTTGCAATTTTTCGATATAGGCAGCAGCATTCTTCTCAAAGGTCTCTTTTTTATCCGGATAATCTGCTGATAGGCTATCACGGATGTGCTCTACAAGTTTAATAGCACGAACTGGTGATAACCAAACATGGGGATCGTACTCATGGTGATGACCTTCTTCGCCATGGTCATTGTCTCCCTCTTCTTCCTCGCCACCTGGCAAAAGCAACATATCGCCTGTCGCCTTGATGGTTTTGACCTTTTTCTTATCCAAGGTATCTAGCAATTTAGGAACCCATGTTTCCATATTTTCATTTTCATAAACGAAGGTATCTGCGTCTTGGATTTTGGCAACTGCCTTGGCAGACGGTTCATATTCATGGGGTTCTGTACCAGCACCGATGAGGAGTTCTACATTAGTAGTATCTCCTGCGACTTGCTTGGTAAATTCATAGACAGGGTAAAAGGTTGTCACGATATTGAGTTTGCCATCTGCCTGTTTTTGATTGGAACAAGCCGCTAAAAACAAGGCACATAGACTGGCTAGCAATAAGCTAATTTTTTTCACATTAGTCTCCTATTTGATAAAACGTCTTACTAAACTAATGAGTAAAAAGACAGTTACAAAAATAATAGTAATACTTGCGCTTGCAGGTGTTTCTGCATAGTAGGAAATGTAAAGACCTGCTACCATTCCCAAAAATCCAATAGCACTGGCAAGCAGCATAACCGATTTAAAGTTTTTCCCCAGACGCAGGGCAATACTAGCTGGCAATACCATAATGGTCGACACCAAAAGAGCTCCTGCTGCAGGAATCATAAGAGCAATGGCCACCCCTGTAACCATGTTAAAAAGAATAGACATGGTACGAACGGGCAAGCCATCCACAAAGGCCGTATCCTCATCAAAGGTCAAAATGTACATCGGACGAAGGAAGAGGAAGGTCAAAATCAAAACAACCGCCGCAATGACAAAAAGGGAAATGACCTGTTCTTCGCTGATAGTCACGATGGAACCAAAAAGATACTGGTCCAAACTCATAGAACTAGAACTTTTGCCCTTGCTCATAACAATCAGAGAAACAGCCAGACCCGTTGACATGAGGATAGCTGTCCCGATTTCCATAAAACTCTTATAAACCGTACGGAGATACTCCAGAAAGATCGCCGCAATCAAGACAATGGCAATAGTAGAAATAGTTGGAGAAATCCCTAGTACCAGACCAAAGGCTACACCTGAAAGAGAGACGTGGCTGAGGGTATCACTCATCAAACTCTGACGGCGCAAGATAAGGAAGGTCCCCAATACCGGCGAGAAAAGACTCATGGCAATAACGGCCAGAAAGGCGCGTTGCATAAAGTCATAAGATAACAAACTAAGCATGGCCCACCTCCTGATCATTCTCATGAACGTTGAAACAACGCCATGGCGAGTCTTGGTTACGGACTAGATGAATATTGCGATCCGCATAGTCCTTAACTTCTTCAGGGTCATGGGTAATCATCAAAACAGCCTTACCATGATGATGGGCGCTGTGGTGCATGAGTTCGTAAAATTCATTTTTACTTCCTGCATCCATCCCCGTTGTCGGCTCATCTAGGATAAACACATCTGGGTCCGAAGCAAACATACGCGCAATCACCGCTCGCTGCTTTTGTCCTCCAGATAGAGACCCCAAGCGTTTGTCTCGGTGTTCCCACATACCAACTGAGTCCAGACTAGCCTTGATATGCTCCTCATCATGAGCATTCAAGCGACGAAACCAGCCTTTTCGCGGATAGCGACCCGACTTGACAAATTCATAGACCGTACTTGGAAAACCCGCATTAAAACTGGCAATCTGTTGAGGAAGATAGGCTATTCTCAATTTCTTACCCTGCGTATTTGTCTTTGAAATAGTCACCTTGCCAATGCGTGGTTGGAGGATTCCAAGACTGGCCTTGATGAGTGTCGTCTTAGCCGCTCCATTTTCCCCAGTCAAGGTAACAAATTCCCCACTATCAACACTATAATTGATATGTTCAAGAACAGGTTCCTTATCATAATAGAAGGACAAATCCTCTACCGTAATATATCTCATTATTTGATTTCTCCTACTAAAGCAGTCAAAAACCGCTGAATCACTTTTTGTTCATTTGGAGTAAACTGAGTTGCCACTTGTTCATAGGTTAAAAGTGTATGCTCATGGTGATGATGATGCTCCTCAGCGATTGGACGAGCCAAATCAGTCAACTGATAAAAAATCACACGCGCATCCTTAGGATCTTTAGATGTCTCCAGCATCCCTTCCTTGACCAAAGACTTAATGGCCTTGGTAACTGCCGCCTGACTGACATTGAGACGACGAGCCAACTCTGAATTGGTTAAAGATTCCTCCGACAAGAGCATGAGGATATGCTCCTGGGTATTGGTCAGAGCTACCTCGCTAGTACAATGACCTATTAGGATTTCATGTTGGTTTTCCGCCTGTAAAATCACCTCATTCAAAAAGCCATCAATATCCTTCGCTAGCTGTCTCATATCTGACTCCTTTCCTTTTAGACTTCTCTTTTTTAAGAGAAAAATACTATTCTTTGGAATTTTGTTTACCAGTTAATTATATCACAAGCAAAAAAAGAGTCAAGAAAAAACGTGAAAACTGGTTTCATTCTTGAACTCTTCCATACTATTATCTATTGAAATTCCTTGATATCTCCATCATAAAGTGCCCAATCTTTGCTGAAAAAGCGCTCATTCAGATGGTAAGTCGGAGCTGGTGTTGGATTGGATAGGAAAGGATCAACTGCCTTGTCAAAAGCCAACCAACCCAACCAACCAAGGTGGATGGTATCCTTCATAAAGAAAGGCTCCCCACCGTCCTTAGAAAAATCTGCTATATTGGTAAAGCCTTGACTTTCTAACTGGTAGCGAATCTTTTGCACCGTTTGCTGATACATATCCTCTCGTAAACCAGCATAGTCCATCCATTTTTTATTAACAGGTGGAATGATAAAAATCGGGTTTACCTTAGATTTAGAAAACTGTGTTAAAACCAACTGCAAGTCATTATACTCTGGTGACTTGAGATAGGTAAAGCTTTTCTGAGAATCCTTTAATTTCTTCAAATCCTTTTTAATCTGCGTATTATAGAAATAATTTTCCATTCCCAGATCATTATTGGAAGTATTCTTTTCAGCATCTGCTTTAACAACATCTTCTATAGCTTGATAAGAAAACTGGTCTGGCAAGGTCTTTAAATACTTAACTACATGCTTATCGTAGTTGACATAGCCTCTAACTGAAAACTGTCCAAAAAAGGAAGCTTGGCGTTCATTAAACCGAGCCAATAATTCAATCATTTCATTGTCTGCCGTCGACAATTCTTCTTTACTTGCCAACTTCTGAACCAAATCCTTCATAGCTACGTTTGGGAACTGCTGTAGTAAGCGAGTCGCTGCATATTGACTAGCCTGGTCTCCTGATTGATGCTCCAGAAAACTGGTCAACTGGTCTCCATTAAAATACTGCTGAAAAGCTGCTGGCTCATAGCCATTTTTACTGAACCACTGAGGTGAGATAACATACACAACTTGTTTATTCTCTAGCTGTGGCAACATCTGTTGCATTCCAAAATACTGGTTAAGCGATGCAGCTCCCCTCTGTCCTAAAAGATAAGGACGGTAGGAGCGATTGTATTTCTCAGCCAAGACTGCAGGATGAGCACCGTCAAAACGAAGCCATTCACTAGAGCCAAAGAAGGGAACAAAACGCATATTTGGATCAGATAGGGCTCTGACTTTTTGACTTCGCTCCTTAAAACTATCGATAGTAGTAGCCACCGCTGAACGCTTTTCAGCTCCTAGATTATGACGCATCTCAGTAGGATAAAAGAAAATGAGCAGAAAAACCAACAAACCAGCTATCAAGACCGGTCCGAAGATCATCCATAAGCGTTTAAGCATTTTGTAGCTCCACAATACCAGCTATGATTTTATTGGCCGTATTCCAGTCATCACGACCAAACTCTGTTACAGGGACGCGAATGTCAAAACGGTTTTCAATCTCCACAATCAACTCAACCGTGCCCATGCTATCCAAGACACCTGCATCAAAAAGATCTTCATCCATCATGTCAGAAACATCTTCCATAAACAACTCATCAATAATTTCAATAACTTCTGATTTGATATCCATATTTTATTTCCTTTTATTTTTTAAACCATAACTCATTCAAAAATCCAGAAAAGATTAAGAATGACAGCATGACGACATGGAAGGTGATAACCATGCCAAGCAACTGAATCCAACGATTCTCAGGTAGAGCAGGCTTCCCTGCTTTTTTCCGTTCCTTATTGAGTGTTTTTTTCTTACGAACCCAAGCGTCATTGATGACCAAGCCCAATCCATGAAAGAGTCCATAGGCGATATAGTACCAAGTCACTCCATGCCAAAATCCCATAATCAGCATATTTACAATGTAGGCCACACTTGAGGTTACATTACGATTTTTAAAGACCTTCTTTCTAGTCAACACCATGACCATTCGCATAAAGACAAAGTCACGGAACCAGAAGGACAGACTCATATGCCAACGATTCCAAAATTCCTTTAAATCCCTTGATAAAAAGGGCTTATTAAAGTTGATAGGGCTACGAATTCCCATCAAATTTGAAATGGCTAAGGCAAACATAGAATAACCTGCAAAGTCAAAGAAGAGCTCCAGACCAAAAGTATACATAACTGCCAAGGCATAGTGGTTAAAGAAACCACCTGACTGCAGGGCTAGATTCTTCAAAGGAGGCAACAAGGTCTCTCCTAAAACATGAGCTAGGATAAACTTGTACAAAAATCCCCACATGATATAGCGAACAGATTCATCCAGCATATCCAGCAACTCATCTCTCTCAGGAATGGTCTGATAATTTTCATTAAAACGCTTAAAGCGATCGATTGGGCCACTTGAAAAAGTCGGCATGAAGAGAAGGAAACGGAGGAATTCCCAGAGGGTAAAATCCTTAATCACTCCATCTCTCAGCTCGATAATAATCCCAACCGAGCGAAAGGTCAGGTAAGAAATTCCCAAAAATCCAAGCAAAGACTGCGTTCCATTGATAGCTGGCTGCACCTTAACAAAGATAATCGGAAGGAGGGATAGAAAGCTAACTAGATAGAAGACCCACTTGCCATCCTTGCTTTTTCGATAATGCTTATAGAAGAGTACGAGCAATATTTCCCAGCAAAGATAAATACCCAAAGCAACCAATTGATTGGTCTTCCCACCTACCAACATGGTGACGATAAAGAAGAGGCTAACCAGCACTTCATACCAGGCAAAGCGTTTCTTGAAAAAGAGACCGATAAAGATGGGCAATGTCGCAGCAATCACATAGACAAAATACTGAGGATTGCCGTATGGCTCTAAATGAGGAAGCTGTTGAAAGAACTCCATCATCTCTTATTCACCTCGTTAATCAATCCTTTGATGTCAATTTTCCCATTTGGAGTCAGTGGCAAACTGTCTCGGTAAAGGAATTTAGACGGCATCATATAGGACATCATGATATCTGTTAAATCTTCCTTGATAGCCTTGGTAATATCGATATCACGCTCAAACTGCTCACGAACACCATCTTTTAAGATAACATAGGCCAATAGATTTTGCACCTTGTGGTCTTTGTTATAGCGCGGAACTGCGACAGCTGACTCGATATAACGAGACTTGTTGAGGTTTTGAGAGACATCTTCTAATTCTATGCGGTAACCGTTGAACTTAATCTGGAAGTCCATGCGTCCGCCGTAGAGAAGTAAGCCTTCATCTGTCATAGTTCCCACATCTCCTGTATGGTAGGCTGGTAGACCTTCAAACTCAAAGAAGGCTTCTGCCGTTTTTTCAGGATTATTCATATAGCCTTTTGAAACAGCTGGCCCAGAAACAATGATTTCTCCCTGTTCGCCATTTGGCAGTTTATTTCCTTCCTCGTCAATGATAAAGGTTGGAGAATCAGCCTTGGTATAGCCGATTGGTAGACGTTTGAGAGTCGCTAGCATCTCATCTGTCACGGCAACTGCGGACAGGGCTACTGTCGCTTCTGTTGGGCCATAGGCATTGATAATACGGGCATTTGGGAAACGCTCACGCAGTTTTTGGGCTGTTTTGACCGTCAATTCTTCACCATCAAAGTAGAAATGCGTAATGCCAGGCATTTTCTCGCTGTTGAAATCCTCAGATAACATAGCCATATCTGCAAAAGACGGTGTTGAAGTCCAGATAGCGATTGGCAATGAAAAGATGGTCGCAAAGAGTTGCTTAAAGTCCTGAGTGATGGCTGAAGGAAGAGCGAAGAGCGTACCACCTAGTGCCAAGGTCGGCGCCCAGTACATGACAGACAGGTCAAAAGAATAAGGTGGCTGAGCCAGCATTTGCGGACGACTTGGCGTCGCAAATTCCTTATCCGTAATCATCCAGTTGGTAAAACTGAGGAGGTTATCATGGGAAATCTGCACTCCTTTAGGCTTACCAGTTGTACCTGAAGTAAAGATAATGTAGTAATTATCATCTTCCTTGACTGGATGCGTGATTTCGTAGTTATTCCCTTGGGCAAAGGCTTCTTGAACCTGAGCTAGATTCATCATTGGCGTAGAAATCTGACCCAATGGAAAGTCTGAAATGGCAATAATCAAGCTTGGCTCTGCCACTTCTAAAATAGCTGAAACTCGCTCCAAGGCCGAATGGCTATCAATTGGAATATAGGCATGACCTGACTTAGTCAAGGCTACAAAGGTTGCCAACATTTCATATTCTTGGCCACCAAAAACGACCACAGGAGACTTCTCAGGCAATCCTAGTTGGTCAATGGCTGCAGCCAAACTATCCGAATCAGCCTTCAAATCGCCATAAGTGTGTTCCTGCCCCAAAACATTATAAACAGGATAGCTAGGCTGTGTCTGAGCAAAATGCTCAATGGTTTCAATCATATCTGCTATTGGTTTATTTGACATAATAAGGATTCTCCTTCAAGTTAAAATTCATTATAGATAAAGCTTCCTTGACCCTGACCAAGATAGCTAAAAAAGTAAAGTAGCCCTAGAAAGATAATAAAATACAAGGCTGTCCGACCAAGAAAGAGGTACAATTCTTTTCTCTGTTTCATCAAGAAAAACCATTCATTTCTGTAATTTTCGCTAAAATAAAATCAATTTCTTACTAATTTATTTTTCTGCTATTATACCACTTTATAGACTAGTTTTTCAATTGTTTACCCGTCTATTTTCACTACGTTTCAGTAACATTAATTTGTTCCACATAATTCTTTCTAATGATAGCTTGAGTGCTTTTCAGTATAGATTATATGGGGGCTACAACAAAGTAGGCTCCATACTACCTATAGAGGATTTCTCCACTATAAATATTATAGAGCCCTATCTTATGTCTCACTTTATCGGTGCAGTTCCCTTTATCTAGAGATTTTATAGTATGTAATCCTAGAATTCACTATAGATAAATTCTTGAATGTTCGAAAAATCGGTCACAAAACAATAAATCACGATGCTTAAGATAACCGTATAGAAAAATAGCGTCCACAAGATTAAACGGTGTGTGTTAGTTATCTTGGTTTGCAAATTTGTAAAGTTCTTTTTCAACTTCCATCCATCCTTTCACTCCAACGTGCATCACGTCAAATAAAAAGTAATTATCATACTCTCTGTTTCCATAATTTAATACCTTTGCACCATGACTTTTTGCGACATCTTCTATTTTTTTATAAGTTTTCTCTCGCATCTCTCTTGAGACACCTGTGTAGTCATTCCATTTCCCATTTACTGGAAAAATAATGACTTCAACTTCAATTCCCAATTCCTTGGCAACTGTCAAGAAAAGTTCCATATCTGAATACTCTGGTGACTCCAGATAGCTCAAATCTTTATTAGAATCTTTCAAAGATACATAGCGATCTTTTAAGTAGGTATTGTAGTAATTATTATCAACAGCATAGTCATTGTTATCTGTTTTCTTTTTTACCTCTTCTACAAACTGATCCGTCAGTTTCTCCCAATCATAGTCTGGAGTTTTATCTCCTGATAAGGGATAATCTGATTTCTCATGATTTTCATAAAATTTTCGTTTGAGCTTAAAAGAATATATCACGTTATCTAACTCTAATAGTTTTTTATCAACAATGGTTCCGTTCCCATCTATGAAATAACTTTTGTATTTTTTGTAGATGTCATTTTGTTGCTTGTTCCCCTTGGTAATCTCAATAATGCGATTGATTAGTTTTTCTTTTGTTTCCTTACTAATCTTGTCATTATCTAGCATGTGGAAAATATGTTCTTGAGAAGCCTTGTTCAAAAATGCATCTTGATGGGTTCCATCTTTTTCAAACCACTGAACAGACTCTACTATAGCCACTCTTCTCTTACTCATAGATCCATCAATAGAGCCTAAGGTTGTTGCCTGAATGATATTTTGGGAATAACTAGTCCCAATCTGCATTATATTAAAATCGTTATAGTTAAAAATTCTATTAGGATGATAATCTTCATCCTTTGTCGCAACCAACTCAGATGATCCCAATAAAACCAGTGTATTGGGAGTAATATTACTTGTCAGAATATCTCTACTTTTATATTTTTCATACGAAGTGCTATAGCGAATACTGTTATCCTTAACTGTATAATAATCATCAATCTTCTTGATATATGTCACATTTAAAAGGGCAAGCGTCACAATTACGAGCACAAGCGATAACAAAAATGCTTTTAATTTAATCATCTCGTTTCATCCTATCTCTTCGATCCATCCGATTTCTTTTCTATCTCTTATCTCTTTAAAATCGTCAGTAAGATTTTATAGGGTTCACCTGAAAAGATAAAGAAACCAATCATAACCAAGTTCATAGTCACAAACCAACTTAGTAGCTTATACCAATTTTTGTTTTTATTTTTCTTATAAAAATTGCTTTTCTTTTGATACACTTCAAATCCAGCCATCAAGACACCATGATAAAAACCATAAACAATGTAGCTCACACTGAGACCATGCCAAAAACCCATGACCAACATATTGACCATATAAGCATAAGTTGCATTGTGTAGTCTATTTTTAAACCATTTTTTCCTGATAACCTGCATCAATACCCTTGAAAACACAAAATCTCTCAACCAGGTCGACAAGGTGATATGCCATCTGGTCCAGAAATCCTTGATATCGACACTCAAGAAAGGTTTATTAAAGTTCATCGGTGTCTGAATACCTAGAATATTACTACTTCCAACGGCCATTAGACTATAGCCCGCAAAGTCGAAGAACAGATACAAGGTATAGAGGTACATATATTTAATTGAGTAGATGACTGTACCCGTATTGCTTAGAGCGAGCAAAATCTGATAAACATAGGTTGATAAAACAACCTTGTAAAGTAGACCTAAAACGATACGATAAACACCGTCCCCTGCCAACTCTAGATACTCTTTTCGAGGTATGACATCGTTTATCTCGTTTAAAAATCTCCTGCTCCGATCAATCGGACCAGCACTAACTGTTGGGAAAAATAGCAGAAACTGTAGGTAATCTTTTATACTAATTTTTTCTTTAATCAAGCCATCCGATATTTCTAGCATAATCTGAATGGTCTTAAAGGACATGTAAGAAATTCCAATAAAAGCTAACAAATGCAGAGAAGTCAGGGCAAAGAATTTATTGATCACTAAAGGAAGAATAGAAAGGAAAACCAGTGGTTTCAGCCTCTTTGCTTCTGTCCTCTGTGCTAGAAAAACCAGAAAATATTGATAAACGACAAAGGCAAGCAAATAGACCATCATCGCTCGACTCTTACCATAGATAGCTGCTGCGAATAAGAGGGAGAGCGTCAAAATATAGTAGTCCTTACGTTTTTCAAAAAAGTTTACTACAAAACCAATCAATAAAACTACAAACAAAAGAAGGAAAAACTCATTCCCCTCGAAATAATTCATACCCGTCAAACTCCTTTTTTCTTTTTCTCATATCATGATTTATCTTTTTAGGATTAGTTCCTATCATATTACCAAGAATAGTTAACTTTATTCATTATATCATAATTTAAAAACTATAAATACTTCTATTATCTAATTTCTTAAAATAAAAAATCTAACTGACTCTTAGTACTGAATCCCAATAATGAGGCAAAATTGTTCACATAATAAATAAAATTCAAGAACAAAAAATTGAGGAAGGAACCAATGAAAGATTCTGCCTTTTTACTGAAATAGTAATCAACACCAGTATATAAACTTAAAAAATCAAAACGACCAAAATGAAGTGAGAAAGTACTCCTTATTTTGGTCGTTTTTTGTAAGTTATGTTTATTGAGGTATGAATAATTGAGTTTTAATATCTTAGAAAAGTGAGAACACAAGCACGGCCAAGGCTGCACCGATAACAGGTCCCACAACAGGAATCCAAGCATAAGACCAGTCTCCGTCTCCCTTGTTTGGAATTGGAAGAAGGCTGTGCATGATACGAGGGCCAAGATCACGCGCAGGGTTCAAGGCATAGCCTGTTGTCCCACCAAGTGATAGACCGATACCGACAATCAAAGTCCCCACTGCAAAGGTTCCGATACCTGCCTGAAAATCATAAAGCCCCAAAGCAAAGATTGTCAACACCAAAACAAAGGTTCCTAGGATTTCACTAATCAAGTTTGATACAGTATCTTTGATAGCTGGACCAGTGCTGAAGGTTGCCAGGATATTGCCTGCATTTTCTTCTGCCTCATAATGCGGCTTGAATTGCAACCAAACCAAAATCTGACCGAGCATAGCACCTGCAAACTGAGCTAGGATGTAAGGGAAAACAGAAGCCCAAGGCAAACCACCTTTTAAGGCCACACCAATCGTCACAGCTGGGTTTAAATGAGCTGGACTGAGCTTGCCAGATACAAATACTGCAACCGCAACTGCAATTCCCCACCCCATAGTAATCACAATCCAACCTGAGCTGTTGCTCTTGGTTTTTGGAAGAACCACACCTGCAACAACACCATTTCCTAGAAGAATCAGGATTAAAGTTCCCAAAAATTCTCCAAATAATTCATTCATCATCTTTCTGTCTCCATTAAAAAGAAGGGGCGGGCGGCAAGGAATGCTGCCCTCCACCTCTTTTATTTTTTCTTAATTTTTTAATTCTGCTAAATCGTTGTTAGCGAGAGCCGCTTCGACATCCGCACGGTAAGCTGCTTTTTCTTCTTCTGACCAATCATAGAATCGTCCCATTTCATCCAAAACTGGCTCAACGATGCTATCCAAGCTATCACGCATAAAGAGCATATGGTTGGTACGACGAAGAAGGAAATCAACTGGGCTCAGAGTCAACTCATTGCGCATTGCATAGTGAAGGGACAAGGTATCTGCCAAGCTGAGTCCTGGCGCTTGTTCTAAGCTGTGAGCAAGGGCAAAGACTTTCGGTGCATTTGAACCATAGAGATTTGCGAGATAGTGGGCTTCCTTACTATCCAATCCACGTGACACTCCAAGTTGCGCAAAAGCTTCGATTTCTGAGTCTACATTTGCTGGGTTCAATTCTCCACCTGAAACAGGGTAAGTCTTAGAGTTGATGAGTTTAAAACTACGGTCAAATTCTGCTTTGAGGATGTCAACCACGCGCTCCATAGCTCCTTCAGCCATCTTACGGTAGTCTGTGATTTTACCACCAGCAAGGGTCAAGAGACCATTATCATCACGATCCAAGCTAGAACCACGAGAAACTGCAGATGGGTCCAAATGTTTCTCAGAGGTACTACTTTCAAGCTTGCTGACAGCAGACTCAACATCTTCACGCGTTTTTTCTTTAGAAAGATAAGATTCAACAGTCGCAATCAAGTTGTTAAAGCTTTCGTCACTAATGGTACCGTTATTTCCGCCATTGTAGTCAGAAGCGCTATTGCCTGCGATCAATGGACGAAGACCTGCCCAGCTGCTTTCGATATCATCAATGGTGATGTTGGCTTCTGGGAAGCGATTATTGACAATGCCAAGTAGATAATCTACATCTTCCTGAGTCACTTTTGGATGTTCCAAATCACCTGTGTAGTCTGTATCCGTTGTACCAAAGTAAGTCTTGTTTTCACGTGGGAGAACAAAGACCATACGACCGTCACCCAAACCTGTGTCAAAGTAAACTGGCTGTGACACCTTGATCTTGCTTGAATCCACTACCAAGTGAACTCCCTTAGTTGGACGCATTTGTGAGAATTGTGTTCCCTTATTAGACAAATTGCGTACCTTGTCGCTCCAAGGACCTGTTGTGTTAATAACCAGACGGGCCTTAATTTCAAAGACTTGGTCTGTCAACAAATCACGAGCTACGACACCTGTAATCTTGCCACTTTCGTCAAAGAGGAAGCCTTCTGCCTTAACGTGGTTGGCAATGAGGGCACCGTCTTGGTTGGCACGTTTAATGTTTTCAATCACGAGACGCGCATCGTTGTTACGGAAGTCAAGGTAAACCCCACCTCCTACCAAACCTTCTTTCTTCAAGTTTGGTTGGCGTTCCAAGACTTCTTCCTTGCTCAAAACCTTGTTTGCAGCTGGCGTATTGTTAACCCCTGCCAAAAGGTCGTACAAATCCATGGCTACTTTCAGACGGAAGAGGCTAAAGGTCGCTCCATCTTCATCGTAAACTGGCAAGAGCATTGGATCTGGTTTTGGAATGTGTGGAGCAATTTGTTGTACCACTGCACGTTCTGAAACCGTATCTGATACTACTTCTACGTCAAATTGCTTAAGGTAACGAAGACCTCCGTGAACCAATTTTGTTGAACGGCTAGATGTTCCTTCTGCAAAGTCCTGCATTTCAATCAAACCAGTATCTAGACCACTAGCTGCTGCCTGTAAAGCTACACCAGCCCCTGTGATTCCTCCACCGATAATCAAGAGGTCCAGGGTACGTTCCTGCATTTTTTTAATTGATAATTCACGTGTTTTCTTTGAAAATTCCATATTTACACACTTTCTAAATGAGTCGCTTTATTCTTCCAATATTAGTCATCTACTTCCGCAAAGACTTGAGTCGCTTTCACAGCTTTCTTCCAGCCCTTGTAGAGTTGTTCCTTGCGAGATTCGTTCATAGATGGCTCAAAAAGTTCCCCAGTCTCATTCAAGAGCTTCAACTCATCCAAGTCTTTCCAGTAACCAACTGCCAAACCTGCTAGGAAGGCTGCTCCTAGAGCTGTTGTTTCCAAGTTTTTGGCGCGTGCGATATCGATTCCCAAAATATCAGCTTGGAACTGCATGAGGAAGTTGTTCATGGCTGCACCTCCATCCACTTTCAATACTTGAATAGCTGTTTGAGCATCCACCTGCATTGTGTCAATGATATCACGCACTTGATAAGCGATAGATTGCAAAGTCGCCTTGATAAAGTCTTCTTTAGTTGTTCCACGAGTCAAGCCAAAGACAGAACCGCGAGCGTTTTGGTTCCAGTATGGAGCACCTAGACCTGTAAAGGCAGGAACGACATAAACTTCATCATTGTTGTGAGAATCACGAGCGTATTTTTCAGATTCTGGTGAATTTTCAACCATGCGAAGACCGTCACGAAGCCACTGAATAGCACTTCCTGCGATGAAGATTGAACCTTCCAAGGCATAGTAAACCTTACCATTGATTCCGTAACCAATCGTTGTCAAAAGGTTATTTTCAGACAACTGCATCTCTTCACCAGTATTCATGATGATGAAAGAACCTGTTCCATAAGTATTTTTAACCATACCAGGTTCAAAGGCCAACTGACCAAAGAGGGCTGCTTGTTGGTCCCCAGCCATACCTGAGATTGGCACTTGTCCACCATAGAAATGGAATGGCGCTGTCTTACCGTAAATTTCAGAGTTAGAACGAACTTCTGGCAACATAGCCTTAGGAATGTTGAGGATTTCCAAAATCTCATCATCCCATTTGAGTTCTTTAATGTTATAAAGCATGGTACGAGCTGCATTTGAGTAGTCAGTCACGTGAGCCGCACCGTCAGTCAATTTCCAAACCAACCAAGTATCAATGGTACCAAAGAGCAATTCACCCTTTTCTGCTCGCTCTTGAGCGCCTTCTACATGATCCAAAATCCAACGAACCTTAGTCGCTGAGAAGTAAGCATCAATGATCAAACCAGTCTTTTCATGGAATTTTTCCACATAACCTTGACTTTTTAGTTGTTCAGCCAAAGGTGCTGTCTGACGTGATTGCCAAACGATAGCATTGTAGATAGGAAGCCCTGTTTTCTTATCCCAGACAACCGTTGTTTCACGCTGATTGGTAATCCCGATTGCTTCGATTTGATTTGGCTTGACACCACTTTCGATGAAAGCACCCGCAATAACTGACTGAACAGAGTTCCAAATTTCATTGGCATTGTGCTCAACCCAACCTGCCTGAGGGAAAATCTGAGTAAACTCTTTTTGACTCGAGCTAACTTTTTCTCCTTTTTTGTTGAAAATAATGGCACGAGAACTTGTAGTTCCCTGGTCAATGGCCATAATGTATTTTTCTTGTGACATGTGCTGTCCTCCTGATAAAGATCTTGAGGTGTTTCCTCTTTACACTTACTAGTATACAAAATAAAGCGCTTTCTTGTTTATCAACTTTTTTTAATTTTTAAAAAAATGTGAGGAGATTGTGTGAATTTCACAAAAAAGACCTGGAACAACCAAGCCTTTTAAGTAAATAATAACTGACGAATCGCTACCAAATCTTCCATATCCAAGTCGTTTTTTAAATAATAAACTGGTGTCTGTTCCTTCTTATAAATCGGGTTATTTGTAACCAGCAAATCATAATGCCGAGTTCGGTCATAGGCTTCAATAGTAATAAAACGATTATATTCCAAATACCGTTTCAAAATGGCAGCCATCCTTGAAAAAACAAGAAAACCAGATGTCAAATCCAGACCAATTCGCATATGCTGGCCACCATTTTCAGCCATATATTCTATCAACTGGAGCCATTCCCAGAGAATTTTCTTATCCAAATCCGTCCCCTGCTGAAAGGCAGGTAGAGCATGAAAAATCTCCTCTGCCGTCCCCCTAAAATCATGTTCCATCAGCAAATAAGGATGACGATTCTCTAACTGGTACTTATAGCGGTCCTGTAAGATATAACCCTTATATAGATAGACTTGAGCACAAAGCTGACTAAGTTCATAGGTGACATGGTCCTCTGTATAATCACCCAATAGTTCCTCCTTCTTCATTTCTTGAATCAATTGCGTCAGTAAATCTGCCAACTGCCCTCCAAAACCAAGAATATACTCCATTGTATGAAGAGGAAGAATGCGATGAGATAGGAGGAAAGAGAAGAATATCATCATCTCCCCATCCTCAGTTCCTAGAGGAAGGTGTTGCCCGGCAAAAAAGGACGAAGCCTTTCTCAGCAAACGAAGGTAGAAAATATTGTCAAAATACCCTCGCATTTTCTCTTCTATCACTTGAAACTGACAAGCATTGACCCGGAGACGTTGTTGACTGATGTGAGCCCAGAGAACCAAGTCTAACTTCTGCCCCGAAGACAAACTCGCACCGCAGATCTCTTCTAAACTGGCAATCTCCTGTTTTCTCTCTGGTTTCTGCATATGGCCTTCCCATTCCTGACTTGACCAGACCTTGCGAAAAAGACAGAAATAGAAATAGCGAATCTGATGCTCTGGACCTCGCCAACGTCCATTTTGGATGGATAAATCAAATTCTGACAAAATATGATTTAAACTAGCTAAGTTGCGACCAAGTGTAGCCTCGCTAATCATCAATTCTTGAGCCAGCTGATGGGCTAAAAATTGTTGGTGGTAGAGAAGATAGACCAAAATCTGGTATTTAACAGCATTCTCCAAAAATAAGCTCCGAATATCTCTCCCCTTGGTAGCTGCACCGATTGACAGGCGCAGATTTTCATCTTCTAAGGAGATGTTCAGCTCTAAGCCACTATCCAAAGCCTTGTCATTGAGAAGGGTGACATATTTGGTTAGGGTTGCTTTTGAAAATCCTGTTTCCTCCATTACACCCTTGACAGTCGTCTGAGACTCTTGTAATAGAAAGGAAAGGATTGAAAATTGGCCAGATTCAGCCTTTTCCATCAAATCTCCTAAATACATTTGTTACCCCTTTCATTTTCTACCTTAAGCATAGCATAAATCTTACAAATGCTGAAATAATCTGTTTCTCTTTTTATTTCCATGCTGATTTCCTGGTCCATTATCCTGAAAATCAGCAAACACACGGCTCCCCCTTTGGGCATTTTTATGCTAAAATAGTAGCTATGGATAAAATTATTAAAACTATATCAGAAAGCGGAGCCTTTCGTGCTTTTGTCCTTGACAGCACAGAAACCGTCCGTACTGCTCAAGAAAAACACCAAACCCAAGCTAGCTCAACTGTAGCGCTTGGTCGAACTCTTATCGCTAGCCAGATTCTCGCAGCCAATGAAAAAGGAAATACCAAACTTACAGTTAAGGTGCTGGGTTCTAGCTCTCTAGGTGCCATCATCACCGTCGCTGATACCAAGGGGAACGTCAAAGGCTACGTTCAAAATCCAGGTGTCGATATCAAAAAAACTGCAACTGGTGAAGTCCTAGTCGGACCTTTTGTCGGAAATGGTCAATTCCTCGTTATCACCGACTACGGTACTGGAAATCCTTACAACTCTATGACTCCCCTCATCTCTGGAGAAATCGGTGAAGACCTTGCCTTTTACCTGACTGAAAGCCAACAAACACCTTCAGCAGTCGGCCTCAATGTCCTTTTGGACGAAGAAGATAAGGTCAAGGTTGCAGGTGGTTTCCTAGTTCAAGTCTTGCCGGGAGCCAAGGAAGAAGAGATTGCTCGCTTTGAAAAACGCATCCAAGCAATGCCAGCTATCTCTACTCTTCTCGAAAGCGACGACCATATCGAAGCCCTCCTCAAGGCAATCTACGGTGACGAGGCCTACAAGCGTCTTTCTGAAGAAGAAATCCGTTTCCAATGTGACTGTAGCCATGAGCGCTTTATGAACGCTCTTGCAAGCCTTCCAAGCTCAGACTTGCAGGAAATGAAAGAGGAAGACCACGGGGCAGAAATCACTTGTCAATTCTGCCAAACTACTTACAACTTTGATGAAAACGACCTGGAGGAACTCATTCGTGACAAATCTTAATACACCTTTTATGATTGGCAATGTTGAGATTCCCAATCGTACTGTTTTAGCACCTATGGCTGGTGTCACCAACTCAGCCTTTCGTACTATCGCAAAAGAGCTTGGAGCTGGACTCGTTGTAATGGAAATGGTCTCTGACAAGGGAATCCAATACAACAATGAAAAAACTCTGCACATGCTTCATATCGATGAAGGCGAAAACCCTGTCTCTATCCAACTATTTGGTAGTGATGAAGACAGCCTAGCACGCGCAGCAGAATTCATCCAAGAAAACACTAAGACCGATATCGTCGATATCAACATGGGCTGTCCAGTTAACAAAATCGTGAAGAACGAAGCTGGCGCTATATGGCTCAAGGACCCAGACAGGATCTACTCTATTATCAACAAGGTCCAATCTGTCCTTGATATTCCACTTACTGTCAAGATGCGTACCGGCTGGGCTGACCCATCTCTTGCAGTAGAAAATGCCCTCGCTGCTGAAGCTGCAGGTGTTTCTGCTCTTGCTATGCATGGCCGTACCCGCGAACAAATGTATACAGGTCAAGCAGACCTTGAGACTCTTCACAAGGTCGCTCAAGCTTTGACCAAGATTCCATTTATCGCCAACGGTGATATCCGTACTGTCCAAGAAGCCAAACAGCGTATCGAAGAAGTTGGTGCTGACGCAGTTATGATTGGCCGCGCTGCCATGGGAAATCCTTACCTCTTCAACCAAATCAACCACTACTTTGAAACAGGAGAAATCCTACCTGATTTGACCTTTGAGGACAAGATGAAAATCGCCTACGAACATTTGAAACGCTTAATTAACCTCAAAGGAGAAAACGTAGCAGTTCGTGAATTCCGTGGACTCGCTCCTCACTACCTCCGTGGAACATCTGGCGCAGCCAAGCTCCGTGGAGCTATTTCACAAGCTAGTACTCTGGCAGAGATTGAGGCACTCTTGCAATTGGATCAGGCTTAAAATGGTTCATACTGCTCTACTGATTATCGATATGCAAAAAGCATTTGATAGACCTATTTGGGGAGAACGAAACAACCCTCAAGCTGAACATCAAGCATTGAGAGTACTAGCATACTTTCGTAAACACGGTCTTCCGGTCTTACATATTCAGCACATATCTGATAATCCCCAGTCGCAATTTCATAACAAACAAAATCAGGAGTTTAAAAGTGGATTTGAACCATTTGCTTCAGAACCTGTCTTTCAAAAAACGGTTAATAGCGCCTTTATTGGAACAAATCTTGAAACCTATTTACGAAAAAATCAGATTTGTCATTTAATCGTTGTTGGTTTGACTCTGCCTCATTGTATATCTACTACGACACGAATGGCAGCAAATCTTGGTTTCGAAGTCACTTTACTAGCAGATGCTACTGCCAGTTTTACCCTGTCTAACAAAAACGGTCAGGCCATCTCTCCTGAGACTATCCATGAGATTAATCTCCTTTCTCTACAAGATGAGTTTGCTCAAATTCTTACTACAGAAGAATTTTTAACCCAAGTACAAGTATAAAATAATCCGTCAACTCTTATTGAGCTGACGGATTTTCTTTGATTGTAGAAATTCAAATACTAATCGTTATTATTGACTCAAAGCAACACTAGAAACCTTGCCATCCGCTCCTGTTGTAATTTGGATGACTTTTCCTCCACCGATTTTGGCATTATACTTACCATCATCAAGAGTATAAGAATAGCCTCTGATAGAGTAGTTTTCTTTCTTTCCATCAGCAGATTCTACTGTGAATTGACCTCCTGATGAAACTGTAATGGTTTCGCCATTAGCTCCCTTCCAGTTGCCCGCTGCTGCTGAGAAATCACCGTCTACCATAGTTAAAACACCCTTGTAGCGTTTATTTTGCTCTACTTGCTTGTCTTGAAGTTTGCGATCAGTGGTAGGATCATAACCTGACTGGTTAGACTGAGCTTGAGAACCTTGCCGAGTTGAAGGAGCCTGAGCAGGCGTTTGTTGACTAGCTGCCTGTTGGTTAGACACTTCTTGACCTTGTCTTTGCTCTGGTGCAGATGCCGCTTGTGATGGTGTTGCACTTGCTGAAGACTGGTCAGTAGACGCCTTGGCCTTTTCAGATGAAGCTGAACTTGAGGACTTCTGAGTCTTGCTTTCTTTGCTAGCAGAAGCTGCTTTAGAGCTTGATGATTGGCTTGTCTTAGAAGAACTGCTTGCTTGAGTTGTTTCCTTTTTATTTCCACAAGCTCCTAATAGCAAGGTAGAAGCCAATACAGTTGCTGCCATCAATTTGATATATGTTTTCTTTTTCATTTCTCTACTCCTTTGTAATATTTTTGAAATATTAAGAAATCTTTTTGTAATATAATTGTAACATCGAGATTTGAATATGTCAACGATTTGTTTAAACTATTTTAAAAATCTCACATAATTTAAACATCTTTACTCCTCCTACTCTTCTATTCGTAATAAAACAGAAAAACAGGATATTTTCCTGTTAAAAATTTAAATTTGTTTTTATGTAATCGCTTGCATTGCGTTAGACAAAGGAATATAATAATAGTGAAATAGAATATAGGAGGTGCACTCTTATGCTAAATAAGTATTATAAGTATCTTCCTTGAGTGATTTTGGGAGCTTTCTGTTCTTATCAGTCTGCAGTTCGCTACGCTCAGACTACATTTGATTTATTTTACCTAATAACCATTTTTATGATTGTAGATATAGCTTTATTGTACTTACATGAAACCTATTTAAAATATAAATACAAAGATTTATTCATTCGCATCATGAGCAATTCTAAGAAAAATAGCCATCCCTAAAACAGTCGCAACAGCAAAGCAAACTAATAAAGGCAAACAAAGAGGTCGGGAACTTTGTCCCGACCTCGTTTTTATGCAATATCAAATTTTAACTGGCCTGCTTTAACACCAATCTTAAGTGTGCTACCTGCCACCAAATCTCCCTTAAGAAGAAGTTCTGCCAACTTGTCTTCCACTTCTGTTTGTAGGGTTCTACGAAGTGGACGAGCTCCCATCTCTGGGTCATATCCTTGATTTGCCAACAATTTCAGTGCTGAAGCTTGTAATTTCAAGTCAATGCCTTTTTCAGCCAAACTTGCCACTAAAGGTTTGACCATAATCTTCACTACTTCCTGCATATGATCGCTAGACAGGCTATGGAAGACCACCTTTTCATCAATACGGTTAATAAATTCAGGTCTATAAGCCTTTTTCAACTCTTCAAACATGCGTTTTTCCATATTTTCCTGGTCAAAACGAATATCCTTAGCCCCAAAACCAACAGTCTTATCATCACGAAGGGCAGTCGCACCTAGGTTTGATGTCATGATGATAATGGTATTTGAAAAATCGACCTTGCGTCCCTTGCTATCTGTCAAGACACCGTCATCCAGAACCTGCAAGAGAACATTAAAGATATCTGGATGGGCCTTCTCTACCTCGTCAAAGAGGAGAACAGAGTATGGTTTGTTGCGAACCTTCTCGGTCAACTCCCCACCTTCTTCATAACCCACATAGCCCGGAGGAGCTCCGTTGAGACGACTGGCTGCGAATTTCTCCATATACTCACTCATATCAAAGCGGATAAGAGCTGATTCGTCGTCAAAAAGAACTTCTGCCAGAGCCTTAGCCAATTCGGTCTTCCCGACACCTGTAGGTCCTAGGAACATAAAGGAACCAATCGGACGCTTGTGACTGCGAATCCCTGACTGGTTGCGGCGAATCGCACGGCTAATGCTTGAAACTGCTTGATCTTGACCGATGACACTTTTGTGCAATTCAGCTTCCAGATTCAGGTATTTCTTAGCGTCAGTCTGAGTCAGTTTTTGGACTGGAATACCTGACAAGCGACTCAAGGTGGTCAAAATATCAGACTCTGTCACCAAGTCTTTATAGACAGGCACTTCCTCTTCTTTTGCGATTAGCTGAGCTGCCTGTTTCCACTTACCATCCATCAAGGCCTTGTCAGCTAGACTCAAACCTGAATCGTCTGCTTTTACATGCTTAGCCTTATTTTGCACTGTTGCCGCTGCTTCATCTAAGAGGTCGATAGCAGAGTCTGGCAAGTGACGGCTAGTCAAGTAACGATGGGCCATCTTAACGGCTGTTTCGACCGCTTCATCTGTGATTTGCACACGGTGATGTTTCTCATAAGTCGCCTTCAAGCCTTGTAAAATGGTCATGCTGTCTGCAACACTTGGCTCTTCAATCGTCACTTTGGCGAAACGACGAGAAAGGGCCGCATCTTTTTCGATGTGTTTTTGATATTCTTCCTGAGTGGTCGCACCAACTGTTCTCAAGGTTCCACGCGCCAAGGCTGGCTTCAAGATATTGGCCGCATCTAGAGTTGAGTCAATCCCACTACCAGAACCCATGATGGTATGAAGTTCATCGATAAAGAGGATGACTTGGCCATCTTCTTCAATATCCTTGATGATATTGTTCATGCGTTCTTCAAAGTCACCACGGAAACGTGTACCTGCAACGACATTCATCAAGTCAAGCTCTAACACGCGCATCTTAGCCATTTCCGCAGGCACGTCACCACTAGCAATACGCTGGGCAAGACCAAGTGCCAGAGCAGTTTTTCCGACACCTGCATCCCCAACCAAGACAGGATTGTTCTTGGTCTTTCGACTCAAGATTTGAATCATACGTGAGATTTCCTTATCCCGACCGATGACTGGTTCTAACTTACCAAAACGCGCTTGCTCTGTCAAATCATGCGTATAGTCCTCAAGACCACCACTCGGAGTCTGCGGCATGCCCATCATATTAGCCATAGAATTTTGCTTGTCAGCTACTGTACGATGGCGTTGGCGTAAAGCCTTGAGATCTTCTCGAGTCCAGCCTGCACGTTCTTCTAGATTGCGACGAAGGGCAGCAATCTTGACCTGATCTTTCTTGTCTTCATAAGAAAAACCAGCCCTCTCCAAGATACGAGTCGCCAAGGCATTTCCATCATGCAAAATCGCATAGAGGACGTGCTCCGTCCCTAGCACCTTAGCATGGACCACTGACGCTACATACTCTGCTTCGTCAAAAAGAACCTGCAAACGATGGGAGAACGGCAATTCCGTAAAGGTTTCATCCTGGCTATAGTCCGTTTCAGTCAGTTCCAAAGCTACTTCTTCTAAACGGTCCATCTCATATGGATAATCATTTAAAGTTGCCCCTGCCACACTATAACTGTGGTTAGACATGGCAATCAACAAGTGCCAAGACTCTAGGTAACGAGCTCCAAAATGGCCAGCAACCATGTAGGCACTTTCGATACATTCATTCAATGCTTTTGAATAGTTCATCTTACTTCCCTTTTCTATCTACCTCTTGTATGACCTGTCGTAGCATATTAGCACGAACAACTGGAGCTTCTTCTCCTAGAACGCGATCCAAAGCTACTGCTACCAGCAAATTCATCTCCTGCTTGGTCATCAATTCCTGCTCAACCAAAAGCTGGAGAATATCCTCATAAATTTCTTGACTGACCCGCTCACCAATCGAGTAAAGCAAATCGCGGAGCATTTCATGATGACTAGAAAACTCAATCCGTCCTATACGAATATAGCCTCCGCCACCACGCTTACTTTCAACCAAGTAGCCTCTACTTTCCGTAAAGCGTGTCTTGATCACATAGTTAATCTGACTGGGAACAACCTGAAAGGTATCTGCCAACTGACTACGTTGCAACTCCACAATACCAGATTGATCTAAAATCGCCTTGATGTAGGCCTCAATATGATCCGATGTATTTTTAAATCTCATTACAAACCCACCTCTCTCTTTGAACCTTGACTATCTTTGACTATACTATCATTTAACACTCTATAAGTCAAATTTTTAAGGCTCAGCCCTTGAAAATACTGACTTTCTTTAAAAACATTTAGGCATTGAATCGCCTTAGCTTTTCTTCAAAATTCCATAAAAAAACTCAAAAGTTAGATACTATAATCCGACTTTTGAGTTATAACTTATTACGGTCTATTTTTAATTTCGTATAGAAACGCTAACACTAGGACCACTATACCCAGAACGGCAATCATTCCAAATCCCAGAATAGCTAGTGAAATCGAAGAACTTACATAAAGTACAAACAAAGCAGTTAGGAGACCAATTATTAAAACTGCTTTTACAATGCCTTTTATATATATTAAATTCATATATCACCTCTAAAAAAATAATAGAAGTTATTTTCTAAAATAGTAACATCTCTTAAAGCAATTGATTAAAAATATTTTTAGTTTTTAAGTTCATTAATTTACTTTTTTCTGGTTTTGTTTTTGTCGCTACTCTATTTTCTATAGGCACTGTGCTATTAATTTTTTGTTAGATATTATTATTTTTATTACTAATCTAATTTTTGATGATATATTGCTTTTAAATATGATTTATAGTTTTTTGAATAGAATTATTGATTCTTAATTATTACGTTTAACAGAGCTGTTAAGACTATAGATAGTATAACTTCTCTTTTCATTATAAATGAATTATTTTCAAAATGCAAATACGGTATCTGATTTTTTATCCTTCATTTACTCTCCCACTTTTTCTACTTATCTAAGCCTAATTCTGCCAAGATTTGACGTTTGTAGGCAATCTTTTGAACTTCCTTGTCCTCATCTTCAGACCAATCTAGTTTAATTTCTGAAACAATCTGCCCAGGGCGATTTTTCAAGATATAGATGCGGTCGCTGAGATTAAGGGCCTCCTCGATACTATGAGTAATAATCAATGTTGTCAGTTGCAACTGCTTGTGAATCTCAAGGTACCAAGCGTGGAGTTCCATCTTGGTCATCTCATCCAAGGCGCTAAAGGCCTCGTCTAAGAGAAAGAGCTTGTGCCCGAAAAGGTAAGTTCGAAGCAAGGCTACACGCTGGCGCATCCCGCCACTAAGTTCATGAGGATACTTGTCCCGTACAGCTGTCAACTGGAAGGTCGCAAGAATTTCATCTGCGCGAGCAATAGCTTCAGCCTTATCCACTTTTTGAATCAAGAGGGGTAAAATGATATTACCAAGAACGGTCTTGTGCTCCAAGAGCAGATCCTTTTGCAACATATAACTCACCCGCCCCTTGGGATTCTCCTCACCGTCCAGAACAATTCGCCCTGACTGGACTTCTAAAATCCCAGCAATTAAGTTAAAGAGGGTGGTCTTCCCAACACCACTTGGACCTAAGATAGAAACCACTTCACCTGAAATCACCTGCAGGTTAATGTCCTCTAAAATCCTATCTTGACCATAGGCATAACTGACGTGTTCTAGTCTTATTTCTGTCATTATTTCACAAACTCGTTGGTGAAGCCTTTGTCTGTCAAATCTTCTTTAAGAATACCATTTTCTTTATCCCATTTGTAGAAGGCATTCCAGCGAGCTGCATCAAATTGACCCCATTTTTCCTTGTCGCTTGCGTATTCTTTTGACAAGTATTTTTGAGATTCGATGACAAAGTCACGTTTTTCCTGAAGTTCAGGTGCATTCTTAATGAGGATATCAGCTGCTTCTTCTGAATGCTCCATAGCATATTGGTAGCCTTTTTTGATAGCTTGGATGACTTTACGAGCTTCTTCTTTATTGTCTTTAAGGTAGTCGTTGTTTGCGATGATAACTGGTGAGTAGTAGTCAAACTCCTTGACATAGTCTTTCAAGTACAAGAAGTTAGCATCTACACCTTGAGATTTTGCAAGGATACCATCCCATCCGTAGTAGATCCATGCAGTATCAAATACTCCATTAGCAATCGGTGTGATAGAGTTTGAGTCGTTATTTGGTACTTTTTCAACCTTCTCAAAGTCCCCACCTTGTGATTCTACCAAGGTTTTCAACATAGCAAGTTCAGTTGGGTCATTCCAAGTCCCGTATTTCTTACCAACCAAGTCTTTTGGACTAGCTACATTGTCAGATTTACGAGAGATGATTCCTGATGTATTGTGTTCAACAATAGCTGCAACGGCAGTAATTCCTGCCCCTTTTTCCAATTTTTTAGCCATGTAGTCTTGGAAATACACTGCAAATGGTGCCTTACCATTAATGACTAAGTCAGAAGAACTTTCTTCTGGTGGCAATTTCAAATCAACATCCACTCCAGCTTCTTTGAAATAACCTTTTTCCTTGGCAACATAAAGCCCTGTGTGGTTGGTATTTGGTGTCCAGTCTAGGATAAAGTCGATTTTCTTAAGTTCTGCCTCTTTGTTATCCTTAGAAGCAGTTCCTTGACCACAGGCCACAAGCACAACAGCTACAAGAGCTGTTAAAACAGTTAAAAACACTTTCCATGTTTTCTTCATTTTGATTTCCTCTTTTCTTTTTCAGAAACATTCTTATTCTACGAACGTTTCCATTTAATAACATATTTTTCACTAATATCGACCAACTTCATACCCAGAAGACTGATAATCGATACCAGAATAATAATAGCAAACATAGTATCATACTGAAACAGTTTCTTGGACTGAATCATGTAGACACCTAGTCCTTCAAAGCCTCCCAACCACTCAGATACTACTGTTGTGATAAAGGCGTAGGAGACACTGACCCTCAGACCTGCATAAAAGTAAGGCAGGCTGACTGGGATTTTAAAATGCCACAGGATTTGCCAAGGCTTGGCCCGCATCAGACTAAACAAGGTCAGCATATCCTTGTCACAATGCCTAAAACCGTCCAAAATGCTGACGATGATAGGAAAGGTTGTCGTTAAGATAATCAAGACAATCTTGGGCAAAATCCCATAACCTAGCCACAAGACCAAGATAGGAGCTATGGCAATGGTCGGAATGGTTTGGACGACCACCATCATAGGGTAAATCAAGTCATTGAGCCAAGTCAAACTATCCATAAGTACAGCCATGAGACAGGCAATCAAGACTCCCAAAACCAACCCCAGTAAAGCCACTCTCAAGGTGGCCCAGCTATGGTGCCAGAGAAATTCTCTATCACGAACAAAGGCCTGGAGAATTTCAAGAGGTGTCGGCAGGATAAACTTGGGGAGAAGTTTAAGCAAACCTGCTAACTGCCAGATTGACAAGACCCCTAGAAAGCCCAACAGACTAATCTGTCGTCTCAGTATACTTTTCAAGTTTCTCATCAATACTTAAAATATCTCCTACATTTATTTTGACATTGGCAAAGACATTATCTGCCTCCTGCCCTGCTACTTCCAGCGCTTCTTTGAGAATGCGCATGAGCTCATCAAACTCCCCTTCCAAGACCGTTTCAAATGGTGTCACCACCATGGTCACTTCTTGAACTTGCAGATAAGCAATGACTTGATCGATAACAGCAATCCGATCAATCCCCTGTGATAGGGGTAAAATTTGCAAGGCAATGCTTGCTTTCATAAAAACCTCCTCTTCTCATTTTCCTTTGACAAAAAGAAAAACCTTTACCATATATGGGAAAGGTCAAGAATAGACTAAGTATCGTTCCCTACGCTGGCATTATCCAGATCAGGTGCGGTCGAAGCTTAACGCTTCCTCTCAGACTGTACACAGACTCCCATATATTATATGGACATATGATAGCGCAAAACAAAAAAAAAGTCAAGGAAACTGCTTACAGAAAAGAGCAGGAAAAATTTCCTACTCCCATTTTCTATACTCGTTCTCCGTCACTGTTTACTCTGTAGCCATCTACCGTCGTATTGACAGCTAAGACGCCTGAAGAGTAAGAATAATACCACTTACCAGAGACTTGATACCATCCTGTTTTCATTGCTCCTGAACTATCCAGATAATACCACACTCCATTTTCCTTTAACCAACCTGTCTGCATTTCACCAGATGATTTCAAATAATACCAGCTAGAACCATCCTTCAACCAACCCGTTGATTTAGAGCTATTTGATTTGAAATGATACCAACTACCATTTATTTTTTTCCAACCAACAGTCAGAACATCATTGGAACTACCTTCTGTTTGATTCTGCGATGACACAACCTCCTCTAACTGAATATAGCGACGACTTCCACTATAAGATATATAACTCAACCACTTGTACCCATCTTTTTCAAGTACCTGATCATAATGAACACTCTCACCTGGAGAATAATATGCAATTGAAGTTGCACTAACTAAAGGTTGATTTTTTATAGCTGCCATATTCTTAAAATAATGAGTTCCTCCTGTCGAAGAAGGTTGACTATTGAATACTTTGCCACTACTTACTACATTACCCCCATCCAAATCTTTAAAATGAATAAATCCTGTCATCGTATTTGCTTTTATAATTCGTTTATTATAGGATCCTGTATAACCATAGTTGTATTCCTCAATTTCTATATTATCCCCCATTACATTTGAAACCCAGGCAACATGACCATATCCTCCTGCAGTAGACCAAGCAATAGATCCAATCGTTGGTACACTATCTACACGATAGCCTTCACGACGAGCACGATAGCCCCATTCATTCGCATTTCCATAAGCTGCCGGAATCTCAAAACCATTGACATTACTCAAGCGAAAGGCTGCAAATGAAGTACACTGACGAGAGTACATGCGCCACTTATCAATTGCCTGACTCCCATTTTTATAGTAAGCAGGATAATCATCCCCACGCGCAATCGATCCATTTCCTCCAGAATAGGCATATACACTATCACTCGCTACTAGCATCAATCCTACTGCTAAAAAAGGAACAACCTTTTTAACTGATTTTCTCAAAGAAAATCCTATCTCTGTTACTTTGAATGGTAAAACTTTCATTCTTCCTCCTTGAAAAATAATATAAATTGAAGATTATCTTCACTTAAACTATTCGGAGAAAAAAGAAAAAGTGAGAAAATTTCTCACTTTAGTCCAGATAATGAATCAAATTCTTTTCCGTAAGGATATCTGAATAAGTAAAGGATTCAACGTAAACATTAGCTTGTTTATCTCCTTCAACGTTTCCAAATTCCACGATAAATAGGGATGGATAAACTTCAATTAGCTTACCCAATCTATTTTTTTGGCGCTTACGTCCATTTTCCAAAGTCATTTCAATTACATGACCCTCATGTGCCTTGATTTCTTCTTTGATTTTTTTCATCTTAGCTACATCTGTAAATGCATCTGTCATCTTATTTCCTCCCTTTTTGAAATACTTGAAAATTTATTGTATTCTTTTTGAAAAATTAATTCCACTGTTCCACGAGCTCCACTACGGTTTTTCTCAATAATAACTTCTACCTTATTATTTGGTATGCCTTCCTCTTCTTCACCACCACGCTCATAGTAGTCGTCGCGATAAAGAAAGGCTACGATATCAGCATCCTGCTCAATAGACCCAGATTCACGAATATCAGACAAGACCGGTCTCTTATCCTGACGTTGTTCTACACCACGAGACAACTGACTCAGAGCAATTACTGGAACCTTCAGTTCCTTGGCTAGGATTTTCAACTGACGTGAAATTTCTGAAACCTCTTGTTGACGATTTTCCCGACCAGTTCCCGTGATAAGCTGCAAATAGTCTATTAAAATCAAACCAAGATTTCCAGTTTCTTGAGCCAGTTTACGAGAACGAGAACGAATCTCTGTAATCCGAATCCCTGGCGTATCATCGATATAGATACTTGCATTAGCTAGATTCCCTTGAGCAATGGTATATTTTTGCCACTCCTCATCGGTCAATTGACCCGTACGGATAGAATGCGATTCCACCAAACCTTCTGCTGCCAACATACGATCCACTAGACTTTCCGCACCCATTTCAAGCGAAAAGATAGCAACCGTTTTGTCCAACTTAGTCCCAATGTTCTGAGCAATATTCAAGGCAAAGGCTGTCTTACCAACCGCCGGACGGGCTGCTAGGATAATCAACTCCTCCTCATGCAAACCAGTCGTCATATGATCCAGATCACGGTAGCCCGTCGCAATACCTGTAATATCGGTCGTTTGTTGCGAGCGAGCTTCCAGATTCCCAAAGTTGACATTCAACACATCTCGAATATTCTTAAATCCACTTCGATTTGCATTTTCACTGACATCAATCAAGCCTTTTTCTGCCTGAGCAATAATTTCATCAGCTGGTTGCGAAGCCTCGTAAGCTTGATTGACAGACTCTGTCAACTTAGCGATTAAACGACGTAGCATTGCTTTTTCTGCAACAATCTTAGCATAATACTCCGCATTAGCAGAAGTTGGCACAGAATTGACAATCTCAACCAAGTAAGACAGGCCACCAATATTCTGCAAATCACCTTGATTATCAAGAATAGTACGAACCGTTGTTGCATCTATGGCATCGCCACGATCGGATAAATCAACCATGGCTTGAAAAATCAAACGATGGGCATACTTAAAAAAGTCCCGAGACTCAATGTATTCTCGCACAAAAACAAGCTTACTCTCGTCAATAAAGATAGCCCCTAAAACGGATTGCTCAGCTAAGATATCTTGAGGTTGTACTCGTAACTCTTCTACTTCTGCCATCAGACTTCCCTTCCTTTTACAATCTTGTCAAGAAGGTGTAAACTTATCCTTCCTTCACACGAAGATTGATTACACTTGTAATATCTTGATAGATTTTCACTGGCACATCGATCAAACCAACTGCTCGAATCGGAGCTTGTACTTGGATATAACGTTTATCAATCTTAATTCCAAATTGCTTTTGCAATTCTTCTGCAATCTTCTTATTGGTAATTGAACCAAAAGTACGGCCATCTGGACCAACTTTTTCAACAAATTCTACAATAGTTTCTTCTGCTTCAAGTTGGGCTTTAATTGCTTTTGCTTCTGCAATCATCTCAGCGTGAGCTTTTTCTTCAGATTTTTGTTTACCACGAAGCTCACCTACCGCTTGAGCAGTCGCTTCTTTGGCTAGGTTCTTTTTGATAAGAAAGTTTTGTGCATACCCTGTTGGTACTTCCTTAATTTCGCCTTTTTTACCTTTTCCTTTGACATCTGCTAAAAAGATTACTTTCATTCTTCTTTCTCCTTTTCCTTTATTTCATTTAATACAATTTCTGTCAGTTTTTCACCTGCTTCTGACAAGGTTGAATCCTTAATTTGAGCTGCTGCCAAATTAAAGTGGCCTCCACCTCCCAGCTCTTCCATGATCCGTTGTACATTCAACTTACTACGACTGCGAGCTGAGATAGAGATAAATCCTTGTGTATTCTTCGCAAGAACAAAACTCGCTTCAATACCTGACATAGCTAACATGGCATCTGCTGCCTTACTAATAACAACCGTATCATAGCATTTCGAGTCCTTAGCCTCTGCTATCAGTACATCTGAACCTAATTTACGTCCCTGTAAAATCAGTTCATTGACCTCACGATATTCTTCAAAATCCGTCGCAGCAATTTCTTGGATAGCAATACTATCACTTCCTCTCGTTCTGAGATAGCTAGCAACATCAAATGTCCGACTAGTCACTCGTGAGGTGAAATTTTTAGTATCCAGCATCATACCAGCCATTAAAACACTTGCTTGCATACGACTCAAACGATTTTTCTTAGAATTCTGGAACTGAATCAATTCCGTTACCAACTCACTGGCACTACTTGCACCACTTTCGATATAAGTAATAACCGCATTATCTGGAAAATCCTGATCCCTTCTATGGTGGTCAATAACAATAGTTTGGGTAAATAAATCATAAAATTCTTTCGATAAAGTTAAAGCTGTCTTTGAATGGTCTACAAGAATCAACAAAGAACGATTGGTTACCATCCCCATTGCATCCTTAACAGACAACAACTTCGTAACTCCTTCTTTTTCTAAGAATGAAACAGCTCGTTCAATATCCGGCGACATTTGTTCTTCATCATAAAGAGCATAACTATTTTCTGTTACATTACTAGCAAATAACTGCATACCTACAGCAGAACCCAAAGCATCCATATCAAGGTTTTTATGACCAACTACAAAAACCTGATCTACACTTCTAATTTTATCTGAAATAGCTGTCATCATAGCGCGCGTACGTGTCCTTGTACGCTTGATTGACGCCGCAGATCCACCACCAAAATAAACTGGATTTTTCGTTTCGTCATTCTCCTTGACAACCACTTGGTCGCCACCACGCACTTCAGCCAAGTTCAAATTGAGCAAAGCAACTTTCCCTATTTCATCATGATTTCCATCACCATAAGAAAATCCCATACTTAAGGTCAAGGGCAACTGTCTCTGTTTCGACTCTTCTCTGAAAGCATCAATAACAGAAAATTTATCGTTCATCAATCCCTCAAGCACCGTGTAGTCCGTAAATAGATAAAAGCGATCCATACTCACTCGACGGGAGAACATGGCATGCTTCCCAGCAAATTCTGAAACAAAATTGGCTACAAAACTATTAATATGACTGATATCAGACTCCGATGTTTCATCTTCTAAGTCATCGTAGTTGTCAACAGAAACAATCCCAATCACAGGTCGACTCGTTACTAACTCAACAGTCGCTTCGTATTCTCCAGACACATCAAAGAAATAAAGAACTCCAGATACCTTGTCCATATGAACCGAATAACGGATCTCACCTAAGGTGGCATAAGAACCTGGATTTCCTACCGATGCCTTGATAATTGTTTGAATTAATGCCACATCAATCTCGCCCACTTCATTAGTTAAAATCAATTCAGCGTAAGGATTGAACCATTCAACTTCACCTGACGATAAGTCTAATTTAATAACTCCGACAGGCATCTGTTCTAACAAGGTTGTCAAACTTTCTTCAGCTTGGTGGTTTACATACTGGATTTGTTCTACTTCACTCCTTGAGTAGTAGTCTCTCTGATGGATGAATAATAAACTATATGAACCCAAAATAAGTAGTAAAAGAAATAGCGTTACCAGTGTATTCGTTACAAAAACAAGTTGCACAGATAGCACTCCGAACGCCACTATTCCTAATATTAAGGGGAAAATAGGACTTACATAAAATTTTTTCATTCCAAACCTCTTGGCACCCATTATACCATAATAACCACCAAAAAGCGACTTTTTAAAAGTGTAATCAGTAATTCTATCAATTATAAGAAAAAGGAGGTTTACAATTCAGTAAACCTTCCTTTACACATATTGAAATTAAGATTCTTTAACTTCTAACAGTCCAATCTCGCCATCTTCACGACGATAAATCACATTAGTTGTTTGATCTTCAACATCCACATAGATAAAGAAATCATGTCCCAACAAATCCATCTGTAGAATAGCTTCTTCCAAATCCATTGGTTTTAAATCAATTTGTTTTGAACGAACAACTCTAGATTGGACAACATTTGTATCTTCTACCAAAGCATCTGTAAATAATTGACTAGTTGCTACCTTGTTTTTATTTTTACGCTCGATTTTTGTTTTATTTTTACGAATCTGACGTTCAATTTTATCGGTTACAAGGTCAATTGAACCATACATATCTTGAGACACATCTTCTGCACGAAGAGTAATTGAGCCAAGCGGAATCGTTACTTCCACTTTCGCAGTTTTTTCACGATACACCTTCAAGTTAACTCGAGCATCCAACTCTTGTTCAGCTTGAAAATACTTTTCGATCTTTTCGAGTTTAGAAACTACATAATCACGAATTGCTTCTGTTACTTCTAGGTTTTCACCACGGATACTATATTTAATCATATGAGTACCTTCTTTCTAAACATTTTTGTTTTTCTGATTTCATTATAACGCTTTCATTTTATTTTTGCAAATTTTTTCCTCATCTTACAAGGGAAAATGTTTTCACATCCTCAGCACCCGCTTCTTCCAGCAATCTCTTCACACGATTTATAGTTGTTCCAGTAGTATAAATATCATCTATAAGTAGGATTTTTTTAGGAATAGTGACTCCACTTTTAATAAAGAAAGGAAATTCTGTCTCCAAACGCTCTGAGCGACTTTTAGAAGAACTAGCTCGCTCTTCTCTCTTTTCTAATAAATCCAGATACGCAAAGCCTGCTGCATCAACTAAACCTTCAACCTGATTAAATCCTCTATCAGCATATCTATCAGGACTTAGGGGAATTACAACAAATTGATACTCTTTGTACTTTTTTAACTCCTCACTTAAAAATGAAGCGAACACTTTTCTTAAAAGAAAGTCTCCATCAAACTTATACCGACTGAAAAAATCCTTCATAGCTTGATTGTAAGTAAAAATCGCTCTATGACTGACCTCAACTCCTTCTTTACACCAAAATTGACAATCTTGACACTTCGTTGACAAACCTGTTTTCATACAGTTTGAACAGTTCTCTTCTCCAATCCTCTCAAAAGTAGAGTCACAGTCTGAACAAAGACAAGAGTCATCATTTTTCAGAAGTAAGAGACTACTAAAAGTTAAAACGGCCTTCATAGTCTGCCCACACAATAAGCACTTCATAGCCCCGCCTCCTTATTCATCTGCTGAATTTCCTTAATTGCCTTCTTGATTGAAGTATTTAACCCATCATGGAAAAAAAGCAAATCTCCTGTCGGTCTGTCCATACTCCGACCGACACGGCCTCCAATCTGTATTAAACTAGACTTGGTAAACAGACGATGATTGGCCTCTACTACGAAAACATCCACACAAGGAAAGGTAACTCCACGCTCCAATATTGTCGTACTGATAAGTATTGTCAGTTCTCCATCTCGAAAAGCTTGCACCTGCTCTAATCGATCTTCCGTAACTGAAGACACAAAACCAATTTTCTCATGCGGAAATTCCTTCTGTAAGACTTCTTTTAATTGCTCCCCTTTCTTAATTTCTGAAGCAAAAATGAGTAACGGATAAGCTGTCTTTCTCTGTTTCTCGATATAAAACTTTAATTTTGGTGACAAATGATTCTTATCTAAGTAGCGATTAAAATCAGATAACCAAACTGGTTTTGGAATAATCAATGGATTCCCATGAAATCGTCTAGGCAAACTCAACCTTTTTAATTCTCCTAAACGGACTTTCCTATCTAACTCATCTGTCGAAGTCGCTGTTAAAAAGATTCTCAGCCCATTCTCCTTTACACTATTCTTGACAGCATAGTAAAGCGTGGGGTTGTCAACATAAGGAAAGGCATCTACTTCATCCACTATTAGTAAATCAAAAGCTTGATAAAATTTTAATAACTGATGGGTTGTCGCAACAACTAGTGGTGTTCTAAAATAAGGTCCCGATTCTCCATGTAGGAGGGCTATCTTACAAGCAAAATCCTTTTGCAGGCGCTTATACAGCTCCAAACAAACATCTATGCGAGGACTGGCCAAACACACTGCACCACCTCTATTAATCACCTTAGCCACAACTTGATAAATCATTTCTGTCTTTCCAGCCCCTGTCACCGCATGTACCAAGGTTGACTCTTGCTTGTCTACTGCTTGAATCAATCCCTCTGACACCTTTTCTTGAAAAGGAGTTAATTGACCACGCCATTTAAGAACATCCTGTTTAGGAAAATCCTCCTGCGGAAAATAGTATAAAGCTTGGTCACTCCTGACTCGCTTCATCAGCAAGCACTCTCGACAATAGTAAGCACCGATGGGCAAATACCATTCCTCTAGAATAATACTATTACAACGTTGACAGAAAAGTTTCCCCTTCTCCTTTCTCATTGCGGGAAGCTTCTCCGCCAACTGACGCTCCTCTTCTGTTAATTCATTCTCAGTAAACAAACGACCGAGATAGTTTGGATTTACTTTCATACTTCTTTATTCGTAAAAGCCTAGCACTTTAGATGATTTTTTAGTACAATTAAATCATGGAATTTAGAACAATTAAAGAGGACGGTCAAGTCCAAGAAGAAATCAAAAAATCCCGCTTTATCTGTCATGCCAAGCGTGTTTATAGCGAAGAAGAGGCTCGTGACTTCATTACCACCATCAAAAAAGAACACTACAAAGCGACGCATAACTGCTCTGCATTTATTATTGGGGAACGTAGTGAAATCAAACGTACAAGTGATGATGGTGAGCCCAGTGGGACTGCTGGCGTTCCCATGCTTGGGGTACTAGAAAATCACAATCTCACCAATGTCTGTGTGATCGTGACACGTTACTTTGGTGGTATTAAATTAGGCGCTGGAGGACTGATTCGTGCTTACGCCGGCAGTGTGGCCTTAGCTGTCAAAGAAATTGGCATCATTGAAATAAAAGAACAGGCTGGCATTGCTATTCAAATGTCTTACGCTCAGTATCAAGAGTACAGTAACTTCCTTAAGGAACATAATCTCATGGAACTGGATACAAACTTTACAGATCAAGTCGATACGATGATTTATGTTGATAAAGAAGAAAAAGAAAATATTAAAGCTTCACTTGTGGAATTTTTTAATGGAAAAGTCACTTTAACTGATCAAGGTTTACGCGAAGTTGAAGTTCCTGTAAACTTAGTGTAAATAAAGGAGAGAAATATGGCATTTGGAAAGTTCATTCAAGGACTCGCTGGTAACTTTAGCGAGCAAAACAAAGAAACTCTTATCAAAGAATATGGACAATATTTACTAGAAAACGAAGAAATTCAAAGTGGATATAAACTTATTCGTGACTCAATTATATTTACCAATATACGTATTATCTTTACAGATAAACAAGGCGCTACTGGTCGTAAGATGTCTATTAAATCAATCTTTTTGATGAACATTGTTAACGTTGAAATGGAAACTGCGGGAGCAGGTATAGATGATAGTGAAATTACTATTACTTATTTAGAAAATATCTTTCTAAAAGCACATAATGAACATTTTAGTGTTCACAAATTTGAATTCCCTAAGAAAACAGATATCGTTCTCCTTTACACCTATTTACTAGAATTAGCCTATCACAATCGCTTAAAAATTAATGGCTTAGACCTGTGATATAAAAAAATCCTATCACTTCGATAGGATTTCTATATTTTACAAATGGTATAGATAGCGTTATACTAGAAATATCTTATACAAAGAGGTATTCATATGTCTATTTATAACAACATTACTGAACTAATCGGTCAAACTCCGATTGTTAAACTCAACAACATCGTGCCAGAAGGTGCTGCAGATATCTATGTAAAACTTGAAGCATTTAACCCTGGTTCTTCTGTAAAAGACCGTATTGCTCTTAGCATGATTGAAAAAGCTGAACAAGACGGTATTCTGAAACCTGGTTCTACTATTGTTGAAGCAACAAGTGGAAACACTGGTATTGGACTTTCATGGGTAGGGGCTGCTAAAGGGTATAAAGTTGTTATCGTTATGCCTGAAACTATGAGTGTGGAACGACGTAAGATTATCCAAGCCTATGGTGCTGAACTCGTCCTTACTCCTGGTAGCGAAGGAATGAAAGGTGCTATTGCTAAGGCTCAAGAAATCGCTGCTGAACGTGATGGTTTCCTTCCTCTTCAATTTGACAACCCAGCAAATCCAGAAGTACACGAAAGAACAACAGGAGCTGAAATACTAGCTGCTTTCGGTAAAGATGGACTAGATGCATTTGTTGCTGGAGTGGGTACCGGTGGAACGATTTCTGGTGTTTCTCATGCACTCAAAACAGCAAATTCTAACATTCAAGTTTTTGCAGTAGAAGCAGACGAATCTGCTATTCTATCTGGTGAAAAACCTGGACCACACAAAATTCAAGGTATCTCAGCTGGATTTATTCCTGATACACTGGATACAAAGGCTTATGATGGTATCGTTCGTGTAACATCAGACGATGCACTAGCACTCGGCCGTGAAATTGGTGGAAAAGAAGGTTTCCTTGTAGGGATTTCTTCAGCTGCAGCTATCTACGGAGCCATCGAGATTGCCAAAAAATTAGGTACAGGTAAAAAAGTCCTTGCTCTAGCACCAGATAATGGTGAACGTTATCTCTCTACAGCACTCTATGAATTTGAAGTTTAGTCTCCTAAATACAATTAGCCCTTATTATAGGGCTTTTTATTTTTACCTTGAAAATAGGAAGTTCTCCCTATAAGGAGCGACTGCATAGAAAAAAGGAAGCAAATTTACTTCCTTTCTATAATTAGTTATTCAAGGCTGCTGCCATTGTAGCTGCAACTTCAGCTTCAAAGTCGTTTGCAGCTTTTTCGATACCTTCACCAACTTCAAAGCGAGCGAACTCAACTACTGAAGCGTTAACTGATTCAAGGTATGCTTCAACTGTCTTGCTATCATCCATGATGTAAACTTGTGCAAGAAGTGTGTAAGCTTGGTCAACTTTAGTGTTGTCAAGCATGAAGCGATCCATTTTACCTGGGATAATTTTGTCCCAGATTTTTTCTGGTTTTCCTTCTGCAGCTAACTCAGCTTTGATATCAGCTTCAGCTTGAGCGATTACTTCATCAGTCAATTGTGCTTTTGATCCATACTTCAAGTGTGGAAGAGCTGGTTTGTTAACCATTGCACGGCTTTCGTTGTCTTGGTCGATTACGTGGTTCAATTGAGCCAACTCATCTTTAACAAATTGCTCATCCAATTCTTTGTAAGAAAGAACTGTTGGTTTCATCGCAGCAATGTGCATTGAGATTTGTTTAGCAAGCGCTTCGTCTCCACCTTCAATAACAGAGATAACACCAATACGGCCACCGTTGTGTTGGTATGCTCCGAAGTGTTGTGCATCTGTTTTTTCAATCAAAGCAAAGCGACGGAATGAGATTTTTTCTCCGATAGTCGCTGTTGCAGACACATAAGCTGCTTCAAGAGTTTCACCTGAAGGCATTGTCAAAGCAAGAGCTTCTTCATTGTTAGCAGGTTTTCCTTCAGCAATAACTTTAGCTGTAGTATTTACCAATTCAACGAATTGAGCGTTTTTCGCAACGAAGTCAGTTTCAGCATTTACTTCAATAACTGCTGCAACATTACCGTTAACGTAAACACCAGTCAAACCTTCTGCAGCAACACGGTCAGCCTTCTTAGCTGCCTTAGCCATACCTTTTTCACGAAGCAATTCAATCGCTTTTTCGATGTCACCGTCTGTTTCTACAAGCGCTTTTTTAGCGTCCATAACTCCGGCACCAGATTTTTCACGCAACTCTTTTACAAGTTTAGCTGTAATTTCTGCCATTTTGATTCTCCTATATTTTTTAAAAATAGGAGAGCCGGGCTAAGCCCCGCCCTCCTAGGTAATTACTATTTATATGAATTAAGCGTTGTCGCCTTCTACAACTTCAACGATTTCTTCGATTGAATCTGCTTGAGCTTCTGAAGCTGCAAATTCTGCTTCAACTGCTGCTGCATCTTCACCTTGATGTCCTTCGATGATAGCGTCAGCCAATTTAGCTGTGATCAATTTAACAGCGCGGATAGCATCATCGTTAGCTGGGATGATTACATCGATATCATCTGGATCAGTGTTTGTGTCAACCATCGCTACAACTGGGATTCCCAATTTCTTAGCTTCTTTAACAGCGATTTGCTCTTTATGTGGATCAACTACGTACATAACATCTGGGATACGAGGCATATCTTCGATACCACCCAAGAATTTTTCAAGACGTGCACGTTGTTTATTAAGAAGTGCAACTTCTTTCTTAGGAAGAACTTCGAAAGTTCCATCTTCTTCCATACGTTTGATTTCTTTCAAACGAGCGATACGTTTTTGGATTGTTCCCCAGTTTGTAAGAGTTCCACCCAACCAACGGTGGTTGATGAAGTATTGACCTGAACGTACTGCTTCTTCAGCAACTGCATCAGCCGCTTGCTTCTTAGTACCAACAAACAATACAACTGCATCGTTAGCTGCTGCATCACGCATGAAATCGTAAGCTTGGTCAGCGTATTTTACAGTTTGTTGCAAGTCGATAACGTGAATTCCGTTACGCTCAGTAAAGATGTACTTAGCCATCTTAGGGTTCCAGCGACGAGTTTGGTGACCAAAGTGTACACCAGCCTCAAGAAGTTGTTTCATTGAAATTACTGCCATGAGTATTTCTCCTTTTTGTTTTTTTCCTCTTCTTGACTTCAACTCGCAAAACGACCCAAGGGCAACTGCTTCACAATTCATCAAGAATGAGTATTATCGTTCACACGACAAGTTTCATTTTACCATACTTTTTCAATATTTTCAAGCTATTTTGATATAATTTTTAATAGAGATTATCACAGTAAAACCTGAAAAGAGGGCTCTATTCGAGTCCCTCTGTAAATTAATCTGCATAAATATATGTTACAAAACCTGAAGACGTAGTTGTCGGATTGAACCACCCACGATGATTTCCAAGCGTGCGATTACCAGCATAATTTGATTCTGAAACTTGGATACGTGTTGTTGATTCTACAGCAGTGACTACCGCTACGTGTCCATAGCCACCATCATTCCAACATGCAATCGCACCAACTTGAGGTGTTGAACCTGTACGGAATCCTGCAGCAGCTGCACTTGTAGCCCACTGCGCTCCATTACCCCAATAGTCTCCAGCCCAAGGTGCTAATGTTTTAACTCCCCATGTACATTCTCCAATTGGATAGCTTGAAGCATTTGTACTGTATGTTGGGCGTTGTTTTACTGTCACAGGAGTATATGTTGCTGATTCCGAAGAAGCTACAGCTTGAACCTGTGCTGCAAAAGTCGTATTTCCAGAAGCAACAACTGTTTGTTGTTGACTTACTTGTTTTGCCTTGTAAGCTGCTTCTGCCTCTGCTGCTGCTTTTGCTGCTACTTCTGCTTCTGCTTTTTTCTCTAGCAAACTTGCTTTTTCATCTTCTGCTGTAGCTTTTTCAGCAGCAAGATTTAATTCTGCAGCCTTCAACTCAGCTTGTTTCGTTGTTAAAGCTTGCGCATCATCAGACAATTTCTGTTGATTTGCAATTACTGTATTAATTGCGTCATTGTTTGCCACTTGCTTCTCAGAAATTGCTTTTTTATCTGCTTTTTGTTGTTCCAACATTTTGTTGTTAGCAGATACGATTTCATTCATTGCTGCTACACGTGAAATAGCTTCTGTAATTGATTTTGAGTTTACAATTGTATTAATGTAGCTAGTTGCAGCTCCATTTGTTTGAGCACTACGAGCTTGCTTTTCCAAAGAATCATTACGAGACACAATATTTTTAGAAAGCTCTGTAATCTCATTCTCAAGTTTTTTAGATTCTGCTTGTAATCTATCATTTTCAGCTTGCAAGTTAGATTGCTCAGCTTGAATAGCTGATACTTGCTCCTGAATTTGGTCAACTTGTTTTTGGGCTTCTTGTTGTTGTGCTGTTAAGTTACTAATTTTATTATCTTGAGCAGCAATTTTGTCATCAGTCGTTTCTGCATGCGCAGTTGTTAAAACAGCTACTTGAGAAACCATTACTGTACTTAATAAAAGTGACGCTAAGATTTTTTTCTTCATATTACGTAGATACTCCTTCTTTTAAAGACAATACTAGTATACCAAAAAAAGGCCTAATGAATATTACGCCTTTGTTACATTTTTGTTTCTTTCTCATAGATAATATTTTTCAAAAATAAACTGAAAAATAAGCATCCACACAAGATTTAAAATCATGGATGGTACTAGGCTATAAACGATAAAAATCGGCAGACTATCTACAGTTAAACCTACCACTAATGCAAAGAGATAAGCTCCCATATCAAATAGAAAACTCATAACAATCATAGCCAAGATTCTTGTCCAACGATTCAACAAAATAACACTATTCAATTTATGAAGAAACGCTCCCAATAAGATAAATAAGAGAGTTGCAATCCCTATTAGATGGAAAAAGTAAACATCGTAAACCAAGCCTATCACAAAACAATAGACTAGGTAGAGATACTCTGATACTTCCATCGTCTCAAATAAGAGAAATAGAAAAAGAAAATGACTAGCCAAATGTACATGGGGGAAAAATGAGCCCAGAAGCTGGCTAATATGGGCGTCAATTAGAACAAAGAAAGGAAGCAATAAAAACACTCCAACCCGCTTCAACTGTCTCATCATGAATTCCCCACTAATTCTATCACATCCACATTATGAGTATCTGCACTCAATTTAACAGTTACTTCTCGTGTCAAATAGTCTGTACTATGCGTTGTGGCAACCACTTCACCAACAGGAATATCCGCAACGTTAAAGTTTCCTAATCCACCCGTTGTCACCTTATCGCCTGTACTAATATCGCTATTGCTATTTAATTGGCTAATTTTAAGAACTTCATTTTCCTTGTCGTAGCCAACAATAATCCCATAAATTGTGGCAGTACCATGTTGAATTTTAACAGAAATCTTATCAGCATTTTCCGTATTTGTCAGAAGGTTGATCATAGTAGAGTTGTCCTCCACTTTTGAAACACTCCCAATCAAACCACCATTTGCAATGGCTAACATGTTCTCAGAAACCCCTTTTGATTTACCTACATCCAGGGTCAATTCCTGTTTCCAAGATACAGGAGAACGCATAATAACATCTGCTGCTAAAGTCTTTGTAGCTTGCAACTTGGACTTCATATCAAGCAATTGGCGCAATTGTTCATTTTCTGTCTTTAAACTTTCCGCCTCATTTGATTTAACTTCTAATTGGTAAATCTGTTTCTTCAAACTTTCATTTTCATTATATGTTCGTGTCAAATGAGCCAAATCTGATTTGACAGAATCAAACCACTGAAAAGGTTTTTGTACAACTCTATCAACCAATGAGATTCCATCTCCTAATTTTGTCACAATTGTACTTGAATAAGTCGTCGCTAAGAGAGCTGACACAAGCAGAACGGTGACAAAAATAATAATGACATATTTTGATTTTTTAAAACGGTTCATATCCCTACCTTTATATCAAAAACTGTTACAGTAATTTTTTATCAATTCCTGAAAGCTACTAAGATTTTAAGAAAAATAAGCAACAACCAAGTACGATAATAACAAGAATGGTCAGCGTATCCTTTCGAGTCCATTTCAGTTGTCGGTATTGACTTCTGCCTTTCCCCCCCTGATAACCACGCGCTTCCATAGCGATAGCCAAGGAATCCGCACGTTTTAAACTTGTTGCAAAAAGAGGGATCAAAATGGGAATCATCGCCTTCACCTTTTGAACAATGCTTCCTTCACCAAAATCCACTCCACGCGCTTTCTGTGCATTCATAATCCGCGTCGTATCATCCATTAAGGTCGGAACAAAACGTAGACTCATTGACAGCATCAATCCAATTTCATGAACTGGAACTTTCACACGCTTTAAAGGCGCTAACAAAGCTTCGACAGCTGATGCCAAACTTAAGGGCATGGTCGTTAAGGTTAACAAAGTTGAAAAGAAAATAATCAATACAAAGCGACAAAAAATAATCCCAGCTTGTTGTAAAGCATAATCCGTGATTCTCACAAACGAAAACTCAAATAAAACATTCCCATTAGAAATGAAAAACAGTTGAAAAATAGTTGTGAAGGCAATCAAGAAAAACATAGACTTCAAGCCCTGAATAAAAAATGAAAGAGATACTCCTGACAAGGCAATAAATATCCCTGTCGCTATAAAAAGAATTAGATTCGTCAAGGGATTATTAGCCCAAAAAACGATTAAAATCAGTAGCATCATAGCCAGTAATTTGCTGCGTGGATCCAATCGGTGAACAATCGAATCCCCTGGGATATAACGCCCCAAAATCATACTATCCATTTAGCGACTCCTTGAACTCCTCTATCTTAATCGGTAATCGTTTAAATGACACGCCTCTATCAGCCAATCGTTTACAAAAGGCTGTAATTTTAGGTACTCCCAACTGCACTTCTTCCATAAAGACAACATCTTGAAATACATCACTCGGTTTCCCCCCTTTAACTAAACGTCCCTTTTCCATCACATAGACTTGGTTCGCATATTCGGCAACATCATCCATCAAATGCGTTACTAAGACAATGGTCATCCCTGACTGGTGGAGTTTTTTGAACAAATTCATCAACTCTTTTCTACCCAGAGGATCCAGGCCTGCTGTGGGTTCATCTAAGACTAATATAGCTGGCTCCATGGCAAGTATACCTGCAATGGCGACACGTCTCATTTGTCCACCTGATAGCTCAAACGGGCTACGATTAAAAAGTGATTCATCAATTCCAACCAGAGCCAATTTTTCACGCGCAATCTTCACAGCATCTTCTTCAGAAACTCCAAAATTTTGTGGTCCAAAAGCAACGTCTTTCAATACTGTTTCTTCAAAAATTTGATTTTCAGCAAACTGAAATACCAAGCCAACCTGTTTTCTAATTTGACGAATATCTTTATTTTTAGAAGTCGAGGTGATTAAGGTATCAAAAACTCGTACACTCCCTTGACTTGGCACCAATAAACCATTTAAAAGTTGTAAAATAGTTGATTTACCGCTACCTGTGTGCCCAATTAAAGCCGTATAAGAACCATCTTCAATCGTCAAAGAAACATCCGACAAAGCTGTTGAAGCTAAGGGAGTCCCTTCTTGATATGTAAAACTCACATTTTCTAGAGCAATTCCCATAGCTTATCCTCTAGCTCACTTTCTGTCAAATAATTTTCAGGCAAATCATAGCCATGCTGGTTCAAAGAATTTTTTAATTGATTGGCAAAAGGATCGTCTAATCCAATTTGATCTAAATCATTTCGAGAGAAAAGATCTCTTGGACTACTAGTTGATTCAATTTCCCCTTTTTTCATGACCAACACACGATCACTCATGGCAACTTCTTCCAAATCATGTGTAATGGAAATGACCGTCATATCATAGTCTTTCCGAATTCCTTTTACTGTCTCAATCAGTTCTCTACGCCCCTCAGGATCCAACATACTCGTTGCTTCATCTAGGATTAAAATAGCTGGTCTAAGGGCTACAACACCTGCAATGGCCACACGTTGCTTTTGGCCACCTGATAGACGCGCTGGCTCTCTCTTTTTAAAGTCCAACATGCCAACCAAATCCAGAGCTTCTTCCACTCTCTTTTTCATTTCTTGACGAGAAAGACCCTGATTTTCCAAACCAAAGGCAACATCATCTTCAACAGTCGCTCCAACAAATTGATTGTCTGGATTTTGAAAAACCATACCGATTTGACGACGTATATTCCAAACATTTTCCTCAGTCAACCGTTGACCATCAATTACAATCTCTCCAGATTCTACTTCCAGTAAACCATCAATTAAGCGAACCGTCGTTGATTTACCACTACCATTATGCCCTACAATCGAAAGCCATTCTCCACGTTTCACGTGAAACGTAATATCCTTTACATCATAGTATTCCTGACTTTCCTTATAGCGAAAAGAAAGATTTTTTACATCAATTATTGATTTCATTTCGAACCAAATGTCCCTTTAAATACATAGGCACTACCCTTGAAATAGTCATAGCCAGAGTAGATAGTGAAAAACAAGGCTACATAAAGTAGAACTTGACCAATCAAAGTCCAATGTAATAGCAAGAAAATAATCGCAAACATCTGACTGAAAGTTTTAATTTTTCCAGGCATTGCTGCTGCTAAAACTGTTCCACCAGTTTCAACCAATAAAAGCCTTAAACCTGTCACAGCTAACTCACGACAGATGATCACTGCAACAATCCAAGCTGGAGCCATACCTAACTCAATCAACATAATAAAAGCCGACATAACTAGTAACTTATCCGCCATAGGATCTGCAAATTTACCGAAATTGCTGACCACATTCCATTTACGAGCTAAATATCCATCTAAATAGTCGGTAATACTGGCAACAGCAAAGATAATAGCTGCCACTATATGACTCTCTATCGAATTTCCTATCGTTAAAATAAAGATAAAAATAGGTATAAAGAGAATTCGACCTATTGTTAAGAGATTGGGAATTTGTTCTTTTTTCATTCGTTTTTCCTTAATTTTTAGTAAAGGTTACAGTGATTTGTCCAGTCTGAGCTGTTAATTTCGACAAATCAACAGTCTGATTATCTACCGTCAAAGCAACACCTTTTACAACACCTAAGGTAATTGTTACAGGACTTTTAGTTGCAACTGTTGCTTCTGCACTTTTCTTCTCTGGCGATAGGGTTACACCGCCCTCAAGTTCGCTTTCTGAAATGCTGACCCAACTTGTAACATCTGAAACTGCCAATTGCAATTTAACTGTTTCCTTACTTGTCTTATAAGCGATTTCTACATGATTTCCTTCACCTGATACACTTATAGTCGATTCTACACTAGAAGAACTGCTAGATGAACTACTACTTGAAGAGTGGGGAACAGAGCTAGTTGAACTCATTGAACTTGTTGATTGAACCACACTGTAATTAGAAAGAGAAGGCCCCTCTGGTTGAGTTTGAATATAATTCCAAACATAATAGGTCACAAAAATTAAAATCGATAAAGCAAAAAGGATAAAATAAAATAAAGGTAAAAAGGATGTTTTTTTCTTCTTTTTCTTACTTGAACGTCTACGACCTGTCAACTCATCTTCATCAACATCTACTTCCTCATAAGTAATCATACTCCCAGAATCATAAGCATCCAAAACAATTTGATCATCTAATTCAACAGCCCATGCATATTTTTTCAAGAAAGAACGCGCGTAAAAAGGACTTGGAAGTTGATCGAAATCGTCTGCTTCCATTGCTTCCAACATATCTAACTGGATTTCTGTCTTTTTCTGCAATTCATCTAAACTCAATCCCTGATTGATTCTAGCTAATCGTAAAACCTCACCAATTGTTTTTTTCCTCATACTTGTCATCCCTTCTTTCTAGTGTCTATTATGATAGGTTACTACGATGGGAATATTGTAAAATCAACTATATCCCCTTCATCTATTAAGTGATGCCCTGCTTCAAGGACATCCTCTAAAGTAATTTCCTGTAAAATCTTTGGTAAATCAAAAATTGTCTCACCATGTTCAAAAGCATCATATTGCGTTGCAATAAATTCAAGAGAGTTCATGCTGCTGAAAAATTCTCCAAACATCTCTCTTTTGATAATATCTAAATGATCCTCTGTAATATCTAAATCCTTTGTAAAATTACGAATAGCCTTCCTAAATTGATGAGATAAAGCAACTGGCTCTTTCGTATCCATTGTCAACATAACAAAATGAAAACGACTTGTTACTTCAATTTCAAGAGATAAGGAAGCATCTATTTTACCTGATTCATATAACTTTTGAAAACGATCCGAAGTCCAACCAAACATCATTGCAAACAATAATTTTAATAAAATATGATATCGATAGCAATTTTCCTCAACAACTTTTCGCTTACCTCTAATCCCAATCGCTAGTTTAGGAGAAGATACTTCCATTCTCATACTGTCTGTTTGCTTTACAGCCTGTAAAACAAAGTTTTCTCTTGCTACATCCTGAACATCTAAATCTTTCAGTTCTTTGCTTTCAAAATAGTCCTGTACTTGCTCCACATCAAAATCACCAACTAAAAACAGAGACATGTTTACAGGTTTGTAAAATCTTGTAAAATTTTCTTGCAAATTAGTTAGATTGATTTGGGAAATTGACTCCTCAGTTCCAACTATATCAGTTGCTAAAGGTGTGCCAGGATACAAATTCGCTAAAGTTGAAAAGAATAAATACGAATCTGGGTCATCTTGATACATTTCTCGTTCTTGCTGAATAATATCCTGCTCTCTTAAAATGGAATCTTCAGTAAAATGTGCTGATGTTACCAATTCATCAAGTAAGTCTAAATTTTCTAAAAAATGATCTGTTGCTGAAAAAAGATAGCTTGTTTTTGTAAAGCTTGTAAAGGCATTGCTATCCGCACCTAGACTCGTAAAAGCTGACATCAAATCGCTAGCATCTTCTCTCTCAAATAATTTATGTTCAAGAAAATGAGCAATTCCTCCAGGATATTCTTTTACATCTCCGTCAACTTCTGTGACAAGCGTATCTACCGAACCAAACTGTACAGTTACACTCCCGTAAACCTCTTTAAATTCCTTTTTAGGCAAAAGAGCAACTGTCAATCCATTTGACAAACGAGTTCGATAAACCATTTCTTTTACAGCTGGATAGTATTTTTCTTCAAAAACAACCTTTGTCATTCTATTCCTTCCATAAAGTAAATCGCCTGTAGTTTCACATTATTAGCTGCTCTACAAATAGCATCTTTGTCAACTTGCTCGAGTTTTACAATCCAACCTTTAAAGTCTGCTGAAGATTTTCCAAGTAAGGCATTTTGATAAGCACGTTCAATCAATGAACCTTGATTATCTTGAGAAAGCAACAAAGACCGACGAATCATTTCCTTGGTCTGCTCTAGCTCAAGCTCTGTAAAATATCCTTTTTTTAAATCAAGCAGTTGATTATTCATCATTTTTCGAGCCTGATTCCGATTTTCTCGATCAATGCCAGCATACATCCTCAAGAATCCACTAAACAAATCAAGCTGACTTGAAATAGTATAAGCCAATCCAGCATTTTCACGGACATTTGTAAATAGTTTAGAGTGAGCAAATTCACCAAGTAAACCATTCATTACAATCATGGGTAAATGTTGCTCATCACCATATTCAACAGGGCAATGATAACCCAATTCTAAAATGGATTGTCCCACATTTTTCCGAACCATGCCTTCCTGAAGGATATTGGAATAAGGTTGACAATACTGAACCTTCACATCTCCTTTTCGACCTTTAAAGCCAAATGATTCTAATACATTTTGAATTTCAACCTCATTAAAATCACCTAGGAAAAAGAAATCTATTCGATCATTGGCCAAAAATTCTTGGAAACAAGAATAAGAACTTTGTGGAGTTTCAGCTAAAATACGATTTCGTAAATCACTATATTCCAATTGAAGACGTTCATCATGAAAAAATAATTTGTCTAATTCTTTATGTGCAAAATAAAAAGAATCATCCATATCAGCTGCTAAACTTGCTAGCAATTGTTTTTTCTCAATTTCAAATAAGGACGGATCAAATCCATTATCAACTAGCATGGGTGAAAAAAGAGTTTCTTTTACTAGTTCCAAAACCTGAGAAGTTAGCACATTTTTCCTACTTAAAAACTCATCACGAACATAGGTAAATGTCAATTCTACAATGTGACTTTGCCCTCTTCTGAAACAATTGGTTGACATATCTGTACCGTATAGACTGGCTAAATGTCTCCTCAAATCTTGAGAAGTGGGATACATCTGATTAGCAGTCTCTAGTATACTCGCACTCAACATGCGACCTGCAATCGTATCGAGGGATAATGGAGCGGTAAAACGCACGGCGATTTTGTTCGTTTTAAACTTTTTTGATTGGATAAAATGTGTTAAAATTCCATGCACTAACTCCATGATTTACCTCCTTATATACAGACTTCTATTATATCACGAAAACCTGAAATTTTCTTGTTCCCTGTAACACTTTTGAAATAAAAAACGCTTACATCTCTCCCTATTTCTCTCACTATTTTTAGGAAAATATGGTATAATACCAAAGATTGAGGTGAATTATGGAATACAAATTATTTGAAGAATTTATTACCCTCCAAGCACTACTCAAAGAACTTGGAATTACACATAGCGGAGGAGCTATCAAATCATTTCTCTCTGAACATTCTGTTTACTTTAATGGGGAATTAGAGAATCGTCGTGGTAAAAAACTTCGTATTGGTGATAAAGTTGACATCCCTGACATGAATATTGACATCTTGTTGACACAACCTACTTCTGAAGAACAGGATGAACACCAAGATGATAAAGTTGAAAAAGAACGAATTGCTAAACTTGTCAAGGAGATGAATAAGGGAGTAAAAAAAGACAACTCTAAACCTACTTCATCACCAAAAAGCAAACAAGCTCCGCGATTCCCTGGTAGATAATCATGTGGCTACAAAACCTATCTCTCAAAACTTTTCGTAATTACAAAGAGACGAAAATAGACTTTAATCCTAAATTAAATGTCTTTTTAGGACGCAATGCACAAGGTAAAACAAATATGTTAGAGGCTATCTATTTTTTGGCCTTAACGCGTAGTCATCGAACTCGAACAGATAAAAATCTCATTCATTTTGATGAGGAACAACTTCATCTTTCAGGTCTCGTTCAGAAAAAAACGGGATCCATTCCTCTAGAAATCGAACTAACACAAAAAGGCCGTGTGACAAAAGTTAATCATTTAAAACAGGCACGACTTTCAGATTATGTAGGACACATGAATGTTGTCTTATTTGCTCCTGAAGATCTACAACTAATTAAAGGAGCACCTTCGGTTCGACGAAAATTCATTGATATGGAACTTGGACAAATCAAGCCAATCTATTTATCTGACCTAACCAATTATAACCACATCCTAAAGCAAAGAAACACTTACCTAAAATCAGCTCAAAAAATAGATGAAACCTTCCTTTCAGTACTAGATGATCAGCTAGTCGATTATGGATGTCGTGTAATGAATCACCGCTTAGATTTTATAAAAAAACTAGAGCATTTTGGCCGTAAGAAACATTTTGAACTCTCTAATCAGATTGAAGAGTTGTCAATATCCTATCAATCTTCTGTCAATATAACTGACAAAGAAGACTTATCCGAATCTTTCAAAATTGCTTTAGAAAAAAGTAGAGCCAGAGATTTATTTAAAAAGAATACTGGTGTCGGTCCTCATCGAGATGACATTTCTTTTTATATAAATGGGATGGATGCTAGTTTCGGAAGTCAAGGTCAACATCGTAGTCTCGTCCTTTCTATAAAATTAGCAGAAATCGAGTTAATGGAAAGTATTACTACAGAATCTCCAATATTACTGCTTGACGATGTCATGAGTGAACTTGACAACACTAGACAGTTAAAATTATTAGAAACGATTTCTCATTCAATCCAAACCTTTATCACAACAACAAGCTTAGATCATCTTCAAAATCTGCCAGAAAATCTAAGTATCTTCACTATTCAGGATGGTAAAGTTACTGTAAATGAAAATTGACAACATTGTAAAAGAACTCCTGTTTTTACTGGAGTTCTTTTCATTGTTTTTTTATATAGAATAATTTGGTGCCTCATTAGTAATTTGTACATCATGAGGATGGCTCTCTTTCAAACCAGCACCAGACATTTCAATAAATTGAGCATTATCGTGTAGTTCTTTAAGGTTAGCTGCACCACAGTAACCCATACCAGAGCGAATACCGCCAATCATTTGGAAGACAATGTCAGCTGCAGCTCCTTTATAAGCAACACGACCTTCAATTCCTTCTGGAACGAGTTTGTTTGCTTCATTGACAGAACCTTGGAAGTAACGATCGCTTGAACCTTTCTTCATAGCAGCAATTGATCCCATACCACGGTAAGTCTTAAACTTACGTCCTTGGAAGATTTCAGTTTCGCCTGGAGCTTCATCAGTTCCAGCAAACATTGATCCAAGCATAACTGCATTTCCACCTGCAGCAAGGGCTTTTACAATATCTCCAGAATACTTGATTCCACCGTCAGCAATGATCGTTTTACCATATTCACGCGCAACAGCTGCAGCATCATAGATAGCTGTTACTTGCGGAACACCGACACCAGCAATCACACGAGTTGTACAGATTGAACCTGGCCCAATACCAACCTTGACAACGTCTACACCTGCTTCATAAAGGGCACGTGCACCCTCAGCAGTAGCAATATTTCCAGCAATTAAAGTACGATCTGGGAAATGAGCACGAATCTCAGCAATTTTACGCAAGACACCTGCAGAATGACCATGTGCAGTATCAATAACAATCGCATCCGCCCCTGCCTCAAAAAGAGCCTCTGCACGTTCAAATGTATCTGAAGTAACACCTACTGCACCTGCAACTAGAAGACGACCAAACTCATCTTTAGCGGCATTTGGAAACTCAATAACTTTTTCAATATCTTTGATAGTAATCAAACCAGAAAGGCGACCTTCTTCATCTACCAAAGGAAGCTTTTCAATACGGTGTTCTTGAAGAATGCTCTCAGCTGTTGCAAGATCTGTACCCACAGGAGCAGTAACAAGATTTTCACTAGTCATATGGTTTGAGATTGGTTGGTTATAATCTGAAATAAAACGAAGATCTCGGTTTGTCAAAATACCAACCAATTTACGATTTTCAAGTGTTTCAACAACTGGAACACCACTGATACGGTAACGTCCCATAAGCTCATCTGCTTCAGCAATTGTATGTTCAGGCGTCAAGAAGAACGGATCAATAATAACTCCATTTTCAGAACGTTTTACCTTACGAACCTCTTCTGCTTGTTGAGCAATTGACATGTTTTTATGGATAACTCCGAGACCGCCTGCACGAGCAATAGCAATGGCCATTTGACTCTCTGTAACTGTGTCCATGGCAGCGGTAATAATTGGGATATTTAAAGTCAAATTATCTGCCAATTTAGTTGTTAAATCTGCATCGTTAGGCAACACATGACTTTCAGCTGGAATAAGCAATACATCATCAAAGGTAAAACCTTTTTTCAAAAATTTAGTGTCCCAATTAGACATTCGAAGTTTCCTCTTTTCTTTCTTTTTGAGCTTGACTCTTTTTATATTGTATCTATCATACCATTCTATAAAAATTTGTCAAATGTTACAGGGGTAAATAAAAAACTATCTTTTCTTTGAGATAGAAATGATAGTTTCTTGTAAAATAAACCTAGTTAAAGTAATGAAGTCCCATTGCTCCTTTAACCTCAGATAGGGTCTGACCTGCAACTTCACGTGCTCTTTCACTACCTTTTTGAAGCATATTATAAACTTCTCCCATATCCTTAGCAAATTCGATACGGCGCTCACGAATAGGACCAAGTTCACGTTCTAATATTTCAAGTAGATAACGCTTGGTCTTCACATCACCAAGACCACCTCGTTGATAATGTTCTTTCATTTCAGCAATTTCTTGAGCATCTTCTGGGCGACCAAAAACATCTAGATAATGGAAAACCATATTTCCTTCAATTTTACCTGGATCCTCAACGCGGATATGATCTGGATCTGTATACATACTCATTACTTTTTTACGCAAAGTATCCGCATCATCAGCTAAATAAATACCGTTATTGAGTGATTTAGACATTTTAGCATTCCCATCCAAACCAGGCAAACGACCCGCTCTCTCATTTTCTGGATAAATACCTTCCGGTTCTACCAAGACATCACAGTTATATGCATTGTTAAAAGAACGAACAATTTCACGAGTTTGCTCAATCATTGGTTTCTGATCTGTCCCAACAGGAACATAATTGGCCTTAAAGGCTGTGATGTCAGCTGCTTGAGCTATTGGATAGACCAAGAATCCTGTCGGAATGCTTTCTCCAAATCCTTTCTGAGCAATTTCTGTCTTGACAGTTGGATTACGCTCCAAACGTGCTAATGACACCAAATTCATATAATACATAGACAACTCAGCTAATTCTGGAATTTGGCTTTGAATAAAGATAGTTGACTTACTTGGATCCAATCCAACTGCAAGATAATCCAAAGCCACATTTCCGATAGACTCTACAATGGTTTGAGGATCTTTGGCATGATCTGTCAAGGCTTGTTGGTCAGCCAAGAACACAAACATATCATACTTATCCTCTTCCTGTAATAATACTCGATTTTTGAGACTTCCAACATAATGTCCAATATGCAATTTTCCTGTTGGACGGTCTCCTGTTAAAATAATGTGTTTAGTCATTTTATTCTCCTTCGATATGGTCCCTTCAATTATAGCATTTTTTTAATGAAATAACTGCAATTTATCAAAATAAATCAACCTTGCTATTTACGGATTTGTGTAAAGTATGCTGTAAATGTAATTTACACAAAATTGACAGATAAAAATTTGAATATTTCCGTATTTTCTAGTAGAATAAATATATTACACATATAGGAGAAAAACATTGCTTACAGTATCTGATGTTTCACTACGTTTTAGTGATCGCAAACTTTTTGATGATGTCAATATCAAATTTACAGAAGGAAATACTTATGGATTAATCGGTGCTAATGGTGCCGGAAAATCAACCTTTTTAAAAATTTTAGCTGGAGATATCGAACCTACTACTGGTCACATCTCTCTTGGTCCAGATGAACGTCTCTCTGTTCTTCGTCAAAATCACTTTGACTATGAAGATGAACGTGCCATTGATGTTGTTATCATGGGAAATGAAAAACTTTATAGCATCATGAAGGAGAAAGATGCTATCTACATGAAAGAAGATTTCTCAGATGAGGATGGAGTGCGTGCTGCCGAACTCGAAGGAGAGTTTGCCGAGCTTGGGGGCTGGGAAGCAGAAAGTGAAGCCTCTCAACTACTTCAAAACCTAAACATTCCAGAAGAATTGCACTATCAAAACATGAGCGAATTGGCCAACGGTGAAAAAGTAAAAGTTCTCCTAGCCAAAGCACTTTTTGGTAAACCTGATGTTCTTCTCTTGGACGAGCCGACCAACGGTTTAGACATCCAATCGATTACTTGGTTAGAAGACTTCTTGATTGACTTTGATAACACCGTTATCGTAGTATCCCACGACCGTCACTTCTTAAACAAAGTATGTACTCACATGGCCGACCTTGACTTTGGAAAAATCAAACTCTATGTCGGAAACTACGACTTCTGGAAGGAATCTTCTGAGCTCGCTGCTAAATTGCTAGCAGACCGTAATGCTAAAGCAGAAGAAAAAATTAAACAATTGCAAGAGTTCGTTGCTCGTTTCTCTGCTAATGCTTCTAAATCAAGACAAGCAACATCACGTAAGAAAATGCTTGATAAGATTGAACTTGAAGAAATTGTACCATCTAGTCGTAAATATCCATTTATCAACTTTAAAGCGGAACGTGAGATTGGTAATGATCTCTTGACAGTAGAAAATCTAACTGTAAAGATTGATGGTGAGACTATTTTAGATAATATCAGCTTTATCTTGCGTCCAGGTGATAAGACAGCGCTTATTGGACAAAATGACATCCAAACGACTGCATTAATTCGTGCAATCATGGGAGACATTGACTATGAAGGAACTGTCAAGTGGGGAGTTACTACTAGCCGTTCTTACTTGCCAAAAGATAACTCGGCCGATTTTGCAGGGGGAGAGTCAATCCTTGATTGGTTGCGTCAATTCGCAAGTAAAGAAGAAGATGACAATACTTTCCTACGTGGCTTCCTCGGCCGTATGCTCTTCTCTGGAGATGAGGTTAACAAAGCTGTCAACGTCTTGTCAGGGGGGGAAAAAGTTCGTGTCATGCTTTCAAAACTCATGCTCTTAAAATCAAATGTTCTTGTCCTCGATGATCCAACCAATCACTTGGACTTAGAATCTATCTCAAGCTTGAACGATGGATTGAAAAACTTTAAAGAATCAATCATCTTTGCCAGTCATGACCACGAGTTTATTCAAACTCTAGCTAACCATATCATTGTCTTATCTAAAAATGGCGTCATCGATCGTATTGATGAAACCTATGATGAATTCCTAGAAAATGCAGAAGTACAAGCAAAAGTTAAAGAACTTTGGAAAGACTAAATAAAACTTTAAAACTCAGTTGGGTTAACCAGCTGAGTTTTCTAACATTTTATGAGGTAACATGAAATTATTTTTTAAAACATATTGGACCTATTTTTTTTCTTTCATCATTCCCATAATCATTATGATAGGAGTATATCTATCTCAAGGTATCTACTGGAATAGCGATACATCTCCACTATTAGGAGATGGCTTTCATCAATACGTTATTTTTGATGTAGCTTTACGAAATATCCTACATGGAAATGGTAGTCTGTTTTACACCTTTACAAGTGGCCTCGGATTAAATTTCTATGCCCTATCTAGTTATTACTTGGGAAGTTTCCTTTCACCTCTAGTTTACTTTTTTGATCTAACGAATATGCCAGATGCTGTCTATCTGACAACTCTCTTAAAATTTGGATTGATTGGACTGTCAACTTATTTTAGTTTAAACAAATTATTTCAATCGATTCCTAAGCCTTTAAAACTAGCTTTATCTACTTCCTATGCTCTGATGAGTTTCAATGTCAGTCAATTAGAGATAAAAACCTGGCTAGATGTTTTTATCTTGATTCCTTTAATTATAACTGGTTTACAGCTACTTGTCACTAAAAAGAAATTCCTATTGTACTTTACAACTCTGTCAATCTTATTTATCCAAAACTATTATTTTGGCTATATGACAGCATTGTTTCTTATTTTCTGGTATCTCTACCAAATTTCTTGGGACTTTAAAACTCGAAAATCATCTTTTCTTGATTTCATAATCACCTCCGTTTTAGCTGGTATGGCTAGTTTGATTCTGACTCTTCCTACTCTATTTGATTTACAGACACATGGGGAAAAATTAACTGAAATTACAAAGTTTCAAACTGAAAGTAGCTGGTATCTTGATCTCTTTGCTAAGCAATTCATCGGTTCCTTTGATACAACAAAGTATGGGGCTATCCCAATGATTTTTGTCGGACTACTTCCCTTTATTTTGACTATTTTGTTTTTTACGATGAAATCTATTAAGTTTCACGTGAAACTTATCTATGCAATTTTCTTTGCATTTCTAATTGCCAGCTTTTATATAGAAGTTCTTGATTTATTTTGGCAAGGTATGCATACTCCAAATATGTTTTTACATCGCTATGCTTGGATTTTCTCTACCTTGTTAATTTACACAGCAGCGGAAGTCTTAAATCGTCTGAGAGAAATTAAAATCTGGAACTTTTTAGTTTCGCTTTTTCTTATAGTAACAGGATTTTTAGCTACCATCTATCTAAAATCACATTATTCTTTTTTAACAGATTTGAATATTCTGCTGACTCTTGAATTTTTGGTTGTCTATTCGCTTTTACTCCTTGCAGTTATCAAAAAGTTTATCTCTGTAAATCTATTTGCAATTCTAATCTCTTTATTTATAATGGTTGAAATGAGTTTAAATGCTTCATCTCAAATAGACGGAATTGCTAAAGAATGGGGTTTTGCTTCTCGAAGTTCATATAATCGAGATATCCCAGCTATGGAATCTTTCTCAACATATATTGGAAATTCATTTACTCGTACTGAAAAACTACAAACTCAGACAGGAAATGACAGTATGAAATTCAACTACAATGGAATCTCTCAATTTTCATCTGTTCGAAATCGTTCAGCAAGCTCTACTTTGGATAAACTTGGGTTTAAATCCTCTGGGACTAATCTCAATCTCCGCTATGCCAATAATAGTATTTTGGCTGATAGTTTATTTGGCATCCAGTACAATATCTCAGAAACCCCTATTGATAAGTATGGTTCCCAAGTTGTATATCAAAAAGATAATCTTACCCTATATGAAAATCAATTCTCTCTTCCGATTGCATTTGCTAGTCAATCTGTTTACAATGATGTCAAGTTCAATGAACACACTTTGGATAATCAGGCCTCGTTTTTAAATCAACTTGCTAACGTCAATTTTGATTATTTTTCTCCAATACCCTATGAAAAAACAGAAAATACTGATGATTTGATTAGTGTTACAAGCTCTTCAAATGAGGATGCAGCAATCCAGTATCAAATTGAAGTGCCAGAAAACAGCCAAGTTTATCTTTCTTTCACAAACCTTCACTTTTCTAATGACAAACAAAAAAAGGTTGACATCCTTGTCAATGGGAAAAAGAAAACTTTTACAACTGATAATGCATTCTCCTTCTTTAATCTAGACTATACAAAAGAGAAAAAGACTTTCAATATCAATGTTAGTTTCCCTGGAAATTCACAAGTATCATTTGAATCTCCTACCTTCTATCGTTTAGATACCAAAACTTTCACCGAGGCAATTCAAAAAATTAAAGAACAACCTGTCACAGTATCAACTTCTAAAAATAAGGTCTTTGCTACATATGATGTCAAACAAGATACATCCATTTTCTTCACCATTCCTTATGACAAAGGCTGGTCTTCCTACCAAGATGGTAAGAAAATAGAAATTAAACAAGCTCAAACTGGCTTTATGAAAGTTGATGTTCCTAAGGGGAAAGGAACTATTACACTTTCCTTCATTCCCAATGGTTTTATTACTGGAGCAATCTGTTCCTTTACTTCTCTTTTACTATTTGGAATCTATAATCACAAACGAAAGTCATCTAAGACATAAAAAATCGACCAGTTGGTCGATTTTTTAATCTTCTTCCATTTTCTTAGGTCGATAGGCTAGCATACCTAAACCAGTAAATAGGGCTAATATCACAGCAAGGAAAATGACTTGATGATGAATATTTCCTGTCATAGAGATTGTTTGTCGTAATCCAGAGACCGAATAACTCATTGGCAACCAAGGATTAATAGCTCTAAAGAAATCATTTGTCAAGGCAAGTGGATAAGTACCTGCACTTGATGCTAACTGTAATAATAGCAAAATAAGAGAGAAGAAAGCTCCTACACGGCTATTCCATGTTGTTAATGCAGTTACCATAGACATAAATGTTAAGCTTGCGATAATAATTAAGAATAAGGTTCTCATTTCATGATTAGCAGTTAAACCAATAAGATGAACTCCTCCATATACCAAAATTCCTGCTAAAACAGCTATAATACCATTTATTTCAGCTCGAGATTTCAACCAAGCCCAACGGCTCTCCGGATGACGTCCTGAAGGCAACTTCGCAAAGATCATATTCGTTGATATTGCTGCAACAAAAAGAGCAACTGATATCATATAAGGAGCCATAGCAATCCCATTTACAGGAACTTGATCATTGTCTGTTTTTGAAAGATTGAGTGGATTTGACAAAATCTCTGCATTTTTAGATTCTGTTGATGCTGATTTGAGTTGATCACTAGCATTACCTAATCCTTGTCCCAAAGAAGCAACTCCTGTCTGTAAACCTTCCAATCCAGAAGTTAACTTTGTTCCACCTTCTGCTAGTTTCCCAGCTCCATCTGCCAATTTATTAGCTCCACTTTCTAATTGAGAAGCACCTGAAATTAACTGACTGGATTTGTCAGCTAGTTGGCTAGATCCTGACTGCAATTTATCAACTCCTGCTATCAATTCTTGACTCTTGTTATTCAATTGGTTAGAGCCAGTTGATAATTTTTCAATACCAGACACTAATTCTGGAGTTTTTTCAACTAATTGACCAACTCCTGCTGTCAAGTTAGAAGATTTTTGTGTCAAGGTAGTTGAGCCTGAAACTAGTTGATCCAAACTACCTGTCAAGGTGGAATTCTTTTCACTTAGTTGACTTGCGCCTTGAGAAACTTTATCAACACCTGTAGTATATGCGTTTACACCTGATGCAATCGACTGACTGGCAGGAACTAATTTGCTAGTAACAGCTCCTTGTATCTCTGTTAATCCACTTGACAATCCTGTCAAAGAAGTAGAAGCAAACGGTAATACTTGATTAGCTTGATTTTTTAAAATCGAAAGATTAGATGATTGATTTTGTAAGTTTTCTAAACTTCCCTGTAAACCTTTAACTAAAGCTACAATTGACTGAGCCGATTGAATACTATCAGTTGAATTTTGAGATACAGAAGCTCTTATCTCAGCTTGTTGCTCACTTGTCAATGATTGATAAGCTGCTGTCGATTGAATATTGGCTAATGTAGTTGTTTTTTCAGACTGAGCACTTGCTAACATTTGATTAGAAAGAGATGCTATACTTGATAAAACAGAATCTAATTGTTTTGTATCTCCAACATCAATATTTTGAATAGCTTGATTTAACTGATTTAGACCTGAAGATAATTGATTAATTTGATCTTTTTTCCCAGACGAAGCATCTAACTTGCTAGAAAGTTGTTGAATCCCTTCACTTAATTGCTCCACCCCCATTCGAAGTGTAGCTGATTGATTGGATAACTGATTAGCACCTGTTGCAAGATTTCCCACTCCGTTTGTATAAGCACTAACACCAGATGAAAATTGATTAAGACCAGCATTAAGCTGAGAAACACCGCCAGTATAGGATTCTACACCAGTATATATCTGATTGATTCCCCCTACTAATTCAGGACTTTTAGAAGACAATTGACCTAATCCGCTATCTAATTGACTCACTGCACCAGTATATGTAACTAAACCACTATTAAAATTCCCTAAGCCAAGATGAAGTTGTTCGACACCAGAAACATAAGCAGATAATCCTCTAGTAAACTGCTCCGTTCCATTTGAAAATATTAAACTTGAATCTGCTAAAGAGTGTAGGTTAGTAGTTAATGTTTGGCTTCCTGTCGCTAACTGATTCGCTCCATCAGTTAATTTTTCACTACCAGAAGCTGCTTGACTCATACCATCCTTTAAATCGACCATTTTGTTAAATAAAGCTTTGGTATATGTCTCGGTTACATTGGTAGAAACATTCTGCTTTAATTGTGTCATAGCAGAATCGCTCATCTTACTAGCAATAAAGCTATGACCACTTGAAGTCTGATAATCGATTTTCATTTGCTCTGGATGGTTCGTTAAAATAGAAGTTGCTTTTTCAGATAAATCACTTGGTAAAGTCACTACCATATAGTAATCGCCATCTTCTAAGCCCTTCTTACCTTCCTCGTCATCTACAAAATGAAAATCCAAGGTTTTATTTTCTTTTAAATTGGACACCATGTCTTTTCCTATAGACATGCTATTACCATTATAGGAAGTCTCTTTATCATTATTGATAACTGCCACAGGTAAGTCAGACAATTGCCCATATGGATCCCACATTGATGACAAAAATATGATATTGTACAGAGCTGGAATAAGAGAAATCCCTATCATGACAATAATAAAGGTTGGTTTTTTTAAAATTGCTTTCCATTCTTTAAACATAGTTTCTCCTTTTTTAAACATATTGTCTAAAATTTTGATATAATAGATTATACAATAAAAAATCTAAATTACAAGATAAAAAATCCATTTTTAGACACATAGTCTAATTTGTTTACACGGAGGAAATATGCAAGAAAGTAACAAACGCTTAAAAACAAAGAGAACTATTGAAAATGCTATGGTACAATTACTAATGGAACAGCCATTTGATCAAATTTCTACTGTCAAGTTAGCAGAAAAAGCCGGAATTAGTCGTTCCAGCTTCTATACTCACTATAAGGATAAGTATGATATGATTGAGCACTATCAAAGCAAGCTATTTCATACATTTGAATATATTTTTCAAAAACATGCTCATCACAAAAGAGATGCTATTTTAGAAGTATTTGAATATCTAGAGTCAGAACCACTTCTGGCTGCTCTTCTTTCTGAAAATGGGACCAAAGAAATCCAAAATTTCTTAAGAAATAAACTTCATATCATGCTCAGTACAGATTTACAAAAGCGATTTATGCAACTGAATCTTAATACCACTGAATTAGAATATAGTAGCATCTATCTAACTCATGCACTTTTTGGTGTCTGCCAAACTTGGATTGCACACGGAAAAAAAGAAAGTCCTCAAGAAATAACAGACTTCCTTATGAAGATGCTTGGTGATACAAATTGATACAAAAAGAGGAACACAGCTGTGTTCCCTTTTATCTATACTCCGCCAGTAGGACTCGAACCTACGACATCATGATTAACAGTCATGCGCTACTACCAACTGAGCTATGGCGGATAAAATAGTCCGTACGGGATTCGAACCCGTGTTACCGCCGTGAAAAGGCGGTGTCTTAACCCCTTGACCAACGGACCTTCTATCTGTAGCAGATATAACCATTATATCAATTTCTTACTAATTGTCAATCACTTTTGAGATTTTTTCTCTAAAATATCTTTCAATTTTCTAATTTTTAACCTTGAAATAGGACAGCGATGATCTTCATAGAAAACAACTTCTAGATTCTTTCGGTCAATTTCTCTAATATTACCTATATTTACCAAAAATGACTTATGAGGAGAATAAAATCGTTGGGTATGTTTGTCCTTTTCCTGAATATCTGTCATGGTACCGTAAAACTCTTTGGCAAAATTCTTACCAATAATGCGCAATTTATGAGAGACCCCTGTCGTTTCAATATACAAAATATCATGGTAAGGAATTTTTAAATCATTTCCCTTGTAATTGTAATCAAAATAATCTACAACATCTTCATTTTCAAGCAACATACTCTTCGTGTAGAATATATTTTGCTCAATTCTCTTCTTAAACATCTCATCATTGATATCCTTATCAACAAAATCTAGGGCTGATACCTGGTATTTATAAGTTAGAGTCGCAAACTCTGATCGACTGGTGATAAAGACGATAATAGCGTAAGGATTGTAATGACGAATGAGCTGAGCAACCTCAAATCCTTTTTTCTCAATTCCATGAATATCGATATCTAGGAAATAAAGCTGGTTTACTTCATCGTTTTCAATGTATTCTTCAAATTCACGAACTTTTCCTGTCGTCTTGTATGATATTGGAATATTCGATTCTTTCGAAATTTCATCCAATATTCTTTCTAGTCTCACTTGATGTTCAATAACATCTTCTAAAATTAAAACTTTCATTCAAATTCCCTCTTAAATCTAATAATTTGTCTAAATGTACTGCCTTCCATCTCTGTTTCTAAAATAATATTGTTGTACTTATCTAGTAGTTCTTTCACATTATTTAATCCAATTCCGCGATTTCTTCCCTTGGTGGAGAATCCTAAGGCAAACAGATCTCCTGAAGGAGTCATCGTCATTTTACATGAATTCTGAATCACAATAACTGTTTCAGTTTCCATCTTAATAACTGCTACTTCCATCTGCTTTTTATAGCTATCAGCCGAGCCTTCGACAGCATTGTTCAATAAAACACTCATAATACGAACTAAATCCAATAGTTCAATTGGGAGCTTGGTAATCGTATCTTTTACTTCCAGTGTAAACTCTACACCATTATTTCGAGCATAGACAATGGACTGAGCAACCAAACTTCGTAAAGCTGAGTCTTCTATGTTGTTCAAATCAAAGTAAGTGTACTTATCTGAACGCAGTTTATGATTGGCTTTGACCAAAACTTCATTGTAAATTCTGTCAATTTCCTGTAAATCACCACTGTCAATTGCCATCTGCATGCTGACAAGCATACCAGCATAGTCATGTCGAAAACCACGAATTTCATTATACAGACCGACAATTTCATCTGTATAATTCTGTAAATGTTTCTGTTCAAATTTCTTCTGCTTCAACGCAATCTCTTTCTCCATTTGTTCTTTATGAGAATTCATTGCAAAGAAGGTCAAAAATAGAGAGATAAAGACAATAGATGACAAAATACTTCCAAAACTATTCAAATGTTTAATCGTACTTACCATATCAGAAACGAAAGATACAATATGTAGCAATAGTAAAGCAAAAAATACTTTTTTCAAGAAAGGATAAAGGTAGTCCTTGTCAAAATAGGTTAGTTCCAAATGGAAATAATGAATTATTTTTAAGACAACAAAATAGGTTAACACCGTTACAACGAAAAAGAATGGGTAATAATGTTGTAAAACAAAATTGTCTCCTGTTATAGAGGAGAAAGTTACGGACAGAAAGTTATGAGTGCTCTCATATAAAAGAGATAGTAGTAAACTTAGAAATAGTCCTCTATCCCTCTCATACTGTTTAATCCATCGAAAATAGGAATATAAGCCCAAAGGAAGTAAAAATGTTGCAGTCCCTAACCCATCCAAATTTAGAAGATAAAAGGAAAGTTCAAGTACTACTTCTACTAGTAATGTATAAGCACCAAAAACGTATAGCTCTTTTCTATTTATTTGACCTTTACAAATTAAATGGTAACTGTAACTAATAATTAAAAAATGACCAATAACTGTCCCAAATCCAAGTAAATTCATTACTCTTTCTCCTTATTTCATTACTTTTTTCGTTGGAAAAGAAAATCAAGGATGAGGTCTGAAACTCTACTTTCCCCACCTTGAATCTCCTGCAAGTCTTTTTCCTTCAAGGCTACAAACTGTTCCAATTTAACTGTGTTTTTCATAATAAAATCTCCTAAAATGTTTTTTTCTTGTAAGCTAACTTACAAAAACCATTATACAAAATGGAATTTCGTTTTAGATAAAATTCTCCCAACTGTCATTTTTTTCTCCTCAAGTGTACTTTTTTAAGAAAAAAGCCGGGAAAATTCCCAGCTTTGCTACTATATTGATCCCAGCAGGATTCGAACCTGCGACCGTTCGCTTAGAAGGCGAATGCTCTATCCAGCTGAGCTATGAGACCTAACATAATTATTCTACCAAAAATTCAATTAAAAGTCAATTTTCTATTTATGATAGGGCGATCCCTGCTGTATTGTAAAAGCCCGATAGATTTGTTCAACAAGAACCAGTCTCATTAACTGATGGGGCAAAGTTAGACGGCCAAAACTAACAGAAAGATTGGCTCTCTTTTTTACAGCTGATGACAGTCCCAAACTTCCCCCAATAATAAAGGTAAGAGTAGAAAATCCTTTTATAGAAGCTTCTTCTAATTGTTTACTAAATTCTTCTGAGGAGAAAGTTTTCCCTTCGATAGCCAATACAATAACAAAATCACGGTCAGCAACTTTTGATAAAATTCTCTGACCTTCTATTTCTAAAATCTTTTGATTTTCTGACTCACTGGCCTTATCTGGTGTCTTTTCATCTGCTAGCTCAATCATTTCAAGTTTAGCAAATCGAGAAATTCGTTTTGAATACTCTGCGATGCCATCTTTTAAATACTTTTCTTTCAGTTTCCCAACTGTTATAACTTTAATTTTCATGACTCTATTCTAACATATTCTCTATTTTTTTCACATCTTATTCACAAAACAAAAGGTTAATTTTCACCTATAAAATCACAGATTTCCGAAACTTATCCACAATCTGTGAAAAACTTTTGTTTTTAAGTTATAATTAAGCTAGTCAGTTTATACTTTCAGTAATTTCAAACATATGGAGGCAAATATGAAACATTTAAAAACATTTTACAAAAAATGGTTTCAATTATTAGTCGTTATCGTCATTAGCTTTATTAGTGGAGCCTTGGGTAGCTTTTCAATAAACCAACTAACTCAAAAAAGTGGTGTAAGCAACTCTAACAACAATAGTACTATTACACAGACTGCCTATAAAAACGAAAATTCAACCACTCAGGCTGTTAATAAAGTAAAAGATGCTGTTGTTTCTGTTATTACTTATTCGGCAAACAGACAAAATAGCGTATTTGGCAATGATGATACTGATACAGATTCTCAGCAAATCTCTAGTGAAGGATCTGGGGTTATTTATAAAAAGAATGACAAAGAAGCTTACATTGTCACCAATAATCACGTTATAAATGGCGCCAGTAAAGTAGATATTCGCTTGTCAGATGGGACTAAAGTTGCTGGAGAAATCGTCGGAGCAGATACTTTCTCTGATATTGCTGTCGTCAAAATCTCTTCAGAAAAAGTGACTACAGTAGCTGAATTTGGTGATTCTAGTAAGTTAACCGTAGGAGAAACTGCTATTGCTATTGGTAGCCCACTCGGTTCTGAATATGCAAATACTGTCACTCAGGGTATTGTATCTAGTCTCAATCGAAATGTGTCCTTAAAATCTGAGGATGGACAAGCTATTTCTACAAAAGCCATCCAAACTGATACTGCTATTAACCCAGGTAACTCTGGCGGCCCACTGATTAATATTCAAGGACAGGTTATCGGAATTACATCAAGTAAAATTGCTACAAATGGAGGAACCTCTGTAGAAGGCCTTGGTTTCGCAATCCCTGCAAATGATGCTATCAATATTATTGAACAGTTGGAAAAGAACGGAAAAGTGACGCGTCCAGCTTTGGGCATCCAAATGGTCAATCTCTCAAATATTAATACAAGTGATATTAGAAGACTTAATATTCCAAGCAGTGTAACATCTGGCGTAGTTGTTCGTTCTGTACAAAGTAATATGCCTGCCAATGGTCACCTTGAAAAATACGACGTTATTACAAAAGTAGATGATAAAGAGATTGCTTCATCAACAGACTTACAAAGTGCTCTTTACAATCATTCTATCGGAGACACCATTAAGATAACTTACTATCGTAACGGTAAAGAAGAAACTACATCTATTAAACTTGACAAGAGTTCAGGTGATTTAGAATCTTAATTGACATCTATGTAAAGAAAGCTTTACATAAGAGAAAAGATGTGTTAGTGTAGAATCATGGAAAAATTTAAAATGATTTCTATCACAGATATACAAAAAAATCCCTATCAACCTCGAAAAGAATTTGATAGAGAAAAACTAGATGAACTAGCACAGTCTATCAAAGAAAATGGGGTCATTCAACCGATTATTGTTCGTCAATCTCCTGTTATTGGTTATGAAATCCTTGCAGGAGAAAGACGCTATCGGGCTTCACTTTTAGCTGGTCTAAGGTCTATCCCAGCTGTTATTAAACAGCTTTCAGACCAAGAGATGATGGTCCAGTCCATCATTGAAAATTTGCAAAGAGAAAATTTAAATCCAATAGAAGAAGCACGCGCCTATGAATCTCTCGTAGAGAAAGGATTCACCCATGCTGAAATTGCAGATAAAATGGGAAAGTCTCGTCCATATATCAGCAACTCCATTCGTTTGCTTTCCTTGCCAGATACTATCCTCTCAGAAGTAGAAAATGGCAAACTATCACAAGCTCATGCGCGTTCGCTAGTTGGGTTGAATAAGGAACAACAAGACTATTTCTTTCAACGAATTATAGAAGAAGACATTTCTGTAAGGAAGTTAGAAGCTCTTCTGACAGAGAAAAAACAAAAGAAACTGCAAAAAACTGATCATTTCATACAAAATGAAGAAGAACAGTTAAAAAAACTACTCGGATTAGATGTAGAAATCAAACTGTCTAAAAAAGATAGTGGAAAAATCATTATTTCTTTTTCAAATCAAGAAGAATACAGTAGAATTATCAACAGCCTGAAATAAGGCTGTTCTTTTATTTTTTTATCTCACAAGGTTATCCACTATTTTTTTCGATAAAAAGCTTAATAAATCAATAGTTTCTGATTTTATCCCCAACCTGTGGATAAAACTTGCTAACATTGTGGATTATTTTTCACAGCTTGTGGAAAATTCTTACTATCTATGGTAAAATAAGTCTAGCATTAAACTTTTAAATAAGTAGTAAAGGAGGAGAACGGATTGAAAGAAAAACAATTTTGGAATCGTATCTTAGAATTTGCGCAAGAAAGACTGACTCGATCCATGTATGATTTCTATGCTATTCAAGCTGAACTCATCAAGGTAGAGGACAATGTTGCCACTATATTTTTACCTCGATCTGAAATGGAAATGGTCTGGGAAAAACAACTAAAAGATATTATTGTAGTTGCTGGATTTGAGATTTATGATGCTGAAATAACTCCCCACTATATTTTCACAAAACCTCAAGACACGACTATCTCACAAGTTGAAGAAGCTACAAATTCAACTCTTTATGACTATAGTCCAAAGTTAGCATCTATTCCTTATTCGGATACTGGGTTAAAAGAAAAGTATACCTTTGATAATTTTATTCAAGGGGATGGAAATGTTTGGGCAGTATCAGCCGCTTTGGCTGTCTCTGAAGATTTGGCTCTGACCTATAACCCTCTTTTTATCTATGGAGGACCGGGACTTGGTAAGACTCACTTATTAAACGCTATTGGAAATGAAATTCTAAAAAATATTCCGAATGCGCGTGTCAAATATATCCCTGCTGAAAGCTTTATTAATGACTTTCTGGACCACCTAAGACTTGGGGAAATGGAAAAGTTTAAAAAGACCTACCGCAGTCTTGATCTTTTGTTAATCGATGATATCCAGTCACTCAGCGGAAAAAAAGTCGCAACTCAGGAAGAATTTTTCAATACCTTTAATGCCCTTCATGACAAGCAAAAACAGATTGTCCTAACGAGTGATCGTAGTCCAAAACATCTAGAAGGGCTCGAGGAGAGGCTTGTCACGCGCTTTAGTTGGGGATTGACACAAACTATCACACCCCCTGACTTTGAAACACGTATTGCCATTTTACAAAGTAAAACGGAACATTTAGGCTACAATTTCCAAAGTGATACTCTAGAATACCTAGCTGGGCAATTTGATTCAAATGTTCGAGATCTTGAAGGAGCTATCAACGACATCACTTTAATTGCCAGAGTAAAAAAAATCAAGGATATCACTATTGATATTGCTGCAGAAGCTATTAGAGCTCGCAAACAAGATGTTAGCCAAATGCTCGTCATCCCAATTGACAAAATCCAAAATGAAGTTGGGAACTTTTATGGTGTTAGTGTCAAAGAAATGAAGGGAAGCAGACGCCTTCAAAATATTGTTTTGGCCCGTCAAGTAGCTATGTATTTATCTAGAGAACTAACAGATAATAGTCTTCCAAAAATTGGGAAGGAATTTGGAGGAAAAGATCATACAACAGTCATTCATGCCCATGCAAAAATTAAATCTTTGATTGATGAAGACGATAATTTACGTTTAGAAATTGAATCAATCAAAAAGAAAATAAAATAAGTTGTGGATAACTTTCGCTTTTTTATCTTTTTTATCCACATTTTTTAAACAAGCTAAAAATCTTGATATGACTTACTTTAAGTCTGTTTTCCACAGATTTCACAGACTCTATTATTACTATTATCTTTCTAATACTAAAAATAAATAAAGGAGAATCCATGATTCATTTTTCAATTAATAAAAATTTATTTCTACAAGCCTTAAATACTACTAAGAGAGCTATTAGTTCTAAAAATGCTATTCCTATTTTATCAACTGTAAAAATTGACGTAACCAATGAAGGTGTTACTTTAATTGGTTCAAATGGTCAAATTTCAATTGAAAATTTTATTTCTCAAAAAAATGAAGACGCTGGTTTGTTAATTACTTCTTTAGGTTCGATCCTTCTTGAAGCTTCTTTCTTCATCAATGTGGTATCTAGTCTACCTGATGTGACTCTTGATTTTAAAGAAATTGAACAAAATCAAATTGTTTTAACCAGCGGTAAATCAGAAATTACCCTAAAAGGAAAAGATAGCGAACAATATCCACGAATCCAAGAAATTTCAGCAAGCACTCCTTTGATTCTTGAAACAAAATTACTCAAGAAAATTATCAACGAAACAGCTTTTGCTGCAAGTACACAAGAAAGTCGTCCAATTTTGACAGGTGTTCATTTTGTATTGAGTCAACACAAAGAGTTAAAAACAGTTGCTACAGACTCTCATCGTCTAAGCCAGAAAAAATTAACGCTTGAGAAAAATAGTGATGATTTTGATGTCGTGATTCCTAGCCGTTCTCTACGCGAATTTTCAGCGGTATTTACAGATGATATCGAAACTGTAGAGATTTTCTTTGCTAACAATCAAATACTCTTTAGAAGCGAAAATATTAGCTTCTATACTCGTTTGTTAGAAGGTAACTATCCTGATACAGATCGCTTGATTCCAACGGACTTTAACACTACAATTACTTTTGATGTGGTAAACTTACGTCAGTCAATGGAACGTGCTCGTCTTTTATCAAGTGCGACTCAAAATGGTACTGTGAAGCTTGAAATTAAAGGTGGGGTTGTTAGTGCCCATGTTCACTCTCCAGAAGTTGGTAAAGTAAACGAAGAAATCGATACTGACCAGGTTACTGGTGAAGATTTGACCATTAGTTTCAACCCAACTTACTTGATTGATTCTCTTAAAGCTTTAAATAGCGAAAAGGTGACCATTAGCTTTATCTCAGCTGTTCGTCCATTTACTCTTGTGCCAGCAGATACTGACGAGGACTTCATGCAGCTCATTACACCAGTCCGTACAAATTAAGTGAAAGAGGTTGAGCTTAGCTCGCCTCTTTTATGATATAATCGAAAAAGAAAAGGAGAGTAGTATGTATCAAGTTGGAAATTTTGTTGAAATGAAAAAACCACATGCTTGCACAATCAAGTCAACAGGAAAAAAAGCTAATCGTTGGGAAATTACACGTGTAGGAGCAGATATCAAAATCAAATGTAGCAATTGTGACCATGTTGTCATGATGGGGCGCTATGATTTTGATCGAAAAATGAATAAAATTATTGACTGAACCCCCTTAGTTAGAGGGTTAGCAAGTTTTCCCTTTTTGTGTTATAATATTAGGGATTGAAATGAAAACGGAGAATGAGAAAATATGGCTTTAACAGCAGGTATCGTTGGTTTGCCAAATGTTGGTAAATCAACACTATTTAATGCAATTACAAAAGCAGGAGCAGAGGCAGCGAACTACCCATTTGCGACTATTGATCCAAATGTTGGAATGGTGGAAGTTCCAGATGAACGCCTACAAAAACTAACTGAAATGATCACTCCTAAAAAGACAGTGCCAACAACATTTGAATTTACAGATATTGCAGGGATTGTAAAAGGAGCTTCAAAAGGAGAAGGGCTAGGGAATAAATTTTTGGCCAATATTCGTGAAGTAGACGCAATTGTTCACGTAGTTCGTGCTTTTGATGATGAAAATGTGATGCGCGAGCAAGGACGTGAAGATGCCTTTGTGGATCCACTTGCAGATATTGATACAATTAATCTGGAATTGATTCTTGCTGATTTAGAATCAGTGAACAAACGATATGCGCGTGTAGAAAAGATGGCACGTACGCAAAAAGATAAAGAATCAGTAGCAGAATTTAATGTTCTTCAAAAGATTAAACCAGTGCTTGAAGATGGAAAATCAGCTCGCACCATCGAATTTACAGATGAAGAACAAAAAGTTGTCAAAGGTCTTTTCCTTTTGACAACTAAACCAGTTCTTTATGTTGCTAATGTAGATGAGGATGTAGTTTCAGATCCAGATTCTATCGACTATGTCAAACAAATTCGTGAATTTGCAGCGACAGAAAATGCTGAAGTAGTCGTTATTTCTGCTCGTGCTGAGGAAGAAATTTCTGAGTTAGACGATGAAGACAAGCAAGAATTTCTTGAAGCACTTGGATTGACAGAATCAGGTGTTGACAAGTTGACTCGTGCAGCTTACCACTTACTTGGACTTGGAACTTACTTCACAGCTGGTGAAAAAGAAGTTCGCGCTTGGACCTTCAAACGTGGTATGAAGGCTCCTCAAGCAGCTGGTATTATCCACTCAGACTTTGAAAAAGGCTTTATTCGTGCAGTAACCATGTCATACGATGATTTGGTGAAATATGGATCAGAAAAGGCAGTAAAAGAAGCTGGACGTTTGCGTGAAGAAGGAAAAGAATATATCGTCCAAGACGGCGATATCATGGAATTCCGCTTTAATGTCTAAAAATTTAATAAATAGTATCAATTAGGTTGGAAAAAAATTCCAACCCTTTTGGCTTTTGAAAGGAAAATAAATGACTAAATTACTTGTAGGCTTGGGAAATCCAGGGGATAAATATTTTGAAACAAAACACAATGTTGGTTTTATGTTGATTGACCAACTAGCGAAGAAACAGAATCTAACTTTTACACACGATAAGATATTTCAAGCTGACCTAGCATCTTTTTTCATAAATGGAGAAAAAATTTATCTTGTCAAACCAACGACCTTTATGAATGAAAGTGGAAAAGCGGTTCATGCTTTATTGACTTACTATGGTTTGGATATTGAAGATTTACTCATCATTTACGATGATCTTGACATGGAAGTTGGAAAGATTCGTTTAAGAGCAAAGGGGTCCGCAGGTGGTCATAATGGTATCAAGTCTATTATTCAACATATAGGGACTCAGACCTTTAATCGTGTTAAGATTGGAATCGGAAGACCTAAAAATGGCATGTCAGTTGTTAACTATGTTTTGAGTACCTTTGACAAAGATGATTATATTGGTATTTTACAGTCTATTGACAAGGTTGACGATGCTGTAAACCACTATTTACAAGAGAAAAACTTTGAAAAAACGATGCAGAGGTATAACGGATAAATGGTGACCTTATTAGATTTATTCTCAGAAAATGATCAGATCCAAAAATGGCATCAAAATTTAACAGATAAAAAAAGACAGTTAATCTTAGGTTTGTCAACTTCTACAAAATCTTTAGCAATCGCTAGTAGTTTAAAGAAAGAAGATAAGATTGTTTTATTGACATCAACTTATGGAGAAGCAGAAGGGCTTATTAGTGATCTTATTTCTATCTTGGGTGAGGAACTTGTCTATCCATTTTTGGTAGATGACTCTCCTATGGTAGAGTTTTTGATGTCTTCGCAAGAAAAAATCATCTCACGGGTTGAAGCCTTGCGTTTTTTGAGTGATCCATCTAAGAAAGGGATCTTAGTTTGTAATATTGCAGCAAGTCGATTGTTTTTACCTTCTCCCAATGTATTTAAAGATAGTATTGTAAACATATCAGTTGGTGAAGAATATGATCAAAACGCACTTATCCATCAGTTAAAAGAAATCGGCTATCGAAAAGTTACTCAAGTACAGACCCAAGGAGAATTTAGTCTTCGAGGAGATATTTTAGATATTTTTGAAATATCCCAGTTAGAACCTTACCGAATTGAGTTTTTTGGTGATGAAGTCGATGGTATTAGGTCATTTGAAGTTGAAACACAATTATCGAAAGAAAATCAGACAAAGCTAACAATCTTTCCAGCTAGCGATATGCTTTTAAGAGAAAAGGATTATCAACGAGGACAGTCAGCTTTAGAAAAACACATTTCGAAGACCTTATCACCTATTTTGAAATCCTACCTAGAAGAAATTCTTTCAAGTTTTCATCAAAAACAAATGCATTCAGATTCTCGGAAATTTTTATCTTTGTGTTATGAAAAATCATGGACTGTATTTGATTATATTGAAAAAGATACGCCCATATTCTTTGATGATTATCAGAAATTGATGAATCAGTATGAAGTCTTTAAAAGAGAATTAGCGCAATACTTTACAGAAGAGTTACAGAATAGTAAAGCATTTTCTGAGATGCAGTATTTTGCTGATACTGAGCAAATCTATAAAAAACAAAGCCCAGTGACCTTTTTTTCTAATCTGCAAAAGGGGTTAGGAAATCTCAAATTTGACCAAATTTATCAATTTAATCAATATCCTATGCAGGAGTTTTTCAATCAATTTTCTTTTTTAAAAGAAGAAATTGAACGATATAAAAAAATGGATTACACCATTATTCTGCAGTCTAGCAATTCAATGGGAAGTAAAACATTGGAGGATGTGTTAGAGGAATATCAGATTAAATTGGATTCTAGAGATAAGTCAAGAATCTGTCAAGAATCTGTAAACTTAATCGAGGGCAATCTCAGACATGGTTTTCATTTTGTAGATGAAAAGGTTTTATTGATAACTGAACATGAGATTTTTCAAAAGAAATTGAAACGTCGTTTTCGAAGACAACATGTTTCAAACGCAGAGAGATTAAAAGATTACAATGAACTTGAAAAAGGAGATTACGTTGTTCACCATATCCATGGAATTGGTCAATATCTAGGGATTGAAACAATTGAAATCAAAGGGATTCACCGCGATTATGTTAGCGTCCAATACCAAAATGGTGATCAAATTTCTATCCCAGTAGAACAGATTCATCTACTGTCTAAATATGTTTCAAGTGATGGGAAAGCTCCAAAACTCAATAAATTAAATGACGGTCATTTTAAAAAAGCCAAGCAAAAAGTTAAGAACCAGGTAGAGGATATAGCTGACGATTTAATTAAACTCTACTCTGAACGTAGCCAGTTGAAGGGTTTTGCTTTTTCAGCTGATGATGAAGATCAAGATGCCTTTGATGATGCTTTCCCTTATGTTGAAACGGATGATCAACTTCGTAGTATTGAGGAAATCAAGAGAGATATGCAGGCTTCTCAGCCAATGGATCGACTTTTAGTTGGGGATGTTGGTTTTGGAAAGACTGAAGTTGCTATGCGTGCAGCCTTTAAGGCAGTCAATGATCACAAACAGGTTGTCGTTCTAGTTCCGACGACGGTTTTAGCGCAACAGCACTATACTAATTTTAAGGAACGATTCCAAAATTTTGCAGTTAATATTGATGTGTTGAGTCGCTTTAGAAGTAAAAAAGAGCAGACCGAAACACTTGAAAAATTGAAAAACGGTCAAGTTGATATTTTGATTGGAACACATCGTGTTTTGTCAAAAGATGTTGTGTTTGCTGATTTAGGATTGATGATTATTGATGAGGAACAGCGATTTGGTGTCAAGCATAAGGAAACCTTGAAAGAGTTGAAGAAACAAGTGGATGTTCTGACTTTAACAGCAACTCCAATCCCTCGTACTCTCCATATGTCTATGCTGGGAATCAGAGATTTGTCTGTTATTGAAACTCCGCCGACTAATCGCTATCCTGTTCAGACCTATGTTTTGGAAAAGAATGATAGTGTGATTCGTGATGCTGTTTTGCGTGAAATGGAGCGTGGAGGTCAAGTTTACTACCTTTACAACAAAGTTGACACGATTGACCAGAAAGTTTCAGAATTACAGGAGTTGATTCCAGAGGCTTCGATTGGTTATGTTCATGGTCGAATGAGTGAAATCCAGTTGGAAAATACTCTACTAGACTTTATTGAGGGACAATACGATATCTTGGTAACGACTACCATTATTGAGACAGGGGTGGACATTCCAAATGCCAATACTTTATTTATTGAAAATGCGGACCATATGGGCTTGTCAACCTTGTATCAGTTAAGAGGAAGAGTCGGTCGTAGTAATCGTATTGCTTATGCCTATCTCATGTATCGTCCAGAAAAATCGATTAGTGAAGTCTCTGAGAAGAGATTAGAAGCGATTAAAGGATTTACAGAATTGGGCTCTGGATTTAAGATTGCTATGCGAGATCTTTCGATTCGTGGAGCAGGGAATCTCCTAGGAAAATCCCAGTCTGGTTTCATTGATTCTGTTGGTTTTGAATTGTATTCGCAGTTATTAGAGGAAGCTATTGCTAAACGAAACGGTAATGCTAATGCTAACACAAGAACCAAAGGGAATGCTGAGTTGATTTTGCAAATTGATGCCTATCTTCCTGATACTTATATTTCTGATCAACGACATAAGATTGAAATTTATAAGAAAATTCGTCAAATTGACAACCATGTCAATTATGAAGAGTTACAAGAGGAGTTGATAGACCGTTTTGGAGAATACCCAGATGTAGTAGCCTATCTTTTAGAGATTGGTTTAGTCAAGTCATATTTGGACAAGGTTTTTGTTCAACGTGTGGAAAGAAAAGATAATAAAATTACAGTTCAATTTGAAAAAGTCACTCAACGACTGTTTTTAGCTCAAGATTATTTTAAAGCTTTATCCGCAACGAACTTAAAAGCAGGCATCGCTGAGAATAAGGGATTAATGGAGCTTGTATTTGATGTCCAAAATAAGAAAGATTATGAAATTTTAGAAGGTCTGCTGATTTTTGGAGAAAGTTTATTAGAGATAAAAGAGTCTAAGAAAGAAAATTCCATTTGATATTTTTCTTCTATAAAATAGATAAAAATGGTACAATAATAAGTTGAGGTAATAAGGATGAGATTAGACAAATATTTAAAAGTATCGCGAATTATCAAGCGTCGTACAGTCGCAAAAGAAGTAGCAGATAAAGGCAGAATCAAGGTGAATGGAATCTTGGCCAAAAGTTCAACGGATTTGAAAGTTAATGACCAAGTTGAAATTCGCTTTGGCAATAAGTTGCTACTTGTCAAAGTACTAGAGATGAAAGATAGTACAAAAAAAGAAGATGCAGCAGGCATGTATGAAATTATCAGTGAAACACGGGTAGAAGAAAATGTCTAAAAATATTGTACAATTGAATAATTCTTTTATTCAAAATGAATATCAACGTCGTCGCTACCTGATGAAAGAACGACAAAAACGGAATCGTTTTATGGGGTGGGTATTGATTTTGATTATGCTATTATTTATCTTGCCAACTTTTAATTTAGCGCAGAGTTATCAGCAATTACTCCAAAGACGTCAGCAATTATCAGACTTGCAAACTCAGTATCAAACTTTGAGTGATGAAAAGGATAAGGAGACAGCATTTGCTACCAAGTTGAAAGATGAGGATTATGCTGCCAAATATACACGAGCGAAGTACTATTATTCTAAGTCGAGGGAAATAGTTTATACGATTCCTGACTTGCTTCAAAGGTGATAAAATGGAAAATTTACTAGACGTAATTGAGAAATTTTTGAGTTTATCAGATGAAAAGCTGGAAGAGTTGGCTGATAAAAATCAATTATTGCGTTTACAAGAAGAAAAGGAAAGGAAGAATGCGTAAATTCTTAATTATTTTGTTGCTACCAAGTTTTTTGACCATTTCAAAAGTTGTTAGTACAGAAAAAGAAGTAGTCTATACTTCGAAAGAAATTTATTACCTTTCACAATCTGACTTTGGTATTTATTTTAGAGAAAAGCTAAGTTCTCCCATGGTTTATGGAGAGGTTCCTATTTATGCGAATGAAGATTTAGTAGTGGAATCTGGAAAATTGACTCCCCAAACAAGTTTTCAAATAACTGAGTGGCGCTTAAATAAACAAGGAATTCCGGTATTTAAGCTATCAAATCATCAATTTATAGCTGCGGACAAACGATTTTTATATGATCAATCAGAGGTAATTCCAACAATAAAAAAAGTATGGTTAGAATCTGATTTTAAACTGTATAATAGCCCTTATGATTTAAAAGAAGTGAAATCATCCTTATCAGCTTATTCGCAAGTATCAATTGACAAGACAATGTTTGTAGAGGGAAGAGAATTTTTACATATTGATCAGGTTGGATGGGTAGATATGGAATCAACTTCTGAAGAAGATAATCGGATGAGTAAAGTACAAGAAATGTTATCGGAAAAATATCAGAAGGATTCATTCTCTATTTATGTTAAGCAACTGACTACTGGAAAAGAAGCTGGTATCAATCAAGATGAAAAGATGTATGCAGCTAGTGTTTTAAAACTACCTTATCTCTACTATACGCAAGAAAAAATAAATGAGGGTCTGTATCAGTTAGATACGACTGTAAAATACGTATCTGCAGTCAATGATTTTCCAGGTTCTTATAAACCAGAGGGAAGTGGTAGTCTTCCTAAAAAAGAGGATAATAAAGAGTATTCTCTCAAGGACTTAATCACAAAAGTATCTAAAGAATCTGATAATGTAGCTCATAATATATTGGGTTATTACATTTCAAACCAATCTGATGCCACATTCAAATCCAAGATGTCTGCCATTATGGGAGATGATTGGGATCCAAAAGAAAAATTGATTTCTTCCAAGATGGCTGGGAAGGTCATGGAAGCTATTTATAATCAAAATGGATTTGTGCTAGAGTCTTTGACTAAAACAGATTTTGATAATCAGCGAATTGCCAAAGGTGTTTCTGTGAAGGTAGCTCATAAAATTGGGGATGCGGACGAATTTAAGCATGATACGGGTGTTGTCTACGCAGATTCTCCATTTATTCTTTCTATTTTCACTAAGAATTCTGATTATGATACGATTTCTCAGATAGCCAAGGATGTTTATGAGGTTCTAAAATGAGGGAACAAGATTTTTTAAATCATTTTCTCAAGAAGGGATATTTCAAAAAGCATACTAAGGTGGTGCTAGCTCTTTCTGGTGGATTAGATTCTATGTTTCTATTTAAGGTATTATCTACTTATCAAAAAGAGTTAGAAATTGAATTGATTCTAGCTCATGTGAATCATAAGCAGAGAGTAGAATCAGATTGGGAAGAAAAGGAATTAAGGAAGTTGGCTGCTGAAGCAGAGCTTCCTATTTATATCAGCAATTTTTTAGGAGAATTTTCAGAAGCGCGTGCAAGAAATTTTCGTTATTATTTTTTTCAAGAGGTCATGAAAAAGACAGGTGCGACAGCTTTAGTCACTGCCCACCATGCTGATGATCAGGTGGAAACGATTTTGATGCGTTTGATTCGAGGAACTCGCTTGCGCTATCTATCAGGAATTAAGGAGAAGCAAGTAGTCGGAGAGATAGAAATCATTCGGCCCTTCTTGCATTTTCAGAAAAAAGACTTTCCACCAATTTTTCACTTTGAAGATACATCAAATAAGGAAAATCATTATTTTCGCAATCGTATTCGAAATTCTTATTTACCAGAATTAGAAAAAGAAAATCCTCGATTTAGAGATGCAATCTTAAGTATCGGCAATGAAATTTTAGATTATGATTTGGCAATAGCTGAATTATCAAAGAATATTGATGTAGAAAATTTAGAGCAGCTATTGTCTTACTCTGAGTCTACACAAAGAGTTTTACTTCAAACTTATCTGAATCGTTTTCCAGATTTGAATCTTACAAAAGCGCAGTTTGCTGAAGTTCGGCAAATTTTAAAATCTAAAAGCCAGTATCGTCATTTACTTAAAAATGGCTATGAATTGATAAAAGAGTACCAATGGTTTAAGATTTGTAAAATCAGTCCTCAGTCTGATGAAAAGGAAGATGAACTTGTGTTACACTATCAAAATCAGGTATCTTACCAAGGTTATTTATTTTCCTTTGGACTTCCTTTAGAAGGTGAATTAATTCAGCAGGTACCTGTTTCACGCGAAACATCCATACACATTCGTCATCGAAAAAGAGGAGATGTTTTGATTCAGAATGGGCATAGAAAAAAACTCAGACGTCTATTTATTGATTTGAAAATCCCTATGGAAAAGCGAAAATCTGCTCTGATTATTGAGCAATTTGGTGAAATTGTCTCAATTTTGGGAATTGCGACCAGTAATTTGAGTAAAAACACGAAAAATGATATAATGAACACTGTACTTTATATAGAAAAAATAGATAGGTAAAAAAATGTTAGAAAACGATATTAAAAAAATCCTCGTTTCACACGATGAAATTACAGAAGCTGCTAAAAAATTAGGTGCTCAATTAACCAAAGACTATGCAGGAAAAAATCCAATTTTAGTTGGGATTTTAAAAGGATCTATTCCTTTTATGGCTGAATTGGTCAAACATATCGACACACATATTGAAATGGACTTCATGATGGTTTCTAGCTACCATGGTGGAACAGCAAGTAGTGGTGTTATCAATATTAAACAAGATGTGACTCAAGATATCAAAGGAAGACATGTTCTATTTGTAGAAGATATCATCGATACAGGTCAAACTTTGAAGAATTTGCGAGATATGTTTATTGCAAGAGAAGCAGCTTCTGTTAACATTGCAACCTTGTTGGACAAACCAGAAGGACGTGTTGTAGAAATTGAGGCAGACTATACCTGCTTTACTATCCCAAATGAGTTTGTAGTAGGTTATGGTTTAGACTACAAAGAAAATTATCGTAACCTTCCTTATGTTGGAGTATTGAAAGAAGAAGTGTATTCAAATTAGAAAGAACAATTTTTAATGAAAAAACAAAATAATGGTTTAATTAAAAATCCTTTTCTATGGTTATTACTTATTTTTCTCCTAGTTACAGGTTATCAGTATTTTAGTACAGGTAGTGTTGCAGGGAAAAGTGAGCAAATTAATTATACAGAATTGGTAAAAGAAATTACCGATGACAATGTAAAAGAATTGACTTACCAACCAAATGGCAGTGTTATCGAAGTTTCAGGTGTTTATAAAAATCCTAAAACAAGTAAAGAAGAAACAGGCATTCAGTTCTTTTCTCCTTCTGCTACAACAGTAGAGAAATTTTCAAGTATTATTCTTCCTTCAGATACTACAGTATCAGAATTGCAAAAGCTTGCTTCTGACCATAAGGCAGAAGTAACTGTTAAGCATGAAAGTTCAAGTGGTATGTGGATTAATATTCTTGTATCCATTGTGCCATTCGGTATTCTATTCTTCTTCCTATTCTCTATGATGGGAAATATGGGAGGAAATAATAGTCGTAACCCGATGAGTTTTGGACGTAGTAAGGCTAAAGCTGCAAATAAAGAAGATATTAAAGTAAGATTTTCAGATGTTGCTGGAGCTGAGGAAGAAAAACAAGAACTGGTTGAAGTTGTTGAATTCTTAAAAGATCCAAAACGATTTACAAAACTTGGGGCTCGTATTCCAGCAGGTGTCCTTCTGGAGGGACCTCCGGGAACAGGTAAAACTTTGCTTGCTAAAGCAGTCGCCGGAGAAGCAGGTGTTCCATTCTTTAGTATCTCAGGTTCTGACTTTGTAGAAATGTTTGTCGGAGTTGGAGCTAGTCGTGTTCGTTCTCTTTTTGAAGATGCCAAAAAAGCAGCACCAGCTATTATCTTTATCGATGAAATTGATGCTGTTGGACGTCAACGTGGAGTCGGTCTCGGCGGAGGAAATGACGAACGTGAACAAACCTTGAACCAACTTTTGATTGAGATGGATGGTTTTGAGGGAAATGAAGGGATTATTGTCATCGCTGCGACAAACCGTTCAGATGTACTTGACCCTGCCCTCTTGCGTCCAGGACGTTTTGATAGAAAAGTCTTGGTTGGCCGCCCTGATGTTAAAGGTCGTGAAGCAATCTTGAAAGTTCATGCTAAGAACAAGCCTTTAGCAGAAGATGTTGATTTGAAATTAGTTGCCCAACAAACCCCAGGTTTTGTTGGAGCAGATTTAGAGAATGTCTTGAATGAAGCGGCTCTAGTTGCTGCTCGTCGCAATAAATCGATAATTGATGCCTCAGATATTGATGAAGCAGAAGATAGAGTTATTGCTGGACCTTCTAAGAAAGATAAGACTGTTTCACAAAAAGAACGTGAATTGGTTGCCTATCATGAGGCAGGACATACCATTGTTGGTCTAGTCTTATCGAATGCCCGCGTTGTCCATAAGGTTACAATTGTACCAAGAGGTCGTGCAGGTGGTTACATGATTGCACTTCCTAAGGAAGATCAAATGCTTCTATCTAAAGAAGATATGAAAGAGCAATTGGCTGGCTTAATGGGGGGACGTGTAGCTGAAGAAATTATCTTTAATGTCCAAACTACAGGAGCTTCAAACGACTTTGAACAAGCTACACAAATGGCGCGTGCAATGGTTACAGAGTACGGTATGAGTGAAAAACTTGGCCCAGTACAATATGAAGGAAATCATGCCATGTTTGGTGCACAAAGCCCTCAAAAATCAATTTCAGAACAAACAGCTTATGAAATTGACGAAGAGGTTCGTTCATTATTGAATGAAGCACGAAATAAAGCTGCTGAAATCATCCAATCAAATCGTGAAACTCACAAGTTGATTGCAGAAGCATTATTGAAATACGAAACATTGGATAGTACACAAATTAAATCTCTTTACGAAACAGGAAAGATGCCTGAAACAGTCGAAGAGGAATCTCATGCACTATCCTATGATGAAGTAAAGTCAAAAATGAATGACGAAAAATAACCCCAAGAGAGGCGTGTCCTCTCTTTTTTGTGCAGTTGAGGAGCTAAAGGGTGCAGAATGGATGAAATGTGCCAAAAGTGTTTTTGAATTTGTTAGACTGTATCTAGAAAGGGGAAGATTATGCTTAAAAAAATGTATGAAGAAGTCCAGGGAATTGTATATAAGTGTAGAAATGAATATTACCTTCATTTGTGGGAGTTATCGGACTGGGATCAAGAGGGAATGATTTGCCTACATGAATTGATTAGTAGCGAAGAAGGGCTAGTAGACGATATTCCACGCTTACGTAAATACTTCAAAACAAAATTCCGGAATCGAATTCTAGATTATCTCCGTAAGCAAGAAAGCCACAAACGAAGATATAATAAAGAGCTTTATGAAGAAGTGGGTGAGATAAGTCATCGTATAAGTGAGGGAGGACTCTGGCTAGATGACTATTATCTCTTTCATGAAACACTAAGAGATTATAGAAGTAAACAAAATAAAGAGCAACAAGAAGAGTTAGAACGCGTCTTAAGAGATGAACGCTTCCGAGGGCGTCAAAGAGTGCTAAAGGACTTACGTATTGTGTTTAAAGAGTTTGACATCCGTACCCACTAGGAAGTCATTCAAAAAAAGTGGTAAATTCCCAAACTAAGTTCCACCGCTAATCCAAGTGGAAGTTAGTCTGATAAAAATTCTAAAAACCAGTGGAAA
>CAJNBX010000003.1 GCA_905221115.1 bacterium
CCGTACGGGATTCGAACCCGTGTTACCGCCGTGAAAAGGCGGTGTCTTAACCCCTTGACCAACGGACCAGAGTTGTTATTTTCAACTCTTACTATTATACCGACTTTTCAAACTTTGTCAACATCTTTTTTAAACTTTTTTTATTAATTTTACAACAGCTTCAGTTCGAGCTGTATGTGGGAACATATCGATCGACTGGATATAATGAAGATCATAGACTTCTACTAAGCGTACCAAATCACGAGCCAAGGTCGAAACATTACAAGAAATATAAACCATTTTTTCTGGTACATAAGCAAGAATAGTATCTAATAACTTATCATCCAGACCTGTACGTGGTGGGTCCACAATCAGAGCATCTGCTCGGTAGCCTTCCTTGTACCAACGAGGAATAATCTCTTCTGCCGTTCCAGCTTCATAATGAGTATTGTCAAATCCCATTCTTTTAGCATTTCGCTTGGCATCTTCAATGGCTTCTGGAATAATATCCATACCTCTTAGTGTTTTAACTTTCTTTGCGAAGGCAAATCCAATCGTTCCAACTCCACAATAAGCGTCAATCAAATGGTCTTCTTTATCAACATCCAGCGCTTTTACCGCCTCACTATAGAGGACTTCTGTTTGTTCAGGATTTAGTTGATAGAATGCTCGAGGGGATAGTGAAAATTCATAATCAAGAACACCTTCTTGAATACTCTCTTGTCCCCAGATAATCTCTGTCTTTTCACCATAAATCTCACTGGTTTTAGCTGTATTTGTATTCACAGCTACTGTCATAACTTCTGGGAAATCTTTAACTAAGTCTTTTACTAGTTGGGTTAAATTAAGCTGGCGGTTTGTAACAATAATAATCTGAACCTGCCCAGTCTTTCTTGCTCGTCGAACCATTATAGTTCTAACACCTAGAACTTTTCTCTCATCCGTGATTGGAATTTGGTGAAAAGTAAGTAATTCTGCTAGACGATTAGCAATCACTTGGGTTTCCTTATCTTGCACTAGGCAGTCTTTCAACTCTACCAAATAATGAGAGTTCTGTGCATATAAGCCCGCCTTGACCTGATTTTTAAATTTTCGAGTCTGAAATTGTAACTTAGCACGGTAATATTTTGGTTCCTGCATACCGATAGTTGGGCGAATTTCATAATTTTCATATCCTGCAGGGGCAAATTTTTTCAGTGCTTGGTGAAGTAAGTCCGTCTTGAACTCCAGTTGTTTATCATAATGCAGGTGCATGATTTGGCAACCTCCGCATTCATTATAAATAGTACAAGCTGGCACAACTCGAAATTTAGACTTCTTGTTGACCTTTAGTAATTTTGCTTCAACAAAGTTGCGTTTAATAGAAGTAATCTGACAATAGATATCTTCTCCTTTTAGTGCTCCAGGTACAAAAACTAACGTTTTTTGGTAAAAGCCGATTCCCTCACCATTAATTCCCATGCGCTTGATTTTTAATGGTATTTTTTGTTTCACTTTCAGATTCATACCCCTATCTTATCACATTTTGAGTTATAATAGAACTATGAAAATCACAAAACTTGAAAAGAAAAAAAGACTCTATCTGATGGAGCTTGATAATGACGACAAATGCTACATTACTGAAGATACGATTGTTCGTTTTATGTTATCAAGAGATAAGGTGATAAGTGAAGAAGAATTGAAAGAGATTCAGGACTTTGCCAAATTTTCTTACGGTAAGAATCTGGCCCTCTACCATTTATCCTTTAAAGCACGTACCGAAAAAGAGGTCAGAGAATATCTGAAAAAATACGATATCGATGAAAACATCCTTTCTCAAGTCATTGCTAATCTTAAAGAAGATAAGTGGATTAATGATAGCCAGTACGCTTATGCTATCATCAATGCCAATCAACTTTCAGGAGACAAGGGGCTTTATGTACTGACTCAGAAACTAACACAAAAAGGAATTTCAAAATCTACTATAGAAGAGATATTGAAAGAATTTGATTTTTCGGAAGTTGCTCAACGTGTAGCTAATAAACTATTGAAAAAATATGAAGGAAAACTTCCAACTCGCGCCTTGCAAGATAAGATTATCCAGAACTTGACCAAAAAGGGCTTCTCATACTCTGAAGCTAAAAGTGCCTTTGACGAATTGGATAGTCAAGTTGACCAAGAAACGACTCAGGAACTCATCTTCAAGGAACTTGATAAGCAATATGCTAAGTATGCCCGAAAATATGAAGGATACGAACTTAAACAGCGTTTAACTCAAGTTTTAGCACGAAAAGGCTACGATTTTTCGGATATAGCAAGCGCTCTCAGAGAATATCTTTAATATTTTCATGTAAAATTCACAGATTTTAGGCAATTTTATGGTACAATAGTAAACGATAAACTTATAAATTGTAGAAAGTTGGTTAGTTATGAAACTTCCAAAAGAAGGCGACTTTATTACAATTCAAAGTTATAAGCATGATGGGAGTCTCCACCGAACTTGGCGGGACACCATGGTACTAAAAACAACAGAAAACGCCATTATTGGTGTCAACGATCATACACTGGTTACCGAAAGTGATGGTCGTCGTTGGGTTACTCGAGAACCGGCTATTGTTTACTTTCACAAGAAATATTGGTTTAATATCATTGCCATGATTCGCGATAATGGAATTTCCTACTATTGCAATATGGCTAGCCCTTACTATCTGGATGAAGAAGCACTGAAGTATATTGATTACGATTTGGATGTTAAAATTTTTACAGATGGGGAAAAACGTCTCTTGGACGTTGAGGAGTATGAGCGTCACAAACGCAAAATGAATTATTCTGATGACTTGGACTATATTTTAAAAGAACATGTCAAAATTCTTGTTGATTGGATTAACAATGGACGAGGCCCTTTCTCAGAAGCCTATGTAAACATTTGGTACAAGCGCTATGTAGAACTAAAGAATCGGTAAAGTTGTCAAACTGGGGTTAAGGCCCCGGTTTTTTATTTTAAAAACCCAGCTTTACAGCTGGGCTTATCCTTATATATCTAATTTCGTAACAGTAAATTTGATATGGGAATAGTCTTTTTCAACATCCTTATCCAGCAAGAACGCTGTGGCGTCCTTCTTAACCTGAACCAGATCAATGTTCTGGGCTTGAGCTGCATAAACGCATCCGCAATAACATTGACGGTAGATGTCATACTCTTCACACATCTCTACTGAACGTTTGTAACCCTGATTTTTCTTGAAATCACTTGGAAGATAGTGGGTTGTGTAAATTTTTTGCACATCGATTCCGATGCTGTTGATGGTTTGAGAATTCTTATGAGGACTGATGGTCAAGGCTGAACCAAAGTAGTCAAAGCCCAAATCCATAGCCACTTGCGCTGTCTTATCCAGGCGGTAGTCAAAGCAAACCTTACAACGGTCGCCACCTTCAGGTTCTTCTTCTAGTCCTCTAACTAATTTTCGGTATTCATTTGGCTCGTAGGGAGCTTCTAGATACTGGACCGTATTTCCTGTACGCTCATTGAAATCACTGACAAATTTCTTAGTAACATAGGCCCGCTTATGGTATTCTGCCTTGGGATGGATATTGGAATTGGCAAAATAGATGGTCACATCAGCGTATTTGGTCAAATATTCTAGGGTATAGGTACTGCAAGGGGCACAGCAAACATGCATGAGAATGGTTGGCCGTTGCTCATTTTTTCCCCATACTTGGACCATCTTCTGCATGACACGGTCATAATTAATCTTCTGATTGGGGGTCATCTTGCTCAGAATTTCTTCTACATCGATCATGTTCTTCTCCTTTTTCTAGTCTTATTTTATCATATAAGTTAGGAGAGCTCAAATCAATTTAGAAATGAACATCATAAAAAGGAGGGATAGGCATTCCCTCCTTTTGTGTTTTCTATAGAAAGCTTACATCATACCGCCCATCATGCTTGGATCCATTGCTGGAGCTGGGGCCACTGGTTCTGGCTTATTGGCTACGACTGCTTCTGTTGTCAAAATCAAACTAGCTACAGATGCTGCATTTTGTAAGGCTGAACGGCTCACTTTAACTGGGTCGATGATTCCCTCTTCAATCATGTTGACCCACTCGCCAGTTGCTGCGTTGAAACCTGTACCAAGCTCAGCATTTTTCAAACGATCGATAACGATTGAACCTTCAAATCCTGCATTGTGGGCAATTTGACGAACAGGCTCTTCCAAAGCACGGAGAACGATATTGCGTCCTGTTGCTTCATCTCCTGTCAATTCCAAATTAGCCACGGCTGGAATGACATTGACAAGAGCTGTCCCACCACCAGCAACGATTCCTTCTTCAACAGCTGCACGAGTAGCGTTAAGAGCATCTTCAATGCGAAGTTTCATTTCTTTCAACTCAGTTTCAGTTGCGGCTCCGACCTTAATAACCGCTACACCACCTGACAATTTGGCCAGGCGTTCTTGCAATTTTTCACGGTCAAATTCAGAAGTTGTGGTTTCGATTTGAGACTTGATAACTGCAACACGGTGAGAAATCGCTTCAGGATTTCCAGCACCTTCTACGATAACAGTGCTATCTTTGTCCACAGTTACTCTCGCTGCTTGACCAAGAGCTTCAATTGTCGCATCTTTCAACTCAAGACCTAGGTCTTCTGTGATAACTGTTCCGCCTGTTAAGACGGCGATATCTTCGAGCATGGCTTTACGACGGTCACCAAATCCAGGCGCCTTGACTGCTACCACATTGAAGGTTCCACGAATCTTGTTCAAAACAAGAGTTGGAAGAGCCTCGCCATCCACATCATCCGCAATAATCAAGAGTGGACGATTGCTTTGGAGAATACTTTCTAGGAGTGGCAAGATTTCTTGGATATTTGAAATCTTCTTGTCTGTAATTAAGATGTACGGATTTTCAAGGTCAGCCACCATTTTTTCGCTATCTGTCACCATGTACTGTGAAAGATAACCACGGTCGAACTGCATTCCTTCTACGACTTCAAGCTCTGTTTCCATACCACGTGACTCTTCGATAGTGATGACTCCGTCTTTACCAACTTTTTCCATGGCTTCAGAAATGTATTCGCCTACTTTTTCGGAACGAGAAGAGACGGCGGCAACCTGAGCGATGGCTTCTTTGTTGGCAACAGGAATAGCATTGTTTTTCAAGGCTCCAACTGCTGCAGCAACTGCTGTTTCAATCCCACGACGAATGCCGATTGGATTTGCTCCAGCAGTGACGTTTTTGATTCCTTCACGGACGATTGCTTGGGTCAAAACAGTTGCAGTTGTTGTACCATCACCTGCGATATCATTGGTTTTTGAGGCTACTTCTGATACCAATTTGGCACCCATATTTTCAAAATGGTCTTCCAACTCGATTTCTTTGGCAATGGTCACACCGTCATTGGTAATCAAGGGTGAGCCAAATGATTTTTCCAACACAACGTTACGACCTTTTGGTCCCAAGGTTACTTTAACAGTATCTGCAAGGATATCGACACCACGGACCATAGCTGAACGGGCATCTAATGAAAATTTAATTTCTTTTGACATACTTACTTTCTCCTTCTATTCTTCAATGATTGCCAAGATATTAGCTTCGCCTACGATGATGTACTTTTCATCGCCATCTTTGACATCAAGACCTGCGTGAGCTTCAACCAAGACACGGTCTCCAGCTTTAACACTTGGAGCAACCAAGTCACCGTTCAAGGTACGAACACCTTGTCCAGCAGCTACAACTTTGGCTGTTTTTGTTTTTTCTTGGGCTGAGCCTGCAAGGACAAAGCCTCCAACAGTTTGTTCTTTTTCTTCTACTTTTAAGACAACACGGTCTCCTAATGGTTTCAACATCTGATTTCCTCCATGATGAACTACATATTATTAGCACTCTTTATACCTGAGTGCTAATTTATAGTTCTATTGTATCACTTGGTCAGAAATAGTCAAGAAAAAAGTCTGACTTTCTGAGGATGAATAGATAAATTTCTTTATCCTAATTTTGCACTTTAATAATGTAGAATTTTAACCAACATGATTTATGGAATTAGCATTTTCGTTAATTCTTTTATAAAAAATACCGAAACTCTAAATCCTTATATTACGCATATATAAAAAACAACGATTATAAACCGTTGCTTTTTTACATACTATTAATATTTCAATCCTGGATTGAAAAATCCTAAGGCTACTCCCACAAGTGCAATAACTACCAATAATAGCATCACCCAATTTGGAGAAACTTTCTTTTTAGCCATCAGCCACCAACATAGAACAATAAAACCTGCTGTTAAAAGACCTGGATAAACACCATCAATCTTTTCTTGTAAGTTTAAAAATGTTTCTCCATCTCCATTTTTCAGCTCTAGCGCCGTAGTGACAGATACCCAAGTTGCTGCAACAGCTCCTATGACCATACCACCAACAACACTAATTGATTTTCTTAGCGCCTGACCTTTAGGACCTACTAAAAATTCTACTGCTTTATCTCCAAGTTCATATCCTTTAAAATAAGCAAAACGCATTCCAAGATAGACTAATAGATTCCATGCAATAATATAGAATATTGCACCAGAAATATTTCCTCCTTTAGAAAGACCTAGAGCTATCCCCAAAAGAACAGGAATTAATGTTCCTACAATAAGTGAATCTCCAATACCTGCAATAGGCCCCATTAGACCAGCTCGCATTCCATTGATGGTCTCACTATCTACGGCATCTCCATTTGCACGCGCTTCTTCCAAACCAGCTGTTATCCCAACTACTAGAGAACCCAACTGCGGCTCAGTATTAAAGAATGCTGTGTATGTTTGCATAGCTTCTTTTTGCTCTTCCTTAGTATCATACATTTCTTCTACAATTGGAAGCATAGAAGTTAAATATCCAAAAGTTTGCATATGTTCTTGAGAAAAACATGTCAGATGTCCATAGAACCAGTGGTGAAATGATTTTGTCAATGTTTTTCTTGATATTTTTTTTCGACTCATTCTAAATATCCTCCTCTTCATCAAATCCCATATCACTGACAACTGCTGTCGTACGGGCAGATTTAATAACTTCTAATTCATAATAAATTACTGCAAAAATTAATGACACAACACCACTTGCTACTAAGTTCAAGCCTAAAGATTTTGCTAACGTGAACCCGACAAAGAAAGGAATAAAGTCTGTTGTTTTTGTAACAATTTGTTTCAAAAGTATTGCAATACCCACACATGGAAGGAGTGCTCCTACAGTAAATAGAGACTTCATTACAAAACCATCCATCGGAAGATATACTTTCATAAGATCAACCATATCTGGTCCAAATTTTGTAATAATCATTGTTGGTAAGAAAGAAAAGATAAAATGTGAAATCCAAGGATATACCCAATCAACAGCATATAACTTCTTAAAATCACCTTTCTCTACAGCTTTCCATCCAATGTGTTGCCAAAGCAAATTCATAGTAGCTGTACCATAGAATAAAACAGTTCCAATTGTTCCAACCGCGGCTCCAATTGGCGCTGCTGCTGCAATCGCTACTTCACCTGAAATATTATTTGCATGAACAAATAGGACAGATAACGGAATTCCGATATAAGAAATTGCCCGTACATCGGCAGATACAGTTCCACCAGGTGTCACTAAGGCAATATATAATACCTGTAAAGCCACACCAACGATTACCCCTGTTGTTATATCTCCTAATATTAAACCTACAATTAAACCACCAACTAATGGACGCCCCAAAGTATAGTTACCAATACTGGATCCCCCCATACCTGGCATCGATGCTAAACTTGCAAACAATCCTAAAAGAGCTGCTTGAATCCAAGAAATTTCCATCATTTTGTCTCCTTATTTCATTATTAAAATCCAAATTTTGATTTAAAATCACTCCAATAGCCAATAGATACATCTGGTAATAATTGGAATCTAACTTTATATCCTGCTTTTTCAATTGCTTCTAGTGCAACTGCTTCCTCTTGAGTAATTGATTGATTATTTCCCAACTTGATAGCACCTGGTCTATCGTTAGCAGGTCCTACAATAATTTCTTTAACATCTCCTGGAATAAAGCCCTGGTCTACTAAAATTTCTTTCATATCAATTGGATTCTTAGTAATCAAAAAATATCTACTATCCGATTCTGTTACTTTAGATGATTTTTCTTTAAACGCTTCCTTTGTCCAAACAAATGTTTTTTTATCTGACGCACCTTTATATGCCTGAATTAAAACCTTATTAGATGCAGCAGCGTCATTTACTGCAATTAATCCATCACATGGATGTTCTTTTGCCCATCTAGTGACTGTTTGTCCATGAATCATTCTATCGTCAATTCGTACAAATGTTACTACCATAATTTTTTATTCCTTTCCTTATACAACTAAATATCGTCTTCTTCATTAAGATTATCATCCGATCCGACTTCAAATTCCTGTAGAGCTGAGGATGATTCGTTTAATATCGTAGAAACAAGTTCACTTCCAGTCAGAATGTCTTTCATCACCACTGCTGTAAGTGCCATTGTTAAGTTCATGCCTCCCAAAATAGTTGCATTCTCTAATTTTCCAAATTCTTCTAATACTGTTGCAACAGTTGTTAAAGGACTTCCCCCAACAATATCTGCTAAAACAAGAACCGAATCATTTTCATCCAGAGACCCAATAACATTCTTGACCTCTACAGAAAAACCTGCAAGACTTTCTCCATCTTTTAAGCCAATCGCTATGACATCATCTACTTTATCCGAAGCAAACATAGAAAGAGATGATTTCAATCCCTCTGCGAGTCCTCCATGACTGACTAATATCAAATACTTCATATTTCCCTCCTTTTATTGATTTCATTCTATCATCCTTATCTTCACTTTATAATTGTTAAATGTCACAAAAGTTTATTGATAAATGTCAATAAAAAAATGACAAATGTCAATAAAGACATCTGCCATGTTCGTATTATTTAAGAAATAATAATCTTGATATCTATTTAAGGGTTCCTATATCTAGTTCTTTTTGTAACTTAATAAGACTACCTTCAATATCCGTGTTATTTTCATCCATAGATAATGCTTCTAATCTTTCTTCTATTCCAACCAATGATTTTGAATCTATCCCTTTTGAAATAGTTGTAATTGAATTTTTCATTATATAATCCAGTGAAGTAGTCGTTAAGGCATTTTGACCAATCATTCCTTTCTTCATCAACTCTTCACTCTTCAAACTAGTTACTACCTCTGGTAATACTGAGCTTCCTTGACCCTTGTTAAATAAATTTTGTTGAATTTCACGATTATTTGTTAAAAATTCTATAAACGATACGGCAAGTTTTGAATTGCGAGCACGCGAAGAAACCACGTATAAGGAAGTATCTGTTACAGTCGAACGAATGTCTTCCTCAGTCGTTGGCAATGAAATACATGTCCAGTTAAAATTTGTATATTTGGCCACATGATAAGGAAAAGGTTTATATGTGCGATATTGTGCCAAACTCATTGGATAAAAGGCCACATGGCCTTCATCAAAATCTTTATAAGTTACTTTGTAGCGCCCGTTTAATTGATTCAATTCCCTTATATAGGATAAAGCATCCTTCATTTCTGACGAATCTATACGAGGAATACCACTCTCAGAAATAGTAACACCAAAGGCTGCTAGAGATTCTTTCCAACTATATCCTGTTATCCCAAATTGATCAACGATTCCATCTCCATCGGTATCTTTTGTAATTTTTTTACTAATCTCATATAGATCTTTCAGTGTCCACCCTACTTTAGGAATTTCAATGCCCTCTCTTAAAAGTAAATCTTGATTTACACACATCAACATGGGATTGCTTTCATATGGAAGACCGTATAAATCATCTCCGTATTTTGCTGCCTGCAAAGATACATCATAGAAATTAGAGGCATCTTCTTGAGACAGATAGGAATTTAGGTTTTTTAAAATACCTTTTGATGCAAATAAAGATAATTGGTCGCTTGATAATAGAAATACATCCGGTTCAGAACCTTTTAAAATTTGACTTGAAATCCAATTAGAATACTCCTCCTTAGGAATACCTGAATCATATACAATTTTAACCCCTGGATGAAGCTCTTCAAATTTCTTAATAGCCTCATCTAGTACGTAGCTGTTATTCCCTGTAGGAATTCCCCAACTAGAATCAGAATAAAAACCCAGTCTAATAATCTTTATCTGCTTGTTTTCCCAAATAAGAAATAAACTCAAGCAACTTAGCACAAACAGTATCGCTAGAAACAATTGCTTTACTTTCATTTATCCATTTCCTTCGAAAAATTCTTTTGTGTCACACCTGTTTGTACAGCCCATATGGCTAACTGTGTCCTATCTCTCAAATTTAGTTTTGAAAGAATGATAGAAAGGTAATTGCGCACTGTTCCCTCGGATAAAAAAAGATTACTGGCAATTTCCTTGTTTGATTCTCCAAATGCCACTTGCTGAATAATTTTCCATTCTGTCAGTGATATATTTTCAATATTCTCTTCCTTCACAGTAATAGAAAAATTGGTCTGTGCCATCTGCGAGAACAATTGAAATACCTTACTAGCTATATTAGGATTAATCATAGCTCCACCTTTATACACTGTCTGAATGGCTTGATATAACTCGTCTGTTGAAACTCCTTTTAATAAATAGCCAGATGCACCATATTTTAAAGCACTAAAAATAAATTCGTCGTCATCAAATGTTGTTAAGATTATAATTTTTATATTTGGAAAACGTTTTTTGATTTCTTTTGTAGCCAATACTCCGTCCATTCTGGGCATTCTAATGTCCATTAAAATTATATCCGGTTTTACAGTCATAATGTTATCCATAGCTTCGACACCATCACCAACGACGGATACAACATCAATATCAGCATATACTGATAAAATGATCTGCAAAGACTCTCTAATTAACGCCTGATCATCTGCAATCATTACCTTTATCATATACTTCACCTCCTATTTTTGGAAAAACTATTTTAGTATAAAATCCTTCCCTATTTTCAAAATGAATAGAACCACCTAAAATAGAAACTCGCTCTCTCATTTGTTTCAAGCCATACCCAATTTGTAAGTCGTCAAAACCTATTCCATTATCTTGCAAAACTATTATGTTGTTATCCTCACTCATAAAGCGAATGCTCATTTTACTAGCATGTCCGTGACGAACAGAATTTGTCATAGATTCTTGTATAATCCTAAAAATAGTATCTTCCTGTATCACATCTAAATCAATATTTCCCCATTCATATTTTAGATCGACAGAGAGTTTTGATAGAGACTCATACTCACTAATCATTAATATTAGAGCATCTTTTAAACCATTATTTTGCAAAGCTCCTGGTCTTAGTCTATGTAATGATCCCCTAACATCTTTTATCCCCTCTCTAACTGCATTTGAAACATTTTTCAACTGTTCTTTAGCACGGATAGGATGAACATCAATTAGTACAGAAACAGCATCAATCCCTGCTGAAATTCCTGTCAACGCATGACCTAGAGTATCATGAATTTCCCGAGCAATTCTTTTCCTTTCTCGATCTTCAGCGATTTTCTCTGATAACGATATGTAATGATTCAATTCAGTGTTGACTCTAGATAACATTTTAAGCTCTTCCTCAATATTATGATGTTCTTTAATCACGTATAGGATATAAGACAATAAAGAGATGATGAAAATAATAACGTTTAATGACGTCAATGCATTTTCTAAAAATAACACTACACCTCGTATGGACGATGGGTAAAATTGGATATAGGTAGAAAGAGATGGAACTTTTATAAATAGTGACAAGATTTCATAGTCTGTTAAAAGTAACATTAAAAAACTCAAGAAAATAAAAATAATCCAAGAACGTTTACTATCAGAGTCTTGAAACTCTCTTGAACTATAGAATATATCAGCAAAAACTAATAATATTATTCCATTGTATGACAGATTTTGTGACCATATAACACCAATCATTAATACTATTTCAAACAAATTCCATTTTGAAAAAATTGGCCATTTTTTCTCAGTTGAATACATTTTATAGGTAGATATAAAAATAATACCGACAAAAAAGATAATTGAATACCAAAAAATCTGGTCAGGTGATTTTGAAATATTGTTTAATTCTCCCAATAAGAGTATCATCTGTCCCTTTGAAATTACATAGTTTGTAATCTGTATATACAAAGCTCCATTGTATATAATGGTTAGAAAATTAATTAATAAAAGCAAAATTATAGAGTACTGGACACCTTTTACCTGTTTCATTACTGCCACCCATTAATATCAAACTGAATTATATTATTTTTATCAACAAATTGTACAGGTATAGTATATAATTCTTCAACTTCTTCTTTTTTTACTAATAAATCTATTGTTTCCGATACTTTTCTACCCATATGAGATGGAAATTGAGCAACCGTTCCCGTAACTTCATCTGTTGTAGCTAATAAATGCTTCATATCTGGTGAACCATCTATTCCGTAAATAAGTTTTTTTGAAGTTACTTTCAATTCTTTAATTGCTGCTAAAGCTCCTATAGCTGCTCTATCATTTAAAGTCACTATAGCATCAAATTGTAAACCTTCAGATAAGGCATCACCTACAGTAGTCATAGCATACTCTGTTTGACCAACCGTTTCTCTTTCTGAGATAATTTGATAATGTTCTTCTGATTTTATTGTATCCAAAAAACCAGTTATTCTCTGATTAGCTGATAAAGCATCTTTGTGCGTTAACAAAAGAATATGAGCATTTGAGGTACGTTTCATCAAATCCTTGGCAATTAATATCCCAGCATGGTAATTATCAGAAACTATACTCGTATCAACTTTTATATTATTCAACTGACTATCTACTGCTATAACTCTAATTCCAAAATTCTTTGCCCTACTTAACGCTTCTACAATTTGCTCGCTATCACTCTTAACCGGATTAATAACAATAACATTCACTCGCTTCTCTATAAACTCATCAATTTGTTTACTCTGTTTTTCTTCACTCATCTCTGCGTCCCGAGTATACAATATCTGACCTTCTGAATCAGAATAGCGTTGAATCTCATTATGTAAATGTCTATAAAATTCACTATTCATCGTCATATAAGTCGCTCCAACTTTTATTTGTCCCGGAATAGGATCTGTCTGACTCACATGAGTATAAATCGCAAAAACAAATACGACTACTGTACAAAATATAATTTTGACGATTGTTCTTGTATATTCTCTACTCATTCCAACCTCCAAAAAGTTTCAACTAGTTCATTGTAACACATTTATACATTATAAAAAAGCCTAAGAGCAACTCAGACTTTTCAATGTTTAAAATGGCAATTCTTCCTCTTCCAAGACCAAATCGGCCAAATCCTGTCCTGCATTATTTTCACGCATAGCACGTTGGGCGCGGCTTTCCAAAAGTTGGAATCCTGTGACAAGGACTTCGGTCACATAATTCATTTGACCATTTTTCTCAAAACGACGAGTACGCAATTCCCCATCCACTGAAATGAGACTACCTTTAGTTGCGTAGCTGGCCAAGCTTTCTGCTAGTCTACCCCATAGGACCATATTTACAAAATCGGCTTCACGTTCACCGTTTTGATCTTTGTAACGACGGTTCACAGCGATAGTTGCTCGCGCTACTGACTTGTCATTGTTGGTTTTGTGCAATTCTGGTGCTGCAACGATTCTTCCAATAAGAATAACTTTATTATACATATTTTTTCCTCCTACTTATCTATTCGTAGGAAATCAAAAAAAGTTACAGAAATTTGTAACTTTTCGAGAAAATTTTTTATTTTTTATGAACCATGAAACCTGTCGCCTGTTGATTGGCCATAATGGTCATATCTGTAATCTGAACACGACGAGGTTGACTAGTCACATAGACTACTGTGTCTGCAATATCCTGAGCTTGCAAAGCTTCTATTCCTTGGTAAACGGACGCAGCTCGTTCTTTATCACCGCGAAAACGTACCGTCGAAAAATCTGTTTCGACAATTCCAGGCTGAATGGTCGTCACCTTGATATCCGTTGCGATGGTATCAATTCGCAGACCATCTGAAAAGGTCTTAACCGCTGCCTTGGTGGCTGAATAAACAGCTGCACCTGCATAGGCGTAGATTCCTGCGGTTGACCCCATATTAATGATATGTCCTTGATTGGCTTTTGCCATTGCTGGCAAGAAACAGCGAGTGACTGCCATCAAACCTTTGACATTGGTATCCAGCATGGTCAACATATCCAACTCTTCATAGTCTTGATAGGGAGCCAAGCCAAGAGCCAGACCGGCATTGTTGACCAGAATATCAATCTTCCCTATCGTTTCTAGAATATTGGAACAAACAGTATTCACCATGGTCATATTCGTCACATCTAGTTGAAAGGTCCAGACGGTTTGATTTGGAAAAGTTTCTGCAAACTCCGACTTGAGGATTTCTAGTCTGTCTATCCGTCGACCTGTTAGAACGACATTCTCACCCTGCTCCAGATAAGCACGCGCAATTGCTTCACCAATACCTGATGTCGCTCCTGTAATCACAACATTTTTTGCCATCTTATTTCCTTCTAGCTGGTCTATCAGATACTGACAACTTCTTATGCAGTCCAGTGTTTCGCTGGATCAAATGGAGTTCCAACAACTTGGTCTTCTGATAATTCAATAATACCACGTTTTTGCGGAGCGTTTGGCAAATGCAATTCACGAGGACTACACATCATGCCAAAACTCTTTTCACCACGAAGTTCACCTGGGAAAATAAGATTGCCTTTGGGCATCATAGCTCCTGGAAGAGCTACAATGGTTTTCAATCCAACACGCGCATTAGGAGCCCCTGCAACGATTTGCACTGTCTTGTCACTTGCAACTGCAACTTGGCAGATGTTAAGGTGGTCACTATCTGGATGGGCTACCATCTCGACAATTTCACCAACAACAAACTTAGGTTCCTTGTCATTGACAATTTCTTCTTTAAAACCTTCCGCCTGCAATTCTTGGTTCAAACGAGCTACTTGTTCATCAGACAAAAAGACTTGACCTCGCTCTGCAATTTCAAAGAAACTTGAAACCTCGAAAATATTCCAAGCTACTGTTTCCCCATTATCTTTAAGGAAAACACGGGCTACATTTCCTTTACGCTCCACATCCAATTTGGCATCTCCACTGTTTTTCACGATGACCATAAGGACATCACCGACATGTTCTTTGTTATATGTAAAAATCATTGTTTCCTTTTTCTCCTATTTTAGTCCTGCTAAAAAGTCATTAATTTGTTGCTTGCTTTTACGGTCGCGATTGACAAAACGGCCGATTTCCTTGTCCTTTTCTAGAACAACAAGGCTAGGGATTCCATATACATCCCAGAGTTTGGCCAAATCCATATACTGGTCTCTATCCACTCGAATAAAGGTAAACTCTGGATTGCTCTCCTCAATTTCTGGCAAGGCAGGATAAATATAACGGCAATCGCCACACCAGTCCGCCACAAAAAGGAAAACCTTCTTGCCATCTTTTTCTACTAAAGATGCTAATTCTTCTAAACTTGCTGGTTGTATCATAAAACTTCCTCCTCATAGACTAGGTCTTCATTTTCATAGACAAAGGTATAATGACGGCCATCCTCAAAAATGACGCCACCAACCAAGCTCTCTAGACTGCTTTCATAAACTTGAACATAGAGGGTCGCAATTTCCCCCATGTCTGAAAAATTGTCTCGTACAATCGCTGTCAACTCTTCCTGAGTCTTCCTGAGCTTATGGTCATCTGCAACTTTTTTCGTAGCAAGGGCAAGGCTTCCAACACCAAGCAAAGCCAAGCCTGCCATCCACATTTTTTTAGCTTTCATACCATTCATTTTAACACAAAAAAGGCTTTAGGACAAATGAGGAAGCAGCGGAAAAGCAAGTAAAAAGCCTCTTCCTTTAAGGAAAAGGACTTCTTATACTCAATGAAAAGCAAATAGCAAACTAGGAAGCTAGCCGCAGGTTGCTCAAAACAGCGTTTTGGGGTTGTAGATAGAACTGACGAAGTCAGCTCAAAACACTGTTTTGAAGTTGTGGATGACGCTGACGTGGTTTGAAGAGATTTTCGAAGAGTATTATTCTTATTGCCAGGCACCTGAGTTGCCAACGTAGTAACCATCAGGTGTGTAGGTATTGCGAAGCATCTTACCTGATGAAGCCAGATAATACCACTTACCATTGTCTTTGACCCAATCATTCGCAATCATGGCACCAGAAGAACTTACATAATACCATTCTCCCTTGTCATAAACCCAAGTGCTTGCTTTCATGGCTCCTGAAGTTGATAAATAGTACCACTTGCCTTGGTCGTAAAGCCAGTCACTCTCAATCATGGCTCCTGATGATTTAAAGGCATACCAGTTGTTACCTTGATAGAGCCAAGTTTGATTGAACATGACTCCTTTATCATTCATAAAGTACCAAGTTCCCTTGTCCTTAACCCAAGCATTTTGAACTAGTTGACCTTGTTTTTGATAGTACCAGTTTTGGTTTGATTTTAGCCAACTTTCTGCTTTTACAATCGGATAAAGTTCTTTGAAAGATCCTCCATCATATTTATGACTGATAGATTTTAGTTTTTCAAGTTTCAATTCGCCATTGTCATAGTCTGCCCAAGCAAAGACTTTTTGACCATTAACAGTCTCTGGTAAAGTAGCAGTGTAAGTCTTGGTTTGATAATCCCATTTAGCATCGAGGTAAGTGTATTGATTATTTGATTCTTCAATACGATAGTAACCTCTCTTTCCACTATCATTATGAATATCATCCACAACTTTCGTTGACCAGGTCTTCACTTCGTTTCCGCTCTTGGCCTCTACCTTGATATCTCCTCTATAGCCATATGGAACATAGAAATTCAGGTAACGTCCTTCTTCCCCGATCATAGACTTGTCCTTTTCTTGACCTAGGAAATTGACAGTCTGATCTTGACCATCGAGACTAACCGTCCACTCGATTTTCTCAGTTTTTGGCAAATCCAAGACTTTAATATCCACTTCATGACCATTGTTAAACCGAAGAATCTTGCCATCTTGATACTGTACTCCACACTTAACAACCCATTCTTCTTTAAGTTCAAATGCCTGACCTGAATGTGGAAAAGCCAGTAAAGCTAGACCAGCTAGAGACAAACCAAATAGTGTGATTTTTTTCATTGTAGTTCCTCCTTAGGATTTTTTATGTTAATTATATCACTATGTTTTTGTTTTGCAAATCTTATCCTAAATATGCAAGCAAAAAACCTCTGAGATTCTTCTCAAAGGTTATAATCTAGCTAATTGCTGTTCTCAACTGCTGCAGTGACAAAGGCAGTGTAGAGTTCTTCTGGACGGTTTGGACGACTTGACAGTTCAGGGTGATACTGACACGCTACAAAGAATTTATTTTCAGGAATTTCCACGATTTCGACCAAACGATTATCTGGAGAAACTCCTGAGAAGACAAAACCTGCTGCCTCAAACTGCTCACGGAAGGCGTTGTTAAACTCATAACGGTGACGGTGGCGTCGTTGCACCACTTCTTGATTGTGGTAAGCAGCTGCTGCCTTAGAGCCACGTTTCAACTTAGATGGATAAAGCCCCAAACGAAGGGTTCCACCCATATCCTCAACATCAATCTGATCACGCATGATATCAATGATAGGGTACTTTGTTTCTGGTGCAAGCTCTGCAGAATTGGCACCTTCAAGACCTAAAACGTGACGAGCAAACTCGATACAAGTCAACTGCATGCCCAAGCAGACTCCCAACATTGGAACATCATTTTCACGCGCATAGCGGATGGCTTGGATTTTCCCTTCCGTACCACGTTGACCAAAACCACCTGGCACGATGATTCCGTCCGCATCAGACAAGAGCTCTGCTACATTCTCTGCTGTCACATCATTGGCATTGATCCAATTGATTTTAACTTCTGCGTCGTTGGCATAACCAGAGTGTTTCAAGGCTTCAACCACAGAAATGTAAGCATCTTGCAACTCCACATACTTACCAACAAGGGAAATCTTAACTTGTTTCTTGAGGTTCATGACCTTGTCCACCATGGCTGACCATTCTGTCATATCTGCTACCGGTGCGTCTAATTTCAAATGATCACAAACAATTTGATCCATACCTTGAGCCTGCAAGTTCAATGGAATTTGGTAAAGGTGTTCAACATCCAACGATTCGATAACGGCTTCTGGTGCCACATCACAGAACTGTGCTAGTTTGTTTTTAATTCCTTGACCAGCTGGCTCTTCTGTACGAATAACCAACATATTTGGTTGGATTCCCAATCCACGCAATTCTTTGACAGAGTGTTGAGTTGGTTTGGTCTTCATTTCACCAGCGGCCTTGAGGTATGGAAGCAGGGTTGTATGGATGTACATAACATTATCCGCACCCACATCTGCCTTCATCTGACGAAGAGCCTCTAAAAATGGCAAGGACTCGATATCCCCAACAGTTCCACCGACCTCTGTGATAATGACATCAGAGTCAGTCGTTAGAGCGGCACGCTTGATTTTTTCTTTCAAAGCATCTGTGATATGAGGAATGACTTGAACAGTTGCCCCAAGGTATTCTCCACGTCGTTCCTTACGAAGAACTTCACTGTAAATTTTACCAGTTGTCACGTTAGAATATTTGTTAAGATTGATATCGATGAAACGTTCATAGTGACCCAAGTCCAAATCTGTCTCAGCTCCATCATCTGTCACAAAAACTTCTCCGTGCTGGTAAGGACTCATGGTTCCAGGATCGATATTGATATAAGGGTCAAACTTTTGAATGGTTACTTTGAGACCACGATTTTTCAAGAGACGCCCCAGACTTGCTGCCACAATCCCTTTCCCAATAGACGATACGACACCACCAGTTACAAAAATATATTTCGTAGACATAGATTCCTCTTTCTAAAATGCTCAAGGCCTTGTTAACTACGAGGGGACATAGAAAACAAGACCCTACTAATAAGAATAATCTGGGACGACTGCACCAGATTCACAACCAAAATACAAGAAGATAACTTCTTGAAAAAACAAAAATAGCTCCCTAAGAACTAGGGAGCCCCGACCTCTAAAAGAGGTGCCCGAACAATATGATACCTAAAAATAGGATAATTGTCAATAGCTAATTTTTATTCCTCGATGTTTTCAGTATCATCATCTGAAAATTCGTCGTCTTCTTCGTTAAGATCCACGTCTTCACCCAAGTCATCTGGGGCGATTTCGTTGATTTCTGCATCATAAGCTTCCACTTCGTTTTTCTCATCATCTGGATTTTCATCATCGTATGAAAGAGCTGGATCTGCTTCGTATGCATCTTCATCTTCTGGATCATCTGCATTGTAGTCAATAGCATCTGAATCGCCATCCATGAAGGCATTGACACGTTTTTTCTTAGCTTTTGGTGCTACTTCATCGTCGTCACTTTCCTCAAGAGCGATGATTTCTTCGTCAATTTCGTCCACACCATACCATGAACGAAGACCCCATTTGTTGTCTCCAAGTGAGATGAAGCTACCGTCAAAGTTCAACTCTGTGTAGAACAAAGGCAAAGCTTCGCGGATATCGCTGTTTGATGTTCCAAGGTAGTTTTGAATTTCGTTTACAAGATCGCTAAAATGCATCTCATGGTCGCGACCACGAAGTTCCAAGATAGCACGCGCTACCTCAATCATAGATAGTTCACTTTTTTCTTGTCCAGCAAATACTTCTAATTCCAAAGCGTTTCTCCTCATTTATACTACTATCGCCAGAGTGAACAGACTCTGACCTCATTTTATCATTTACTCTTTATTTTACGATAATTTTGCAGAATAGTCAAAGGTTAAGGGGGAGAAAGTGACAGGACTTTTTATTTCTTTGCTACCCAACCGATGGCATCGCTAGGTGGATTTTCAATATCAATCCAGATGAATTCAATACCGATCTCTCCATTCTTATACTTGATCAATCGAATACCGTTAATTTCCAGTTCATTGAGCCGTTGACCTGTCAAGACTTGTCGTTCTTTCAAAATGAAAATCATACATAGAAATTTTTAAAAATTTTCTCTATCGTAAACCCGCCACTAGTTCAGAAACTATACTAGCTGATTCCAAACGTAATATGGTCATTTCATCTACCTTCCCTAATAATGGCATTGCACCATACCAAACAATAGTCTTGTTTACCAAAAGAATAGGCGTGACTATTTTTGATTGAGTAAAAGACACTTTAATTTTCTTGCTCTTCATCTGGTCTAGCCATGCTTTATTTGCAACCGTCTCTGGTATACATATCTCAATTTGACTAATCCTAAATTCTTTTAGAAATTTCATCAGTTTTGTCTGGTGCACATAAGGTAAAATAAGCAGACATTCCTGTCTTTCCCCTGCCAAGTCCTCCCTCAACACATTCTCATATCTACTATCAACATAAACGAATTGTTTCTCCTCACCCTCGATGACACGATAATCCATCTTTCGATAAGCTACTTGTCGTTTCTGAAACATCTTTTCTAAATAAGGAACATGAATATCCACATAATCGAAAATACGCACCAAAGACTTATCCTTGTAGTTTCTATGAATCCGACCTGCATACTGAATTAAATTATTTTTCCAAGAAAAGGGTGCTGCCAAGATAAGCGTGTCCAACTGAGGTAAGTCAAAACCTTCGCCAATGTATTTTCCAGTAGACAACAAAACAAACCCTTTATCTGACTGTTCTAACGTCTCCAGTAAACTCGTTCTCTCTCGGACTTTGGTTTTTCCACTAATAATGTAACAGTCATCAACGTCTTTCTCTTTCAATAACTTTTCAAAGACATCTATCTGTTGAATTCGATTGACTAGAACCAAGATATTCCGCCTTTCTGCCACTTGGGCTAGAATATCCTTGAGAATCAACTGATTCCTCGCTGAGTCAGTAGCAATCCAATCACTAAGCTGTATAAAATTACTTGCTTTGGTCTTTTCAATCTCCAAATGACCAAAAGAAGTGAATCTTAATTGCAATTGCCGTTTAAAATCCGTTTCCCTCTTATCAGCAGTATGGAGTATCTCACCAATTCTCTGAAAAACGATAGGCTCATGACCATTCTTACGCTCAGGCGTAGCCGTCAAACCGTAAAGATACTTCCCTCTAAACTGAGCAACAACTTTTTCAAACATAAAAGCAGACACGTGATGACACTCATCCACAATCATCATCTCATACTTATCCAAAAGACTTTGACTATTTTCCAACTTAAATAGAAATTGAATCATAACAACATCAACCAGTTTACTCAGCCATTTCTTAGTCCCACCGTACTGGCCAACATAGCCTATTATCTTTTCACGACCTGATGCCGTATAACGGGTAGCTTCTGCCTCTTCGAAAGTCAAAAAATGGTTTAAACGATCCAGCCATTGGTCTAAGAGTTGCTTATTATGAACTAGGATAATTGTTTTGGCCTTCCGTTCAGAGATGAGAGCAGCACCTAAAACGGTCTTCCCAAAACCAGTCTCCGCATGGAGTAGACCATTTTCTTTGGAAATCATATCTGACAGGGCTAACTCTTGCTCAAAAGTGAGTTCTCCCTTAAATTCCACTCTAATGGACCTTTGTACCTTTCTCCTATCTTCCACAGATACCTGCTTAAATTTATCTTGCAATGGATATAGCAAGCCTCTTGGCAGCCATAAATAATGATCGGATTCTCCAAATAAATACATTCGCTCAGGAATTTGATAGGTTGGCTGTCGCATCGCCTGTTTTAAATAAAATTCGGGATTAGAAAACGAAGCCATATTTTTCAAGAAAAACAGTGTCTTTGGTGTCACAGACGATTTTTCAAGTTGGATCATATTGGATAAGACGACTTTCAACTCCTTATCCAATTCTTGCTTGCCTAACTCCTCTTGGATTAACAGTGACACTTTAGCAGTTGAAACCCTCTGAATTTCTTGTAGATACCTCCATTGGTCTTCATAAGGCTGAAAATGTTCATCCACAAAGACCGTTCGCCCTTGATGATAAGCTTCTCCTTGAAAAGGAAGTGCAATCAAATTACCAAATCCACCTTTAGGAAGAACATCCTGATTTGGAAACATGCGATCAAAAGAATCAAAGGACAGTTGCATACTTTCCTGCATTGCCAGTTCTAACAGTTTCTTTCCAAACAAGCGAGCCTCTCGACTCGGAATCGCTTCCTCAAAGAAGAACCAAATGTGGAGTCCGTGACCCGAACGAGAAATCTCTAAATGGGCTTCCATCTGGCGTTCCCTGGCTATTCTTCGAATAGCTAAACCGGCTTCTTTCCAATCTCCTTCGTCCAAATCCAGTACCAAAAAATAACAGCTATCATCTAAGTGCATAGGAAAGATACCGATAGCTGTCTCCCCACGAAAATGAGATTTCAAAACGGAATCCGTCAATGTCTGGAAACTCCGTTTTTCAGGCGGCAACTGCTTCCAACCATAATCATAGGATGGAAAATACTGAATTTTCCCTTGATCATTGATAAAACTCTTAGCATAAACATCATAACGGCCAGCAAACACGGAGGTAAACAATTGTAATTTTTCTTGCGTCGTCAAGTGACTACTTTGAAGTTGGAACATCTCCTCGAACTGAGAACGTTCCATAACAAACTGGCTCTTGTCCTTAAGACGTTTACACAAGAAAAACTCACTATCCCCATTAAAAGAAGAAAAAACATCAAGTACTTCTACCACAATTCCATCCAAAGACACAAAAACAGCCATAAGAGTCACCTCCTTGATTCCTATAGGCTGATTATAACAAGAATAGCTGAAATTGTACACGAAAATAAAATCCGAATAATACTTATTCCGTCTCGCACCAGAAGGTACGAGGTAAATAGAGTTTAAACGAGCAGTCTATAAAATTCAAAAAACGCATATTATCAAGTGACACTAAATCTTTGATGATATACGTTTTCTTATGGGAATATTTACCTTATTTTGCCCCTAAAATTCAATGTTTACTCAGTATGAGGATTTTTAAAGATCGAGTTCTAGGTACATCTTTTCTGAGGACAGATCGTTTTGACCACCGAGCAAGAGATTTTCAAAAAAAGCTGTTAAAAACTCAGGGCGTCTCTGTAAGATCTTTGCATTATCTAATACCAAGGCATCACGAAAATACTTGGCATGTTGCTGAAATGGTGTATTATCAATATCAAAACCAAACTCACGAAGATACTGAATCAAAAAAACCGTTACTGTCCGAGTGTTTCCTTCGCGAAATGGATGAATCTGCCAGATTCCTGAAATAAAATGCTGGATTTTTTTAACCACATCCACCTGAGTTAGTGTCGCATATGCAACTTGTTTTTCCTGATTAAAATCATAATCCAATGTCATTTGAATCATGGAGTAATCAGAGTACACAACACTTTCACCATTCAAAACAGGTTCATTCTTTGTGATATTGGTCTGACGAAATTGCCCCACCGGAATAGAGGTTTCAAATATATCTTGAAACAACTCCTTATGAATAGCAAGTAAGGTTGCAGGACTGAAGCTAAAGCCTCTTCGAGATAATAGTTCCACGATACGAAGAGAAACCAAGTCTGCCTCCTCCGTACTCGCATCAATAGTATGATGATAAGCCGTTGCATCCTCATAAACCTGCTCATAAGTCAATTCACCCCGAGCCTGTTTCTCAGCCAAAGATTCCATATAAGCTGATGGCACTAGATTATCAACCTTCTGTAGGCCAAAACCGATCTGCCATAAGTCACGTTTAGCTTCATAAGACAAGTTTGGATCGTCAATGTTGTAAGTTGGTTGCATAGAAAGGTCCTTTCAATTCTTTTTCTTCATTACCATTAAATCACGAAATTGGTTGGAAACTGGCTTAAACTATAAAAAGCTCTCACAATATGTTCTATGAAATATATATACTTCATATAAATAATAAAAGAGTTGTAGTCAGCACTAGTGGTGAATTCAATGTTAATTTCGCCATCTTTAAACTTAGTCAAACAAATACCATTGTTCTCCAGTTCATTAAGTCGTTAACCCGCCATGACTTCTATCTGCTTTAATTAGAAAAGTTAAGGGGGGAGAACTAATACAAATCTTCTAAGCTCCTATATTCTATGACTTCATTTTTTATGATGCTCTTTTGGAATTCAAAATGATTCAAAGGATTATCAATTAACACTAGCTTGGGAATATCATCTAGGTTAGTAACTAAGGATAAAATAAAATCTGATTTAAACTCTTTGGCTTTTTCATATTCTCTGGCAGTCAATCGAATGCGACCCTTAGATTTTCGAATTCCTTTAACTTCGGCAAGATAAGAATGTTCTTGAACATCTACTTGGAAATCATATCCATCACCATAAAGACGGGCATCGGTCAATAGTCCACCTTGAAATTTTTCTTCTTTATCAAAGTTGAGTATAAAATAATTTTCTGCTTCCATTCCAGTTTCTTGTAGACGTTTGAATTTAGTTCTAATTATTGGTTTTTCAATGGTAGTAATGCCTGTTTCCTTTCCTTCACTAGCAAGTAACATTTTAACGATTTCAGCATAACTATGAACATCTTCATTTCCAAACATCATATCAATTAAATCTTTACGAAAACGGTAAACTTCAGCTTTCTGCCACCAACCTTTTCGATTATTGTCAAAATAAGGATCAAATAAATCCATTCTATTTTTTACAACTCCAGTTGTTTCAGCAATTCCCAGAGAAACCACATGGCGATAAAACTCCGACTTGCTAGAACATTGAAATTCTTTTATCAAAAGCTTGTCAAACTTGGCAAGACCGTAGCCAATTAGATTTAACAATTCATAATGAGGGTGTTTAGACATCACTTTCTCCATCAATAGATATTGATTTCATTATACCAAAAAACACGGCTTACCACCGTGTTTCTATGTTTATTTCACCAACTTCTTCATCTCATCAATACGTGCGACGGTCGCGTCGTATTTGGCTTGGTAGTCGGCTTGTTTGTCGCGTTCTTTTTGGACGACTTCTGGTTTGGCGTTGGCTACGAAGCGTTCGTTAGAGAGCTTCTTACCGACCATATCTAGTTCTTTTTGCCATTTAGCCAGTTCCTTGTCGAGACGAGCCAATTCTTCTTCAACATTGAGGAGGTCAGCGAGTGGCAGGTAGATTTCTGCTCCTGTGATGACGCTTGACATAGCGAGTTCAGGTGCAGGGATGGTTGAGGCGATTTCCAAGTGTTCTGGATTTGTGAAGCGTTTGATGTAGTTGACATTGCTGTTAAAGAAGGCTTCCAAGTCGCTATCGCTTGTCTTAACAAGGATGGTGATAGGCTTGCTTGGAGCAACGTTTACTTCCGCACGCGCATTCCGAACAGCACGGATCAAGTCTTTGAGACTTTCCACACCTGTGTGAGCCGCAAGATCTTCAAAGACTGGGTTGACAGTTGGGTATTCTGCTGTAACGATAGAGCCTTCTGAGATTTGTCCAAAGATTTCCTCTGTCACGAATGGCATAATTGGGTGGAGGAGACGAAGGATCTTGTCCAGAGTGTAAAGGAGAACAGAGCGTGTGATGACTTTCTCTTCTTCATTGTCGCTATAAAGGACTTCCTTGGTCAACTCAACGTACCAGTCCGCAAACTCGTCCCAGATGAAGTTGTAGAGGATATGTCCAGCGACACCAAACTCAAACTTGTCAAAGTTGGCAGTAGCTTTTCCGATGGTTTCATTAAGGTTGTGGAGAATCCAACGGTCTGTGACATTTCCAGCTTCCTTGTTAACAACTTTTTCCACATTAGCAGTTGCTTGCTCAAGGGTCAAGCCTTCATTATTCATGAGGATGTAGCGAGAGATGTTCCAGATTTTGTTAATGAAGTTCCATGAAGCATCCATTTTCTCGTAAGAGAAGCGCACGTCTTGCCCCGGTGCAGAACCGTTTGAAAGGAACCAACGAAGGGCATCGGCACCGTATTTCTCGATGACATCCATCGGGTCAATCCCGTTACCGAGAGATTTAGACATCTTGCGTCCTTGCTCGTCACGGATGAGACCGTGGATAAGCACGTTTTGGAATGGCTGACGACCAGTGAATTCCAAGGATTGGAAGATCATACGAGACACCCAGAAGAAGATGATGTCGTAACCTGTTACCAAGGTTGAAGTTGGGAAATAACGTTTGAAGTCTTCTGAGTCGACATCCGGCCAGCCCATAGTAGAGAATGGCCAAAGGGCAGAACTGAACCAAGTGTCCAAGACATCTTCGTCCTGAGTCCATCCGTCACCTTCTGGAGCTTCCTCACCGACGTATATTTCACCCTCAGCATTGTACCAAGCAGGGATTTGGTGACCCCACCAGAGCTGACGAGAGATTACCCAGTCGTGAACATTTTCCATCCATTGAAGGAAGGTATCATTAAAACGAGGTGGGTAGAATTCTACCTTGTCTTCTGTATCTTGGTTAGTAATAGCATTCTTGGCCAATTGGTCCATCTTGACGAACCATTGCGTAGACAAGCGTGGCTCAACCACAACACCAGTACGCTCTGAGTGACCAACACTGTGGACACGTTTTTCGATTTTAACGAGGGTACCGATTTCTTCCAACTTGGCAACGACTGCCTTACGAGCTTCAAAACGGTCCATACCTGCAAATTCGAAGGCAAGCTCATTCATAGTTCCGTCGTCGTTCATGACGTTGACTTGTGGCAAGTTGTGGCGTTGACCAACCAAGAAGTCGTTTGGATCGTGAGCAGGTGTGATTTTCACGACACCTGTACCAAACTCAGGATCTGCGTGTTCGTCGGCCACGATTGGAATTAGTTTATTAGCGATTGGAAGGATGACGTTTTTACCGATCAAGTCCTTGTAGCGTGGGTCTTCTGGATTGACCGCAACAGCTACGTCCCCAAACATGGTCTCAGGACGAGTTGTCGCAACTTCAAGGGCGCGTGAACCGTCTTCCAGCATGTAATTCATGTGGTAGAAGGCACCTTCTACGTCCTTGTGGATAACTTCGATATCAGAAAGGGCTGTGCGAGCTGCTGGGTCCCAGTTGATAATAAACTCACCACGGTAGATCCAGCCTTTCTTGTAAAGGTCCACAAAGACCTTGCGAACGGCTTTCGACAAGCCTTCGTCAAGAGTGAAACGCTCGCGAGAGTAGTCTACAGAGAGCCCCATCTTGCCCCATTGTTCCTTGATAGTAGTGGCATATTCGTCTTTCCATTCCCAGACCTTCTCGAGGAATTTTTCACGACCAAGATCATAGCGGGAAATGCCTTCTCCACGCAAGCGCTCTTCAACCTTAGCCTGAGTCGCAATCCCAGCGTGGTCCATCCCTGGAAGCCAAAGCGTGTCAAAACCTTGCATGCGTTTTTGACGGATAATAATATCCTGTAAAGTTGTATCCCAAGCGTGACCAAGGTGGAGTTTACCAGTTACGTTTGGTGGTGGAATCACGATTGAATAAGGCTTCGCCTTTTGATCGCCTGAAGGCTTGAAAACATCAGCATCAAGCCATTTTTGGTAACGACCAGCCTCAACCTCGGCTGGATTGTATTTAGGTGAAAGTTCTTTAGACATGTGTTTGTCCTTTCTAGTTAATATCTTTAAATAAAATTAGTATGTAGAAGATAGGCCTTGATTCAGCACATCTGATTTTTTCAGTATCTTCTATTAGCAAAAAAGAAACTGTATAAAAATTTTACATTAACTTTCTCTCATTATCTTCATAATATGTTTATCAAAGTCCGATAGAATTTTTTGAGTTCGGTTAAATTTTTCATACTCCTGGATGGCTTTTGAGTCTGCTTGTTTCTTGGAAATACTTCCTTTTCCTTCTAAAATTTCGTACTCATTAAAAGATAGAAAACGATCAATACTATCTGCCAATCCTCGCATGGTAAAAGTGTTACGGCGCTCAACCAAACCCTCAATATAATCAAAATAGGCTGTAACAGTTCGCTCTAGTTGTCGAATTTCTTTTTCTTGCAAATAATTTTTGGCTACCGTCACATCTGATTTGATCACTCGTCCATCAGGTGCATTCTTCCAAGAAGTTAATCCCATTTTTTCTTTACTAGCATCGGCTTGTTGATAGATAATTTCTGCAGCCGTACTTCCAGTAATTGCATAATGAAATTTATTTTGCACCATAGCATAGAAATTTTTAGTAATATCTGAGTTTCGATCATAATCTATGGCACATTCAGCAAAGATATCCGTAATTTGTTGATAGATTCGGCGCTCGCTAGAACGAATAGAGCGAATTCGTTCTAAAAGTTCACGGAAATAATCTTGTCCGAAAACTGTCTGTCCTTGTTTCAAGCGTTCATCATCCAAAACAAAACCTTTGATGATAAATTCTTTCAAGGTCTTGGTTGCCCAAATTCTAAATTGAGTAGCCTTGCTGGAATTTACACGATAGCCTACTGAAATGATAGCATCCAGATTGTAATATTCAAGTTCACGCCGGACAGTTCTATTGCCCTCTTGTTGAACCTGTGCAAATTTTGCACAAGTTGACACCTTATCTAACTCACCACTATCATAAATGTTTTTTAAGTGCTTTGTAATGACACTTCGTTCAACTCCAAAGAGCTCTGCAAGACCTTTTTGAGTCAACCAAAGATTTTCATCTTGTAAAAGGATATCTAGCTGAACGTCACCATTTGGTGTAGTATACAGGATGAAATTAGAAATTTCATTCAAGACAATTTCACCTCCCCCCTTCAATAAACAATTACTTCTCGTTCTTAAACTTTATGCCGTTTTCTTTCAGCTTTTTAACGGTTACGGGACCAATTCCCTTCAAAGCGAGAACTTCTTTTTCAGTCCATTTTTTGAAATCTGAAGACCTATGAATCCCATTTTCAACAAAGATGTGAACAAAATCCATCCGAATTCCCTTCATTTTTCCCTCATTCATAAAGGAATGCCAGTCAGTGACCTCGGATAAATTTCTTATCATACTAGAATGATTCGAAAATACTGGTTTACGGCGGAACTTTTCGGCCTCGTTTGTTAAAAATTTCGTTAAAATAATATTTTCTAGTAAGTAATCAAACAGAGGGTACAAACTAGCTTGTAACGATTCAACTGAATTTGGACAATAGCATTCTTGGTCTTCTATATCTATAACCTTGAATTGCCAATCTTCCTCTATAAAGAATTCAACAGCTTCATCATTGATTTCCACTAACTTTGCAAATAGCCGACTTGCTTCTTCAATTTTTCCTTGAGAAAAAGCAGAGATGATGGCATGAATAAGAATGGTATCATCCCGTTTCCCTTTATTTAATTCTTCACGATAGAAACGTTCAACCTTTAGTTCCTGACCAGTAATATGATACAAGGAAAGCATACAGAAGACAAAATTTGGAGGAAAACGTTCTGGTCGCTTACTTAAGTATAAGTTAACCAATTCCAAAGCCTTAGAATTGAAGTTCTCCATCATGTAATACTCAATCAGAAACATCAGAGCAGACAGGATAGGACGGGCTTCAAAATAGTTCCAACTATTGTAGCCGTTCATTTTCCATTTTTCTAAAACTAGAGTTTCAAAATCCAATACCTTTTTAAAGGTTGACAAATCAAAATCTTCAACCTCTGATAAGAACAAGTGGAAATCAGCAGCAAAATAATCTGGATTGATTTTTAAAACTTGTTTTAACAGTTTATTTCGCTTCTGTGTATTTGGAGTATGCATAGCTTCTCTAAATATAGCATGATCCTGTTTCCAATCAAAAGTCCTATTTTTCAGTTGGTAATTGATTAGCTGGACATCTGGATACTCTCCATGTTCATCAGCATATTGCATCACTGCTGTATGTAGTTCATCGAAATTTTGAATGGTCCGACGTTCTACAAAAGTTGGATTTTTGGCCATGATTTCTGTCCAAGCAGCCTCTTCTTCAGAAATAACTTTGATATCCAACTTTTGCTGGCGTTTTAATTCTTTTTTTCTATTTTTCTTTTTAGCCATCTATTTTCTCCTCTAATTCATCCTTCAATAGACTCGACTCAACTACAGGCTTTAGTGGAATATCCCAGTTTCTTTGTGATTCGTTTACTTTGAAGATTGTACCTCAAGCTTGATCAAGGTAGAGTTTAGCAGCAACGTTTGGTGGTGGGAATTACGAACGAAAAAGATTGAGACTTTTGAACTTCTTGAGTCTTGAGAACGTTCTCTTGAAGTTGTTTTTGATAACGACCAACCTAAAAATAGGATGGGGTGTATTTAGGTGAAAGTTGTTTAGATATTATTTTTTCTCCTTTTATGAACATTTCTTTTATATTTACGATTTAATAATATTCTGTACATGTTGTCACGATACACGTAATATCCATTATTGTTGTTTAAATAGAAATATTGTAATAACCAAATTATAATCTTCCCAATAACTAATGATAATATAAAACAAATGAGAATAATTATTGTTGAGGCAAATAATTCAGACATCCAATCAACTGCGGGATTTATAAATTCGGCTAATTTTGTCTTAATCTTGAAACCCCAAATAATTTCAGTTAACTTTGGAATAATACTCAACATTAATAGAGTAAGAAAACCATATAGTTGAGTTCGATAGAGGTGTCTATCCATTTTCTCAGTTCTTATTGGTTTTTTCTTATATTTTCTTGTATCAAATTGAGAATTTATTTCTCCAATTAGACTAGGAATTAAAATTGGCAAAAACCAGGTTAAAGCATTTATTAATTCATTTTCAACTTGATTAAATACTGCTAACAGTAATATACAGATTGAACCAATTAACCATGACGCTATTACTTCTTTGGTATCTTTTGCACCATGTCTAATTAGATTATAAATTGGCCACCAGCATATTAAATAAAGTGCAATAAATGAATTGAATGTAAAAATGTCTGTAATTAAATCAGAATGAAAATCAATAATATTAGAAAAAAAGTAATAAATATAGATATAATACCATAAAAACGAATTAATAAGCATCGTGGCATATACATTCCATAGTGTCTTTCCCTTGGGAATATCTATTTTACTAACTCTTTTAAATATCTGGATTGATCCTATAGTTTTTATAATAGATAATACAAATGGTATTATTAAAACTATTACAATGATGAACCAGTTATTTATTCGATTTTCACTTATACCATAATTAGTTAAGAAATACTGAGATACGTTAATCAAAGTTGATTCAACTAAATTCAGATTTTGTAAAAAGTAAATCAATATTCCGCAAAATATTCCATCAAAAAAATTTATAAATGCTAAAGATTCAGTACTTTTAGTAAGAAAATCTCTAAACTTAATGAATCTATTTATATATTTAAGTGCATACCTCAGTATTAATGCAAACTGAAAAATTATAACTAATTTTAAACCGATTAGGAAGAATATAAGCAAAGTGGAGATAGAAATACACCAACAAGTAAAAATAGCTATTTTTAAATTACTTCTTTTAGAAAATGATTTAAGCGAAAAGCCTATCAGGAACAAAAAAGTGATTATCTCTAGAATAGAACGTGCAGTGTCTTTACTAAAAATAAAGCTTAATAAAAAGGTGAGAGGTGCTATACATAAAACAGATACAAGGGATAGTATTGGGAAAAAAGCAAGTGTATTAATACATTTTTTCCAAACTTGAACAAAAAACTTCCTTACTCTATCATTGGAATTAGAAAAAGACATTAATCTCAAAAATTACCTCTATCATCTAACAGTTAGTTCCCCCACTCGCTCCTCAGCAAGCCATATCTCAAATCATCACAGCGCTTGCCTTGGGCATCTTTGCGGTCTCGGATGCGAGCTTCCAGAGTAAAGCCAAGTTTCTCTGCGACTCGTTGACTTTGGGTATTGTAACCAAAGCAAGAGAGTTCAATCTTGTGAAGACCTAGTTCTCTAAAAGCTATGTCAATCAAGGCACGCGCTGCTTCTGGTACATAGCCTCGACCCCAATAGTCTGGATGCAAGGTATAGCCAAGCTCCAGTACATCGTCTTCGTGCCGATGGTTGAAATCAACAGAACCAATGACTTTATCGGTTCCTTTGACGACAATCCCATAGCCAGCTGGGAGTTTTTCCTTTTGATTGCGTTCGGGAAGGATATGCTCCAGATAATAAATCTCATCTTCCAAGGTCTTGACAGGTAGAAAACCTGCTAGATAAGAGACTTCTGGACAACTGGCATAGTCAAAGATATCCTCAGCATCCACCACAGTACGGACTCGTAGGACGAGTCGTTCGGTTTCTAATCGTTCTGGTAATTCAGCTCTTGACATCCTTCTTCCTCGCTTTCTTTATGAAGCTCCCCATAGGGTCAACACGGTCATCTAGATAACGATAAACGCGCTGGTGACCGTCCCCCATAAAGTAAGTCGGTGAAAAACGGTCATTTTTAAAATGCCCTTTCTCATCCAAAAGTTCAGAATCAGCAAGTCGCTCGATAATCTTGGCAAAGATATGACAGATTCCATCTTCCTCGATAAGCCGATCTACCTGACAGTCCAATACGACTGGACAGGCCTCTAAAATCGGTGCCTGAGTCTGTTCAGAAATCTCGTAGTCTAGTCCCATGTGTTTCAATTTCTCTCGATGACTGATAAAACCAGCCTGCTCCATCTCGAGCATGAGATTTTCATCAGGAATATTCACAGTAAACTTCTGGTAATGCTTGATTTGCTCAGCCGCATTTTCTTCAGCACCAACACCAATGACTAGCCAATCTCCCAAGCTATAAGAGGAGCTACAGGTCGTAATATTGTGTCCAAAATTCTGGTCCTGATACCCCAAAATGAAAATAGGAAAGCCATAGTAGAGTTTACTTGTTTTAAAAGATTGCTTCATAACAACCTCCTTTTACTAAGACGCAAAAGAAAAGCCCTGCCATCTACATGACAGGGACGAATGTATTTATCCGCGGTACCACCCAATTTCGGGCAGTTGCCCGCAACTCTCGTCTTTAAAACAAAAAGACACTTTTATTTCAATTTTTCATCCATTAGCAACTAGTTTTGACACATTTGTGGACTTCTCAGCACCGCCACTTTCTGTAAAATGCGGGATTCAAAACACCTCTAATGGCTCTATTGTAGCAAGATTTTGACGGAAATGCAAGGCACAAGAAAGATTACTTGAACTTGATACCATTTTCTTTCAATTTCTTGATGGTAGCTGGGCCGATTCCTTTCAAGGCAAGGAGTTCTTTTTCAGTCCAGTTTTTAAAATCTGACGCAGACTTGATACCTTCATCGTAGAAAGTTTTGGCACGGTCAAGTGGAAGTCCACCCAAGTTTGCTGCAAAATCTTCCACAGAGTTGGCTACTTTTTGAGCTTGCTCTTTGGTAGCTTCTACTGCTTGTTCAACTTTTTTAGAAACAGCCTTACCAGCTTGGCTTGCTGACTGTTCTGCACGTTTTACGACTTTTTTTGTCTCTTCTACAACCTTAGTCACAGTACTTGAAAAAGCACCTGCACGACGGAGGCTATTTCGTAATTGTTTTTTACGATTGAGTTTCTTTGACATGATAAAATCCTTTCAATAAAAAACCCCTGCTCTTACAAGGATTTAATATAAATATTCTATCAAGATTTTAGTAAAAAATCAAGAATCTATCTCGTTTAATAATTCCGCTCACCAAACAAGCCATCTGGCAAATCATGAAATCCCTTACCTGCTTTGAAATTTTCAAACTTACCAAGCAAGAACTGATAAGCATCCAAGCGGCTTTCGTAACGAATCATGGCATCTTTGGCACGCTCGTCTTGGTCTTCTTCGTAGACTTTTTGGCTTTCCTTGTGCGCCATGTCGTTAATCATGATTTGGGTATTGACCCAAGCTTCAAATTCCTTCATAAATTCTTGTTCGTAACTCATTTTTTCTCCTTATTCTAATCCACGGAAATAGTCCGTGTCAATCTCACGGTAGGGCTGGATATCCTGAACGTATTCTAGCACACCTTGGAATTCTCCCTCTTCATCGTGCACTGCAGCATAAGTGATGTGGACAAACTTGCCTCGCGACTCTGACTTGAACCACATTTCATACTTGTCTTTGCTTCCCTCACGAAGTCCCTTCATGATGGTCTTGACCTTGTCCAAGTACTTAGGCGGATGGCAGAGTTCGACATTGCGCCCAACTTGGGACGAGGTCCGTTTGAAAATCATCTCATCAGCTGGTGCATTGTCATTGTAATACTGGAAAATATCATCTTTATTGACAAAGGTAATCTCCATAGGAAGGTGATTGAGGATGAGGTTGGCCTGCTCGACTGAAAGATAGCCATTCCCAAAAGCCTGTTGACTATGGCGGTCCAGCACTGCTTCCTTTTCCTTAGGGGTAAAGGTAATGGTAAACTGCCCTTCTGGCGTATCAATAACCTGCTGAACTTGACCCTCTGCCGTATCTGGCTGTAAAGGCTCCTCTTCACTCTTTTCCTCAACAAAACTCTGGCGTTCTGGCACCCATTTCTCAGACGGACGGATGATGGCATAACCATAGGCATCGCTCTCCTCCGCAATCTGAAGCCAGTCATCCTGAGTAAAGGACTCGAGGAGAATCATGAGAAGAATGGACTCTTCCTTGAAAATCATACTTTCAAACTCTGTCGCAAAGGCTTCAAAAGCTTCTTTTACACTGCTAATCGGCACTTCTGGTAATGACTTGGCTGTCGCTAAAGCTGTTTGAAAGAGTTCCCTGATCTGATCATCCACTCCCCACATCACTTTTGGGGGTGAATCATGTCCATAACGCTCCATGATAGGAAAGAAGAGTTCTTCCTTACGTTGGTAATGAATATCAAATTGCCCCACAAGTCCCATCTGACGGACCAAACCCTTGCGCATCTCCGCAAGCATTTCTTCATCTTCCATGGATTCATAGGTATCTAACAATCTCCGAATGCGAATCAAGGCCGCGCGGAGGGCCAGATTTTCTTCCTTAAAGACCCGAACTGGGTGACCTGGATGCTCGGTATCCTCTACTTCGACACCTTTAATAGCATTTTTAAAAAGATTTGCATGGACATCACAGAGTTCCATAACATCTTCAAAGGTGACGCCCGAGTCCGAGTTCATCAGCTCGTGCTCCATGAGGGAAATCTCGATGGCTGAGACACCCGCAAAAGTCGCATCAAAGCGCTCCTGAACTGATTCAGGAGAGGCGCCATTATGCAATTCTAACAAAATATCCCGTAGGACATGAATCCGTTCATCTGCCATTAGTCTAATCCAATCACTTCGTAGCCATTCGCTTCCAGTGTGCGGACAATCTTGTCCATAGGAGTTCCTTCCAGCTTAGAACCCTGTTTGAGCGACACTTTGCGACCGATAGTATTACGCATCAGGGGATTAGCAAGGGGTTTAAAACCCAACTCCACTAGAATTTCCAAGACTTCTGGATGCTTATCCACCACTTCTGCAACAGGAATTGACACATCGATGATATTGTCCATGACGACCTCCATTGTATGTTCTAAAATGATTTTACTGCTTTTATTATACCACAAGGAAAGAGATTAAAAAACTAGCAGTGGAGTTCCTGCTAGTTATCTGCGACTTGAATTACGACCTAAATAAGTTTAAAGAGCCAATCCAATAGCTTAAATAATAGCTTGTAAAACAGCAATTGGACTGCAAAAGAGATAATCATCCAAAAGAATTTCATAATTCCAATAATCGGTTTGATAAAAATAATGGCAAGAATTGCCCATAAAAATTTCATTCTCTCTCCTCTGGCTTGATGAGCCACCGAGCCGTATCCATTAACTTGTCTGCAATAAAAAGTTTCCCCAGACCGACAACGGCATTGTCATCTTTCTTTATCGTTTTCATTACTTTTACACCTTGCACGGTCAAAAAGTAATTACCATAAGTTTTAGCTATAATTTTTATGAGTCCCATATTACTCTCCTTCGATGATTTCAGCCTCTTTTCGGATTGTTTCAACATCTTCTTGATATTGAACTTCACTATAGTTGACTAGCTTGGACAATTCTTTCTGCAAGCTTTCCCCCATTGGTTTCATAGTTGCAAAGGTTAAACCACCTGAAATGATACCACCCAAGATAGGAATGAATTTTCCCATTCCTTTGGCCAGCCCTCCCTTGGTCAGATTCACACCAAATATTTTTAAAACTTTTTTCAAAATAGGGTACCAAAGCGTCTTTGTTAACGCTTTATTAGGTACTGTTTTCATTACCTGTTTGGCAATTGTTATACCACCTGCACGTAGCAAAGCAGCGGTTCCATTCACCCCCAACATGACGCCTAGATAAAGCAAGAGGGTATTTTGAGCATCTTCACCCAACTCATCGCGTGAAGCCCAAAGATCCTCATATCCATAAATATAACCTAATTCTTGAGCCAATTTCAGAGAGAAACCATAAAATTGAGCCACATCAGCTGGAATGGTAATTGCCATAGCAATCCCTCCTGGTAATCCTGCAACAACAGACGTTCCACTCGCCAATAATACATGGTCCCGAATACAAGTATTAGCTACACGATCTAAGATTTCTTGAGATAGAAGAGTCGTTGGACCTTGTTCCAATAAGGTAGGAATATCTTTTGGATCCAATTCTTTGGAAAACTTATCCACTAAAAATTTCGAACGATCAACCTTAACAACTGGTAGTTTTACCACTTGTTGTAATACTTGCATAGCTAACTCTTGTTCAGCCATATACAAACTCCTTTTACTTCTGTAAGTTATATTCTATGATAGCATACTCTTTTAAAGTATGTTTCAAATTCCCCTCAAAAATTTTCAAAAAATCCTTAGCAACTTATTTGTTAAAGATTTTTAATAGTCTTTGTAGAGACAGCTAAAATATTCAACTCCTACCTTTACAACATGATATTCTATCTGTGAACGATAGTCTATTATTGTTTCACCTAAAATGTTCCTTGAATACACACTAACTATGAACTTTCGAGTTTCATTTTATAAATCCATAATTTCTTTTTTCTTTCGATCAAATTCTTCCTGGGATAATATCCCTGCATCTAAAAGAGATTTTAGTTTTGTAAGTGCTTCGATTTGCTCATCTAATGATAGACTTGGTTTTATGGCTTTTTCATCTAAACTTTGAGCCATATTCATTCCAAATATCATTCCAGCACTATCACCTAGACCATGTTGCTCCACTCCTGATGCAATTTTTTGTTGTGCTGCAATATTAGAAGATTTCTGCGATACATCATCATAAGCTTTTAAATTCATCTTATTTGATGAAAATTGTTTAACCAATTCCTTAGATTCTGGTGAGAACTCAATATTAGCAATGGCAACTTTTACAATCTCAAATCCAAAACGTTCTTTCCAAGTCCCTGCATACTGTCCATCATTTGATACTTGTTCCGCAAGAACTGCAGCTTGTGAAGGTAATTGTGAAATACGATAAATTGTTGACAAGGAATTAAGTGCAACAATAAAAGATTGAAGAAATTCTGTTACTATTTGTGATCTAGCTTGAGCGCTATCAAAGGTATAATAAGTCACATTGGCAGGAAGAAAGTTTCTGATAAATTGCTTAGCATCTGTAATTTGGATAGAAAATGTTCCAAAAGCACGCACTTCTAAATCTGTCCCATAAAACAAATCATTATACATGACTGGACCGCGAGTCCCAAATTTAATATCACGAATTTCTCTCAAATTAACAAAACAAATCTGTTTTTGCTGATCACTTTGACCACCGAATCCAACACGATTAACAACATTGTCAAACAGTGACTTTTTCAATCCATCACCGTTAAAAACACTGCTCTCACCATTTTGGTATTCATATCCACCTGGTTCTGTAATAATTTCCTCGATACCAGATTGACTAAAGATAAAGGCAGCAGTATTTTCTGGAATAAAAATCTTGGATCCGTTGGAAATAACACCTACAGATCCCTTCGTATTGACACCCCTACCATTATTACTTTCTTGAACAATACCGGGGCTTACAGCTGTATGTTCATCAAAAGCTTGAACCGTGATAATTTCTTTCCACTGATCTGCAAATGTCCCACCGATAGAATCTGTGATTGCTTTTATCAACCCCATTTAATTGCCCCCTTATAAACTCTGCTCCATATCACAATAGGCACATCTTACTGTTTGCTTCACTTGACCTGACAAAGGTGCTCCACAAAAGCTACACTTGGTTGAAATCTTTTCTGGCTCTGCATCCTTAATCCCAAGTCCTGCTTTAAAAGTGTCAAATGTATCCTTAAATGTTTCTGCCAAAACATCTGCTCCAAACAAGCTACTATCTCCCAAGGTTTCAAAATTACTTGTATCACCTGAAATCAATTTAATAATGTTTCTAGCCCACTTGTCAGTATCCTTAGTATTATTAAATGAAAAGATAGCTTGTCCGCCATTATAATAAATTTCCAACCGTTTCACACCATTGGTTTTGGTTACTGAAACTTGAGGTTTCCCTTCAAAAATTTTAATCTGGTTAATGGGTATGGTAACTTGATCTTTTTTTCCTCCCCACAAACCTTTTTTGATATATATTAAGTGCAGATTCGTTAAAATTAATTCATCTGTAGACAAACCATTTTTCCCAAAACTCACATGGTCACTATTCATAACCATGTATTCATGTGGCAATAATTGATAATCCATATTGAACTCCACTCTTCCTATTAAAGACTAGCTTTCCACTGCTCCACTTGTTCATGTAGATTATCACGATAATCTTTTAGAGTCTTAATCACTTCTTCTTTCCCTTGAATCGGTGCTTTCTTTAGTGGACCATATTGTTTTTTCAAATCTTCCATTTCTTTTTTAGTGCTATCTTTCAGTTCTTGGATAGCAGCACTATCTTCTAAAACAGTCCCTTTAAAGGCTTCATCTGCTTCTGTATAGTAATTATCGATTATTTTCTCATTCATAATCAAGTAATCTTCATAGGTTTTTATAGACTCAATTGTCGTATCGCTAACATCTTGTGGGTTAAAATCGCTTGAACTGAGTTTTTCTTTTGCTTTAGCAAACAACCCTTTCTTCTCAGAACTACTAGATGAAGCTTCTGTTTGATTCTCACTAGAAGGGCTGCTTGTTTTTTCAGAAAGAGAACTACAAGCAACTAGAGTAGAGACGGAAAGACATAGCAAAGCTAAACGACAAACTTTTTTTATATTATTCATTGATAGAATCTCCTTTTATTTATGAAATCATCATATCATATTTCCTAAAAAAAAAAGCATTTTCTGATTAGCTAACATTTAAAAATATAGAATCCCTTTTTTAAAAGAATATTTTCCCATTTCAAATTCCACCTATTTTCACCCACCAAAAAAGAGGGTTCCCCCTCTTCTTAGTTCTTATCCAGATTGCGTAGCATTTCGTCAATCTTGTTTCCATATTCGATGGATTCATCTTTGACGAAAGTCAAATCTGGGATTTTGTACAATTTCAAATTGCGACCAAGTTCACGTTTGATAGTACCAGTTGCTTTTTCAAGTCCAATTTGGGCTTTTTGATTCTCCGAAGCAAGGTTACTCAAAATGGTGTAGTAAACCTTGGCAACAGACAAGTCACCCAACATCTGAACATCTGTGATGGTCACACCTTGGACACGCGGATCACGGACTTTCTTTTGCAAAATCTCATTGACTTCACGCTTGATTTCCATGCCCACACGATCCGTACGGAAATGATTTGCCATGATATTCCTTTCTCTACTTTGAACCAAAAGCTAGGCCAGCAGACCTAGCTATTTTTAAACTTCTTGATTTTCAGTTCAAATTGAAACGAAGTTCAATTTGAAATCATCTGCTTCTTTCTCCGTGGTGAAAGTGATGGAACTGATTTATCAGTCCCATCACAGGGGATTTTTGAGACCCTAGGCTCAAAAATAAGCAATGAAACCATCGGTTTGCTTGCGTCCCTCACCACCTAAGAAAGGAGCAAAAATCTTATCGTTTGATTTCTTCCATGACATACGCCTCAATCACATCATCAGTCTTGATATCATTGTAGCCGTCAATCATCAATCCACCTTCACGACCGTTTGTAACTTCCTTAACGTCATCTTTGTAGTGTTTCAAGCTTGCGAGTTCGCCATCATAGATAACGACACCGTCACGGATAACACGGACTTTAGAGTCACGGGTAACTTTACCGTTGATAACCATGAATCCACCGATAGTTCCCACTTTAGATACCTTGAAGGTTTCACGGATAACTGCTTCACCGATAACTTTTTCTTCGAATTCTGGATCAAGCATCCCTTTCATAGCTTCTTCCATCTCTTCGATAACCTTGTAGATAATGCTGTGAAGACGGATTTCCACATCGTCAGCTTCTGCCTGTTGACGAGCTTGTGGTGTAGGGCGTACGTTGAAACCAACGATAAAGGCATTTGAAGCTTCGGCAAGGGTCACGTCAGATTCATTGATAGCACCGACCGCTGAGTGGACGATGGTAACTTTGACACCTTCTACGTCGATTTTTTGAAGTGAAGCAGAAAGTGCTTCAACAGAACCTTGTACATCGGCCTTGATGATAACGTTAACTGATTTGAGTTCACCAGCTTTAAGCGTATCAAAGAGGTTTTCAAGACTGACACGTTGAGTAGCTTGACGTTGTTTCATGAGGGCACGTTTCGCACGCTCTTCACCTGCTGCACGCGCAGATTTTTCATCTTCGTAAACGGCAAAGTGGTCACCCGCCATCGGCGCTTCATTCAAACCTGTGATAGAAACTGGTGTTGATGGTCCAGCAACTTTAACACGACGACCAAGGTCATTGGTCATAGCACGGACACGACCAAAGGTATTTCCGACAACGATAGGGTCTTGGACATTCAAGGTACCTTGTTGAACAAGAAGGGTTGCGACCGCACCTTTTCCTTTATCCAAGCGCGCTTCGATAACCGTACCGATCGCACGAACTGTTGGGTCTGCCTTGAGTTCTTGGATTTCAGCCACAAGAAGGACTGTTTCCAACAATTCTTCGATGTTTTGGTTGAATTTAGCTGAGATTTCAACAAATTCAGAATCTCCGCCCCAAGCTGTTGACATAACCCCATGTTCTGCCAATTCACCGATAACGCGTTCTGGGTTGGCACCTGGTTTATCAATCTTGTTAATGGCTACGATGATTGGAACGTTGGCCGCTTTTGAGTGGTTAATGGCTTCGATAGTCTGAGGCATAACCCCGTCATCTGCCGCTACAACCAAGATAGTAATATCGGTAACAGATGCACCACGCGCACGCATAGATGTAAAGGCCGCGTGTCCTGGTGTATCAAGGAAGGTGATCTTCTTGCCATTTTCCACGATTTGGTAGGCACCGATATGCTGAGTGATACCACCTGCTTCACCTGTCGCAACACGAGAATTACGAAGGGTATCTAGGAGGGTTGTCTTACCATGGTCAACGTGTCCCATGATAGTTACAACTGGTGGACGCTCTACCAATTCATCTTCGTTGAGATAACCATCTTCAACAAAGAAACGTTCGATGTCGGCATTATCCACTTCAACCTTTTGTTTGGCTTCGATACCATAATCCACCATGAGGAGTTCAATTGTTTCCCCGTCCAAGGATTGGTTTTGTGTGGCCATGACACCCATCATAAAGAGTTTCTTAACGATTTCAGCTGGTTCACGTTTGATACGTTTTGCGATTTCCGCAACAGTCATACCATCTGTATATTCAAATTCTGTTGGCAATTCATGGAATTTACGCTCTGTAACAGGTTTTGGAGCCTGATTACGGTTGTTCTTATTATTGCCTTTTTTGTTCTTCTTGTTGTTATTCCAGTTACTATTCTTTTGATTTCTCACTTGATTTTGACTACTTCGATTCTTTTGTTGTTTTCTAGGACCATCTTCTTCGTGATCATAATCGTCACGATTTTTGTCTGGTCGAGCTTGTTTTTTACGACGTGTATCCACTGCAGGTTCTTTTTTCTCAGGGACGACTTCAACCACTGCTTGAACTTGCTGTGCTTGTTGCGCTTGTTCAGCTAACTTAGCCGCTTCTTCAAAGATTTCCTCTGGTTCCTTGCGTTTGTTAGCTTGAGCCAAGGCTTCTTTAGCAGCCTGATACTGCTTGAAGCGTTCCTCGCTTGAACGGGCATACTCTGCATTTTGCTCTGCTTTCAATGCTGCCGCACGGGCTTTAAAGTCAATGCGTGGAGCCGCTTGATTTGGACGCTTGTCCTCTTGTTGACGGCGCTCATTTCCACGATTTTGCTGACCGTGCTGTTTCTTAGCTTGGTCATTAAAACGGCGATTGTCGCGGTTGCCTTGACCTTGTTTTCCACCATTGCGGCCGTCGTTTTTCTGACGGTTCCCGTTTTGTTGTTGGTCAAGGTTATTGCCCTTGTTTTGCTTGCGTCGTTCTGCCTGCTCTTTGGCACGGGCTTCACGCTCAGCCTTAAAATTACGGCTTTGCGGTTTAGCTGCTACTTTTTCTGCCTTAGGAGCGACTGGCTCAGCCGGTTTTGCCTCTTCCTTAGCCACAGCTAGTTTCGCTGGCTCAGATTTCTCGGCTTTCTTTTCTGCACTTGATTTTTGTTCTGCAGGTTTTGCTTCTACTTTCGGAGCAACTGCAGACTTAAAGCTGGCAGCGATTTTTGCAGCGACAGCTTCTTCCACACTTGATGAGTGGCTTTTCACATCCAAGCCCAACTCTTTTGCACGCGCTACAACTTCTTTACTTTCTTTTCCAAGTTCTTTTGCGATTTCGTACAATCTTTTCTTAGACAAATCATGTCCTCCTCTTCTATTCCATAAGAGACCTCATTTTCTTTGTAAATCCAGCATCTGTCACAGCCAAAACCTTTCTCGATTTCCCGACTGCTATGCTTAATTCCAGTGTTGAAAACACGGTTACAATTTCTACTTGATAATAATGACTTTTATCTTGAATCTTCTTGGTCAGATTGGGGCCAGCATCATGGGCTAGAAAGACCAACTTGGCCTTGCCGTCTTGAATGGCCTTGACCACCAATTCTTCACCCGATATGATCCGCCCTGCTCGCTGAGCAAGTCCCAAGAGATTGCTTATCTTTTGCTTATTCAAGTCCTAACTCTCTTCTTTTCACTTTGTGATCCACATAGGCGATCAACTCATCATAAAAGCTTTCTTCCACTTCCATGCTAAAGCTACGGTTAAAGACCTTCTTCTTTTTCGCCTCTAGGGCTTCTTTATTGTCTAGCTTGATATAAGCGCCGCGGCCATTGGCCTTGCCTGTTGGATCGATAAAGACTTGCCCTTCTTTGTTTTTGACAATTCGGAGCAAATCACGCTTATCAATCACTTCGTTAGACACAACAGACTTGCGCAAAGGGATTTTTCTCGTTTTCATCTTTCCCTCCTCTAGCAGCTTTTATTCTTCTACAGTATCGTTTTCTGCTTCAAAATCTACCGAACCAGCTTCTTCCATGGCTTCAAATTCGCTAGCAGACTTGATATCGATACGGTAACCAGTCAAGTGAGCTGCCAAGCGAACGTTTTGCCCACGACGACCGATAGCAAGAGAAAGCTTGTTATCAGGAACAACCACCAAGGCACGTTTGCTGTCATTTTCGTCAAAGATAACTTGGTCAACCTCAGCAGGAGCAATGGCATTGTAGATAAATTCAGCTGGATCTGCTACCCACTCGATAACGTCGATATTTTCTTCGATTGGTACCATGCGGTCGCTCTTGGCATCGTAACGAGCTGGGTGGAATTTGCTAGTGATTTTCTTGATGTTAGCACCACCGCGTCCAACGATTGTACCGATAGCGTCCACGTTTGGATTATGACTGCGAACGGCAACCTTCGTACGGTCACCAGCTTCACGAGCCACGCTCATGATTTCAACAGTTCCATCATAAACTTCTGGAATTTCTTGCTCCATCAAGCGTTTGATCATTTCTGGATGGCTACGGCTAACAAAGACGTTGACGCCACGAGGGTTGTCTTCAACCTTGTAGACATAAACTTCAATACGATCATGAGAAGCAAAAACTTCACCAGGAATTTGGTCTTGTTTTGACAATTGGGCTTCGATGCTGCCGAGGTTGACATAGATAAAGCGGTTGTCAAAGCGTTCTACTGTACCAGACATGATTTCTTGCTCATGTTCTTTGTAAGTATTGTAAGTGATAGCACGTGTTTGCTTGCGCATTTTTTCCATGATGGTTTGTTTAGCAGATTGGGCTGCTACACGACCAAACTCAGCAGGTGCTTCTTCAAACTTGATTTTGTCTCCAAGTTCATAGGCTGAATTAATGGCCAGAGCATCTTTCAAACTGATTTCCAAACGGCTATCAAATACTTCATCAACCACTTCACGGACAGTATAAACGGTAAAGTCACCTGTTTTTTCATTGAAATCAATAGCTACGCTGTCTGATTGACCATAGCGTCTGCGATAAGCGGAACGAAGCGACTCTACCACTGCGTCGATGATATCTTCTTTTTTGATTCCCTTGTCTTCTTCCAAAATGCGGAAGGCCTCTAGCATTTCTTTACTCATGTTTTCTTCACTTTTGAATCCTCAAAAGCTATCCTTTCTTTTTCTATAATTTAACTGCTAAACGTGCTTTTGATACTAAACTGTATGGAATTTGGACCGTTTTCTTACGCGTCTTGTCCATATATTCCATAGTCAACTCGTCCTCTTCGAAGGCCAACAAGGTTCCTTCAAAGACCTTTTGCTTATCGATGGCTTGGTAGAGCCCGACATGGATGTATTTCCCAACCGCTCCAGCGACGGCATCCTTGGTTTTTAAAGGACGTTCCAAGCCTGGACTGGTGATTTCTAGGAAATATTGTTCTGGGAAGGGATCTGGCTTGATGGTGTCTAAGACAGGACTGATAATTTCTGTCAAGTCTGCCGTGTCGTTCAAGGTAATTCCTTCAGGTTTATCTACAAAAATACTGAGAATCATGTCACTGCCAATCTTTCCATACTCGATATCCATGAGTTCGAAAGGCGCTTCTATGACAGGTTCTACAACTTCTCTGACTAATTCTACGATTGTTGCGATTGCGTCCACCTCCTCAAAAGCAAGAGGCGAAGATATTTCCCCGCCTCTCTTTCTCATATTCTTACTTACAGTATAGCACTTTTTACTACTTATGTAAAGCAAAAGCACTTATACAGCCTGATTTCAGGCTCTTTCTTAAAATTCTGCCTCAACTCGATAGATAACTTGCCCCTTGTTGGAGAATTTTTGCTCGTATTCTGTCATGACATTGCCCTCAAAATCACTAGCATGTAAATCAAGCCAGACACCATTGAGCTTCATGCCATACTGAGAAAAACTCACTAAACTGTACTCAAACAAACCACGGTTATCCGTCTTGAAATGAATTTCTCCATTTTCAGGCAAGATACGTTTGAAGGTATCCAAGAAGGTCTTGTAGGTCAAACGACGCTTTTCATGGCGTTTTTTCGGCCAAGGATCTGAAAAATTCAGATACAAGCGATCAATCTCACCGTCTTCAAAGTAGTCTGTCAAGTCAGAACCATCTACCCACAAGAGCTTGATGTTAGGCACTCCAACTTCAAGCACCTTGTCCAAAGCGTAGCTCAAAACAGACTTTTGAATATCAATTCCGATATAGTTGATGTCAGGGTTCTGCTTGGCCATACCTGAAACAAAGGCACCCTTTCCACTTCCAACTTCCACATGAATGGGATTGTCATTGCCAAACAAGTTCCGCCATTTCCCCTTGGCTTCCAAGGGATTGAGGACCACATACTGGGGATTTGCCTCTAGTAATTCTGTCGCCCCTTTACGATTTCTAACTCTCATCTTCTCTTTCCATACTTGTCTCGGAAGTGACGCAAGCCATGGATCTCCCGATTGACATTTTCTAAATCTTGGTTCATATAATACTTGGAAATCTGGCTCAAATAAGACAGTTGACCATACCAATACAATTTATTTAATACCGTCTGATTGTACTTGTAACCGTAGTAGGTCAACCATTCCTTCCACTGATGTTCTGGAATATAATGGCAGAGCATATGGGCCACATCAAACATGCGGTCGGTCAAACGAACCGAATCCCAATCTACCAAATAAATCAAGCCACTATCTGTCTCAATCCAATTACTATGTCGTACATCTCCATGGACAATGGTCGCATAGTCCTCTCTAAATCCTGGAATAGTCTGACGTAAATCAGCCATCACTTCACTGATAAAATGATTTTTACGCAAAGCATCTGGAGCCGTTTCTTGCCAAGACTGTAGTAAATCTACAGGTGTTTCCATGGCATAGCCCAAACGACTCAACTGTGTCATCAAAGGACGTGAGCGATGAAGGCGGGTTAAAATATTGACGATTTGTTTACGATTCATATCATAGGGGGTCAATATCTTGCCTGTCAACCATTCTTGAGCACACATATCACGCCCATCTGCCAAACGGCGACTCCATAATAATTGTGGAGCAATTTGTTCTCTAGCTAGACCAGGTAGGATTGGAGAGGTGTTCATTTTTACAAAGATACGCTTCCCATCAGGATAGCTACCCATATAAGCCTTGCCACTTTTCCCAGGTATAGGAGTCAGTGTTAGCTCATTATCACCCAAATCCATTTCTTTCCTCCGTATAAAGTTTCCTTACTATTCTACTAGTTTTTGCCCTATTCGTCAACCGCTCTAACCCGATTCTCAAAGAAAAGCCTCTGGATTGGCTTGGGTATCATTATAGAAAGAAAAAGGTAAGCACCGTCTTCTGCTTACCTTTTCATAATTTTTATAAATAATATAGGAGTGGCCAACTGTTGTAAAACATGTGGACTAGAGTAGAAACCCATAAGTTTTGGCTCTTTTTATAAGCAAAGCCCAGCAACAAGCCCCCAAGTAGATAAAAAATAAACGAAGGGACATTAGAAGGTCCATGCATGAAAGAAAAGAGAGAGGAAGTTAGCACAAGCCCTAACCAAGAATTGTCAAAAACCGCACCTTGAAGAAGTCCTCTGAAAATGAGTTCCTCCTGGATTGGTCCAAAAACTGAGGTAATCAAAATCAAAGACAGAGAAATTCCTCTGCTGACTTCCGCCAAGTGTTGAACTCCTGCGCCAGAAGAAATAGCGAAGAAATGAATATAAACCAGCGTCTCAAGCACACTTAGAAGAAAGATTGCAATGAAAAGTAAAAGTTGTTTCTTGCTTAACATCCCAAAAGAAATCATGTCAAACTTTCTAGCATAAACAACACTCAGCGAGGTTACTAGAAGACTTACAATAATCAATTCAGATTCATTTTGAAAAAAATCCCCATGGTTAATCGTATAAGGAACTGTAATGACGATTAGTAATACTAAAAATCCCAAAAACAAGGCATGACATTTATTGAAAATGGCCATAAAACTATCCTCCCCACCAAACAGACTTCCCTACACGTCATCCTTAAGCTCTAACCTTTCCAAAACAAACCATTTGAGTATCCAAAATCCGACCACATAACCACCCCCTAAGAAGATAGCCATTAAAGATAGCATGGGATTCAGAAAATAAAAGATCACAACAGATACAAAGGTTAGCACAAAAACATTAAATGCAATGGTGTCAGAAGCCAAGACCAAAATATAAGGCGTCAACCAGTCTAAGGTTTTGGAATCTAGGAAAAATAAGTGTTTATACATGATGACCTCCTCTATGGCTGAAAAGCAAGCCTTTTGTTTTTTTACCCCAAGACTCTATGTAGAAAAGTGAGCAAAAATGGTAAGTTTGCAATGATATTATTAATAATATGAATCGAATAAGAAGGATAGATACTCTTCGTATAACGTGTTAGACAGGCAAATAGACAGCCCACTGCCGTATAGACAAAAATATCTGCGAGACTTGGCAAGCTAGAAAAGTGGGGCAAGGCAAATAAGAATGACGGAAAGAGAAGATCCAGCCCCCATCTCGAATCCTTAAAGAAGGCATGTTGAAGCAGTCCCCTACATACCAATTCTTCCATCAGAGGTCCTAGTACGATTAAGGTTAGGTAAACACCAAATTCCGCAAAATTTATCTCACTATAGGCAATAAACAAATTCCACCCTTCATTGGTTCCCTGAACGTGTTTAGCTGTCAGATAGTTAAAGCAGATAAGCACAATGGCTGCTAACACCGTTAGAACAGAATAGCTCAACCACTTTTTCCTAGGGATGCGAAAGAGATAAGCATGGCCCGACCTGACCAAAATCCAAATCATAAAGCAGATAAAGAGAAGACTGATGATGTTTCGAATCCAGATAAGATTTCCTACCCAAGACGAGAACTCCCAATAATTGCTCCAAAATTGGGTTGTCCAAAACAGTCCGAAAAACAGAAACAAATAAGAAAGAATTGTACTCGTTTTGAAAAGAATAGGATATTTTTTCATAGAAATCCTCCTACTATCTACAAGACAGGATGACCCCCTCCTGTCAGGCTCTACTACTGCAAGATTAAGAAGACAGCTTGTTCTTTTTAAGGCTAACCTGACTACTAGATAATAGATACATTAAGGCATTAAAGACAATGAAAATATGGCCATAGAATAAAATCAACCTCACATCCAAACCAAGATAAAGTTTGACCATCAAAAAGATGAGCAAAAGAATTTGAAACCATACCGTTTTTCCAAAAATAAATTTAAAGCGGTTTTGAATGTCTACTTCCTTGATTTTTACCGCCACCCCTTTATTAGCAAGAAGGAAAACGCCTGCTTCAAACAAGCCACTGTAGAGAACAATCCATCCAATCGATACATTAGAGATTTGTAAAAATGTCCCTAAAAGAATATTCAACATACTACTCAAGAAAATAACAAGAAATAATCTGTATTTCATATTAAATACCTCCATTCATTTATTTCACGAACGATTTAATAGAAGCTTCTAATCAAAAATTCTGTCAGAAGAGGAAGACAAACTACTTTTTATAATACTTCAATCCCCAAATGAGCAAAAGCATGATAAGCAAGCAGAGAACCGCACCAATATAGGCAATTAGTTGTTGGTAGAATTCTCCTGCTGTGATACCCCTATACAAACAAATAATAGACATAAAACCTGTCAAGCCGATATACATGAGTTGATTGGTTCTAGGACTAACCAAATCATCATCTTCAAACTCTCTAACCCTCATTTCCCTAGTGAGGTAAACCGTAACCAAAATAGAAGCCAAGTTAATAACCACTAAAAGAAATTGGAGGACTAAGGAAAAATTTAAAAACTGACGAGATAGAAATAGATAAGTAGAGACAAGTAAGGGCAACTGACCTAGGAACAATCTTGCAAGAAAGATGTTCCGTTTTTTAGCAAGAAAAGTTTTCATTTCTTTGCTCCTTTCTTTTTCATTAAAGCAAAATAGATCATAACTGCAATCACATAGGCTATGGTATAAAATAGATGATACCAAGCACTCTCCCTAAGCGGATATAGAAAGATGGACATGATCAGATACAAGATGAAAATGACAAGTATTTTTTTCTTCATAAGATTTCCTCCTGAATCTTTGTTGAGCTAGAACCTTTACACTGCTAGTATAGCACTCATTTTGACCTTGGATTACTCAAATCATAAATGGTCATCAAAACATCTTGAATTGTTAAAAAATTTAAAAAGCAAGCATGGAAAACATACTTGCCCTGGGGAAACTTGACAATGTGAAAATACATCGAAAGCTATTCAGCCTTACTTCCGTATGTTCTCATATATTCTCATAATCGCAACAAGGATAGCAGCTGTCCCACTTGCCAAAGCGATAAGGGTAATGATAATGTTGAGGATTTCAGGCGTACTCCCTATTCTGTTGATAAGACGTAGTAGGGATATAACTGTCAACTGAATCAGGAGTATTGATTCTACTCTTACCAATGAAGTCAGTTGATTTTCAACCGCATATAAAAAGGCTGGTAACATAACACAGGCTATAGCAATCACAAACAGGTTGCCCCCTGTTTCTTCTCCCTTGTTCACCACGGAAATCATGAGAAGATTCGATGCTATAATCAACGTAGAACAGATGATAAAAAAGGATTTCTTATTCATTTATGATACCTCAGATACTCTAGTAAAAGTCAGGCTCGATAAAGACAAACTTTATCTGTTAACTTCTGCCAATTTTTTCACAAATTTTCTAATGACCAACCGGCAACAAGTGAACCGTTAAAACCTGACGAAAGACTTGATCTTGACAGGTGGTATTGAGACTGGTATTGGGATGACTTTCCACAATTTTCATAACGGTATAGAGACCAACTCCTCTTTCCTCCCCTTTAGAACTCGCTCCAAAGGAGAAGATTTCAGAAATATCGATGCCCTCTTCTTTGATGGAATTCTCGATGATAAAGGTCTCCTGTTCTCCATTTTTTAAAAAGGCAATTGAAACGTGAGGTTGATTAGTCTCTGCACTGGCTTCAATAGCATTATCACAAAGGATAGACACAATGGTTAGAAAATCAAGCAGGCTCATCCCTTCGACCTGAATCTCCTCAGGAACTTCGACATTAAATACAATCTTCTTATCCCTAGCTTTTAGAAATTTCCCTGCTAGAAGACTTTTGAGGGCTTTATCACGAATATTCACCAATCTGCCCAAGTCATATTTATTGTCCTGCAATTTTTCACTAGAATCCTTTAAGACCGAGTCGTAGACCTCTTTTATCTGCTCCATATCCTCCTCTTCAATGCCCAGACGTAAGCTGGTCAAAAGGTTGGTGTAGTCATGGCGAAAACTCCGCACTTCCTTGTAAAGCTCCTCTATATGCCGACTATAGCGTTCCATATCTCTGTAGCGCAAGGCCAGCTCTTGGTCCAGTCTCTCATGGAGTTTGTCCTTCAAATAGGTATCCAATTTCTTGATAATCCCCATAAAAAAGAGCAAGTAAAACACTAGAATCAGATGACGCACAGTCTTTGATTGAATACCTTGTTCATATTCAAAGTAAGACAGACTTTGCATAACTAGATAATAGGCCCCCATTATCCAGTTAATCGTAGTCAGGGACTTTTGAAAACCTTTATCTAGAATCTCCTTTCTCAAGTTAGTGAAATCATAGTCCAACCATTTCAAAAAGACTAAAACTATGAAGCAAACGAATATCGTCATCAATAAAAAGATAGGATTGCTATCTTTATCTACAATTTCTTGTCCCAAAAATGGAAGCACAAAATAGGAGACCCCTCTATAAAAGAGATTCACCAATATCATTGGAAAGAGACCATAAAAGAAGAGGAGTTTTTTAGGAAGGCCTCTTAACAATAAGAAAGATAAGCCAATGCCGTACAAAGGTTCTATAAAATAAGATAGATAATCATTTCCTACTATATAGCTAATCATTACAAAAACAACTTCCAAAAGTAGTTTAAAAAGAAAAGCCTTAAAAATTCTATCGAAAGTGAGACTAATTCCATCTACCTTAAAGAAAATGACAATTTTTAGTCCATGAGTAACAAGTGTATACAATAATATCCAAATATTATACATAAGTTCTCCTAACTCAATGCAAGTTATTGATAGCCTCAGATACTTCCCTGACCTTATAACGCGCTATCATACAGCTTCCACCATTGGGAAAGAAAAGGAGTTTTTCTTTCTTATCCAAACGCACCACATTGACAGGATTGATGAGAAAAGAGCGGTGGCACTGGAAGAGACGGGGTTCCTGCTTGAAAACCTCCTCTAAACTCGCTGTAAATTCCAGCCTGTCTGTCTTGGTATAGAGAATAACACGATGGGCTCTGGGCGATGTTTCGAGATAGTAAACTTCTTTAAAAGGATACTGGAATTGGGCAAATTTTGATTTAAAGTAAAAGCAATCTTCCGCCAGACTTTTACTATCTTGACTATTGGCATAGAGGAGGGCTGTTTCGATACGAGATTCAAACTCCTCTGCTGACAAGGCCTTATCAATGTAGTCCAAAGCAGACACTTGGTAGCGAAAGGACAGGGGCATAAACTCTGAGTGAGTCGTCACAAAGACAATCAGGGCATAGGGGTCTCGATCCCGAATCTTTCTAGCCACTTCCAGCCCTTTCATCTCCTCATTTCGAATCTCAATATCCAAAAAGAATAGCTGATGCGCTCCCTTCTCATGCACCTCTGCCAGCAGTTGGTCTGGCTTGCCAAAGACCTCAAAAGAACTCGGAGTGATCTGGTGTTCCTTCAAGAGTTTCTCAATCGTCGTTTCAATCCTAGTCTGCTGGGAAAAATCATCTTCTAAAACAAATATTCTCATCTTCTTACTCCCCTTGTTTCAATTTCTTCCTAAAAAGAGAATAGCAAAAATACTCTGACATAAGCCCACCAAATCTTAAACAGGCCTTCAAAGCTCCTGAAAGGTAGCTTGTTCCTCAAATAAGCATAATATTCTTACAACTATTTTATCATAAAATCTTAACAGGACCATTCAGGAAATTTCAAGAACAATTAAAGATTTGAAGGCGAAAAAGGAGATAAAAGTGATAGACTGACAGTATCAAAACACAGTTGCTAGAATCAAGACTAGCACCCAGATTAAAGGAGGAATTCTCATGACTGATACAGACCCTATCAAAAGAGCTCAGACTCTGATTACTGACTTAAACAAAGCCTATCAAGCATGCAAACAGGCAACCGCTGACGACGTCCGCTTTCAGGAGCAATTAAACTCTATTCTTGGCTTTCTAGCCAAAGCTGAGACAGTGGATAATCGAGTCTTGATTGAACTGGAAAAATTTTACCAGACTTCCAGTCTTCTCATGGGACTCAGCGCTCTCAATCCTGATGCTCCTACTCGCGCCGCTTGGCGTGCCTATGACCGTTTCCACTTTGACCAAGTCAAGACCAAGTTGAGTCTCTACGGACCAACCATTATCTTATAGAAAATAAAAGAAGTTGATACAAACTGAACTCAACTTCTTTTTTAGTATCATATAAGTACGTTTTAGTCCTGCATCTGACGGTTGATCTGATAAGGCAAATACAAGACTAGTAAAACCAAACCAGCTCCCAGCAAGGCTAGAAGGGCAAGTTTTTCTTGGAAGGTAATCAACCCGACAACTAATTCCACTACTAATACCAAACTGGTCAATCCTCGGACTACAGCCTGTAAGCCTTTTTCCTTTTGCCCCTTGTCCAGTGGAAAGAGTTGGGTCAAATACTGGTAGTCAAAAGCGTGATAGAGGGCCAATAACTGGAAGAGCAAGAGGTAGTTAAAGAGAACTACCACTGCTGTTGCAATCCAAGCTTGCTCGATAAAGACCTGCGCCAGTATGGAAAGCAATAGCAAACGGAGACTAAGGGCAAAGAGGTCTCCATTTCGCAGATAAGAACGCAGATAGAGATTTTGCCAAATCTTTCCAGGCACCTTCTGAACAGCCTTTAGGATAAAGTCCAGATAGGCACGACGCTTGACGCTGTTTGAAATTCCCTTGACCTGGGTAAAGAGAGCAAAGAAACGAAGCAAGACTTGCTTACGCTTACTTTCTTGGGAAATGACATAGTCCCAGTTTAGACCAGTTTCAGTGAAAAACTTGCTTGCTTTTTGACGAAAGAAGAAATATTTACCTACTCCCAATAAAAGTACATAGACCAAAAAAACTGGTATGCCATAACCCATTGCCAAAAATAGGGGAGCAAACAAAAGCAAGAAAAGAGTCTGGACAAAAAGCCAAAAGACTAGGGAAATCCCTGTTTGATGCTTGAGATGGAGCTTGATTTCCTCTTCCCCGACCAAGAGAAAAAGCTTGTCTGGAGCCTCCATGTAAGTGGCAATTCCTCCCCAAAGCAAAAGCAAAATAGAGGTAATACCTACAAACAAAAGGATGGGCCAATGATTTTCAGGAAAATGTTGCAAGAGTTGGCTGTACTGGTAGGCTAGAAAGCCCAGAAGGACAAGCAGGAACAAGACAAAGTGGTCATTGAGAACATAGCGCAGATAACCAAGACACTCCTTACGAAAAGCCTGCTTTCTCTTTAAAAACAAGTCTTTCATAGCTCCTCCTCTTTGGTCAGAGCCAAGTAAATATCATTCAGACTAGCCTCAGGCATGTCAAAGGCTTCGCGCAATTGCGCCAGATTTCCCTTAGCACGCACCTCCCCCTTGTGGAGAATGACAAAGGCATCACACATCTTCTCCGCCGAATCCAGCACGTGGGTACTCATGAGAATAGACTTGCCCTTTTGCTTTTCCACTTCCAAAAGCTGAATCAAGTCCGCAATAGCCAGCGGATCAAGACCAAGGAAAGGCTCATCCACGATGAAAAGACTCGGATCCACCACAAAAGCACAGATAATCATGACCTTCTGCTTCATCCCTTTGGAAAAATGAACAGGGAACCAGTCCAATTTCTGGTCCAGACGGAACATTTTTAACAAGGGTTCTACTCGCTCAAAAGCCACTTTCTGCTCGATACCATAAGCCATAGCAACCGTTTCGATATGCTCTCTGAGGGTTAATTCCTCATACAGACTGGGTGTCTCAGGAATGTAGCCAATCTGTTTGCGGTAGTTAGTCGCGTCTTTTTGCAAAGTCAAACCGTTGATATTGATAGATCCGCTATAAGGTGTCAACAGACCGATAATTTCATTGATTGTCGTTGATTTCCCAGCACCATTGAGACCGATCAAACCGACCAACTGCCCACTTTCAACAGTAAAGGACACATCTTTCAAGACAGGGACATGAACATAGCCACCTGTCAGGTTTTTTATTTCTAACATATTTTCTCCAAATCTGGTATAATGTAGCTATATTATATCAAAATTCAATACAGTAGAGGTAGATTTTATGTCAGATTGCATTTTTTGTAAAATCATTGCAGGGGAAATTCCTGCATCAAAAGTATATGAAGATGAGCAAGTCCTTGCCTTTCTTGATATCTCTCAAGTAACGCCTGGACACACTTTGGTCGTACCAAAAGAACACTATCGCAATCTTTTGGAAATGGACGCTACTAGCGCCAGCCAACTCTTTGCCCAAGTGCCAAAAGTAGCACAAAAAGTCATGAAAGCTACCAAAGCTGCTGGCATGAATATCATTGCCAACTGTGAAGAAATCGCTGGTCAAACAGTCTTTCATACCCACGTTCACCTCGTGCCTCGCTACAGTGCGGACGATGACCTCAAGATTGATTTTATCGCCCACGAACCAGACTTTGACAAACTTGCTCAAGTCGCTGAAACCATCAAAAATGCCTAAGGAGTTGCCATGAAATTATCCAACCTACTGCTATTTGCAGGAGCTGCAGCTGGAAGTTATCTGATCACAAAAAATCGCCAAGTCATCACATATGAAGTCTTGAATACCACTGACCGCGTTCAAGCTATCAAGGACGATGTGGGTATTATCCAAAACAGCCTGCACATCATCGACCAGCAAAAAGAACTCATCAAGGAATACCAAGAAGACCTCACCTACAAGTTTAAGGTCTTGGAAAAGGATATCCAGACCAGACTAGCTGTGATAAAAGAAACACAGGAAATTGAAGATAAGTAAAAAGAGCCCAACGGCTCTTTTTAGTTTATAGATTTTTTAAGACTTTCCTTAAGTAATGACGGACGGTAGCGACCTTCTTCGAAGTTCCATACCTAAACTTTGAGCCTAGGTCTCAAAGTTTCCGAACACCTGAAATCAAACTGTTGCAGGTGTTTTCATTACGGCGGAAAGTCTGGGAAAGTATTTGATTTATACTCAATGAAAATCAAAAAGCAAACTAGGAAACTAGCCGCAGGTTGCTCAAAACACTGTTTTGAGGTTGTAGATAAGACTGACGAAGTTAGTCACATATATACGGCAAGGCGACGTTGACGCGGTTTGAAGAGATTTTCGAAGAGTATTAGTTATGAAATGGTGAATGAGTTGTCTAAATTGTAATGTATAGTTGATGAGATATTGCTTGTTTCCACTTAAAAAAGAGCCACTCGGCTCTTTTTGTTTTATTCTCCTTCAAAGGCATCTTTAATATGGTCAAAGAAGCCTTTTTTCTTTGGATTGACTTTTAAATCACCTGCAGCTGCGAATTCTTTCAAGGCTGCTTTTTGGCGGTCGTTCAAGCCTGTCGGTGTTACGACATTGACAGTAACGTATTGGTCACCAACCGCACCGCCTCGAAGACTCGGAGCTCCTTTGCCACGTAGACGGAATTTCTTACCAGTCTGAGTTCCCTCTGGGATAACCAATTCAACATCACCGTGAACCGTTGGGATATCAACTGTGTCACCAAGAGCTGCTTGGACAAAGTTAAGGTTGAGATTGTAGAAGATAGTCGTTCCTTCACGTTCAAACTTGTCGCTGGCTTCCACAGAAACTACTACATACAAGTCACCATAAGGTCCACCGTTAAAGCCAGCCTCACCTTGACCAGCTAGGCGAATTTGTTGACCTGTTTCCACACCAGCAGGGATTTTGACATGTACACTATGGGCTTGTTTTTCATGCCCTGTTCCATGGCAAGTTGTACATGGATCTTTGATTTCTTTTCCACGACCATGACAGACATCACAGGTTACTTGACGACGCATCATACCAAGCGGAGTCTGCGTATCGACGTTAATAACACCAGCGCCATGACAGCGTCCACAAGTGACTGGACTTGTTCCTGGTTTAGCACCTGAGCCATTACATGTACTACAGCTTGCTTCACGATTGTACTTAACCTCTTTTTCAGCTCCAAAAATAGCTTCTTCAAAGGTCAAATTCACACGGTATTGGAGGTCATCCCCCTGACGAGGAGCATTTGGATTGCGTGAAGCACCGCCTCCGCCGAAGAAACTTGAGAAGATATCTTCAAAACCACCGAAGCCTCCTGCCCCATCGAAACCGCCGAAACCACCAGCTCCACCAAAACCACCGTTGGCTCCGGCAGCACCATATTGGTCATAGGCAGCACGTTTTTGGTCGTCACTCAAAGTCTCATAGGCTTCCTGAACTTCCTTGTACTTTTCCTCAGCACCAGGCTCCTTGTTGATATCTGGGTGGTATTTTTTCGAAAGCTTACGATAAGCCTTTTTGATTTCGTCTGCCGAAGCGTTTTTTGACACCCCCAGACGATCATAAAATTCAGTATTGTTCATACAAGATACCAAGACCGTAAAATTCGACTGAAAAATAGGAAATCTGACGCTGGAGCGATGCTCCTAGGCAGATTTATCTTTTTTTCGAGAATTTAGGTCGGGTTCAATTCCTTTCTTTTATATTGAGTAAGAAACTTTGGAACCCGTGTTCAATTCCCTGAACACCTTTGTTCCTTTCTATAATTTACATGTAAATCTTTAGAGACTGTTTTCTATACTTTGCTTTACTTGATTAAACTCTTCATCTGATAGAGTAAATATCAAATCCTCTTCAGCATACTCGTTCTTTTCTTTAAAATAGTTGTCCGTATTCTCTGCCAACCCTAAACCGAAAATCACTTTTCTTGCAAACTCTTGATGTGCAAAACCGATAGCCGTAATGATATTTTGATCTTGCAGGACAGCTTTTGCTTTGAAATTTTCCCGAGGAAGAAATTCAAAATAGTCAAAGAAGTTTTGCCAAATTCCACCTGTAAATTTCGTGTCATTCAACAAACCTGCTTTCGCCAATAAAAGGGGCGCTGAAGAAATGGCTGCAATTAGGATATCTTGCTCATTAAGACTTCTCAAAAACGAGATCAATTTCTCATCTTGTAGAGCAGGACCTATATTTACCATTCCTGGCAAAATCACACAAGAATAATCTTCTATACGGATCTGATCCAATGTTTTCGTCGATTGACAGGGCAAACCATCCTCAGAGACCACCATCGAATTCTCAGAAGCTACATAATCAATCGTGATATCAAAAGACAGAGCTAAAATACTTGTTAAAGAGGCTATCTCATAAAGAGAAAAATTAGGATAAATGACACAAAGTACTTTTTTCATACGCAACATCCTCTACCTTATCGAAAAACAGAGGCTGGGTTGCAACCTCTGGATTTCTTCCTATCATTACGACGTTCAAAAATAAAGTCGATTATACTTTGTTTTTGAACTAGTAAGGCGTTTAGGCAAGTCGCCTTAGCGATTGCTGTAGAATGACAATCACTTTAGTGATTAGTCATTCTTAACGAGTTAGACTTAACTGAGTTTCGGCTAAAAACTTCGGAAAAAAGATAAGCCATCTTTTGTGCATCGCACAAGGCGATGGCTTCCTATTTTTCTTTCGTTTTCTTAACGCCTCAACATCTTACTTTTCCGTAAACTCTCCGTCTACGACGTCATCGCCTGCATTTCCTGTTGCTTGTGCACCTTCTGCTCCTGCTTGAGCTTGTTGGGCTGCTGCAGCTTGTTCGTAGAGTTTAACAGCAAGGCCTTGAGCTTTTTCGTTCAATGCTTCAAGTTTTGCTTTCATGTCGTCCAAGTTGTTGTCTTCTTGAGCTTTCTTAAGGTCATCAAGGGCAGCTTGGGCAGCGTCACGTTCTGCGTCGAAACCTTTTCCTTCAGTTTCCTTGATAGTCTTTTCAGTCGCAAAGATTGCTTGGTCTACTTCATTACGAAGGTCAACTTCTTCTTTACGTTTCTTATCTGCTTCAGCGTTAGCTTCTGCATCTTTCATCATGCGGTCGATTTCTTCGTCAGTCAAACCTGAGTTAGATTGGATCACAATAGTTTGTTCTTTTTGAGTTCCAAGATCTTTAGCCTTAACAGACACGATACCGTTCTTATCGATATCAAATGTTACTTCGATTTGAGGAATTCCACGAGGTGCAGCTGGGATATCTGTCAATTGGAAGCGTCCAAGAGTCTTGTTATCTGCTGCCATTGGGCGTTCACCTTGAAGAACGTGGATATCAACGGCTGGTTGGTTGTCTGCTGCTGTTGAGAAGACTTGTGATTTAGATGTTGGGATTGTTGTGTTACGGTCGATGAGTTTTGTGAAGACACCACCCATTGTTTCGATACCAAGTGACAATGGTGTTACATCAAGAAGGACAACGTCTTTAACATCACCAGTAATGACACCACCTTGGATCGCAGCACCCATGGCAACAACTTCATCAGGGTTTACTGATTTGTTTGGTTCTTTACCAGTTTCAGCTTTAACAGCTTCTACAACGGCTGGGATACGAGTTGAACCACCAACAAGGATAACTTCGTCGATTTCTGACAAGCTCAAACCTGCATCTGAAAGGGCTTGACGAACTGGAACTTTTGTACGTTCTACAAGGTCACGAGTCAAATCGTCAAATTTCGCACGAGTCAAAGTCATTTCCAAGTGGAGAGGTCCAGCTTCACCAGCAGTGATGAACGGCAAGCTGATTTGTGTTGAAGTTACACCAGAAAGATCTTTCTTCGCTTTTTCAGCTGCATCTTTCAAACGTTGCATTGCCATCTTGTCAGTAGACAAGTCGATACCATTTTCTTTCTTGAATTCTGCTACCAAGTGGTCGATGATTTTTTGGTCAAAGTCATCACCACCAAGTTTGTTGTCCCCTGCAGTTGACAATACATCGAAGACACCGTCACCCAATTCAAGGATAGAGACGTCGAATGTACCACCACCAAGGTCAAATACCAAGATTTTTTCTTCTTTATCAGTCTTGTCCAAACCGTAAGCAAGAGCGGCTGCAGTTGGTTCGTTGACGATACGTTCTACTTCAAGACCAGCGATTTTACCAGCGTCTTTAGTTGCTTGACGTTGAGCATCGTTGAAGTAAGCTGGAACTGTGATAACTGCTTTGGTTACTTTTTCACCAAGGTAGTCTTCAGCGTAGCCTTTCAAGTATTGAAGAATCATAGCTGAGATTTCTTGTGGAGTGTATTCTTTTCCATTAGCAGAAACTTTTTCAGAAGTTCCCATCTTAGATTTGATAGAGATAACTGTATCTGGGTTTGTGACCGCTTGACGTTTCGCAGCGTCACCAACGATGATTTCGCCGTTTTTGAATGATACTACAGATGGAGTTGTGCGGTTTCCTTCTGGGTTTGCGATGATTTTGCTTTCAGTTCCTTCAAGAACTGCTACTGCTGAGTTTGTTGTACCTAAGTCAATACCGATAATTTTAGACATGTGTTTTTCTCCTTAAATTTTAATTCGAATTTTGATTTTTTTTGATATTCCCCTTAAGTGGTGGGGACGTGAGCAACTCCCTACGGGATTTCATCACTTATTTTTGAGCCTATTGTCTCAAAAATCCCCTGTTTCAGTAGCCAAAGCTACTGAAACTTTCACCACGGCGGGCAATATCTTCCTTGCAAGCCTCCGGCTTGCTTTTTATCTTTCTTTCATAGTTTATTGTCATTTCGGACAAGTTTTTTAAGTTCTCTAGCCTAGTTGTAGACAACTACCATGGCTGGGCGTAGGATGCGGTCATGGAGTTTGTAGCCTTTTTGGAAAACTTGGGCGATGGTATCTGCTGGGTGGTCATCGTCTGCTGGGAGAGTTTGGATGGCCATATGGTAGTTATGGTCAAATTCACCGTCAGCTGCGATTTCTTCGATTCCTTCTTCTTTCAAAGCGTGAATCAAGCTTTCTTGCACCATTTCCAATCCTTTTTTGACATCGTCTGTCAAACCTTCAACCGCGAGTGCACGCTCAAGGTTATCCAAAGAAGGGAGAATCGCTTTTGCCAAGTCCTGGCTACGATAACGTTGCAAGTTTTGACGCTCTTCATTGGCACGGCGTTGGATATTTTGCATTTCTGCATGAGCGCGAAGGTATTTGTTTTCGAACTCATCTGCACGTTCATTTGCCAAGTCCAACTCAGACTTCTCAGGAGTTGTTTCTTCAGCTGTTTCCACAACTTCCTCTTCTTGAACTTCTTCTACTTCTTCATTTTTTATATCTTGGGCCATTTTCGCCTCCTTTAATGATTTCAATCTTAATGTACTTCGTAATGATTACTGCTGAGGTAGCGGTAAAAATCTGTCAATTTCATGGTCAAAACACGATTGACTACATTGACTTGGTTGACCAATTGCTGGTAATCCAGATTGACCGGACCGATAATCGCTAGAATTCCAACTCCCCGATAAGGAATGAGGAACTTACTGCTAATCACCGCTAGGTCTGCTAGACAAGACTCTTGACTGTCCGCAACACGGACATTTTGCATCTGATCTTCATGCAGGCCCTCACGAATCTCCAAGGCCACCTTTTGTGGTTGATCAAAGAACTGATAGGCTGCCAGATTGGCAAAATTCAAGAGATTGACCTTGCCTGCCACCACAATGTTTTCGTTGAACATTTCCTTAAAAATGTGTTCAAAGAGATCGATGACATTGTCCGTTGTTGTAAAGTAACGCTGGATAATCTGCGGAATCTCCGTCCGAATCTTGTAGTGAATATCTAGAACTGTGTGACCGAGGAAACGTTCCTGAATGATTGCCTTCAGTTTCAGCAAATCTTCCTGCAAGAAGTTCCTTGGAATCAAAAACTGACTTGTGACCGTTCGAGACTCGTCTAGGGTAAATACCGCTAAGGCTGTATGTTGCCCCAGAACAACGATATCAAAAGCTGTCAACCGCTGCCTGCTGGGCTCAACATCCAGTGCCACTACCGTACAGCCACTCAAGTCTGTTAATAGATTAGCAGCCTCTTGCAGAATATCCTCTAGCTTAAAGAATTCCTGATCAAAGGCTTTGACAATCTCGTATACCTCATTTTCAGCCAGTCGGTCAAAATCCAGTGAGTGTTTCACATAGTACTGAAAACCAGCAACACTTGGCATCCGACCACTTGAAGTATGAGCCTTTTCAAGCAACCCTTGCTTTTCTAGAACCGCCATGTCATTACGAATGGTTGCACTGCTAGAGTTAATAGACTCTTGCAAAGCTTTGGATCCGACAGGTTCGTGCGTTTTGGTAAAGATGTCAATAATCAGATTTAAAATATCCTGCTGACGCTCTGTAACCATCTCATCACTCCTCTCTGTCTGATCAATTAGCACTCGATACACTCAAGTGCTAACTCATGATTCTATTATACACCCTTAGAAGAGAATGTCAAGATAAAAACTCAAAAAATTAGCACTCTTTTATCAAGAGTGCTAAAAATCAGTCTAAAGACCTAGAACCTTACCTTCCATTCATTTTGTATTTCCTTTTAAGTCTGAAAAAACCATGGATTAGATAAGAAATCATAAAAGCATATAAAAGAAAAATAATGAAGAAAGACATAGAAAGCTCTTCTTTAAATACACTCATACAAACAACAAGACCACCCGAGAAAGTAGCTGTACAGGAACGAAGTCTAGACCGCATAACTTCCCACCTGAGATTATTACTCATATAAACTTGATCCTCTGAAAGTATATCAGAAGCTGGTTTACGAAGAATTGAACAAAATCCTGTTTCTATCAATTCCCAACCTCTATTTCTAAAATCTTGCCGTTCATGCTTATGCTTTTTAAGAAATCTAGAATCATAGATACGGTAGATGACATCGTCAGGTTGGCATTGGTCAAAATAGAAAAAACCAAAACGACTAGTTCTATATCTCCAGCCTTTCAAGTGCATCTCATGCAAATAATCTTCTTCCCTATCCAAATCAACAATGGTAAAAATCCGAAATTGCTTTTTATTGATCATGACTTCCCCTCCAATTTTGAGCATACCTACCCTATCATAAATCTGATAATTCCTTCTTTTTATGCCATAACTTCCAGCTAATATAGGCAACTATTAACAAAAGGATTAAAGACAAGAAAACATCTAGCCCGACCGCAAGAAAACTCCATAGACCATACGCATTACTTCTATTGAGCAATTTAAGTAAGAATGGTATATGTATAGCTAGCAAAAGTAAAACAGGTACTAATCGCAGTCTTAAAATGCGATTAACCATAGCTAACTTCCCAGCAGCGTCATTATAGATTTCAAATTCTGCATCCGATTCAATTTCAGAATGCGCTTTTCTAAAATAGGAAAAACTATTAAAGTCTGTAATATGCTCCCAGCCACAGTCTTTAAATAGTTGTAAATAGGAGGATCTCTCTGATTTTTCCATTGGGTAAAAATCCAACTGATAAGACACTTGCTCAGGGTGACACTTTTCAAAGGTATACTTAACTGCAAACAATAAGATAGAGTAGCTTACTTCCCTAAGTTTCCATCCCTTAGCATGCATTTCTCTAAAGTATAGAGCCTCCCTCTCATAATCCGCAATTGTAAAAATTCGATAAACAATTTTCTTTTCCATCATCCTTCCTCCCGACTGTTTCTATAGAGCCGTTCAATACGCTTCAATTCAATATCTAAGACTTTTCTCCCCAAGTCTGTGATCCGATAGATTTTACGTTTTTCCTCTTCGCGAACAAAGGAAATCAAACCATCCTTTTCCATCTTTGACAAGGTTCCATACATAGTTCCAGGACTAATCAAGACTTGCGAATCTGTCATCTCTTTAACCTTTTGCGTGATACCATATCCATGGTTCTCCTTCTGCAGACAGAACAAGATATAAAAACCTGTTTCCGTCATCGGAAGATAAACTCGACGGATTTTATCCGTTAATTCCATTTATTGCCACCTCCTATTCAGTTCGATATATCGCATCTCGTTATATAAAATATATCACACCTCGATATAAAATACAAGAAAAAAGACCGCCCTCAGGCAATCTTTCCTCTATATTAGTAAAGGTCTAAATAATTATCAATTTCCCATTGTGAAACAAAAGTTGCATAACTTGCCCATTCGATTCGTTTGGCTTCAAGGAAACTAGTATAGATATGTTCTCCAAGAGCCGCTCTGACAACTTCATCTTCTGTCAAAGCTTTCAAAGCGTTGTGAAGGGTTGATGGAAGGTCTGTAATACCAGCTTCCTTACGCTCTTCTGCTGTCATGATGTAGATATTTTCTTCGATAGGAGCTGGTGCTTCGATTTTATTTTCAATACCATGCAAACCAACTTCCAATAGAACTGCCATAGCGATGTATGGGTTTGCCATTGGGTCTACCGAACGCAACTCAAGACGAGTTCCCATACCACGTGAAGCAGGCACGCGTACAAGTGGCGAACGGTTACGACCAGCCCAAGCAATGTAAACAGGCGCTTCATAACCTGGAACCAAACGTTTGTATGAGTTAACCGTTGGGTTCATGATAGCAGTATAGTTGTAAGCATGTTTGATCAAACCACCAAGGAAATGATAAGCAGTTTCTGACAACTGCATTCCTTTTGGATCATTTGGATCAAAGAAGGCATTGTTTCCTTCTGCATCAAACAAGGACATATTACAGTGCATACCTGAGCCAGCAATACCAAATTTTGGTTTCGCCATAAAGGTTGCGTAAAGGCCATGTTTGCGAGCAATGGTTTTAACAACGAGCTTAAAGATTTGAATCTTATCACAAGCACGGAGAACTTCATCGTACTTGAAGTCAATTTCGTGTTGTCCAACCGCAACCTCGTGGTGACTCGCTTCTACTTCAAATCCCATTTTGGTCAAGACATTGACAATCTCACGACGTGTATTGTCCGCAAGGTCAGTAGGCGCCAAATCAAAGTAGCCACCCTTGTCATTTACTTCAAGTGTTGGGTCTCCATTTTCATCCAGTTTAAATAGGAAGAATTCTGGCTCTGGACCAAGGTTGAAAGATTTGAATCCGACTTCTTCCATGTGACGAAGAGCTCGTTTCAAATTGCCACGAGGGTCACCTGCAAATGGTTCACCTTCTGTTGTATAGACATCACAGATCAAACCTGCAACACTTCCATTTTCATCTCCCCAAGGGAAGACTGTCCATGTATCCAAGTCTGGGTACAAGTACATATCTGACTCATTGATACGTACAAAACCTTCAATAGAAGATCCATCAAACATCGCCTTGTTTGACAAGACTTTATCTAACTGTTCATCTGTAGCAGGAATTTCGACGTTTTTCATGGTTCCCAAAATATCTGAGAACATAAGACGAATAAAGGTAACATTTTTTTCCTTGACTTCACGACGAATATCTGCAGCTGTGATTGGCATGAGTTTTCTCCTTAATGTATGACTACTTGCGGTTACCTAACCGCGACCAAAAGGTGACCGTACTGAAGCAAAGCGACCCTGTTGGAGGAGTTCATTGTGAAGTGCACGACGCACCTCAGTCTGACTCACCGCTTTCTTGGATTTCGCTTCACGTTCAGCATATTTTTTCTTAATGGCAGCGATATTATAACCTTCAGAGATATAATCTTTGATTTCAAGCAGACGATCCATGTCATTCAAGGAATACATGCGACGGTTCCCTTCGTTTCGATCAGGTTTAATCAACTCTTGATCTTCATAATAACGGATCTGACGCGCCGATAGATCTGTCAACTTCATAACACTGCCGATAGGAAAAACAGCCATATTTCGGCGAAATTCTTTTTCCTTCATTTACAATTTCCTTCTTTCTGTCTATTATAGTCTAAAAAAAGACAAACGTCAATTGATAATGTTATAAAATGTAACATTATTTTTCTTTTTTCTCTAAAAAGAGCCGAATACGGTCAATATCGTAATTTACGAGAATTGCGACAAAAACTCCCATGAAAGTTTCTGATACACGCGCAAATACGTACAAAATTGTTTCGCCGCTCGGAATCGATAGGGTAATAATTAACATAGCTGCTACACCACCTATAACACCTGCTTTGTTATTCATGGCCACATTTGTCATAATGGTTAACATGGTGCAGATTGGAACAACAACCAAGGTCACCCAAAAAGCTTCGTGGAAAAAGGTATTCAATAGGAAGAAGAGGAGGGCATAGAGGCCACCGATACTATTTCCTAAAATACGCGAAGTTCCAAAATGAACACTCTTATCAAAACTCTCCCTCAGGCTAAACACAGCTGTCAAAGCACCGATTTGAAGACCTTTCCAGCCAAAAAAGCCAAAAATCAAGAGAACTAGAAAAACAGCAATACCTGTTTTAAAGGTTCGCATACCAAGTTTAAACTGGGATTTATCGAATTTATATTTTTTAAAATAACTCATAATCTCAACTTTCTATTTCCATTTTATCATAATTTGTATGATTTTATGAGCAATAGTTGAGAGGAAGCGTTTTTATTTCGAGTAAAAGAAAAGAGGAACTTTCATTCCCCTCTTCTTTGATTCATTTAGTTAATCTTATTTTTCAGTCAAGGCTGCAAGTCCTGGAAGAACTTTACCTTCAAGAAGTTCCATTGATGCTCCACCACCAGTAGAGATCCATGAGAACTTGTCTGCACGGCCAAGGTTGATTGCTGCGGCAGCTGAGTCACCACCACCGATGATTGATTTAACGCCTGGTTGTTTCACGATAGCATCCATCACACCGATTGTACCAGCTTGGAAGTCTGGGTTTTCAAATACACCCATAGGTCCGTTCCATACAACTGTTTTCGCACCAGTCAAAGCTTCGTCAAATTTAGCGATAGATTTTGGACCGATGTCAAGACCAAGGAAACCTTCAGAAACTGCTTCACCTTCAGTATCACGCACTTCAGTGTAACCAGCAAATGCGTTAGCTTCTTTTGAGTCAACTGGCAAGATCAATTTACCGTTTGCTTTTTCAAGAAGAGCTTTCGCAACATCCAATTTGTCTTCTTCTACAAGTGAGTTACCGATTTCGATACCTTGTGCTTTGTAGAATGTGTAAGTCATACCACCACCGATAAGAACTTTATCAGCTTTTTCAAGCAAGTTTTCGATAACACCGATCTTGTCTGAAACTTTTGAACCACCAAGGATAGCCACGAATGGACGTTCTGGAGTTTCAACTGCTTCTTGGATGTAGGCAATTTCGTTTTCAAGAAGGAAACCAGCAACTGCTTTTTCAACGTTTGCTGAGATACCAACGTTAGATGCATGTGCACGGTGAGCTGTACCAAATGCATCGTTTACGAAGATACCATCTCCAAGTGATGCCCAGTATTTACCAAGTTCAGGATCGTTTTTAGATTCTTTTTTGCCGTCAACATCTTCGTAACGAGTGTTTTCAACCAAAAGAACTTGTCCATCTTCAAGAGCGTTGATTGCTGCTTCCAATTCAGCACCACGAGTGACACCAGGGAAAACAACGTCTTGACCCAATTTAGCAGCCAAGTCAGCAGCTACAGGAGCAAGTGATTTACCAGCTTTATCAGCTTCTTCTTTCACACGTCCAAGGTGAGAGAAAAGAATTGCACGTCCACCTTGTTCGATGATGTACTTAATAGTTGGAAGAGCTGCTGTGATACGGTTGTCGTTAGTGATTACGCCATCTTTCAATGGTACGTTGAAGTCAACACGAACGAGGACTTTTTTACCTTTCAAGTCAACGTCTTTAACAGTAAGTTTTGCCATGTTACAAAAACCCCTTTATTTATTTTATTCGAAACTATTATATCACACTTTGGAAATATAAGGAAAGATTTCACAAGATTTTTCGATATTTAATCTTCGTCTTCTTTTTTCTGTTTCAAGGTCAAGGCTAAACTAGCAAGACCAAGGCTGGCCAATCCTGCTATTAGGGCTTCATTAGCATCAACTGTTCCTGTATTTGGCAATTGTTTGTTTGCTTCTTCTGATTGAACTGCTGAATTTTGGGCTGGTTTTTCTTGTGTAGGCGCTACTGCTGGTTCAGTTTTTACTTTTGTTCCAATTTCAACAATTTCTGGAATCGCTTCTTGGATAACCTCTGTTGAACGAAGGCGACGCTGACCGTTTTCATCAACTTCAAAGACATGTCTTAACAGACCATCTCGTCCCTGTATAATGACTCGTTGTTCCCCAACTAGCAACTCAGCATTTTCATGTTCTTGACGGTCAAAGGCGATCTTTTCCTCTTGAACTTCCAATTTAGGAGCCTTTTGTTGGTCAGACGCTGGTTGATTAGAAGGTTTTGGAAGGTCTGTGTTTTGTGGTGCTGGATTGGCAGGGATGAGACCAGTACCTACTTCTACGATTTCAGGACTTGCTTCTTTCAAAACTTCTGTAGCGCGAAGCGTACGATTGCCTTGACTATCTACTTCAATCAAGCGACGAATTTGCCCCTCAACTCCTGCTTGGACAAGTTGACGTTGACCGACTAGGAGATTTGGATTTGGTCGTTCTTGGTGTTCGAAGGCAATACTTGTCTCTTCGACTTCTAATTTCGGAGTATCTACAACCAAATTCTTAACACCTTCAGCTGGTTCCTTGCTTGAAATAACTTTTTCTACTGGTTTAGCAGGTTGTGGTTTTTCAGCAGACTCATAAACAAAGGCATAATGCGTGAAGTGTGGTGCTGTAAAGATGACATGACTATCCGTTTGTTCAAAAGCCAATTCTACTGCTTCTTTGCCTTCAGGCAAGAAGAATACTTTCTTCACTTTCTTATCTTTTTCAATTGGAATTTTCACAATAGAAGCGTAAGAGAGATCAACATCTTGACCTTTTTCATCCAAACCTTCTATTTCAAAGACATGGGCATCTTCTCCTGCAAAGTATTTCTTCTCTTCAGCACTTGCTTGGACACGTTCTACTTTCAAGCCCTTGATGACAGTCTTTTCTTTATTTGAGAAGTGTACTTCCACACCTGTTTTACCATCAGAAAAGACTGCTGATTTGTCTTCTTTCAATAAGGCAACCAGATCTTTTAGACTCTGTTTCGCTGTAGCAAGCTCTTCTGGACTCAAATCTACTTTTTCAACCAAGGCCTTGTTCTTCTCAAGAAGTGGAGCTAGTGCAGAACCTGAAGGATGGTTTGGTTTAGCAGCCAAGAGTTCTTGAGCCTCACCTGTTAAGCGATCGAGTTCTGTCTTTTCTTCCGTAAATTTCTCTTGACCATTCAGAGCTTTATGAGCTTCTGTCAATTTATTAAGTCGGTCATTAACCTGATCTTGGGTGCTAGTTTCATGGTCTTTCAACACTTGTTCAGCCGCTTCAATTGCTTTCAAGAATGCTGCTTTTACTTCTGGTGAAGCAAAGTTATAGACCACCTTGTTCTTAGCCGCTCCAACTTCTGCTAATTTTTGTTTAAGGTACTCATCGTTCAATGCTGCTTTTGGAGATACCAAAACATCAAAGTTGACTTCATGACCTTGGTAACGAAGCGTCAAGGTTTGACGACCAGTCTTTTGAGCATCGTAACCAGAAATTTCAACTCCCTCATCAGTAAAGGAATGTTCTTCCATAGTATCATTGCTATAAGCCACTGCAAAGCGTCCTTCAGACAAGTCTAAGCTATCACCAACTAGGTAATCTTTTTTCGGTTCCTGACTTACTTCAATTCCCAAAATAGTTTTCGGACTTGCTTCATCTTGACTAGTAACAGTCACTGATAAATTAGCATGTACCGGTTGCCCCAAATATTGTAAAGTAAGATTTTGTTCTCCCTTATGATGCGTATCAAAACCTGATACTGATACACCCGCGTGAGTTAGGCGAATAAGTTGGTCCTCAGCTCCTCCTTCATACTGAACTCGAAGAACACCACCTCTAAGGTCCAAATCTTCCCCTTCAGCATAACTTGTTTTCTTAGGTCCTGTTTCTAGACTTACTGACTTGATTCTTCTATCATCTTTCGGAACAGTAACTGCAAGGACATTACTAATTTCCTTACCTGGTAACTGGGTACGGTAGTAAAGAAGACCTGATTGATTTGTCAAATCCAATGGTGAACTTGCTAGGTCACCTCCAACTTCACTCTTCAAGGTTGCAAGCGGAGTTTGAGAATTTGGATTGTCATAAACAGTAATGGTAGCTCCAGCTGGTACGTCTGCAAAGCCAACTTGTACCTTGTTATTGCCTAAAGTACGAGCTGCAGCCTTGGCCATCGGCATATTGACACTTTCTGTATCAAGCTTTTCATACATTTTCCAGTTATAGATACGAATAGCCTTCCATGGCGTTCCATTGTCAGAAGTAACGACATTCAAGCGCCAATCTTGAGCTGTGATAGGTTTGTCAAGGGTAATATCTGTAACATGGGCTTTATTACCACGAACTTCCTTAGCCAACTTCCATTGACCATCCGCATCTTTATAGTAAAGGTCAAAGTCTTTGGTGTTCATCAAACCGTCGTTTACAGATTCTCCACCAGCTCCAGCATGGTCCATCACCCATCTAACAACTGTACGCGGTTTAGTCAAACGAATATCCACACTACCACTTAACTGTCCAGAAGACCACTTGTCTGACAGACTGGTAATGGTACCATTCAACATACCTTCGATACCTTCTCCACCTTCCGTTTTAGGGAAAGTACTATCAATAACGGTTGCACCTGGTACGATATTTTCAGCTAGTGGTTTTGGTAGGCTGGTATCTTTTACAGTCATGCCCCAATCAAATGTTGTGGTTGCAGCTTCTGAACGAACCCCATTTTTACCGACTGCGACAACCTTCAGTTCTTGAGTTGTACCTTGAGCACTTGCTGAACGGCTAACTTTTGGTAGATAAATAGTTGTAGAAGATGAACCTGTTAGTAATTTCCAGCTGTCTCCATCTTTTTCGTAAACTTCATAGAAATCTGCATCCTTGTTGCCTTCAAATTGCACAACTGCTTCTGCTTCTTGAGCATTTTTAAGGACTTGTTTGGCTACAGCTACTGTGGTTGGTGCCTGAGGAGCATCTTGATTATTGCTGATGGTCAATTGCCCCAAGTTAAATTGATAGCCTTTTAAGTCTTTGTCATTTTCAAAATAGAGTTTAATACCGTAAATTGTTTTACCTGCTAAGGCACTCAAATCAAAATCATCTGTAGTCCAGTTATCTGAAACTGTCAATTCTTTACGGGCAGCTTCATCACCGTAGGTATAATCTTTCTTGGTTGCAAATTCCACATAAACCTTGGTCCCTTTGCCTCCTTTGTGGGCAACATGCAATTTGGTTGTATCTGTCACCTTCAAACGAGTAGAGTACAAATTAACATCTTGCTTGGTCGCACCTGAAAGATCCCCTGCAAATTTGAGAGAAGTTCCACCATTATAGGCATCTTCAAAATCATAGCTTGCTTTCAACTTATCACCAGTTGATTTTTGCCACCAGCGCCATGTTGGAAGAACACCTGAAACTGAACGGTAATTCCACTCAGAATCCTTAGAAACCTTACCATCTACGAACCATTTTCTACCATGACCTGTATTAAAAGAAGTAGTAAAGGTATGACCTACTGCTGGCGTGCGATCTGCAACTAGGTTAGCAATACCATACCAATCTTTGTCGCCTGGTTTTTGGCCAGTAGGATCACCTTGATAACCTGTAAAGAAGATATCTTCATTCTTATGATAATCTTCACCAGTTTTCCCTAAACTTGTAATGGTATCTGGGGCGAACAAACCAAGAGAAAGGCGCAATTTCCCATTTTCATCTAAAATGTCATTCCATTTAACCTTGGTCTTGTAGGAACCACCCTGTTGCAATTCCAAACCTGCAAATACATCATAAGGGTTACGACCAATCCAGTTGGCAGTAGCAATAGTGTAATCATTCTTAGCCTTATCCCAGTTAAAGTTGGCAAAGAAGTTATCTGCTGGAACCTTATCTCCTTCAGGTTGCATGAATTGGTAGTTGTATTCTCCCAAACCATCTTGGTGATAACGTCCATAGTTATAGGTCATGGCATCGTACCAAGAATACTTAATTGGGTGATTTACTTTAGCAGCATACTCCTTGGTATAGAGCATAAACTGGCGCATCTTTTCTCCAAGAGGTTCAACCAAATCCCCAGTCGTTTCCTGGTTGATGAAATAGCCATCATAGCCATAATACTTGGCCATATCTACCAATTTACGGGCAATTGGGAAGCTACCATCTGCGTCTTGCTTCAAAGCTTCAGCAAATTTTTCTTGGTCTGCGATACTATTTGACCAGTTGAAGAAGAGTGTACCATATACAGGAACCCCGTTACGGTGACCAGCATCAATAACATCAGGAGTTGGTACGAGACCTTCCCAGAAGACCATTGAATCTAGATATTGCCAGTAATCAAAAGCATAAGCCTTGAACTCCTCTCCACCAACAGAAGCGTGGTCTTTTGCTTTAGAATTGGTATTTGATAGGGCTTGAACTTTTGCTTCCTTGCTAGCTTTTTCATTGACCAGATGGCCTGTCCGACGTGAAGCGAGGGCAACAGAGCCGCGGTTGATGACATCATCTTCACGAGCACCTGGTTCCCATTTCAACAATTCATCCCAAGAATTAAATTTGATTTCCTTTGGTTTTAATGTTTTTTCTGTATTTTTAGGGACATCAGGCTGAACTTCTTTTTCAGCCTTATTAGCTTCTGCAGCTGGCTTAGACTCATCCCCTTGGTTAACTGCTTCAGGTTTTGCTTCTGTTTCCTTTTCAGACTTAGGTTTTGCTTCTGAAGATGGTGTTTCTGAAACCACCTCACTTGCTTTTTCCTCTGGTTTAGCTGCGCTAGATACTTCTGCAGTTTCAGTAGTTGCAGCTTCATTGCTTGCTGGCGAAGCAGTTTCAGATGATGTCTCTGCTCCTTCTGCCTTTTCCAGCTTGTTTTCTCTAGCGTGTTCCCCTGCATTCTGCTTGTCAGCTTCACTAGTTGGATGCTCGCTTTGTCCTGAAACAAGCTCTGTATTAGCTCCCTTATTTTCAGGAACAGCCGTTTCTTCTGCCAAGGCTGGACCAGCAAACAAAACAGCCCCAATCATCAACGAGCAAGCCCCTACTGATAACTTACGAATACTGTACCTACAACGTCTTTCAAAAAATGGATCCTTCATTTTCTCCTCCTAAAAGATTATTTTTTGTTTTTAAAGAAAGCGCTTAACTTTCTGGATAAAATTTTTTATCCCAACCACAGGGATCGAGATAATTCCTCCCTCATTTTAAAATATTTCCTTTAAATGTCAATATATAAAAGGAAATACCTATATCTAGGTTAGAAATTGGTAAAATTAATATAATTGAGGTCTTCCCTAACGAATTTTCTTTCAAAAATCTTAGCTTAACACTTGTTAGATTTACTTTTATCCTTTAAAATAGAATAGGAGAAATTCCGTTATTATTTTTCGGAGGAAAAAGAAATGTCCATTAATTGGCAGGAAATTTTATTTCACTTTTTAGGTGGTCTGGGACTATTCCTATATAGTATCAAGACCATGGGAGACGGTTTGCAACAAGCTGCTGGAGATCGACTTCGTTTTTACATTGACAAGTACACTAGCAATCCCTTTCTAGGTGTTCTAGTCGGGATTGTCGTAACTGCCCTGATTCAGTCAAGTACAGGGGTTACAGTTATCACGGTTGGACTGGTCAGCGCTAGTCTTCTCACTCTTAGACAGGCTATCGGAATTATCATGGGAGCCAACATCGGAACCACCGTTACTTCCTTTATCATTGGTTTCAAACTAGGCGAGTATGCTTTACCCCTGATTTTCCTTGGAACCATGTTCCTCTTCTTTACAAAAAACAGAACAGCAAACAATATCGGGCGCATCCTGTTTGGTGTAGGGGGAATCTTCTACGCCCTTAACCTCATCAGTGCCGGGATGAGTCCGCTTAAAGATTTACCACAATTCAAGGAATACATGGTAACCTTGGGACAAAATCCTGTGTTGGGAGTTTTTGCTGGTGCGGTGATTACCGTTCTCATTCAGGCCTCTTCTGCGACAATCGGGATTTTGCAAGGGCTCTATGCAGGCGGATTTCTTGACCTTAAAGGTTCTCTACCCGTTCTCTTCGGGGATAATATTGGAACAACCCTAACAGTTATCATCGCGGCAGCTGGAGCCAATGTCTCTGCGAAACGCGTTGCTGCGACCCACGTTACCTTTAACGTTTTAGGGACTATTCTTTGCTTAATCTTATTAGGCCCCTTCACTGCTATGATTGAGTACTTCCAAGCACTCCTTCACCTCTCACCTGAGATGACCATCGCCTTCTCGCACGGTGCCTTCAACGTAAGTAACACCATTGTACAATTTCCATTCATCGGAGCCTTGGCTTTCTTTGTAACCAAGCTCATCCCTGGTGAAGACGAAGTCGTCAAGTACGAGCCGCTTTACCTTGATGAACACTTGATTAAGCAAGCTCCATCAATCGCTCTCGGAAATGCGAAAAAAGAACTCCTTCACTTAGGAAATTATGCTTCTAAGGCCTTTGACCTTTCATACAACTACATCATTGACCTCAATGAAAAAGTTGCTGAAAAAGGCCACAAGACGGAAGAAGCCATCAATACTATTGATGAAAAATTGACTCGTTACCTCATTACTCTTTCAAGTGAAGCCCTTAGCCAGAAAGAAAGTGAAGTGCTCACCAATATCCTGGATTCATCCCGTGATTTGGAACGGATTGGGGACCACGCAGAAGCGCTAATCAATCTAACCGACTACCTTCAACGTAAAAACGTTGAGTTCTCTGAAGCTGCTTTGCAGGAATTGGCTGATATCTATCAAAAAACCACTGGCTTTATCAAGGATGCCCTTGATAGCGTAGAAAACAATGATATCGAAAAAGCTCAAAGTCTGATTGAACGCCATAAAGAAATCAACAATATGGAACGTGTTCTCAGAAAGACCCACATCAAACGCCTCAACAAGGGCGAGTGTTCAACACAAGCTGGGGTCAACTTTATCGATATTGTTTCCCACTACACTCGTGTATCAGACCATGCTATGAATTTAGCTGAAAAGGTCATTGCTGAACAAATCTAAGAACCAAGAAGCTATCCTGAATGGGATGGCTTTTTTCTTCTCCTCATCAAGAATAGCTTTTCCTACATATAAAAAATGCTTTGATTCACAATGGAATCAAAGCATTTTAAAGAGCTCCCCATACATAAGCGCAGAAGCTGCAGTTCCTCTGTACTTGGCTTCTTCTCTTTTGATAAAGCGAGCCAAGTTAATCAATTCAGGTGCCGGATGTTTGGGATTCTTGAGCAATTCACGATTGACCAGTCCTGAGAGACGGACTGCCAGCAATTGCTCATTTGTAGCAGGCAGTTTTTTAGCAGTCTCTAGGAGAGCAGCAACTAAATCTTCACTCAAATCATGTCGAGCATGATTGTAAAGATCTTTTATAAGGCTTTCTAAGTTTGGTTCTACCATCCCTACCACCTCCTTATGTTTAATAATTTTTAATCAAATCAACCGTTGAACGATCCAATTTTTTCACCAAGGCTTGCAAGAAGGCTTGCGCCTCTAAGAAGTCATCCATAGCGTAGAGGGTTTGGTGAGAATGGATGTAACGGGCACAGACACCGATAGTTGTAGATGGGACACCACCATTTTTCAAATGAGCTGCACCAGCGTCTGTTCCGCCTTTACCACAGTAGTATTGGTACTTGATACCAGCTTCTTCAGCCGTTGTCAAAAGGAAGTCCTTCATTCCTGGGAGAAGCAAGTGACCTGGATCGTAGAAACGAATCAAAGTTCCATCTCCAATCTTACCTTGACCACCATAGACATCACCAGCAGGTGAGCAATCAACTGCTAAGAAGACTTCTGGTTCAAACTTGGTTGTAGATGTATGAGCACCACGAAGACCAACCTCTTCTTGGACGTTCGAGCCAAGATAGAGTTCATTTCCCAGTTTTTGACCTGATAAAGCTTCAGCTAGCTCGCTTACCATGAGAACACCGTAGCGATTGTCCCAAGCTTTTGAGATGATATTTTTTTCATTAGCTGTCAAGATAGCGGAACTATCTGGGACAATGGTGTCACCAGGACGGATGCCAAAACTCTCTGCCTCAGTCTTGTCCGCAAAACCACCATCAAAGACAATATCCGCAATGGCTGGCATGGTTGGTCCACCCTTTCCACGAGTCAAATGTGGAGGAACAGAGCCTGAAATCACTGGAATTTCACGACCATCACGAGTCAAGAGTTTGAAACGTTGGCTGCTGACTACCATAGGATTCCAACCACCGATTTCTACGACACGGAAGGTACCGTCTGGCTTGATCTCGCTAACCATAAAACCAACTTCGTCCATGTGAGAAGCGACCAAGACGCGCGGTGCATCCGTAGCTTCTGAATGTTTGATACCAAAAATACCACCCAAGCCATCTGTTACGACTTCATCCACATGCGGTGTCAATTTTTCACGAAGATAGGCACGGACAGGCGCTTCATGACCTGAGATCGCAGCAAGTTCTGTTACTTCTTTGATTTTTGAAAATAATGTTGTCATTTCAGTTCCTTCTTTCTTTCATCCATTTTACCACTTTTTATAGGAGAAGGATAGCGGGAAGGTGGATTTCTAAATTAGTATCTTAGTCTTGCTGTGTCTTAGAAAAAATCGTATTCTCTGCATGTGAGGTGAAATCTAAGAACTATTCCAAGACCAACCAAACCATTACTTTCCAAACAAAAAACAATTCAATGCTATATTTGTTCAGTTTTTTCATGAAAATCACAGAAAATAATTGACTTTCCCTTCCTCTTTCTTTAAAATAGTACAAAACTAGAAAAAGGAAAAAATCATGACCAAAACAATTCTTGTTACAGGTGGAGCTGGCTACATTGGCTCCCATACCGTTAAAGCTCTTTTAAATGCTGGCTACCAGGTGCATGTCCTCGACAATCTCTCTACAGGAAATCGTGCAGCTGTGGATAGTCGTGCTAGCTTTAAACAACTGGATGTTTATGATGCTAGTGCCCTAAAAGCTTATTTAGAAGAAAATCAAATTGATGCTGTTCTGCATTGTGCAGGTGAAATTGTTGTGAGCGAAAGTATTGAAAATCCAAGCAAATACTTCACTGCCAATGTTGCTGGTATGAACCAAGTTCTCAAAGTCTTATCTGAAGTTGGCATCCAAAAAATCATGTTCTCTTCAACTGCTTCTCTCTATGGTAATAACTGTATTGACAAGCCAGCAACTGAAGATACCCTGCTCGACCCTGTCAACCCTTATGCAGAGACAAAACTGATGGGTGAACGAATGATTTACTGGATGGCCAATCGCTACGACTGGAAATATGTCATTTTCCGTTACTTTAATGTAGCTGGGGCTGAAATGGATGCTTCAAACGGGTTGCGTGTAAAAAATCCAACTCATATCATTCCCAACATCAACAAGACCGCATTGGGTCAAAATGAGAGTCTAAAAATATTTGGAGATGACTACGATACACGTGACGGTTCATGTATTCGGGATTACATTCATGTCTTGGACCTTGCACAAGCCCATGTTAAAGGGATGAATTACCTCTTTCAAGAAGACAGTTCTTCTCAAATCTTTAACTTAGGAACTGAAAAAGGCTATACTGTCAAAGAAATCTTTAAAACTGCTGAAGAATTACTGAATCAAAAAATACCACACGAAATTGTTGCTCGCCGTGCTGGTGACCCAGCTAGCGTCCTAGCAGACGCATCAAAAGCTAAAAAATATCTTGATTGGAAGGCTAGCTACTCTCTTGAAGATATTATTTTATCAGATTATCGTTGGCGTGTTAAAGAAGGCAAAAACATTTTGGAATAGGATAACAAAGGAGAAAGCCTTGGCGCTCTCTCCTTGTTTTATTCATTAAATTGTCAGAAAATTTATTGACAGATTAAAGAAATCGTGTTACAGTAATATCCGCGGGTATCTTTCGATACCAAATCTATTTGAAAGGATGGGGTATGAAACTTTCTCATTATTTAATTGGCTTACTTCTACTCCTAGTCTTTCTCTCTATTAGCATTGGGACCAGTGATTTTTCATGGGGAAAGCTCTTTGCTTTCGACCAGCAGACCTGGCTTCTCTTTCAAGAGTCCCGTCTCCCAAGAACTATCAGCATTCTCCTGACTGCCTCTAGTATGAGCATGGCAGGACTGCTCATGCAGACTATCACTCAAAATCAGTTTGCTGCTCCGAGTACAGTTGGAACGACTGAAGCCGCCAAACTGGGAATGGTATTGAGCCTCTTTGTCTTTCCGTCGGCTAGTCTGACCCAAAAGATGCTCTTCGCTTTTGTTTCATCCATCGTATTCACCCTCTTCTTCCTAGCCTTTATGACCATTTTTACTGTAAAGGAAAGGTGGATGTTGCCTCTGATTGGGATCATCTATAGCGGAATTATCGGTTCTGTGACAGAAGTTATCGCCTATCGTTTCAATCTGGTTCAGAGTATGACTGCCTGGACCCAGGGCTCCTTCTCCATGATTCAGACCCATCAGTATGAATGGCTTTTCTTAGGCCTCATTATTCTGATAGCCGTTTGGAAATTATCCCAAACTTTTACCATCATGAATCTGGGCAAGGAAACCAGTGAGAGTCTGGGGATTTCCTACTCCCTACTTGAAAAACTAGCTCTCTTTCTGGTGGCGTTAACGACTAGTGTCACCATGATTACCGTGGGTGGCTTACCTTTCCTCGGAGTTATTGTCCCCAATCTTGTTCGCAAGCACTATGGAGATAATCTAAGTCAGACCAAACTCATCGTCGCTCTGGTCGGTGCTAATCTAGTTCTAGCCTGCGATATCCTATCCCGAGTTCTGATTCGACCCTATGAGTTGTCTGTCAGTCTTCTACTAGGAATCATTGGTAGCCTCGTCTTTATCCTACTTCTATGGAGAGGGGGACGAAAAGATGCAGTTTAAAAGCAAACATACCAAACTCTTCGGTCTTCTCATTATTCTGGCTATCGGAGCTTGTCTCCTCTATTTTTGGCCCATCACCCACCTATCTGCCTTTGCCTGGAAGCTACGTTCCCAAAAAATTGTCGTTTATCTCTTGGTAGCTATCGCGACTGGGATTTCAACTATTAGTTTTCAAACCCTTACGGAAAATCGCTTCCTGACGCCAAGTATTTTGGGAATCGAATCCTTCTACGTCCTACTACAAACCCTACTACTGGTTTTTGAAAGTAAGTTTCTTCAACTTGGTAAGTCTCCTATTTTAGAATTCCTAGTCTTACTTCTACTTCAATCCCTCTTCTTTCTCGCCTTGCAAGGGTACTTGAAGACACTGATGAAGCAAGACCTTGTCTTCATTCTGTTGATCTGTCTAGCCCTCGGAAGTCTCTTTCGAAATATCAGTACCTTCCTCCAAGTCCTGATGGATCCAAATGAATACGATAAACTGCAAAACAGTCTCTTTGCTTCCTTTCAACATCTCAACACTTCCATCCTAGCCATCGGTTCTCTAATCATCCTCGCTTTGACAATCTTTTTCTTTCGAAAAGCAGTCATTTTGGATGTCTTGCACCTACAAAGAGAAACGGCTCAGATATTGGGACTCGATGTTGAAAAAGAACAGAAAGAACTCCTCTGGGGCATCGTGCTTTTGACCTCAACGGCCACTGCCTTGGTAGGGCCTATGGCCTTCTTCGGCTTTATGCTGGCTAACCTCACCTACCTGATTGTCAAAGACTATCGGCACAAGTTACTCTTTATCGTAGCCATTCTGGTTGGATTTATTAGCTTAACCTTGGGGCAAGCCTTGATTGAACGAGTCTTTGCACTAGAAATTCGCATCAGCATGATCATCGAGAGCGTAGGTGGTCTCTTATTCTTTATCTTACTATACAGGAGGGCGCGTCAGTGAAACTGGAAAACATTGACAAATCCATTCAAAAACAGGATATTTTGCAAGGCATTTCGCTTGAAGTCAGTCCTCAGAAACTGACAGCCTTCATTGGTCCAAATGGTGCTGGAAAATCGACTCTCCTCTCCATCATGAGCAGACTGACCAAGAAAGATCAGGGAATTCTCAGTATCAAAGGACGTGAAATCGAAAGTTGGAATTCGCAAGAACTAGCCCAAGAACTCACCATCCTAAAGCAGAAAATCAATTACCAAGCCAAATTGACTGTTGAAGAACTGGTCAGTTTTGGACGTTTTCCCTACAGCCGAGATCGACTGAGACCAGAAGATTGGGAAAAAATCCGAGAAACTCTGGACTATCTGGAACTGACCAACTTAAAAGACCGCTACATCGATAGCCTGTCTGGAGGCCAGCTCCAACGGGTCTTTATTGCTATGGTACTGGCCCAGGATACAGACTTTATCTTGCTGGACGAACCACTCAACAATCTCGATATCAAGCAAAGCGTCAGCATGATGCAGATTCTCAAGCGACTGGTGGAGGAACTCGGAAAGACCATTATCATCGTCCTCCACGATATCAACATGGCCAGTCAGTATGCAGATGAAATTGTCGCCTTCAAGGACGGCCAAGTCTTTCGCAAGGGAACCACAAATCAAATCATGCAGGCTGATCTGCTCAGTCAACTTTACGAGATTCCCATCACGCTAGCTGATATAAATGGCAAAAAGATCTGTATCTATAGCTAGTAACATAGAAGCTCAAGTTAGAGAACCTTCAGTCTCTTAGTCAATAAAACCTAGAGACTCCCTACATCGTTATCACATTTTAAAAAGGAGAAATCATGAAAACATCCCTTAAATTTTATTTCACTGCCCTAGTGGCTAGTTTCTTGCTCCTACTTAGTGCATGTAGTACAAACTCAAACTCAAGCACTAGCCAATCGGAAACAAATAACTCTGCTCCAACAGAGATAACCATTAAAAGTTCGTTAGACGAGGTCAAACTTTCAAAAGTTCCTGAAAAAATTGTTACCTTTGACCTCGGTGCTGCGGATACTATTCGCGCTTTAGGTTTTGAAAAGAATATCGTGGGAATGCCTACAAAAACTGTTCCGGCTTACCTAAAAGACCTAGCTGGAAAAGTTAACAATGTTGGTTCTATGGTTGAGCCAGACCTAGAAGCCATTGCTGCCCTTGAACCAGATTTGATTATCGCTTCACCACGTACCCAAAAATTTGTTGATAAATTCAAAGAAATCGCTCCGACTGTTCTCTTCCAAGCAAGCAAGGACGACTACTGGACTTCTACCAAGGCTAATATCGAATCCTTAGCAGGCGCCTTTGGTGAAACTAGTACACAGAAAGCCAAGGAAGAATTGGCCAAGCTAGACAAGAGCATCCAAGAAGTCGCTACTAAAAATGAAAGCTCTGACAAAAAAGCCCTTGCTATCCTCCTCAACGAAGGAAAAATGGCTGCCTTTGGTGCCCAATCTCGTTTCTCTTTCTTGTACCAAACCTTGAAATTCAAACCAACTGATACTCAATTTGAAGATTCTCGCCACGGACAAGAAGTCAGCTTTGAAAGTGTCAAAGAAATCAATCCTGATATCCTCTTTGTTATCAACCGTACCCTTGCCATCGGTGGTGACAACTCAAGCAACGATGGCGTCCTAGAAAATGCCCTTATCGCTGAAACACCTGCCGCTAAAAATGGTAAGATTATCCAACTAACACCAGACCTCTGGTATCTAAGTGGAGGCGGACTTGAATCAACCAAACTCATGATTGAAGACGCACAAAAAGCCTTGAAATAAGTTGCTTCAAACTCAACTAACATCTTTACATGATAAAACGCATCCTGTCAAGCTCACTCAAATCTGATAGGATGCGTTTTTATCATTTCACTAAAATATTTTTACCCAGCCTCATTTTTCTTCTTGATTCCGTTTGAGTGAAAAGTGGTCTGGGACGGGGTCCTTACCTGTTTTCGACCAGGGATGGCAACGTAAAATCCGAGCCAAGCCCATCAAAACACCCTTGAAGCCATGTTTTTCAATAGCCTGAATCATGTAGTTGGAACAAGTCGGCTCAAAACGACAAGAGGGTGGAAAGGCTGGTGAGATAAACCGTTGGTAAAAGCGCACAGGCGCTATTAAAATTCGTTTCATTATTTCTTGGTTACAGCCATGGTGTGTAGTTGGCTGATTTCTTTTTTATTAAGACGACGGGATTCTCCTGGACGGAGTCCTGTCAAGTCTAGATGTCCGAAACGAGTCCGAGACAACTTATCTACTTGGAGACCAACAGCTTCAAACATCTTTTTAACCTGGTGGTTACGCCCTTCATGGATAGTCAACTGCACCACAGAGCGGTTTTTGACTGGATCCACTTTGAGAATCTCATAGACAGCTGGCTTGGTTTTCTTGCCATCAATCTCAAGTCCACGGGTCAAGGGACGAAGATTGTCCTTATTGGCCACACCTTTAACACGCGCGACATAAACCTTGTCAATCTCATTACGAGGGTGAATCATTTCATCCGTAAAATCCCCGTCATTGGTCAAAATCAAGACTCCTGATGTATCCCAGTCCAAACGACCTACAGGGTAGATGCGCTCTTTCACGTTGGGCAAGAGGTCGACAACCGTCTTGCGGCCTTTGTCATCTGTCACACTGGAAATCACACCACGTGGTTTATTGAGCAGATAGTAGACCTTCTCTTCGTTGTAGATGGGTTGGCCTTCTACTTCGACCTTGTCACCTGACTTGATGGTCGTTGCTAGTTCACGTACCACTTGGCCGTTAACCGTCACCAAGCCTTGCTTGATCAGCTCTTCTGCTTTTCTCCTACTGGCCACACCTGCGTGGGCAATATACTTATTGATTCTCATCTTCTTCTATCCTTTCACCAAATAATTGGCTTTCTTGGGCTTGAATCTCAAGCTCATCAATCACTGGTAATTCTTCCAAATGGTTAATTCCCATGTAATCTAGGAAATAATCTGTAGTCACATAGAGGTTGGGGCGACCCAACACTTCTTTTTTCCCATCTTCTCGTATCAAGTCAAAGGCCTGCAACTTTGCCAAGGCTCCACTTGAGTTGACCCCACGGATGGCATCAATTTCTATCCGTGTGATGGGTTGTTTGTAGGCAATGATGGACAAGGTCTCAAGGGCAGCCCGAGACAAGCTCTGGTTGATAGGCGCCTTTGCATATTCTTTCAAAACCGCTGCAAATTGAGGCTTGGTCACCAATCTATAAGCGCCCCCTGTCTCAATCAGGGCCAAACTGGAATCTGGGGCCTTTTCATACTTCTGGGCTAAATTTTCTAAACTCTGTTGGATGCCTGTCGGTGGCAGAGAGAGAAGTTCAGCTAACTGGCGGACTCCAATCCCATCTTCACCCGCTACAAACAAGAGCGCTTCTATTTTTGCTAAAGTACTCATCTTTCCTCTCTATCAAGTCTAGCTTTGGGCCACTTGACTTTCTTCCTTCTTTTCCATGAGATAAATATCTCCGAAATTTTCCTCTTGCACAAGAATCAGCTCCTGGGTTTTGATTAACTCTAGGGTTGCCAAAAAGAGGGTGATAACCTCTTGGACATTCTGGGCTTCCTTGAACAAATCCTGCAAGCGCAATTGATCTCGTCCAGTCAAGGACTCTTTTACGATGACCATCATGTCCTCAATCTTATACTCATCCCGCAAGATGGTCGTGTGATTTTGTGCAAACTCCTCTTTTTTCTTGGCTAGGATATTTGAAAAAGCCAAAAAGAGGTCAATGGTCGTCTTGTCATGCACAAGCTCCGCATCTTCGTAAATCAACTCTGTCGGTGCTTTAGAATAATACTGGGCCCGTTCTTGGTGCTTGGCTTCCAAGTGCTCACCCAAGAGCTTAAACTTACGGTATTCTTCGATTTGGGAGAGAAGATCCTGCTCTAGGTCATCCTCCAAATCTGTCACTTCCGCTACCTTTGGAAGAAGCTTGCGGCTCTTGATCAACATGAGCTGACTGGCCATGACCATGTACTCGCCCGTCACTTCCAGACGCATGGCCTGCAGGGTTGAGACATAGGCTAGATACTGCTCAATGACTTCCGTGATGGGCACATCATAGATATCCATCTGGTACTTAGAAACCAGGTGCAAAAGCAAGTCCAAGGGCCCTTCAAAATCTTTTAATTTAATATCCATTATCTATATTTTTCTAAGGTCAGGACTGTTTTTAATCCTAATTTTTTTGCAATTTCGTACAAATCGACCTTGTTTTCTATTTGTCTTAGAATGAACTGTTCCCGCAAGGCTTGAGCGGATAAGGTTGGAAAACCTTTCTCCTTGACAAAGGACTCTAGCTGACGAAAGGCCCACTGACGAGAATAGGCTTTCCCTGCCCTTTCAAAGAGATAGGTCTGACCCATCAAGGGTTCCAACTCTGAAAGCAAGGTTGTAGGAATGGTAACAATCCTCTGTTGGGAAGCCTTCTTGATTCGCAATACCTGAAAATCTAGATTGATATCCGCAACCTTGAGAGCTAAAATCTCACTGGGCAAGAGCCCCATTTCTAAGATAAGAAGAGCCAGTAGACGCCCCTCTGGATAGTCACTTTCTTGCCAAAAAGAGTCTAGGTCTAACAATTCTGGCTTTTCGGTCTTCTTTTCAACTTGTTTGGCTAATTCCAAGCGGTAAAAGCTATCCACTTCTCCTTTTTGATAGAGAAAGTAGAGAAATTGGTTACAGGCCGAAATCTTTCGCTTCTGGGCGCTAATTTTTAGATTGGCTAGCTGGGCTTGGTAAATCTTGAGACTGGTCTCCGAAATCCGCTCGCCCACGACGTCTAAAAATTGCTCCAAATCATACTTATAGGACTGCTTGGAATTGGCAGACAGACCCTGCTTTTCCTCTAAAAAGGCTGAAATCCTATCTCTCATTTGCATCGAATCTCATATTCCTTACTAAAGTTATGCAAGAGGGCATTGACTGCCTTGAGGATAGACTTGCGCGTAATAATTCCTTGGAAAATACCAGACGCATCCACAACCGGCAAGAAGGACTCATCTACCAGCTTGTGCAAGACCTCCGTAATGGTAAAATCAGGCGAAACAACCTCTACGTCCGTTTTGGTCATATGAACGATATCCGTATCTGCCATGATTTCTTGACTCAAGTCATGCTCCATCTGATAAGCCATAATATCTCTGAGCCCAATCGTCCCAACAAACTGTTTTTCATCTGTCACAACGGGAACACGGGTATAGGTCATCTGACTGAGCAAGAGGGTCGCATGATCCGCATTGTGAGTATCAATCAACACAGCTAGATTTATAGCAGGAGTCAAAAAAGTTTCTTCTTGCCCCAACAAGAAAGTCTCAAACTCCTTGGCAATCATCGGCTAAACTCCTTGGACAAGCCCGGATACACCTCATGGTCTCGTGTCAAAAAGTCCACTTTAAAATAACTATCATCAATCTCCACACGAGCATAAAGACATTCTCTGATGGTCCCACGTGGTTGACTGATGGAACCTGGATTTAGAAAGAGGGTCTTTCCTTCCATCCAAGCGCTTGGCACATGCAAGTGACCATAGAGGCAGATATCAGCCTCTTCCTCCTGAGCCCAGTAGTCCAACTTTTGAAAATTGAAATTGATGTCAAACAAGTGACCATGGGTTTGGATAATCTTGGTCGAACCAAGCTCAGTCACCAAACGTTCTGGGTAGCCGGCGTAGAAGTCCATGTTCCCTTTAACAACACGGATGCCTTCCCAAAGGGGAGAATCAGGACGCAGTTCAGAATCGCCATTATGAAAAACGGCATCAACTTTGCCTACATAGCGATCACGGATTTCTTCCACAATCAAGCTATCGCCATGAGAATCGCTCATTACAATGATGGTTTGCTTTGCCATGATGGAAATACCTCCAAAAGTTTCTTAACAGCTAAGGCACGATGAGATTGACTATTTTTTTCTTCAAGGGTTAATTCAGCTGAGGACTTGCCTGTCTCTCCTACAAGGAAGAGGGGATCATAGCCAAATCCATTTTCACCCTTAGGTTCAAAATTAATGTAGCCAGGCCAATCAGCTTCGACAACCAAGCTTTCCTTGTTTGGGCTGGCTACGACTAGGGTTGTATGGAATTGAGCCGAGCGGTCCTTGAGTTCAAAGACCATGGCCAATTCGTGCAAGAGTTTGGCATTGTTTTCACGGTCAGTAGCTCCCACTCCTGCGAAACGAGCTGACCAGACACCTGGCAAGCCACCAAGGACATCGACTTTGAGACCAGAGTCATCTGCCAAAACCATCTTGCCCGTTAATTGAGAAATAGTTTCTGCCTTGAGACGGGCATTTTCTTCAAAGGTCATGCCTGTTTCAGCTACTTCAGGCAAGTCAGGATAGTCATTAAGATTTTCCACATCGTAGCCTAGCTTGTCAAAGATAGCTCGGAATTCCTTGGTCTTGCCCTCGTTACGAGTCGCAATCAATAAGGTTTCTCTGACCTTGCTTGTCTCAAAGAAATCATGAACATTGACCCCTTCTTTAGGCAATTCTACATACAAGAGCTGCCCATTTTCAACCAAGAGCAGAGCCCCTTGACGTTGGATGACTTCCACATTTCGTCCCATTTCTTGGTTGAGGATATCTACCACAAAAGACAATAAACGGTAGAGAGAACCATAGCGTAAAACAGTAACAGAAACAGGAAAACCTCGATCCTCATCTCGAAATCTTTGGGCAAACTCCAATAGAGGAAAATCCAAGTCATCATCCGTCAACGTCCGGACGCCACCAAAAATACCATAGGACCCGACATACCAGTCCTGGTCATCCTTGTATTCATAAATTTTATTTGTCATAATTCTACATGCTCCACATGAATCTCTTTTTCCAGCCATTCTTCACCAATTTGTGCAAAACTTTGGCTGCTGGCTGTTGTGTAAAAACGGTGATGGAGTGGTCCGGCATCGCGACCACGATTGATTTCAAAATAATTGAGTAAGACTGAAATGTCCCGTACGCACTCTGCCCCACTATCGATAAGTTGAACCTTGGGCCCCATAACATTTTGAATAATAGGTCTGAGAAGCGGATAATGGGTACAACCCAAAATCAGGCTATCCACCTTGCCGACCAAGGGACGCAGGGTTTCATAGACTACTTTCTTGGTGACACTGGTTGACAGGGCCCCAGACTCCACCAAGGGAGCAAACTTGGGACAGGCCAAACTCTCCACCTGTAAGTCCGGATCCAGATCATGAATTTTCTGACGATAAATGTCAGATTGGACCGTCATGGGTGTTCCAATCACTCCGATTTTCCCACCTTGGCTGGACTTGATGGCTGCTGAAGCTCCTGGCAAAATCACACCCAAGACAGGAATATCTAGTTGAGCCTTGATTTCTTCCCAGACGACCGCAGTCGCAGTGTTACAAGCAATGACAATCATCTTGACATCCTTGGTCAAGAGAAAGTTGACCAACTGCCAAGTATATTCACGAATTTGCTCAGCAGGACGGGGACCATAGGGCGCCCGTGCCGAATCTCCAATATAGACGATTTCTTCATGGGGAAGCTGGCGCATGAGCTCGCGCACAACGGTCAAGCCCCCGACACCCGAATCCAAAAAACCAATTGGTCGATTATCCATACAGTCTTCTTTCTAGTCTTTTTTCTGATTGATAGTTCATTATGATTACTGTTCCTTATAAACTGAATGACAGCCTAATCAACAACTATCTCTCTTAATCATAATCAAATATCAATAGAATGCAAGGAAAAAGTCTCATCCCTAAACCCTTAGCCAACATAGTGAGAAGTCTGGAACTTTCATCCCAGACTTTTCCTTATTTATTTTTTCTTTCTATTGTTAGCAAGGGCTGCCTTTTGTTGGCGGATGATTTGGTGGTAAACTTGTTGTACCTTAGCTTCGCTTGGTTTTTGACCATTTGCACTCAAAAGAGTACGAACTGCTTCAGCATTCAAACGTGGGTTGTCAGCGAATTCTTTTTCAATTTGCTTACGAACCAAGTACATTCCTCCAAGAGCTCCTCCTAGAAAAGCTAACACAATCAATACAATTGCTAAAAGTAAATCCATCATTTTTCTCCTGTTTCTTTTTGAGTCTCTTTCATTATACCACAAACTAGCCACCCTGACTAGTTTGTTTTACGCTTTCAGGGAGGGAATAGACAGCAAAAAGAACCCTGCTTTTCTGCGAAAGAGGACTCCTTACTGAGTTTATTCTCACTGAAAACCAAAGAGCAAACTAGGAAGCTAGCCGCAGGCTGCTCAAAACACTGTTTTGAGGTTGCAGATAGAGCTGACACGGTTTGAAGAGATTTTCGAAGAGTATTAATTTCATATTTCTGCCTATCCATTTGTACTAATAAAAGACTGAGACACTGGATCTCAGCCTTTTTCTTTATCCCAAAACTAATTCATCACTAACTAGGCTTTGCCCACTATTTTTCTGGAAGAGATGCATGAGATCTTCAACTGTCAGATGCTTTTTCTCCTCTCCCTTGACATCCACCACTATCTTGCCTTGGTAGAGCATAATGAGACGATTTCCGTACTCAATCGCATGGTTCATATCGTGGGTAATCATCAAAGTCGTCAACTGATGGTGTTCAACAATTTTTTGCGTCAAATCCATCACCATTTGACTCGTTTTCGGGTCAAGTGCCGCAGTATGTTCATCCAAAAGCAAGAGTTTAGGTTTCACCAGAGCTGCCATGACTAGGGTCAAGGCCTGTCTTTGTCCTCCTGAGAGATATTGAGTATCTACTTTTAAGCGGTTTTCAAGACCAATATTCAACTCCTTCAAGGCCTCTTGGAACTGGATTCTATCCTTCTCCTTCACACCCCAACCAAGCCCTCTCTTCTGCCCGCGTCTCAAGGCAATAGCCATATTCTCCTCAATCGTCAAACGAGAAGCTGTTCCCATCTTAGGATCTTGAAAAACACGGGCGATATCCTTGGCTCTCTTTCTTACACTCAGATTTTTAATGGATTTGCCTGCCAATAAAAGGTCCCCTTCGTCCACCGATAGATTGCCAGCCAAGATATTCATCAAAGTGGATTTCCCTGCTCCATTTCCACCAATCACAGAGATAAAATCTCCCTCTTCAACCTCTAAATCTAATCCTTTGAGGACATGGTTCTCATTGACCGTCCCTGCTTCAAATGTTTTGTGAATATTTTCAAGTGTTAACAAACTTGCCATAACTTTCTCCTCCTATTCATTTCTCAATTTCAGACCACGAATCTTTAATCTCTTTTGCAATTCTGGTGCAAATAAAACTAAAGCAAGCAAGATTGCATTAAAGAGACGTACCAAGTTTTGATCTAGATTTGGAATTTCATAGATATTTAAAATAATCAAACGGTAAACAATGGCACCGATTCCGATGGATAATAAGCGACCTCCAATGGTCAAGTCGTGAATCAAGACCTCCGCAATAATGACTGCACTCAAACCAACAACGATGGTTCCTGTCCCAGAAGTCACATCTGAAAATCCATCATTTTGAGCGAACAAGGAACCACATAGGGCAATCAAGCCGTTTGAAATCATGTAACCAACAATCTTCATGGTGTCTACATTGACCCCATTGGCCTCACTCATCGGAATATTGTCCCCAGTCGAACGCAAGACCAAACCAATCTCCGTTTTCATCAAAAGGGTCAAGACCAAACAAACAAGTAAGAGACAGACTAAGCTGAGTGAGAACACAGCTTCTTCAGTTGTCAGACCCAAGCTCGCCAATTGTTTAAAGACGGTTGAAGAATCTCCCAAGGAAAGATTGGGCACACTTCCCATGATTTTTATATTGATCGAATAAAGCCCTGTCAAGGTCACAATCCCTGTCAAGAGAGCTGGAATTTTCATCTTGGTGTGGAGCATTCCTGATACCAGACCTGCTACCATACCTGCAAACAAAGCAAGTAAAGTCGCAATCCAAGGATTTGTCCCTGCCTGTATCTGAGATACGACGACAGCCGCCCCCAGTGGAAAGGCTCCTTCAGCAGTCATATCCGCAATATCCAAAATACGGAAAGTCAAGTAGACCCCAATCGCCATAATCGACCACAACAAACCTTCTGATAAACTAGATAATACAAAACTCATCTTAAACCTCCTTATTCCTTGCCTTCTAACTTACTAATATCAATTCCTAGTGCATCTGCCATTTCTTGATTGGTATGCAATTCCAGTTTTTCAGGCAACTCAACTGCTATATTTTCTGGCTTCTCACCTTTTAAGACACGAATCAGCATGCGAGCTGTCTGTCTTCCCAATTCTTCATAATTGGTACCGTAGTTATACAAGCCACCAACAGCAATCATTTCTGTTGAACCACCGAATACTGGAACCTTGTGTTTAATAGAAACCTGCTTGACTGTTTCCATGGTTGATGAAATGATATTATCCGTTGGTACAAAAACCATATCTACCTCTGCCATCAAGCTTTCTGCTGCAGCCTTGACGTTGTTACTGTCCAAGATTGTTTTTTCAACAACGGTAAAGCCTTTTTCTTCCAGAAGTCGCTTAGCTTCATCCTTTTGGACAACCGAGTTTGGCTCACTCTGAGTATAGAGAATTCCAATTGTTTTAGCCTTTGGTAAGACTTTCTTTATTAAGTTAATTTGAGTTGAAATGGCATCTGATGACTGATCGCTTGTCCCAGTCACATTGCCCCCAGGATGTTCTCGTGTCTCAACCAACTTGGCGCTGACAGGGTCTGTTACAGCTGAAAAGACAACCGGTGTCGTTTGCGTTGTATTGGCCAAGCTCTGAGCAGAAGGCGTTGCGATAGCTAGAACAACATCACTGGATTCTGCTAGCTGCTGGGAAATAGTTTTTAGATTTCTTTGCTCACCCTGTGCATTTTGCAAATCAATCTCGATATTTTTCCCCTCAACATAGCCTTGTTTGACCAGCTCATCCACAAAACCTTCTCTAGTAGCGTCTAGAGACTGGTGAGTAATAAACTGCGAAATACCGATACGAAACACATCTTTTTTCTTATCTGCCTTCAACTGATGCAAGCTGATCAGAGAGATCAAGAGGATCCCCACTACCAAGAGGGGTGCTAGTAATTTTCGAACAACTTTCATAATGAAACTCCTTCTCAGAAAAGATAAAACAAAAAACCGCCTAGATACTATCTAAACGGATGCTTGAAATAATCTAACAAGTTATAACTTTGCTAGTCCATTTAGATATTCATCTATATGGACCACAATCAAAAATCTTAGCCACATAGATACAAACAAATTGCTTGAACTGTTTGCATCCATGGTAACATGTCTACAAACACTATCTAAAGTAGCTAAAGTAAAAGTTTTGATTCATCGTTACAGCTTGTCTTTTATTCATTTCTTTTTCTGCTTTCTTTTTTGATGTTTCCTATCTTACCACCTTTTTCATCACCTGTCAAGAATATTTCAGAATTTTTTAAAATTTTTCGAAAATTCTTTCAGGAGGCTTTCAAATCCTTTCAAATCAGTCCAACAAAAAAGGTTTATAATTTCCATAAAAACTGACATGGAAATTATAAAACCATTATTAGTTTAGTCCTTGTTGATAACGCGCCAATTCGGCTTGGTTAGCCCAAACATAATGACCTGGACGGATTTCAACCATAGACGGCTTATCAGTCTCATAGTCGTGTTGACTTGGGTCATAAACTTTCAAGACCTTCTTACGTTCCAAGATTGGATCTGGAATTGGTACAGCTGAAAGCAAGGCCTGAGTATATGGGTGAATTGGATTGTTAAACAATTCTTCTGTTTCTGCAACCTCTACAATAACACCCTTGTAAATAACTGCGATACGATCTGAAATAAAACGAACAACCGACAAGTCATGGGCGATAAAGAGATAGGTCAAGCCAAGTTCTTTTTGGAATTTTTTGAGCAAGTTTAAGACTTGAGCACGAACAGAAACGTCCAAGGCTGAAATAGGCTCATCCGCAATAACAAAGTCTGGTTGCATAACCAAGGCACGGGCAATACCGATACGTTGACGTTGACCACCTGAGAATTCATGAGGGTAACGAGTCAAGTGCTCAGCAAGAAGACCTACTTCACGGATAATATTTTGAACTTTCTCTTTACGTTCTTCTTCATCCTTGAACAGATGATGATTGTAAAGACCTTCAGAAATAATATAATCAACAGTGGCACGTTCATTCAAACTTGCCGCAGGGTCTTGGAAAATCATCTGGATACGACGAATCAATTCTGCAGCTTGTTCACGCGATTTCTTACCATTAATCTTTTGACCATCAAAAATGATATCCCCATTACTTGTATCATTGAGACCGATGATGGCACGACCAATAGTTGTTTTCCCACTTCCTGACTCACCTACAAGCGAAAAAGTTTCTCCCTTGTTGATAAAGAAGTTAGCATTTTTAACCGCGACAAACTTCTTACTTCCTTCACCGAAGGAAATTTCTAAATCTTTGATTTCTACTAATTTTTCAGACATTTCCTTCCTCCTAGTCTGCCAGATGGGCAAATCCCATTTTTTCACGGATTTTATCGTGGAGATTTGCAATCACAGCTGGTTTTTCTACTTTTGGAGCATCCTCATGAAGAAGCCAAGTTTTAGCCCAATGCGTCTCTGATACTGAGAATTGAGGGGCTTTTTGTTCGAAGTCAATCTGCATTGCATAGTCTGAACGCAAGGCAAAGGCATCCCCTTTCAAGTCAGTATAAAGTGACGGAGGTGTTCCTGGGATTGAGTAAAGATCCCCTTTATCATCAGCAAGCTGAGGCAAGCTAGACAAAAGACTCCATGTATATGGATGGCGAGGATCATAAAAGACTTCCTCAACAGTTCCATACTCAACGATTTCTCCTGCATACATAACCGCTACCTTATCCGCAATACTTGCCACCACACCAAGGTCGTGGGTGATAAAGATTGTTGTGAAATGGTACTCGTTTTGTAAAGATTTGAGCAAATCAATAATCTGTGCTTGGATGGTTACATCCAAGGCAGTCGTTGGCTCGTCACAAATCAAGACATCAGGTCGGCAGGCAAGGGCAATCGCAATAACGATACGTTGACGCATTCCTCCAGAATATTGGAATGGGTATTCATCAAAACGTCTATCTGCATCTGGAATCCCAACCTTATTCATGTAGTCAATGGCCAATTCTTTTGCTTCTTTAGCTGTTTTTCCTTGGTGTTTTACAATAACTTCTGTAATCTGACTACCAATTGTTTTAATTGGGTCCAAACTAGTCATTGGATCTTGGAAGATAGTCGCAATCTTAGCACCACGAATTTGTTCCCAATCCTTGTGAGAAGATAAAGCTGTCAAATCTTGACCACGGTAGTCAATACTTCCTTGGGCAATGCGACCATTTTCTTCGAGCATACCTGTGAAGGTCTTTGTCAAAACAGATTTCCCTGATCCTGACTCACCTACCAAGGCTAATACTTCTCCTTCAACTAGTTCAAGGGAAACGCCGCGAATGGCTGTCAATACTTTGTCACGAACGTCAAATTCCACGACAATATCGCGAGCAGTCAAAATTACATTTTTTTCTTTTGTCATTTCTACTCCTATCTATGTGTACGTGGATCACTAGCATCCGCTAAGTTTTGACCAACTACGAAAAGGGACAAGGATACCAAGACAAGAGTTGTCAATGGAATCCAGAACAAGTAAGCATTGGTTGTTACGTTTTGTGAATAATCTGAAATCAAACGACCCAAACTTGGCACTGTAATCGGTAATCCAAGACCGAAGAATGACAAGAAGGCTTCATATGAGATAAAGCTTGGAAGCATTTGAGTCATGGTTGTCACAATAACAGATACCAATTGAGGCATGATATTTTTGGCAACAATCTTCAAGGTTGGCGTTCCCAAAGTACGTGATGCCAAGTTGTATTCCAAATCACGGTAACGCAAGATTTGCACACGGATCATGAAGGCAATCCCAATCCATGTTGTTACACTCATGGCAAAAATCAGATTCCAGAATCCAGCTCCGATTGAGTAAGTCAAGACAATGACAATCAAAAGAGATGGGATGTTTGAGATGACGTTATAAACTTCCATCATCACGCGGTCAACTGATTTTGAAATCCCCCAAATACCACCGACAAAGACACCGATAACTAGGTTAATCACTGTCGCAATCACAGAAATGAGGATAGAGTTACGAGCTCCGAACCAGACACCGTCAAAGAGAGATTTACCGTTACTGTCTGTACCGAACCAATGCTCAGAATTTGGCTTGATATAACGAGCACTAAAGTCGTTTACCTTGCTGACATCATTGAAATCAAACTTAGAAAACATTGGGTAGATGAAACTCATCAAAATGATAGCTACCAAGATTCCCAACATGACTACAGTTGATTTCTTCTTCATAAATTGTCTAAACACTGAACCCCAGTATGAATAAGCTGGCGCATCAATGGCTTCAGAGGCAAAATCGTCACGTTTTACAAACTGAAATTTTTCTTTATCGATTGTAGACATTATTTGCCTCCTTTCTCAGTCAATTTAATACGTGGGTCAATAATCGTCATCCAAATATCTCCTAAAAGAAGAGAGAAGATAGAAATACATGTAAAGATGAAGACAAGACCAACGACCATAGAGTTATTAGATGCTTTTACAGAGTCAATCAACATTTTACCCATACCTGGGAAGGCGAAGACTGTTTCAGTAAGGGTTGCACCACCGATAACCCCGATAACAGCACCAGGAATTCCTGAAACCAGCGGAACCATGGCATTTTTAAAGATGTGTTTGTTTGAAATTTCTTTTTCAGACAAACCTTTTGCACGAGCAAAACGAACAAAGTCTTGTGATTGCAAGTCAATCATGTAACGACGAATCCAAATGGCTGTACCAGGAGCACCCAACAAACCAAGGATAACTGCTGGTAAAACATACGAACGCCAATCTCCAGCACCCAAGATAGGGAATGAATCTGGCAAACCGATTGAAGAACCAGCCAAACGAACGATATAAACCAAGGCAATTGTTGGAAGAGCCATCAAGAAGGTCAAAGCCCCTGTTGAGAAGCTATCAATCCAAGTATTCTTGAAGCGAGCCATAGCTGAACCAAGCGGCACGGCAATCGCATAAGAAATCACCAAACCGATCAATCCTACAACAGCAGAGCTGGCAATCATTGAAGGATATTGGTAGTTACTTTCAGTAGCCGTGTACGGATCATCTTTTCCGTAGTTAGCTACTTCACGAGAGTCAGCCTGACTAGGTGATTTATAGGTTCTTGAGTAAATATTTACAGAAGAAGTTTTCTTACCTGTTGGGAACTGAACTTGAGATGTTTTTGTTTGTCCTTGTCCCTGAGTAATAACCTGTAAAACAGGGCTATTAGCATAGGTTGGATAAGAGTCACCTAAATTAATATTCACAAAGTTTTGATGAACAAATGGGAACTGACTGTTGAAGTACAAAAGATATTTGTGTTTGGTACCTGAACCGACCAATGACCATCCGATCGCTGGATCGTTTTCGAAACGAAGGTAACGTTTCAAGCCTGGATTTTCAGGGTCTTGAATTTTATTTGTATGATCAATGTCAATCAAGTTAGCATAGAAGTGAAAAACACGTTCAAAAATCGGGATTTCACGAGTAGCGTAGAATTGGCCACTTTCAGTAAATTCTCCCAAGGTCCAACCATGACCGATTTGTTTGATATATTTTTCATAGATAGCCTTGTTGGTGTCATTAGCTTCAACGGTTACAGAGGCATCCATCTGGCTAGCTTTTTCTTGCAACTCTTTGGTATCGTAGTACTCGATATAGCCCATACGCTCATAAACGGTATTCTCATAGTTATCACGTTTATCAGCAGTTGTCGCAATCTTGTTATAGTTGGTATCCTGTTTGAAAATCAATTTTCGAGGAACCATTGTATAGATAATCGTGTAAGTCAAGGTTGTTACTAAGAAGATAGAAACCAATGACCGCAAGACACGCATAAAAATATATTTCTTCATATCGTTTCCTTTTAAAATCCCAAAAGAACCTTCTCCTCATGGAGAGAAAGTTCCCTTGAGAGTTATTTATTTAACGTGTTTAGTCAATTCTTTTTGAACTTTTTCGTTTGATTCTTTTTTCTCTTTGAGCCATTTCTCACGAGCTTTTTCATACTCTTCTTTGGTGATTGCTTTTTCACCAACTTCAGTGTACTTCAAGTATCCTGCATTTTCACCTTTAAGGCCGGCTACAGAATATGAAGAGCTAAATGGTAGAACTTTTGAAACATATGAAACGGCTGTTTCTTTAGGAGAAGCCATTACTGGAATTGTCAAAGCATTGTCAGTCAACCAAGCTTGTGCTACCGCGTATTTTTCATAACGTTTTTGAACATCTTGGTTTTCGCTGTTTGCGTCATCAAGTAATTTTCCATAGTCAGCTAAACCAAGTTTGCTTACTACTGATGCATCTGTGTTTTGGTCAATACCAAGGTAAAGGCGAGTGCTTCCTCCCTTAAGGACGAATTGATCCAAGAAAGTAGAAGGATCTTGATAGTCAGGGTTCCATCCTAGCAAGGTATGGATATCCCAGTCTTGTTCTTTAGCGGTTGGAGCACTAAATGAAATTGGTAAAGCTTCTGCTTGAGTCATTTGTTGTAAGTCTACAACAACATTATCTGAACCCAATACTTTTTCAATTGATTGTTTCAATGATTGAACACGGTTTACAACCGCTGTTGATTCTTGGATAACCAAAGCATCCAAGTGGATTGGGAATTCAACACCTTCAGCTTGTAGGCTTGATTTTGCTTTAGCAAAGACTTCTTTAGCTTTTTCTTCATTGTAAAGGCCATTTTGAGAATCTGCTAGAGACACGTTTGACCAAGTAGAAGAATTTGTCTTAGCCAAGCTATCTTGTACCAATTCACCAAATGTTTTCTTACCAACTTGAAGATTATAAGGTGCAAACGTATTACGGATGGCTACTGCAGCTCCATCAGTACCATTTGTTTGAGCTGAATAAGAATTGCGATCGACCGCAAAGTTTAAGGCTTGACGGAATTCCTTGTTTAGCAATGCTTTCTGAGTAGATGTCTTTTGAGCATCACTTGTTTTGGCAGTGTGGTTATACGTTGTACGGCCATAGTTCAAGCTGACAGTTGCAACACCAGCACCTGGTTCATTAAAGTAAATGTTATCTTTGAAGTCAGCTGCATATTTTTCATATGTAGAACTTGTAGGGAAGATACGAGCTTTGCTATATTGACCATCAGAAAAACCTTTAGCAATCACATCTTGATCCTTACCATCCCAGAAAGTGAACTTAACGTTCTCAATTTTTACATTTTCTTTGTCCCAGTAAGCATCATTTTTAGCCATCTCGATAGATGATTTTGGAGTTACAGATTTTAAGACAAATGGACCGTTATAAAGAATAGAGTTAGCATCTGTTGGGGCACCAAAACCTTCCCCTTTTGAAGTTAAGAATTCTTCATTAATCGGCATCAAAACTCCACTAGTTGTCTTGTCATTCCAGAAAGTTTCTGGCTGGTTCAAGGTATATTCTAGTGTTTGGTCATCAAGCGCTTTTACTCCAACGGTTGAAAAGTCGCTTGTTTCACCCTTGATATAGGCTTCTAATCCTTTAATAGAAGAGCTAACGATTGAAAGTCCTTTTGATTTTCCATCTACGGCGTGTTTCAAACCAGTAACGAAGTCTTTAGCAGTTACAGGAGCGTATTCTTCTCCCTCTGCTGTCACCCATTTAGCATCCTTACGGATTTTATAGGTATAAGTCAAACCATCTTTTGAAACTGTCCATGATTCAGCAATAGAAGGAACCAGGTTACCATATTTATCATTAGCCAACAAACCATCTACAGCATTTGTTGTGACGAATGATGTTGAATCGATATTACTGACGATATAATCCAAAGTTTCTGGATCTGTTTGATAAACATATTGGTAATCTTTTGCTAGTTTAGCATTATTTGAACTAGTGTTTGAACACGCAGCTAGAACTCCTGACGCTAATAAGGTAGCTCCCGCTACAGCAAGCACTCGACTTTTTTTCATTTATTTACTCCTCTTATAAAGTATAGGTTATTATTGATTATACCATATATTTTAAGATATTTCAATAAAAGTAAACGAATTTTCAGAATATTTAGGCTTATTAACACAAAAAATCTGAAAAAGCTATTGACTGAAAATCATTTTCAAGGTATAATAATAAACGTTAAGGCGGTATAGCCAAGTGGTAAGGCACGGCTCTGCAAAAGCTTGATCGTCGGTTCAAATCCGTCTACCGCCTTTCAATACCGAATTTATCGGAATTTATCAAGACAGAAAGCCCAATTTAAAGGGCTTTTTTCTTTTTCCTCGAATAAATACGTATAACTTTAAAAAACTTTTGGGGCAAGTTTGGGGCTGAGTTTTTCGAGGATACTATTCCCTTTTAAAACAACTGAAAAAAGCTTTGTCACTCATGATGACAAAAGCCTCTAATTTACTCTGTTTCTTCTTCTATTTCGACTTCTGTGATTTGGACTTTTACCTTGGTAACACGTCCATTTTTCACTTTATCATTGGTTAGGATAAGCTGTTTGTTTTGGCTGACTAATTCATAACTGAGTTTCTCAGTCGTTGGAATGGTCCCAACTCCTGTCAAATAGTAACCAGCGATGGTATCAACGTCATCACTTGCTAGTTCGACATCAAAGTAGTCATTAAAATCATTGAGATTCATGGTACCTTGAACAATATAAGTATCTTCTCCGATTTGATGAACTTCGATTTCGGCCTTATCTGTTTCATCATCGATTTCCCCAACGATTTCCTCTAAGAGGTCTTCAAGTGTCACCAAACCAGCCATACCACCGTATTCATCCAGCAAGATTGCCATTTGTCTTTGGGTATTGCGCAATTCTTTTAACAAGTCATCCACAAAAATAGTTTCAGGAACAAAAAGTGGATCTTGTAAGATTTTCTTCCAAACAATATTGTCAAAACCGTCCACAAAGCCCGCCTTAAGGAGACTCTTAGTGTGAATAATCCCAATCACGTTATCCTTGTCGCCATCATAGACAGGGATACGAGAATAATTTTGTTTTAAAATACTTTGGATGATGGTTTGACTATCATCCTGAATATCGACCATAAAGGCGTCCGTTCGAGGAACCATGACTTCTCTGGCCATTAATTCGTCCAGTGAAAAGATTCCTTGTAACATTTCAATTTCGTCAGCATCTAGTGTTTCTTCACTATTTGTCAGCATGTACTCAATTTCATCACGGGTCATTTTTTCATCAGCATCGTCAAAGGTCATAGGAGTCAAGCGACTCAAGAGATTGGTAGATGCAGACAAGAGCCAAACAAAGGGACTAACTAGTTTCCCAAGCCCAATGATAACTGGCGCTGTACGAATGGCCAAGGCATCCTTTAGATTAAGAGCAATTCTCTTAGGATACAATTCCCCAAAAACGATGGAAATATAAGTCAAAAATGCTAAAGATAGAAAACTTGCAACGGCATAAGCTGTTTCGCCATTTCCAAGCCAAGATGCAATTTCTCGTCCCAGAGTTTCTGCCAAACTCGCCCCTGATAAGATCGTAATCAGGGTAATTCCTACTTGAATAGTTGATAAAAAGTGGTTAGGATTTTCTAGTACCTTAAGCAGACGGATATAGCGTCTATCTCCTTCTTCTGCCTTTTGTTCAACCCGCGCACGGTTAAGTGAAACCATGGCCATTTCTGTGGCTGAGAAAAAGGCATTTAACACCGTCAAGATAAACAATAAAACAAATTGTAGCAACAAATTCTGACTACTTGGGTCTTCCATAGTTCTTCTCCTAAAATAGTATCTTATCCTTTATTATATCACAAAATATAGTCCCGTACATATTATTTTTTCTCATACTCTTCGAAAATCTCTTTAAACCACGTCAGCTTTATCTGCAACCTCAAAGCTGTGCTTTGAGAAACCTGCGGCTAGCTTCCTAGTTTGCACTTTGATTTTCATTGAGTATCAGTGTCTATTGTAGCTCTGCTTAAACTAGTAAAAAAGAACCCCTATATCCACAAGTGACATAGGAGTTTATTTTGTATTTTACTGAGTTACAGTTACTTCTCCAGTTCGGTAATCCAGTTGAAGTCCCTTTTGAACATTGGGAACTAGAACATTGAATTCCAATTCTCCGTCTGAAGACTTGGCTTCAATCTGTGAAGCTGAAGGAACTAAATCCTCGTTTGAAGCGTAGTAAAGAGTTACACGGTAACGGACACGCTTGTTTTTATCCAAGGCCTTACGTACCATGCTTTCATAGTAGTTTTGACCAGTCGAATCCTCGGCTTGAGCCTGATTTGCCCAGGCTGTTTGAACAGCAATGTTTTTAGGATTGCTTGTCGAGGCATCAAAACCATCCAAGCCACCGATTAAGGCATAGCCTAACAAGTGACCTCTATCGACCGCATGGGTATAAGTACCCTTTAGATTCTTAACCTGATGCCAGCCTGGAGGAGTCCATGAAGTCGAACCATTCCCTGTTTCTTCACGATTCTTGTACTGGCGAGTAGCCTTAGACAAGAGAGCATTTGCTACGGTTGGCACTGTTTCCTTACCCACTGTCTTTGTTTTATTATCAGCGTAGGGCTTACTTGAAACCTTGGCATTTAGATTTGTTTTATTACCATTGACGATAAAAGCACCAGCCCCGTTCCACTCCAGACTCCCTTTTATTTGGCTTTTGACTGCATCTGTTAAGACGCTTTCTGCCAATGCTTGACCAGGAGCTTCAGACGCTTGTTTTTTCTGACTAAGCTTGGTTTTGGGACTATTAGCTGTCGACTGCATCTGCTTGATATAATAGCTCCCTGCAGACAAAAGCAATAACACTAGCAATCCGATTAGTGTCTGTCTTGTTTTTTTGTTCATATTTCTCCTTATCTTTAAAAAAGGCTGGTTTTCCAGCCTAATTTCCTGTAAATTTATGAATCAATTCCTGCCATTTTGCTGGAGACAGGATGGCCCATGGATCTTGACCCTTGCCCAAGATTCCATAGCCGACCATTAAACCGATTCCTAGGACCAGAACGCCTAAAATCAGTACCAGGATGACTAAAAGTAAACGCTTGATTACGTAGCTTGATTTCTTATTCATCTTCATCACTTGCCTCAATCCGCTGAATCTTAGCACCCAGCTGCGCCAACTTCTCATGGAAACGGTAGTAACCTCTATCCAAGTGAACCAATTTACCAACTACAGTTTCTCCTTGTGCTACCAAACCTGTCAAAATCAAGGCTGCGCTGGCACGAAGGTCAGTTGAAAGAACTTCCGCTCCCTGCAAAGCTTGTCCACCAACAATACGAGCTGTATCACGGATAATCTCCGAGTGCAAGCCCATGCGACGCATTTCTTCTAGATGTTGGAAACGATTTTCGAAAACTGTCTCCACCATAGTTGATTCGCCTTTTGCGACAGTCATCAAGGCTGTAAATTGAGCCTGCATATCCGTTGGAAAACCTGGGTGGGGCAAGGTTTTCACATGAACAGCTTTTAGATTTTCTAGTTGAGAGCGAACTCGAATTCCTTCAGTCTCCTCCATCACTTCCACTCCCATTTCAAGCAATTTGGCAATCAAGGGACGATTGTGCTCCCAAACAGCATCTTTAATCAAGACATCACCACCAGTCATAGCAGCAGCTACCATAAAGGTTCCTGCTTCGATACGGTCTTGGACTACATTGTGAATCGTACCATGAAGTTTCTCAACACCGGTAATGGTAATGGTCTCTGTACCAGCACCCTTAACCTTAGCTCCCATTTCATTGAGGAGAATGGCTAGGTCAACAATCTCAGGCTCACGCGCAGCATTTTCAATCACTGTCACCCCATCAGCCAGGGTCGCCGCCATCATCAAGTTCTGCGTAGCACCAACACTTGGAAAGTCCATATAGATATGGGCACCATGTAAGCGATCAGCCTTGGCTTCGATATAACCAGCTGTCTGACTAATCTTAGCCCCCATAGCTTCTAGACCTTTCAAATGAAGATCAATAGGACGGCTACCAATCGTACAACCACCTGGCATGGATACCTTAGCATGACCTACACGGGCAAGAATTGGTCCCAAGACAACGATAGATGCACGCATCTTGCTGACATACTTGTAAGGAGCTTCCTCAGTGATATCGCCAGTCGCGTCCACCTCAACAAGATGGGCTTCTTCATTAAAATCCACCTTGGCATTCAAACCACGAACCACCTGATTCATAGTGAAAACATCTGACAAAATCGGAACATTCTGCAAGACGGTCTTTCCTTCACTTGCTAGAATAGTCGCTGCCAACAAGGGCAAGACTGCATTCTTTGCTCCTTCGATCGTAACACTTCCTACCAGACGATTATCGCCACCTTGAACCACAATTTTTTCCATACTTATTTCCTTTACTCTTGATTTTGTAATAGACTTACTTTCTTTGTAATTCTATTAACTAATTTATTAATAATCCAAGCTAAAATTAGACTAAGGACCAGCACAAAAAATGTAAATATCACATCATTTATTCTGGATGACACAAGTGTTTTTCCTAGCATAGAAATAACTAATCCATGTATCATATATAATTCAAATGATATACTACCTATTAAAATCAAATATATATTTGAAAAATTTATTTTTTTCAAAAAAACAATAATAAAGTAGATTGTAAAAATAATATTATCTAAATTAGCAGCTAACGCGTAACTATAACTATCTTCTAAATGTACATACCTCAGCAAAATATCGTATTGATGTGAAATAAAGAGTAACACAGTTACTAAAACAAGTATGATAAAATAATGTCTATCTAAAACTCTATCAATTTTCTCTTGATTCTTAGCCCATATTAAGCCAACAACAAAGGGGAAAACACTATTATACCACCAAAAACCGTAACCTAATTTTATAGCTAAACCAATATAACCAATTATGAATACTGTATTGATAACAATACAAATAAACTTATTTTTGAAAAACTTAAATGATATATAAAAAAATATATACATTAAAATTATAATATCGACAAACCATCCATTATAAATAATTGTACTTCCTTTTTTAAATAAATTAGCAAAAAAATCTAAATCCATTAATTGACCGTTTAAAAATCTATAAAACATATAAATCAAAGATATAGAAAAAAATGGAACTAGAATTCTAGAAAGTCTCTTAACTAAAAAATTATCTAGATAGTTCTTCTTATTTTCGTTCTGAAAATACAATCCATAGGCTGATAAAAAGAAGAAAATAGAAACGATATAAGTTCCCATATAGGAAAAATTAGAAAATTCATCACCAGATGTAATCCATTGTGACAAATGATGAAATATTATTCCTATAGCTAGAAACCCTCTAAGCCCCAATGTAGATTTAACATTTAGATATTCCTTATTTTGAGGTAACAAATAAATTAATAGCGTTATCAATAATAAGATTACAATATCCATGAATTCTATCTCTCCCTATAAGTTTAATAATATCTTGAAAGCAATTTCTTAAACACGCAAATTATAATAATCCTCTAAGCGCTTCTTGCCACAACTGATATAGGCTGATAAAGAAGGAACTCATGATATAGCCCATTACAATGCTGAAAAAGGCTACTAGTAAACGAACTTTTCCTGCATTCTCAGTTGTCACTTTTAAAACCTTTTCCCATCTAACAAGATCCTTTAAAAGGTAAAAACTCACATAAATAAAGAGCATGTGACTGCTTAGAGTGAATAATAATTGAACCATTTGACTATTATACCATCTTCTCTGTTTGTGCGCTAGTTTGGAAACTTAACTTAAAACTAGGGATTGTTTTTCAAGTAATCAATTGCATCTTGTAGGGTTTTAACAGGCACGATTTTCATATCCGTCTTGATTGTTTTGGCTGCTTCCAGGGCTGTTTGGTAGTTGTTTTTAGCATCAGGATGTGCTTTCTTTTCTTCTTCGCTAACAGGGTTATCAGGAGCAAAGAAAATAGCAGCACCTTCTCTAGCCGAAGCTACAACTTTTTTATCAATACCTCCAATATCCCCCACATTACCATCACGGTCAATGGTTCCTGTACCGGCAACAATGCGGCCATTACGAAGGCCTGGGTCAGCTATTTGGGTATAGATGGCCAGACTAAACATGAGACCTGCACTTGGACCACCGATACCAGCTGTTGAAAAGCGAATTGGGACATCACTGGTTACTTCTGTACGGTCAATCAAGCCGATTCCAATCCCATTTTTGCCATTTTCCAAGGTGATAATCTTACCTTCTGCAGACTTGGTTTGCCCATCCTCTTCATAGGTGACCTTGACGGAGTCCCCTAGTTTTTGAGAATTGACATAATCAATCAAGTCTTTGGAACTGTCAAAGGTATGATCATTGACTGCTGTGACGGTATCAGAGATGTTAAGAATCCCTTTAAAGGTCGAATTATCCGTCACAGTTAAGACATAAACCCCAAGGTATTTTAGTTCAATATCCTTACCAGCTGTTTTTAACCCTTGATACTTGGCCATGTTTTGTGATGTTTGCATGTAGAATTGATTAATCCGCATAAATTCAACATCAGAAGAGCCACCTGTAGTCTCCTGAGCACTACGAATATCTGTAAAAGGCGTCAACCAAGCATAAATCATATGGGCTAAAGTAGCGTGCTGGACACCAACCGTAACGAATTGATAGGCACCAGCTTCCTTATCTTCTGTGTCATTTACTTTAAGGACTTGGCGAATATCTTCCGAACCACCCGGAACCTCTATATAGTAGGGCAAGGGCACTACAAATGCCAAGAAAGTCACAATTAAGGCCGCAATGACATATAAGGGCCATCTAATCTTTTTTTTCATTTCTTATTTCCTCCAAAATACTCTCGGGAACATAGTAAGCAATATCCTGACCAAACTTCAAAAGCTCTCTAACACCGGATGAACTGAGATAGAGATGTTCAGGTCGACTATGTAAATAAATGGTCTCTATATTAGGAGACAGCTGATGATTGTAGTAATCAAAACTGACTTCATATTGCAAATCAGACGCATTCCTCAAACCACGCACTAGGCAAGTAACCCCCAGTCTTTTTGCGACATCAACCACCAATTCATCATGAGAAGACACAACTTCAACATTTTCCAAATGTTCCAAAGCCTTTTCTAGCCCCCGTTTACGATTTTCGATAGGGAGAAATCCTTGTTTGTGGGGATTAAAAAAAATACCGACATAGAGCTTATCAAAGAGTCTGCTCGCCCGTTCAATCATATCCAGATGCCCATTTGTCATAGGATCAAATGAGCCTGTGAATAAGCCAATCTTATCTGACATAGACTGTCACCTTACTAATTCCATAAATCTTTTCCTTCCAGATGCCAAGACAGGCAATTTCTTCTGGAAGTTCAACGGCTTTATCCGTCTCACACACGACCATGACATCTTCAGAAAAAAGCTCCCTCTCAGCCATTTTTTCAATATCTGCTACGATTTGTTCCTTGGCGTAGGGAGGGTCTAAGAAGATGAGGTCAAATTCCCCAGATACCTGTTCCAATGCCCTTTCTGCATCCATCTTGAGGAGTTGAAATTTTCCAACTTCCTTGGTCATCTGAATATTTTCAGCCACGATAGCCTGAGCTTTACGATCTCTCTCCACCAAAACAGCACTGGCCATGCCACGCGATACTGCCTCGATAGATAAACCACCACTACCTGCATACAGGTCCAAGACTCGTCCCCCCTCAAAGTAGGGACCAATCATATTAAAAATAGCTCCCCTAACCTTATCCGAAGTGGGCCTTGTCGTCTTGCCTTCTAGTGTCTTGAGTGGGCGTCCCCCATAGATTCCTGATACGATTTTCATACCGTTTATTATACCAAATTATGGACGAAAAGAGAAAGAAAACCGAACCTTGCGGTTCGATTCTCTACAAAATATTTTCGTAAGTATCGCGAACTTCTTGAGGCCAAACACTTGTTTGCACCTCTCCGATGTGTTTCTTGCGAAGTAGGAACATAGCCATACGAGATTGTCCAATTCCTCCACCGATTGTCAATGGGAATAGGCCATTCAACAAAGACTTGTGCCATTCCAATTCCAAGCGGTCTTCATCACCTGTGATTTTCACCTGACGGCGAAGAGTTTCTTCATCCACACGGATTCCCATAGAAGATAGCTCAAAGGCTCCACCTAAAGACTCATTCCAGACAAGAATATCACCATTCAGACCCTTGTAGCCATTCTCAGACTCGCTTGTCCAGTCATCATAGTCTGGTGCACGTCCATCGTGAGGTTTACCGTCTGGTAATTCACCACCGATACCAATCAAGAAGACTGCTCCAAATTCTTTACAAATAGCATTTTCACGTTCTTTCGGAGTCAAGTCTGGGTAGCGTTCTACCAACTCTTCCGTATGGATGAAAGTGATTTGTTTTGGCAAGACAGACTCGATATCATAGCGGGCTTCTACTGCTAGCTCAGTCAGGCGAATAGCCTTATAAATCTTCTCAACTGTTTCTTTTAGATAAGCGAGGTTACGCTTACCATTTGGGATAACCTTCTCCCAGTCCCACTGGTCAACATAAACAGAGTGAGTCGCATCCAGCGAATCTTCATCTGGACGAAGGGCCTTCATGTGGACAAAAAGACCTTCACCCTCACCAAAACCAAAACGAGCCAAGGTATGGCGTTTCCATTTAGCAAGTGAGTGCACTACTTCATAAGTAGCGTCAGGGATTTGGAGAACCTTGACCGATACGGCATTCTCCACACCTGATAAATTATCCTGCATCCCGTCACCGACTCTACTCAAGATAGGGCCTTGAACTTCGACAACTTCTAGTTTATCTTTCAAGTACTGGGTAAAAGTGTTTTTGACAAAGGAAATTTCTTCTTGTTGATGGATAAAACTTTTCTTCATAAACTACTCCTCAAAAAATTAATTAAAAGCATTATACACCTATTTTCAAGAAAAGGAAAGAGCAAATACGAAAAAAATCAGTGTCACTCAAAACACTGATTTCATAGACCTTCTAGTCATTGCGACCGAAGATACGTAAAATACTTAGGAAGAGATTGATAAAATCAAGATAGATACTAAGAGCCATTGACACAACCCAACCTGTCGCTACACGGCCTTGTGATTGTTCATAAGCGAGACGAATTCTTTGGTTGTCCCAAGCAATCAACCCTGAGAAAACCAAAACCATGGCTACGCTAATCATATAATCAAAGAAACCGCTAGCCAAGAAAACATTGACTACCATAGCAATCAGCAAACCGATGAGAGCTGCCATCATAGCCCGACCAAGGCCACTCAAATCTTTCTTGGTGAACATACCGACTGCCGCCATGACAAAGAAGAGAAGGGCGCTTGATACAAAGGCAGATAAAACTGTACCTGGAGTATAGAAGGCTACCACAAAACTGAGGGTAAAGCCGTTTAATACTGAGTAAAGTAAAAATACTGGAAGAGCCGCTGGACTATTCTTTGAAGCCATGCTACTGGCAACGAAAACCAAGGCCAACTCCGCAAATGTTGCAATGGTCAACCAGAGACGCCCCTGCATCAAAAAGTAAACCAACTGAGACTGAAAGACCGTCAACATAAGGCCTGATACTAAAGCGGATAATCCGATCCCCAGACCAACAAAGGCATAAACCTTAGCGTAAAATTGATTGAGACCTGCACGGTCGTGAATAATAGTGTGATTCATCTTTTCTCCTTTTCTATGAATGGCTTTCCTTGATTATAACAAAGAAAGTTAAAATTAGCTTAAATGGAAAATCAAAATACCAGCTGCAACTGCAACATTCAAACTCTCCGCCTGCCCCTTCATACTAATGTGGACCAACTGGTCTGCACTTTCAGCCATGAGGGAACTAATTCCTTGACCCTCATTTCCCATGACTAGTACAAAATTTTCTATAGGAGGCAGTTCTCTGTAATCAACAGAATCTTTAGATAGAGTTGTTGCTAGCACTGGGATATCTGTCTCTTTGGTTTCTTTAAGAAGCGCTTGACTAGACATCCGGTAAATAGGCAGATGAAAATGACTGCCTTGCATGGAACGTAAGGTCTTGAGACTGTAGATATCTGCCGACTTTTCTGAAACAATCACTCCAGTAAAGCCTGCTGCATCCGCAGTCCGAATGATAGTTCCCACATTACCAGGATCTTGCACATCTTCCAAAAACAAGAACTTGCCCTGATTAAAGTCAGCTTGCCCTACTTCTTCTTTTTGAACCACCGCAACAATTCCCTGTGGGGTCTGAGAATCTGCCAAATCTAGCAAAATTTCCTCTGACACCCAGACAGTTTGCGGAAACGAGGCTAACTGATCTCGGTAATTTTCTAGGGCAAAGATTTTCTCAATCGTCACTCCAGCTTGAACAGCTTCTTCAAACAAGTGCCAGCCTTCAATCAAATAAGCAGACTTGCGGTATTTTTTTTGGTGTAATTTCTTGGCATTTTTTACCACAGAATTGGCTTTTGAGGTTATAATAGTCATAGAAATATTATAACACAATCAAAGGGGTTTGGTATGCAAAAGGTTAGAATGATTGCCCAAGGTAGGGTGCAAGGAGTCGGCTTTCGTTGGGGTGTTTACAGCTTGGCACTTGAAATTGGTGGCATCACAGGTCGGGTATGGAATAACGACGATGGCACAGTGGAAATCTTAGCCCAAGCAGACTCATCTGCTATCATGGCGAAATTTATCCAAGAAATCCGCAAAGGACCCACACCTTTTTCAAAAGTCAGCTACTTAGATGTCAAACTGAGTAACTTTCCTCCTTACCCTGACTTTAAAATCGCAAATTAAGTCTCTAGAACTATTGTATATTTTGTAAAAAAACAGTAGAATAGAAAGGTATAATTTTTAAAGAAGGAATAAAAACAGTGAAATCTATTAAACGTTTTGCACTCTCGGCTATGGGAGTGGCTATGTTGCTAGTCTTGACTGGCTGTGTTAGCGTCGATAAAGCCACAGGAAAGCCAATAGGATTTATTTGGAATACTATCGGAGCGCCTATGGCTGAAGCTATCAAGTACTTCGCTACTGATCAAGGTCTAGGCTTTGGTGTCGCTATCATCATCGTAACCATTATCGTGCGCTTGATTATCTTGCCACTTGGTATCTACCAATCATGGAAGGCAACGCTTCACTCTGAAAAGATGAACGCCCTCAAGCACGTCCTTGAGCCACACCAAACACGTCTCAAGGAAGCGACTACTCAAGAAGAAAAACTCGAAGCCCAACAAGCTCTCTTTGCCGCTCAAAAAGAACACGGTATCAGCATGTTTGGTGGTGTAGGATGTTTCCCTATCCTCCTTCAAATGCCTTTCTTCTCTGCTATCTACTTTGCTGCCCAACATACTGAAGGTGTTGCTCAAGCAAGCTACCTAGGCATTCCTCTAGGCTCTCCAAGTATGATTTTAGCTGCCTGCGCTGGTGTTCTTTACTATCTTCAATCACTCCTTTCACTTCACGGAGTAGAAGATGAAACGCAAAGAGATCAAATCAAGAAAATGGCTTACGTGAGCCCAGTCATGATTGCCGGCTTCTCCCTCATCTCACCAGCTAGTGTCACACTTTATTGGGTTGTCGGTGGTTTCATGATGATTCTCCAACAGTTTATCGTCAACTATATCGTTCGTCCAAAACTTCGCAAAAAAGTCCGTGAAGAACTGGCGAAGAACCCACCAAAAGCAAGTGCTTTCTCTAAACCAAGTGGACGAAAAGACGTTACCCCTGAACAACCAACTGCTATCACAAGCAAGAAGAAACACAAAAATCGCAACGCTGGAAAACAACGTTCGAGATAAGAAGAAAAAGGCTTAGCTAGTTTGCTAAGTCTTTTTTGCAAGTCATACTCTTCGAAAATCAAATTCAAACCACGTCAGCTTCGCCTTGCCGTATATATGTTACTGACTTCGTCAGTTCTATCTACAACCTCAAAGCAGTGCTTTGAGCAACCTGCGGCTAGCTTCCCAGTTTGCTCTTTGATTTTCATTGAGTATCAAAAGCCCGATGTTTCCATCAGGCTTCTTTTTTATCCATGTACACGTTTCATATAGTCTTGGTAACTTTCGGTATCCATGAGTTTTTTAGCGTTCTTGACGCGATCTGCTGTTGGTGGTTTAACCCCTTCGAGGGAATAAGGAATTCCCAATTCACGCCATTTAAACTCACCCATAGTATGATAGGGCAGAATTTCAAACTTATCAACATTTTTGAGGGTCTTGACGAACTTACCAAGTTCAATCAAATCATCGTCTCTATCTGTCAAACCTGGAACTAGCACGTGGCGAATCCAGACAGGTTTTCCAATATCTGATAGATACTGGGCACAAGCCAAGATATTTTTATTGGTTTGGCTAGTGACAATCTTGTGCTGTTCTTCGTTGATTTCCTTGATATCCAAGAGGACCAAGTCAGTGACAGCCATGAGTTTGTCAAACTTCTCAAGGTAACGTGGTTTATTACGGAAAGGAAGGGCACAGGTATCCAAGGTACAGTGGATTCCTTGTTCCTTAGCCTTGGTGAAGAGGGCAATCAGGAAATCAATCTGCAAGAGGGCTTCTCCTCCACTGACTGTAATCCCACCCTTATTTCCCCAGAAACCGCGGTAGCGCAAGGCCTCTGTCAAAACATCATCTACCGTCCGTTCACGTGATTTATTGGACTCCATAGCCCAAGTGTCTGGGTTGTGGCAATACTGGCAACGCATGTGACAGCCCTGCAAAAAGACAATAAAGCGAATACCAGGCCCATCTACTGACCCAAAGCTTTCTGTCGAATGCACCATTCCTGTCACTTGTCCATAATCAATTGTTTCTTCAGACATATCGTTACCTTCCTTGAAAACGTTTTATAGTTTTATTATATCACGACTTGAAGGAAAAACAAGATTTTTGTCTATTTTTTAGAAAGCAATCTGTTTTTCAATTTCATTTTCAATGAATTATCATTTTATTCTTCAAAATCAAAGCCATACAAGGTTACAAAGTAGTCCTCAGGGCGCTCTGCACGGCGGATTTGGCGGGCTTTACCTTCTTCGGTATAGAGGATTTCCGCAGAACGAAGTTTGGCGTTGTACTGGTAGCCCATTGAAAAACCGTGAGCACCTGTATCATGAATTACCAGCAAATCACCGATTTCTGTATGAGGCAGTTCGCGATTCACTGCAAATTTATCATTGTTTTCACAGAGTGAACCAACCACATCTACCACTTCAGCTGGTCCATCTGGATGTGTCATGTTAGTAATATGATGGTAGGCTCCGTACATAGCTGGACGCATGAGGTTGACTGCTGATGCATCCACACCTAGATAGGTACGGTAGGTTTCCTTCTTATGAGTGACTCTTGTGACCAAAGCACCGTGAGGGGCTAGCATAAAACGACCCAATTCGGTGAAAATCTTAACCTGACCAAGACCTGCTGGCGTAAGGACCTCTTCATACACCTTACGAACTCCCTCACCAATCAAGGCGATATCGTTCGGCTCCTGGTCTGGACGATAGTTGACACCAATACCGCCAGAAAGATTGATAAAGTCTAGCGAAATGCCCAACTTTTCCTTGATTTCAACAGCCAATTCAAAAAGCTGACGAGCCAACTCTGGATAATAGAGATGGGTCACGGTATTGGACGCTAGGAAGGAGTGAATCCCAAAAGTCTTGGCTCCTTTTTCCTTCAAGATGGCAAAAGCTTCAAAGAGCTGGTCCTTAGTCATGCCAAACTTAGCCTCGCCAGGATTATCCATAATATCTGTCCCCAGTTCAAAAACGCCTCCGGGATTGTAACGACAAGAAATAATTTCTGGAATGCCTGCTGCACGCTCCAGATGTTCAATATCTTCAAAGGCATCCAAGTTAATGGTCGCACCCAATTCACGCGCATAGGCATATTCCTTATCTGGCGTATTGTTTGAAGAGAACATGATCTCAGAACCTGGAAAATCCAGTTTATGGCTCATCAAAAGCTCCACATAACTAGAGCAATCCACACCACAACCTTCCTCTTGGAGAATTTTCAAAATAGCTGGGGTTGGAGTAGCCTTAACTGCAAAATATTCCTTAAAGCCCTTGTTCCACGAAAAGGCTTGGTTGACGGCTCTTGCCTTCTCACGAATTCCCTTCTCATCATACAAGTGAAAGGGAGTTGGGAACTCGGCAACAATCGCTTCTAAGTCTTCTTTATTGATAAATGGTGTTTTCATAAGTTTCCTTCTATTCTATTTGCAAAGAAAGGCTGGGACAATCGTTCCAACCTTTAGTTCTATCTCTTATTTATCTTCGTCAAAGATATTACCAACCTCAACATCAATGGCTTGATTCTTGACATCAATATTGGTTACCTTCAAAAGTGACTTGTAGTCAAATTGCTTTTCACGTTCTTCTTGGGCATTGTCCGCAAAGACCGCTACACCAGCCAATTCTGAATCAAACTCACGCAAGAGGCTAATCATCCCGTTGACCGTTCCGCCACCTTTCAAGAAGTCATCTACAATCAAGACACGGCTACCTGCCTTGAGACTACGTTTTGAAAGGAACATTTTCTCAATGCGGTCACCACTTGAACCTGATACATAGTTGACGCTGACAGTTGAACCTTCGGTAATTTTCAGGTCACGGCGCACAATAACAAAAGGAACATTGAGGACATTGGCAACTGCATTTGCAAGTGGAACACCCTTAGTCGCTACTGTCATAACCGCATCAATTTTTTGGTCCATAAAGCTCTTGGCAATAATGCGACCAATATTTTTCAAGATAGCTGGTGTGCTAAGCAAATCAGACAGATATATATAACCACCTGGCAAGATACGATCGCTTTCTGACAACTTGGCACGCAAGTCTTCAACCATTTCCTTAGCATCATGGTTTGAGATTGATGGTGTAAAGATGACACCTCCGCCAGCCCCAGTCACAGTCTGGATGTGACCAATTTCGATTTCCTCAAAGGCTCGTTTGATAATCACGATATCTTCTGATATGGATGATTTAGCAGATTCATACTTTTCAGCAAAAGTATTGAGACTAGTTAGTTTATAAGGATTATTAATCAAATAGTTGGAAATGACAACCATCCGATCACTTCTTCTTAATTTCATTTCTATTTCCTATTCCATTTTTATTCAAAAAATCAAAAAGCAAACTAGAAAGCTGGTCGCTGACGATTCAAAACACTGTTTTGAGGTTGTCGATAGAACTAACAAAGTCTGTAATATACCTACATATATACATACGACAAGGCGATGTTACCCTAGTTTGAAGAGATTTTCGAAGAGTATTCATTTTTGTCTTTTACTTATTATACCATATTCACATAAAAAAACGAACATTCTTATCCTAAAAAATGCTCATTTTTCTTAAATTGTTAATCTAAATCTGGTTTATAGAAGGAACGATTGTCCATAGCGAAGATTTTATTGGTCATCTCTCCTTTATCCACCAAAGCCAGAGCTGTTGACATCATCATCATGCTAGCATCCAGATTATCAATCATATGGATAATCTCTGCCTCCATGATACGTGGACGAACTGGACTTCCATACTCTAGTAAACCGTGGTGGCTGAGAATAACGTGGCGAAGCAGAACGACTTCTTCCTTGGTATCATCGATGCCGAGTTCCATCACTGTCTTGGTAATTTCACTATCAATAAGAGCGATATGTCCAAGAAGATTGCCTCTGACTGTATACTCAGTCTGGTCTGGCCCCGTCAACTCGATAACTTTAGCCAAGTCATGCAACATAATTCCAGCATAGAGCAAGCTCTTATTGAGCTGAGGATAGATTTCACTAATAGCATCTGCCAAGCGCACCATGGTCGCCGTATGATAGGCCAAACCCGTTTCAAAGGCATGGTGGTTGGTCTTAGCAGCTGGATAAGAATAGAATTCCTTATCGTACTTAGTGTAGAGATTTCGGACAATTCGTTGCCAAACAGGATTCTCGATTTTGAAAACCATCTGAATCATATACTCTCGAATTTCCTTGACATCAACTGGCGACTTGACCTTAAAATCAGCTGGGTCATTGGGTTCACCAGGTTGAGGCAAGCGCAAGGTAATTTGATTGACCTGAGGGGTGTTATTATAAACTTCTCGGCGCCCTTTCATGTGGACAACCTTACCTGCAGTAAAGGCCTCAACGTTATGTGGTTGGGCATCCCAGAGTTTCCCTTCAATCTCGCCACTATCATCTTGGAAGGTAAAAGCTAGGTAATTTTTCCCAGCTCGTGTCTGTCTCAAATCAGCTGATTTGATTAGGTAAAAGCCTTCAAACAGCTCATCTTTTTTCATGTGACTAATCTTCATATTCTTCCTCATCTTCCTGGAAATGGAGTAGATCAAGCGCAGGCTCACCTTCTGATAACTCAATGTGACGGAGCGTTCGCTCAATAGCTGTAGTGCGACGGTTTAATAATTCATCAATATTGCCAGAGGCATGTTGGAGATGTTTTTGTGCCTTGACCAGAATGCCACCAAACTTGCCAAACTCGGTCTTAACACTGGCAAGTGTCTTGCTGATATGGTCGGCACTCTTTTGGATATTGAGGGTCTTGAAGCCAACTGATAGGGAATTGAGCAGAGCTGACAGGGTACTTGGACCTGCGACAATAATTTGCTCCTCCCGTCTCAAATCATCAAAGAAGACCGGATTGCGGACAATTTCCGAGTAGAGACCTTCCGTCGGAACAAACAAAACTCCAAAATTGGTCGTCCGAGGTGGTGCTATGTACTTGTTCTTGATATCCTTGGCAAAGCGCTTGACGCTGGCTAGGAGTGACTTACGACAGCGTTCGATTTCGTCCTTATCGCCTGCTTCATAGGCTTCTTCTAGGCGGTAATAATCTGCCAGTGGAAACTTGGAGTCAATCGGTAGATAGACATATTCCTGATCGCCTTGCCCAGGTAACTTGATGGCGTATTCGACTCGCTCACTAGAATTTTCAACCGTTGCAAATTCTCGTTCATACTGGGCAGGGGTCATGATGTCTTCAATGATCTGCCCCAGTTGCAATTCGCCCAGAATCCCTCGCGTCTTGGTTCCAGAGAGAACTTTATTGAGGGCTCCGACATCACGCGCAACTGTCTGCATTTCTCCCAGACCACGATTGACCGACTCCAATTGCTTGGAAACTGTCTCGAAGGAAGCTTGCAAGCGAGTCTGCAAGGTCTTTTCTAACTTTTCCTCGACCGTTTGGCGCATTTGTTCCAAACGTTGCTCGTTTGATTCCTGCAAGGCTTGCAGGCGTTGGTCGGTCTTGTCTCTGGTTTGGAGGAGACTATCTGTCATTTCTTGACGGACCTGAGTCAGACCTTGGTGCAATTCCATTCGCACTTCTTGCAAACGGTCGCTGACAGCCACTTCCAAATCTTTTTGATCTAACTGGCTGGCTTGTCTTGCTTGTTCAAAGCGGTAATCCAACTGGTCTGACAAGTGATCTGCCTGATCCTCCAAGCTCTTGGTCAGATGTTTTTCCTGTTTATCCTGCCTCTGCCAAATCAGAAAGAGTCCAGATAGGTTGGCAATTAATAATAAAACTAATAAACTTTCCATCCTACCTCCTGTCCTTGCTATGCAAGACAACCACATAGCCATCTGGGCAAGTCACCAAAACTTCCCTATCTATATATTCGTTAGAAGCGTACACTTTTTTAAAGAAAAAATTTTCCTCTGTCAACTCATACTTGGCACCAAGAATTGTCAGCTGGCTATCCCGAACTGGCATAAAGGCTAGATAGTCGTAGTCTGAACGCGGTTCAAGCTGACTGATTCCTTCTGGACAATAGGCAATCAAGTTTTGCCCATCCTCAATCGCTATCTGGCGCATATAAGGTGCTAACTTGGGATTGCTAGGCAGAAAGACATTGGCCAACATATGGTCAATACGGCCACCCAAAGCACCGAAAATAGTAACCTGAGCCTGAGGATTTTGCTCGAAGATGGTTAAGAGAGCCAATTCCAAATCAGTATCATCTTTTTCTGGTCGCGCTTGAACAAAATGCTGGGCACGTTTTTGAATCACCTGTCGCTCTTCTGCAGTAACAGAATCAAAATCCCCAACTGCTAGAGCAAGAGGCAGCTTTTCTTCCAAGACCCAGAGCGAGCCTCGATCCACACCGACAAAGCAATCAAAGTCTGTCCGATAATGACCGCGGTCTCCGCCTGCAAAAACGGCAACCCTAGCCCAGTTGTTTTCTGAGAGTTTGTACTCGCTCATTGACATCTCCCTTAAAGACATAGGAACCTGCTACAAAAACTGTCGCACCAGCTTCTTTAGCTTGAGCAATCGTTTTATCATCAATCCCACCATCCACTTCGATTTCAAAGTTCAAATCTTTTTCCTTACGAAGTGCAACCAACTCACGAACCTTATCCATGGTTTCAGGTAGAAAAGCTTGTCCACCGAAGCCAGGGTTAACTGTCATAACTAAAACTTGGTCAACTAGGTGAAGCACGTGCTTGATAGCTTCAACAGGCGTACCAGGATTGATGACAACTGATGGCTTGACACCGAGTGAACGAATTTTTTGGAGGGCACCATGAATATGATTCGTTGCTTCCACATGGATGCTGATGATATCCGCACCTGCACGCGCAAAATCCTCTAAATGATGCTCTGGATTAGCTACCATCAAGTGGCAGTCAAAGACCATCTTACTATGAGGACGAAGAGCTTCAACCATACCTGCACCAAAACTGATTTGTGGCACAAAGTGCCCATCCATGATATCGATATGGGCATATTCTGCACCAGTTGCTTCTAGGCGTTTGATTTCACGTTCAAAGTTGGCATAATCTGCTGCCAGAATTGACGGAGCAATCTTGTATTGAGACATAGGTTTCTCCTTATTTTGGAATTTTTTTGCTGACTTTTTTATAGGTTTCTCTGCGATTTTCAATCTCACTGAGGAATTGCAGGTAGTTGTCAAAACGGAAGGACGCAATGATACCCTCTTCTACTGCCGGCTTGACCGCACAAGAAGGCTCATGGGTATGGGTACAAGTGCGGAATTTGCAGTTTCGGCTGACACTAGCAATCTCTGGAAAGGCCTGATTGAGGTCCTCCGCCGTTGATACTTCATAATCCAATGATGAAAAACCTGGTGTATCTGCGATTTTACCTCCATTGAGATTATAAAAACTAACTGCTCGAGTAGTGTGGCGCCCGCGACCCAGACTGTCTGAAATTTCTCCTGTTTCAATATTGAGGTCTGGTGCGATTTTATTGAGAAGAGTTGATTTCCCAACACCTGTCTGCCCCATAAAGACTGTAACCTTGCCTGTTAACAAAGGAAGGAGTCCCTCTTTACTGGTCACAAAGTCATAGCCAATGTCACCATAGGTCTGCTGGTAAAAATCCAATTCTGACCGATCTTCCAGCAAATCCATTTTGGAAATATAGACGATGGGATGAATACCCTTGTGCTCCAAAAGAACCAAGAACCGATCCAGCAAATTGCTGTTAAAATCAGGTTCCTTGACGGACATGATTACTACAGCTTGGTCAATATTGACAATAGGTGGACGGACCAGACTATTTTTCCGTTCGTGAATCTTGAGGATATAGCCCTCTGAATTTTCCTCGGCAGAAAAATCGACCCAATCCCCAACGTAAGGGGTATGACCTTTTTTACGGAAATTTCCACGCGCTCGTGTCTGATAAACCTGGCCCTCACTCTCTACATAGTAGAACCCAGCCAAGGCTTTAATGATTTGTCCCTGCATCTTAGAGTCCTTGCCCTTTAAGTGCATCTGCTAGACTGGCAAATTCTTCCAAGCTGAGAGCTTCCCCACGTACACTTGGTGACAAACCTGCTTGGTCCAAGGCCTTGGTCAGCTTGTCCTTGACTTCCTCAGTCTTGCCAAAGTAACCTGTCAAGTTATTCCATAAGGTCTTGCGTCGATGAGTGAAACTTGCCTTGGAAACCTTAAAGAAGAAGTTCTCGTCTTCTACTGCTACAGCTGGCTCTGGACGACGCACCATTTTCAAGATAGCCGAATCCACATTTGGCGCTGGCACAAAGACCGTACGAGGTACGATAAAGGCAACCTTGGCAGTCATGTAATACTGAACCGCAATCGACAAACTGCCATATGCCTTGGTGTTAGGCTGGGCTGAAATGCGGTCAGCTACCTCTTTTTGCATCATGACCACAAACTCACTAAAAGGAATCCCACTCTCGATTAAGTGCATGAGAATAGGTGTCGTGATGTAGTAAGGCAAGTTGGCTACTACCTTAATTGGCAGGTCAGGATTTTTAAAATTCTGGATATGTTGCGCCAAATCGACCTTGAGAATGTCCTCGTTGACTACGGTCACATTATCAAAATCACGCAAGGTATCTGCCAAAATCGGCACCAAACGGTGGTCAATCTCAAAGGCCATGACTTCAGCTGCACGCTCCGCTAGAAACTCTGTCAAGGCACCAATCCCTGGCCCGATTTCTATGACATTAACCTGGTCATCAATCTCAGCCGTATCCACGATTTTTTGAAGAATATTGGTATCCGTCAAGAAATTTTGCCCAAAGGACTTTTTAAAAGTAAAACCGTGACGCTCCAGTACTGCCTTGGTCACGCTATAATCTGCAATTCTCATCTATTCTCTTTTCTATTATCTGTTACTACTATTGTAACACATTCCCCTTACATTTGGTGCCTGCTTAGCTATCCTCATAAGATTTCATAGCTTCTTCCACTTCTGCCAAGGTAACCCCAAACAACTCTAGGCGTTTGAGTAGTTGCTTGCCGTTAGAATAGCCGATTCGGAGAGCATCTCCTAGATATTCTCTACGCTTACGGCTGTCTGCTCCCGCTAGAAAACCAAGGCGAATCAAGTCGCTACGACTGATGTCAAACTGACTCTCATATTCAAATTGTTCTGTCACCTGAGCTAGAGCCGTTTTCAGGTCTTCATAGCTGGCATGCTCAATTCCCAGAGAACGCCCCTTGGTCTTGGACTTAGGAACAGCTTCATCTCGCTTGAGGAAGGCATGCTGAACTGTTGGAATGGCCGTCATAATCATGCGACGAATCCGCTCCCCATTAAAATCTGGGTCTGTAAAGACAATGACTCCATGACGTTGGTGCAGGCGCTGAATCCGCTCTAGATCCTGGTCATTGATGGCAGAACCTCGTGTCTCATAGGTCTCTACATCGAAATAGCGTTTGAGATTGGCCGTATCATCGCGACCTTCGACCACGATAACTTGGGAAATTTTTTCCTTCATCACTTGCTATCCAATCCAAAAATTCGTTCTGCATTTGCAGTTGTTACCGCCGCTAGCTCTTCTGTCGTCATACCACGCAAGTCGGCGATAAAGTCCACCACATAGCGAGTGTAGGATGTTTTGTTTTCGCGACCCCGTTTAGGAACAGGAGCCAAGTAAGGAGCATCCGTCTCCACCAAAATCTTGTCCAAAGGTAACTCTTTAGCTGCTTCTTGGATGTCAGTTGCCTTCTTGAAAGTCACCACTCCTGAGAAGGAAATGGTCATACCAAGGTCCACAAACTTCTCTGCCCACTCAAGCGTCCCTGAAAATGAATGCATAATCCCACCACGAGGACCAACGCCCTCACTTTTGATAATCTCATAGGTATCTTCCAGCGCATCACGGGTGTGGACAACAAAAGGCAAATCCAAGTCCTTAGATAACTGAATCTGACGGCGAAAAACCTGCTCCTGCACCTCTTTCGGCGCTGTCATCCAATGATAATCCAAACCAATCTCACCCAAGGCAACCACCTTTGGATGCTTGAGCTTGTCAAGCAAGTAGGTTTCAATCTCCTCTGTGTAAGTTCCAGCTTCTGTCGGATGCCAACCGATAGTCGCATAGAGCTGGTCATACTCATCTACCAACTCCAAGGCACGCTCAATCGTCGGCTTATCAAAACCAACAATATTCATCTGTGTCACACCCATCTCAGCAGCCAAGGCAATTTCTTCTGCCTCACGACCCGCAAATTCTTCTACATTTAAGTGTGTATGTGTATCAAAAATCATCTCTTCTAACCTCGTTTTCTATCTACTATTATACCAAAAAACTGCCCTCTCTCCTCGTCTGCAAAAAATATTCTAAAATCTATCGTCCTCTCTTGACGCTATTTTCCCAAAGCAGTATAATAGCACTTATTGAAATTTTCAGAAAAGGAAAATACCATGTTTACAAAATTAAAACAGACTTTTATCGGTCGTCCTCTTAAGTCCTTAACAGAAGGCGAAGGAGGTCTGCTGGGAAAAATGCAGGCCTTGGCCATGTTGTCAAGCGACGCTCTATCTTCCATTGCCTATGGACCTGAGCAAGTAGTCCTCGTCTTGGCTAGCCTCTCTCCTCTTGCGATATGGTGGAGCCTTCCTATCGGCCTTTTTGTCCTCCTGCTCCTAGCTAGCCTGACCGTCTCCTACCGTCAAATCATCCATGCCTACCCTCAAGGGGGAGGGGCCTATATGGTTACTCGAGAAAATCTATCTCCCGAGCTAGGCTTGATTGCTGGAGGTAGTCTGCTGGTTGACTACATGCTGACTGTGGCGGTATCGGTATCATCTGGAGCTGACGCTATCACAGCAGCCCTCCCTGCCCTCCACCCTTACAACCTTCACATCTCCATTTTTCTGGTTTGCTTGCTCATGCTCTTGAACTTACGAGGGTTGAAAGAATCTGCTAGTTCACTGATGATTCCTGTCTATCTCTTTATCATCAGTACTGTCTTTCTCTTACTCTATGGAATCTTTCAACTAATGACAGGTTCTCTCAGCTATCAGGCAACTTCTCCTATCGGGCATGCTGTACCGAGTCTGTCTATCGTTCTCATTCTAAGAGCCTTTACCAGTGGTTCTGCCTCTCTGACAGGGGTTGAAGCTATTTCAAATGCCGTTCCCTTTTTCAAGGCTCCAAAAGAAAAGAATGCCGCTCAAACCTTGACCATTATGTCACTGATTTTAGGTTTCCTTTTTGCTGGTATCACCTTCCTAAACTACTGGATGGGGATTATGCCTCAACACGGAGAAACTATTCTTTCACAGATGGCTCAAGGCATCCTTGGCAATTCCTTCTTAGGTCACCTTGGCTATTATATCTTCCAATTCTCCACAGCCTTAATTTTGGCCGTAGCTGCAAATACCGGCTTTTCAGCCTTTCCTATGCTGGCTTACAATATGGCTAAAAACAAGTACATGCCCCATCTCTTTATGGAAAAAGGAGACCGCCTAGGCTACTCCAACGGAATCTTAACTCTGGCATTTGGGGCTATGATTCTTCTTCTCATTTTTAATGGCAATACCGAACGTTTGATTCCTCTTTATACTATCGGGGTCTTCGTTCCCTTCGCCCTTTCTCAGACTGGGATGATTCGCCATTGGAAAAAAGAAAAAGGGGCAAATTTCTTAAAACCTGCCCTTGCCAATATCCTTGGGGCCATCATTTGCTACGCTATCGTGCTGATCCTGCTCTTTTTCCGTCTCAGCGATATCTGGCCTTTCTTCCCGATTATTCTCGTACTCACCCTACTCTTCTTGGCCATTCACAGTCATTACCAAAAAGTGGCTCAACAACTGCGACTCTATGAAGGCATCGAAAAACGTACCTACGATGGCAATCTTGTCCTCGTCCTCGTAGGGAATGTCACCCGTGTAAGCGTCGGAGCCATTAACTATGCCCAAAGTATCGGTGATGAAGTCTTAGCCATGCACATTTCTACTAAGGAAACAGCAGAAAAAGACCAAGAAATTCTCCAAGAATTTGCCGATTACTTCCCAACCATTACTCTGAAGAACATCAAGACCAGCTACCGCGACATCATCACGCCTACTGTCAAGTATGTCAAACGAATCTCTGAGGATGCCCAGAAAAAGAACTATACAGTCACTGTCCTCGTTCCCCAGTTTATCCCCAATAAACCTTGGCAAAACATCCTGCACAATCAAATGAGCCTCAAACTCAAATACGCCCTCCGTTGGCACCAAGATGTCGTTGTCGCTAGCTACTCCTATCACTTAAAAGAATAAATAAAAGGCCCTACCAGAACCAAGAAGCGTCTGGTAGAGCCTTTTTCTGAATCCTATCACTATGCTTAACTGAAAAGCATGACTAGGGATATCATTGAATATGGTTAGCTAAATCTTCCTGAGCTTTTTTATTTGACTCAGCTTTTTCTTTCAGCCATTTTTCATAGAGTTCTTGGTACTGTTTAGCAGTTACTGCCTCTTTTTGCAATTCAACATATTTGTAGTTGTCAGCATTTCCTTTATTCCCAACGAATGAGAATGGGCCTGTAAACGGTACAGTCTTACGGAAGATTGGGTTGGCTCCACCACTTTGAACTGGTAGGAAGAGGGCACTATCTGTCAACCAAGCTTGGGCTTCAGCATATTTTTCATAGCGAGCTTGAGTATCTGTGATTTCCGCGTCTGCCTGATCCAAGAGTTTCTTATAGTCAGAAAGACCAATCTTGTCCTTAACTTCCTTGTCTTTTCCTTCAGACAAGCCCATGTTTTTCAACTGAGAACCTGTCTCTGGATCAAGGATGGCTAGGTAAGTCTTCGGATCTGAGTAATCTCCACCCCATCCTGAGATGTCGATATCGTAGTCTTTTTGTTCTGCTGTATCTGCAAAGTAGGTTGCTTGGTCTTTTTCATCTGGGGAAAGTTGGATAACATCGATAACCACATTCTCCTTACCAAGAGTTTCTTCCACTGTTTGTTTGAAAGATCCAGCCTGTTGCACATCTAACTTAGCAGTCTGGTCAACTGGCATATCCAAATGAATTGGGAAGGTTACTCCCTGTGCTTGCAGACTTTCTTTTGCCTTCGCAAACTTCTCTTTGGCCTTTTCAGGATTCAAGAAGGCTTGCTTACCATCGTTTAGATTGATATTTGCCCAATCTTTACCGTAGTTGACAATTTTTTCATTGACAATATCACCAAAGTTCTTATCGCCAACTTGGACAAAGTTACTTGGTGTAACTGTGTTACGCAAGATACGGTCTGCTCCATCTTCACCATTTGTCTGTGCTGCATAAGCATGACGGTCAAAGGCAAAGTTGATAGCCTGACGGAAATCTTTATTCTGCATAGCTGCGCGTGAATCTGTCTTTTCCTTATCAGACTGTTTCATAGTTTGCTTGTAGCTTTGACGATTCACGTTGAAAAGATAATAGAAAGTAACTGAGTTTTGTGGTGTGTAGGTAATCTTGTCCTCATTCCCTTTCTTGAGTTCAGCAAAGACTGAACTTGTTGGGAAGATACGGCCATCTGTATAGTTACCATCCAAGAAACCTCTAGCAATGCTGTCTTGGTCAGAACCGTCAAAGAAAGAAAGTTTCACTTTCTCAATTTTGACATTGTCCTTATCCCAGTAATTAGGGTTTTTATCAAACTCAATCAAAGATTTTGATGAGAAAGATTTAAACAAGTAAGGACCATTTGACAAGATACTTGATGGTGTCACACTTCCAAAGTCATCTCCCTTAGACTTCAAGAAGGCTTCATTTACAGGATTAAGGATACTTGCTGTTGTTTTAGAGTTCCAATAGGTCTCAGGTTGGTTGAGAGTGTATTGTAGCGTGTAATCGTCCACTGCCTTAACACCAACAGTTCCAAAATCGGATGATTGTCCTTCAACATAGTCTGCTAGACCCTTGATAGAGTCTTGTACCAAGTACAAATTTTCAGCCTTTTTATCAGCCGCATACTTGAGTCCTGTCACAAAGTCATGAGCCGTTACATCCGCATACTCTTCTCCTTCAGAAGTGTACCATTTAGCTCCCTGACGGATCTTATAAGTGTAAGTCAAGCCATCTTTTGACACTGTCCATGACTCAGCCATAGATGGGATGAGATTGCCATACTGGTCATTTTCCAACAAACCATCAATCAAATTGGTTGTGATACTAGATGTAGAGTCTCGTGTAGAGGTAATGTAATCCAAGGTATCAGGGTTGCTGACAAAGATATAAGAGTATGTCTTGTCTGCATTGCTTGATTGGGATGACCCGCATGCCGCTAGAGCTAGACCTGCTGTCAAAGCCATAGCTCCAAAAAGCATAACTTTTGATTTCTTCATGATTATTCTCCATTTTTTACAGTATGTGAAATATTATACACCATTTGAGCAAAAATATAAAGCCTTTTTGAACTTTTTTACAAAAATAAAAATCAGTAGACTCGAGTTCCTACTGATTTTTGTTATGGTTCGTTTGGATTATGCAGCCAAAACTTTGCGTCCTTTACGACGACGAGCTGCCAATACGCGACGACCGTTTTTAGTTGACATACGGTTACGGAATCCGTGTTTGCGCGCACGACGAAGTTTACTTGGTTGATAAGTACGTTTCACGATGAATACCTCCTCATAGATTTTGTATTCGTTTAGCCGGCTATAAAGTGATCAGTTACTAAACATACTTTACTATTCTATCTGATTCTTTCACTTTTGTCAATAGCTCAAGGCAAATGTTTCCAGCTTTTTCAAATGTAAGCCCTATCTACGATACTGTTTCAAGAATCGAGTCATCTTTTCTTGGATTTGGGCCAGTTCATCGACACGAGGAAGGTAAACAATACGGAAGTGGTCTGGTTCCTGCCAGTTGAAGCCTCGACCATGAACCAAGAGAACCTTTTCCTGCTTCAAGAAATTAAGGACAAACTGCTCATCATCATCGATACGGTACATATTGCGGTCGATTTTAGGGAAGATATAGAGTCCAGCCTTGGGTTTAACCGCAGACAAACCTGGGATATCTTGAATGGCATTGTAGATGAAGTTTCTTTGCTCGTAGATTCGTCCACCAGGAAGGAGCAATTCATCAACTGATTGGTGGCCACCCAAGGAAGTTTGTACGACTTGTTGGGCCAAAACGTTAGAGCAAAGGCGCATATTGGATAGCATATTGAGCCCTTCGATATAGCCTTTAACATGAGTCTTAGGTCCAGACAAGACCATCCAACCCACACGGAAACCAGCGATACGATGGGATTTTGACAGACCATTCATGCTGACACAGAAGACATCTGGTGCCAAGCTCGCCACAGGCGTATGCACATGTCCATCCATTACCATGCGGTCATAGATTTCATCCGCAAAGATAATCAAATCGTTTTGACGGGCAATCTCAATAATCTCCAACAAGAGTTCCTTAGGATAAAGGGCTCCAGTTGGGTTGTTTGGATTGATAAGGACGATTGCCTTGGTATTGGAAGTGATTTTTGACTTGATATCGTCAATATCTGGGTACCATTCTGCAGCTTCATCACAGATATAGTGAACAGCATTTCCTCCAGCTAGGCTGACAGCTGCTGTCCAGAGAGGATAGTCTGGCATAGGCACCAAGACTTCATCCCCGTTGTCCAAAAGCCCCTGCATGGACATGACAATCAGCTCACTGACACCATTTCCAAGGTAAATATCATCAATATCTACGTTTGGGAATTTTTTCAATTGGCAATACTGCATGATGGCCTTACGGGCTGAGAAAATCCCTTTGGAGTCAGAATAACCTTCACTATCACGCGCATTCATAATCAAGTCATGAATGACCTCGTCTGGCGCTGTAAAGCCAAATTCTGCTGGATTTCCTGTATTCAGACGTAAAATCTTTTCTCCGTTTGCTCGCATCCGCATGGCTTCTTCCAAAACAGGACCACGGATATCATAAGCAACATGCTCTAACTTACTAGACTTGTTATATTCTTTCATCTTGTTTCCTCAATTCATCAGGATAGTAACATTATACCACTAGAAAGAAAATGCGACAAGTTTACTGAAATGTGTTACTAAAATCCTACAGAAGAAAAGCCTCGCTAAAAGCGAGGTCAAACAGGGAAGATAGCAGGTATTTTGCGAAAGTCACATCACATACCAAAAGATAAACCTAGAAAAAGCAAGCCTAAAAAGGAGTCATAGAGAAGATTGAACATGAGGAAAAGTCCCCATATCATCAAGTAATCCCAACGCCCACTTCGTTTAGCGACTAGGAATAATACCAAATGGTAGAGTAGATGAAAGACTAAAAAAACAACAAAACCTGGATAGAGAAGCGGTACCAGACTCTCTAATTGCCAGAGCATGATAACTTCTAGCAAGATTGAAACTAGGATGGTTCCATAATAAAGGAAATTTAAATTTTTTGTTTCTTGAAAAGAGTGCTTCATCATTCTCCCTCCCTTCACTTCTTCCCTGCTATCCTTTCTTTTATTTTATCATATATTTATATAGATTTTAAGTGCTAACATTCTTTTAAAAAATACTTTTTTTGCTTTACTTCTATAGTGAAAAGGTTTACAATTATAGTAAGAAAATTTCAGGAGGTTTCATTATGGCACAACGTTACCAAAATATTATGGTCGCAATCGATGGTTCTAAAGAAGCGGACTTGGCTTTTATCAAGGGAGTTCATTCTGCTCTACGAAACGACGCTAAACTCACCATCGCACATGTCATTGACACACGCGCTCTCCAAAGCGTATCCACCTTTGATGCTGAAGTTTACGAAGAACTCCAAGTCGACGCTGAAAGTCTGATGAAAGAGTACGAAAAACGTGCTAAAGATGCTGGTGTGGCAGATGTTCATATCGTCATTGAAATGGGAAATCCAAAAACCCTACTGGCACGTACTATTCCCGATGCTGAAGAAGTGGACCTCATCCTCGTTGGCGCAACTGGTCTCAACGCCTTTGAACGCCTCTTGGTTGGCTCTTCATCTGAATACATTCTCCGCCATGCTAAGGTCGATTTGCTGGTTGTGAGAGAACAAGAAAAAACCTTATAATCACAAAGAAAAGGAGCTCAGCGCTCCTTTTTATTTACTTTTTGTTTACTGTTTATTTCTCTCTTTATGGCGTTCATAAGCCTTGAGCTGACGCTGCAGTTCCTTTTTAATAGCAGGTTCTGGAGCATATTTTTCTTCCCAATCATCTGGTTTTAAGATTTTATGGGTCACTGGATCAAAATGAGCCTTGCCATCTGGAAAAATTTTCCCCATATTGGCCTGATGGACAATATCAAAAATACGTTCTGGATCCACCCCCATCAAGACAAAACTACCGTAGGTGAAGTAAAGCGTATCAATCAAGGCATCCACCTGACCTATCAAATCTTGCTGGGCAGGTGTCTTCTTGGCTACTTTATCTGCTGCCTTATCAAGAGCTTGATGAAGTTGCGATACAGCTTGACCAAAGTCCTCTTCAGAAGGACTGGCAGCTCTAACAAACTCCACCAATTCTTCTATTTTAAAGCCAGCCCTGTGAGTTGCACCTTCTAAATCCCAAGCTCGAGGTTCTTCTTGGGTCCGTTCATCCATCATGTGGTGGAAGGTTTTGACCTTATTGAAATGATAATCACGGCTGACAAAGACTTTTTCTGAAGACAAAACACCAAAATGTTCCAAGGCCTTATGGATTCCGTCTTGCTGATTGCTGGTTGTAATGTGCTTTGCAACTTCCTTGACACTGCTACTACCATTTCCCATAGCGACAGACATACCGACACCCGCCAGCATTTCAAGGTCGTTATCTGAGTCACCAAAGGCCATCACTTGATTAAGGTCAAAGCCATATTCTTTCCCGACTCGACGAATGCCTTCTAATTTAGAATTTCCTTGATTGATGACATCTGCTGCAAAAGGATTGCTACGTGTTAATTTCAAGTCTTCAAAATCAGCCGCCGCCTTCTCAGATTCTTCTGGCGTCATCAGCATCAAAACTTGATAGATAGGCTGATTCATCAGGTGAAGCAGGTCTTCTTCCTTTTGGGGAACCACCTTGCTGATCATGCGATTAAAGGAATGACTCACCGTCCGAGTTAAAACAGAGGGAACGAAGCGACTGATTCGTTGGGAAAAAGAACCCAGACCAAAGGACATGATTTTAGAACCCAACATGGCATCCTTGGTCCCTAGGGCAATCTCCTTGCCCTCTTTTTTAGCATAGCTAATTAGATGGCGCAAATGTAACTTGGAAATAGGGCTCGTGAACAAGACTCTTTCTTTATTAAAGATATACTGGCCATTATAGGTTACCGCAAAATCCAAATCCAAATCGTCCATCAATTCCTTAACAAAAAAAGGTCCTCGACCTGTCGCTACGCCGACAAGTACCCCTTGTTCTTTGACAATCTTAATCGCGTCCTTAGTGGATTTCAAAACACTCTTGCGATCGTTAACCAAGGTTCCATCGATATCAAAAAAAACAGCTTTGACTTCCATCCTATCCCAATCTCCCCTTTTGTGATACAATGATTATACCACATTTCAGAAAGAGTGAGTAAATCATGCCTAAGAAAATCCTTGTTTTACATACTGGTGGGACTATTTCCATGCAAGCCGATGCTTCTGGCGCTGTTGTGACGAGTTCAGATAATCCCATGAACCATGTGTCCAACCCACTTGAAGGAATCCAAGTCCACTCCCTAGACTTTTTTAACCTGCCAAGCCCCCATATCAAACCCAAGCATATGCTGGCCCTCTACCAAAAAATCAAAGAGGAAGCAGATAATTACGATGGAGTGGTGATCACACACGGGACCGATACTTTAGAGGAAACAGCTTATTTCCTTGATACCATGGAAGTTCCCCATATGCCTATCGTTCTAACAGGTGCCATGCGCAGCTCCAACGAACTCGGTAGTGACGGTGTTTATAATTATCTGAGTGCTTTGCGGGTAGCTAGCGATGACAAGGCTGCTGACAAAGGGGTTTTGGTTGTTATGAACGATGAAATCCATGCTGCCAAGTATGTTACCAAAACGCATACGACCAACGTCGGCACCTTCCAGACCCCAACACATGGGCCACTTGGTCTGATTACGAAGCGGGAAATCCTCTACTTCAAAACAGCTGAACCTCGTGTTCGCTTTGACCTTAATCACATACAAGGCTTAGTCCCTATCATCTCTGCTTATGCTGGTATGACAGATGAGCTGATTGATATGCTGGATTTGGAACAATTGGACGGTTTGATTATCCAAGCCTTCGGAGCTGGTAATATTCCCAAAGAAACGGCTCAAAAATTAGAAAGCCTTCTACAAAAAGGAATCCCAGTCGCCCTGGTTTCACGATGCTTTAACGGTATCGCTGAGCCTGTTTATGCCTACCAAGGTGGGGGCGTGCAGTTGCAAAAGGCCGGTGTTTTCTTTGTCAAAGAACTCAACGCCCAAAAAGCCCGTTTGAAACTCCTCATTGCCCTCAATGCCGGACTAACAGGACAGGCTTTGAAAGACTATATGGAAGGCTAAGTCTCTTCTCCAGAAAGCAAAATCAGGAAATCTTCACGATTCCCTGATTTTTTCTATTTACGTTTTCGTGTTGAACGACGTTCTGTCAAACCATGAGGTAAGAGAACTTCACGTTCTTCCAACTCTTCCTTGTGCATAATCTTAGTCAACATACGCATACTAATAGCACCAAGGTCATAAAGAGGTTGGGCAATAGTTGTCAAGTTTGGACGGGTAAAGCGTGAGATTTGTGAATCATCACTAGTAATGATTTCAAATTCTTCTGGTACTGACACACCCTTATCAGCAAGACCGTTCAAGACACCTGCTGCCAATTCATCACCTGTTACAACTGCTGCAGTTGCGTTTGATGAAATCAAGCGTTCTGCCAAGGCATAACCGTCTTCATAAGTGTATTTGGATTCAAATACCAATCCTTCGCTATAAGAAATACCTGCTTTTTTCAAGGCTTCCTTGTAGCCAACCAAACGAACCTTACCATTGATATCATCCACTAGTGGACCGCTAACGAAAGCAATGCGCTCATTTTCTTTAGCAAGGTAGGTTACTGCATCAATCGTTGCTTGTTTGTAGTCAATATTGACACTTGGAAGCTGATGTTCTACATCCACAGTTCCTGCAAGAACAACTGGTGTTCGAGAACGAGAAAACTCTGAACGAATTTTTTCAGTCAAGTGGTAGCCCATAAAGATGATACCATCCACTTGCTTAGAAAACAGGGTATTGACCACTGAAACTTCCTTGTCATCATCCTCATCACTATTAGCAAGGACGATATTGTACTTGTACATTTCAGCGATATCGTCAATCCCTTTAGCAAGCGTTGAGAAATAGCCATTGGTAATATTGGGGATCACGACACCGACAGTGGTTGTCTTTTTACTTGCAAGACCACGCGCCACTGCATTTGGACGGTAATCCAAACGGTCAATCACCTCAAGCACTTTTTTACGGGTGTTCTCTTTTACATTCTTATTGCCATTGACTACACGGCTAACTGTCGCCATTGAAACTCCTGCTTCACGGGCGACATCATAAATCGTTACTGTATCGTCTGTATTCATTCCATTTCCTTTCTATATCATACCTCACGAGACTCCAAAAAAGAGACGGTATGAAAATTTCGTTTTCATGATTCCACTTATTCCATTTTATCACTATTTGTAAACACTTTCAAGTATTTTTTGAAGATTGTTTGAAAAAAATTTCATAGAAAGCTATGTTTATGAAGAAAAAATCACCTTTTCTTGATTTTTAATCCTATTTGCTGTATGATAAGGGAAAAGAAAGGGGGAAGAAATATGGCTTTTACCAATACCCACATGCGGTCTGCTAGTTTTGGCATTGTTACCAGCTTGCCTGATGACGTTATTGACTCTTTTTGGTATATCATCGACCACTTCTTAAAAAATGTCTTTGAATTGGAGGAGGAACTCGAGTTTCAATTGCTTAATAACCAAGGAAAAATTACCTTCCACTTCTCAAGTCAACATCTCCCTACAGCCATTGATTTTGATTTTAACCATCCCTTCGACCCTCTTTATCCCCCGAGAGTCCTGGTTTTAGATATGGATGGTAGAGAGACTATCCTCCTCCCAGAAGAAAATGACCTATTTTAAAAACTCTAGCCTTCAGTTGCAAGTAACTGAAAACTAGAGTTTTTCTATTTTTTCAAAGCATCATACAAGTTACGGATAGGTTGCTTTAATGTCGGATGGATAAAATGAGGCGCAATTTCCTGTAAGGACTCAAGGACAAAAAGGCGTTCCGCTATGTAAGGATGAGGCAAGATAAGGTCATCTGTATAAAGAATCTGATCCTCTACAAAGAGCAAGTCCAAATCAATCAAACGAGGTCCCCAATGCACTTCTCTCACCCGTCCCATCTCTGACTCAATAGCTAACAAGGTCTCTAATAGAACTGGGGCCGGCAACCAGGTTTCAACCTCAACCACTTGATTAGCAAAGCTATCCTGCTCCACACCACCCCAAGGCTCCGTCGTCAAGACACTGGACTCTTTGAGAATATGGATGCCACGAGCTCGCAGTTTGTCAATGGCTTGCTCCAAGTTCGCTTGCTTATCCCCCATATTGCTTCCCAGGGCGATAAAGGCTCGTTGCTTGCGGCGATGGATGGTTACTGAGCAAGTATCTAGCGGCAAATGAACCGGCGCCCAAGGCTTTTTCAATTCCAGCCTGATTTCTTGGACAAGAGGATAGGTCTCAAAAGTACGTTCTACCAATTTGTAAGCTACCGTTTCAATCAAGTCCTCAGTGGTTTCCTGAAACCAAGTCGTCCACTGCTGACACAGTTCTCCGTAATGGACAGAGGCTGTTAAATCCAAGTCTGTAGCCGCCTTGGTCATATCATAGGATAGGATTGCGGAAATAACAAACTTCTGCCCCAATTCTTTCTCACTCGGAAAAAGACCATGATAGGCAAAAATTTCCAAATCTTTAATCTGCAGTTGATCCATAATGATTCCTTTCTAGAAAAATCCGCTTCAAGCGGATTCTTTTTATACTCAATGAAAATCAAAGTGCAAACTAGGAAGCTAGCCGCAGGCTGCTCAAAACACTGTTTTGAGGTTGCAGATGGAAGCTGACGTGGTTTGAATTTGATTTTCGAAGAGTATTATAGTCCCATTAAACGATAAGCCTGATCTCGGAGGTCCTTATCTGTTTCAAATAGACCACGAGCTACTGTCGTCAAGGTTGCAGTGCCTGGTTTTCTGACACCACGCATACTCATACACATATGTTCCGCCTCAATGACAACAAAGGCTCCTTTAGCACCTAGATACTCCATCAAGGCATCGGCTACTTCGATATTCAATCGTTCTTGAATTTGTGGTTTTTTCGAATAAACTTCAACTGTACGGGCTAGCTTAGACAAACCTGCCACACGACCATCTGGAATGTAGGCAATATGTGCTCTCCCATAAAATGGTAGAAAGTGGTGTTCACACATGGTATGGAAAAAAATATCCTTTTCTACCACCATATTATCATCAATAATCTCAAAGGATTTTGACAAATGTTCCTCCGCTGTTTGACCAAGCCCTGAAAAAATCTCTTGGTACATACGGGCCACACGAGCAGGCGTTTCCTGCAAGCCCTCACGGTTAGCGTCCTCTCCGACAGCCTCGATAATCATTTTTACAGCTGCTTCAATCTTTTGTGTATCCATTTTCGTTTTTCCTCTCCATCAGATAGGCCCTCACTTGGCTCAAGAAATACAAGGAACCCGTGACAATCCTAACTGTTTGTTTCTCTTCTTTTTTATCTGTCAATTTCTGCTCTAGAAAATCCTGCCAACCTTGGTAGCTGAGATTTCTAGACTTAGCTGCCTCTTCCAGCACGCTTTCATCAGTCGCCCGACTATCGTCAAAATGTGTCAGAGTAAGCTCGGTATCTGGTATTTCCCCCAGCAAGTCCAACATATCCTCCAAGGCCTTGGTTTTGATGCAAGTAAAGAGGATTTCCTTACGATAATCCGCAAAGCGTTCTTGCAAAGTTGCTAATAAAGCCTTGATAGCATGGGGATTGTGGGCCCCATCCAAAATCATCAAGGGATCTCTTGACACGATTTCCAAACGCCCTGGCCAACTTGTTTCTTCCAGAGCTTGAGCAATCAAGATATTAGCTGGTAGCTCTCGACCATCTTCTTGACAAAAAGTATCAAGTAAAGCTATGGCCATCCCAGCATTCTCTATCTGGTGCAAACCAAGTAAACCTGTCTGGAAGCGCCCTTGTCTGACAACACTTGTATAGTCAAAGACTTCGCCTGTAACCACACTCTTTTGATGGCTGACCTGATAATCTGTCCCGTAGGCAAATCTCGGTGCATCTTTCCCCTCCGCAATGCGGTCAATCACAGCCAAAGCTTCTGGAGCGATACGACCTGTTACCAAGGGAATACCTTGTTTGATAATACCAGCTTTCTGCTCTGCTATGGCTTCCAAGGTGTCACCAAGTAGGGCTACATGGTCCAAGCCAATGGTCGTAATGCCTGTTAGAATGGGCTGGCAAACATTGGTACTATCCAAGAGTCCTCCCATGCCCACTTCCATAATGGCCACATCTACTTGTTCAGAGGCAAAGTAATCATAGGCTATAGCTGTGATTATCTCAAACTCAGTTGTTCCCTGCAAATTGGCAGCCGATTCCCCCTCAAGCAAAGTCTGATAGTCTGCCATGAGGGCTTCTAGTCTCGCTTCTGGGATAGATTCCCCATTGATGCTAATCTGATCCGTATAATGAATGAGATAGGGCGAGCTAAACACGCCAACTCTCAGCCCTAGCTTTTCCAGCATATTTTTCAAAAAAGCAATGGTCGAACCCTTGCCATTGGTTCCTCCGATATGGATGACCTTGAGTTTGAGATGGGGATTTCCACGCAAGGCTAACAGTTCCACCATGCGTTCCAAGCCAAAATGCGGTTGGTCCGTCCGGTAGTTGGCAATCCACTGATTGTTTTCAATTTCTTTCATCTTATTTGTATTGTTTTAAATCTAAATTTTCCGCATCATCAGCCATACGAATAGCGGAGGCAATTTCAACCGCCATCTTGTGACTGGCTACGTCATGCACGCGCACCACTTCCACACCCTGTCTCGCAGCGATACTGGTTACATGAGCCGAAGCCGTATCCCGATTGCGGAAACCAAGTTCTGTCTCAGGATTGACTTCAAAACCATTTTCTTCTAGGATATTGATGACAAATCGCTTGCGCGAAACTCCAAGAAAGATTGGATAGCCTTTCTGATGTAGCTTATCAAGATCCCGTAAAAGAAGTAGATTTTCTTTCTTGGTCAGACCAAAGCCAATTCCTAGATCCAGCAGGATATTTTCTGGTGCAATACCCGCTTCGTCCGCTCTCGCTAATGCTCGTTCAAAGAAAGCCTCCATTAACTCTTCGATTGGCAATGTTTCAAAGTCAGCTAACTCTTCCACTGTAAAAGCTTGTCCAAAACCAAAATGAGGAAATATGAGCGAGCTAGGATGCTGAGGTCGCGCCATGACTGGATTAAACATAATGACTACTTTCGCACCAGCCTTAGCAACCACATGGGCCATTTTCTCATCACCCATAAGACCAGTGATATCATTGACTAGATTGGCACCAGCAGCCAAAGCAGCCTCTGCCACCTGACTTTTCCAAGTATCAATAGAGATGAGGACATCACTTTCCTTGCGAATAGCTTTTATTACTGGAACAACACGCCGGATTTCCTCTTCTATCTCAACATAGCTACAGCTACTGCCCGGCCGAGTCGATTCTCCACCGATATCTAGCATGCTGGCTCCTTCTGCTATCAATTTACGAGCCTGCTGGAGCGCCTGCTCAAGCGCAAAAAATTGACCACCATCCGAAAAGGAGTCTGGGGTTACATTGATAATTCCGCAAATAGCTGTTTTTGCATGATTTGCTTTAGTTGACATATCGGTCACTCCCTCAAGGCTTTTCACCATATTATTTCTCTATTTTACCATAAAAAGAAAAAGATGGACACGATTGAATTCATCTTTTTCCCAGTAGAAACAAGTAAGCAATTGTCAAAAATCTTAAACAGAAATCCCTAATGTCCGACTCAAAATCACCACGAGAGCCAGCAAACAGAAAACAACCCCATTCACAATCATGTGAAGTAAGATAGACATTTCCAAACGTTGGGTCTTGTAAGCCGTCCAAGATAGAACGATCGACATAACTCCATAAATCAATAAAGAAGGTAAATTACTTGGTTGATGCAATAAAGCAAACACAATCGTACCGACTACAAATCCCAAGTTCTCCTTGCCTCGGAAAATCTTTTTAGGAACAATTCCCCGACACAAGATTTCCTCACAAATCGGAGCAAGCAAGGTCAATAAGAAGAAACTGGAAATCAGAGAACTATTCTGAACCATATCGTTAATCTGAGACTGGTTACTTGTTGTCGTCTCATTTGACAGTTGTAACAAGATAGAACCAAGTATATTTGAACAGATAATGACTAAATAACTCAAGCCCAATCGTGCCAAATCCTTAGCTCTAAAAAATGAAAAATTGAAACTTGCTAATTGCGTTTTACGAGCTCCAATAATAAATAGCACCAGAACCACAATCGAAATACCAGCAACTATCAGTCCTGACTGTAATAGCGGTACTTCTCTTAAGGTTAAAATAGCAGTAACCCCTATAGGAATCTGATATAAGATTGTCGCTAGCAAGAAGACCAAAAGCCATCCTGCACGATTCAACAATTCTTTCCACGTACTTTTCTCTTCCATCATTCATCTCCTAGACTTTGTATTAAAAAAAGGGGGAAATCCCCCTGGGTAATTCTATTATAGGGCCATGCTGATATAGTTAAGGATAAACAAGGCATCCAAAATCCAAATCATGACATGAACATCTTTAGCTTGACCTTTAACAATTTTAGTCAAAGTGTAAGTCAAGAAACCAACTGCAATCCCTTGAGTGATAGAGTAGCTGAATCCCATAAAGATAGATGTGAAGAAAGCAGGAACCGCTTCAGACATATCATCCCAATGAATATTTTTCAAGCTACCAAGCATCATAATCCCAACAATAATCAAGATTGGAGCTGTAGCAGATGAAGGTACGATAGCGAGAAGTGGGCTAAAGAAACTTGAAATCGCGAAACAGATAGCCACAACCAAGGCTGTCAAACCAGTACGTCCACCTGCACCGATACCAGCTGCAGATTCAATATAAGTCGTTACGTTTGAAGTACCTGCGATGGCACCAATTGAAGTACCAATCAAGTCTGAATAAAGAGCCTTGTCTAACTTATCTGATTGGTGATTTTCACCGTTTGTCGCTACGATACCAACCTTTTCACCGGTACCAATCAAGGTACCAATTGTGTCAAAAATATCGGTCAATGAGAAGGCAAGAATAGCCATAAGGGTTTCAGGTAAACGAGCTGTATCTGAAATCAAAGCTCCCAAACCTTCTGAACCAAGAGCTGCACCAAAGATTGTCTTCAAATCTTCAAAGGCTGCACCAACATGATTATTTGAAAAATCAATAGTAGAAAGATCAACCAAGCCAACAGCAATAGCTAGAACGGTTGTTGTCAAGATAGAAAGGATAATTCCACCTTTAGTTCCTTTAATAACAAAGAAAATCGTAATAGCAATACCAGCAAGAGCAACTAAAACAGATGGAGTATTGAAGTCAACCAATCCTGGAACTGCTGAAGCATTTGCTGCAATGGTTGCTTGCGCTTTGTCAGCCCCTTCTCCTACAACAGTATAGTTACCTGGATCAATCGTAAATTTCAAAAGTCCAGCATTCTTAATTCCAACGTAGGCAAGGAAGACACCGATACCAGCTGAAATAGCTGAGCGAAGGCCATTTGGAATAGATTCAATGATCATTTTACGAACATTTGTCAAGGTAATGATCAATGAGATAATCCCACAGATAAAGACCATAGCTAGGGCTTCTTGCCATGAATAACCAAGTCCAAATACGACTGTAAAGGTAAAGAAGGCATTCAGTCCCATACCTGGTGCTTGAGCATATGGCAAGTTGGCGTAGAAGGCCATCATCAAAGTACCAGCAACGGCACCAATAATCGTCGCTAGGAAGACACCCTGAGCAGGCATCCCTGTTTGTGAAAGCATTTGTGGGTTTACAAAGAGAATATAGCTCATTGCAAAGAAAGTTGTTAAACCAGCGAGAACCTCTGTACGAACGTCTGTACCGTTCTCTTTTAGTTTAAATAATTTGTCCATTATCAATCTCCTTTTATTTTTTACGAACAATAATAGAATTATATCATTTATCATTCACTTTTTCAATATCTTTGTTTGATTTATTTAAGAATTTGATGAAATTTCTTTTTTGGTTTCGAATCTGCTTTTCTGCCTGCTTTCTGTTATAATAGTAGACATCTTATCTGAAAAGACACTAGAAAGGTCCCTATGACGAAAAAAATTATTGCAGTTGACCTGGATGGAACCCTGCTCAACTCGGACAGTCAAATTTCTGACTTTACCAAAGAAACTATTAAAAAAGTTTCTGAAAAAGGGCATCAGGTTATTATTACGACGGGTCGCCCTTACCGCATGTCAAAAGATTTCTACCGTGAACTAGGCTTAGACACTCCTATGATTAATTTCAACGGCTCCCTTACTCATTTACCAGACCAAGTTTGGGATTTTGAAAAGTGTTTGACTGTAGACAAAAAATATCTTTTAGATATGGTTCGACGTTCAGAGGACATTCAAGCCGATTTTATCGCTGGAGAATACCGTAAAAAATTCTACATTACAAATCCTAATGAAGAAATTGCCAATCCCAAACTATTTGGTGTAGAAGCTTTCCAACCTGAAGATCAATTTCAGCCTGAGTTGGTAACCAAGGATCCTAACTGTATCCTGCTGCAGACCAGAGCCAGCGACAAATATGCCTTGGCAAAAGAAATGAACGCCTTCTACCAGCATCAACTTTCTATCAATACCTGGGGAGGTCCGCTCAATATCCTTGAGTGTACACCCAAAGGAGTCAATAAGGCCTTTGCTTTGAACTACTTGCTCAAAGTAATGAACCGCGACAAAAAGGATTTGATTGCCTTTGGAGATGAACATAATGATACCGAAATGCTAGCTTTTGCAGGGAAGGGCTATGCTATGAAAAATGCCAATCCAGAGCTACTCCCTTATGCAGATGAGCAAATTTCCCTGACAAATGACCAAGATGGGGTTGCCAAAACCCTGCAAGACTTATTCTTATAATCTATACTGATACTCAATGAAAATCAAAGAGCAAACTAGGAAGCTAGCCGTAGGCTGCTCAAAACACGGTTTTGAGGTTGTGGATAGAACTGACGAAGTTAGTAACATATATACGGCAAGGCGAAGCTGACGTGGTTTGAAGAGATTTTCGAAGAGTATGACCAGCTTGCGAGCTGGTCTTTGTGCTCTTTTCACAGTCTCATCAACCAGTTAATCGATTGTTCCACTTTTTGCCTCCAAAACCTTGGAAAAGGCTTTCTTTTGTGATATAATTCACATATAAATACAAGAGAGCTCGTCACACTCGACTCTGTTGAAACATAATCAATCCAGTCCTGTTGTCCCTGTTCTCGGTCAATATCAAGGAGGATAGCTATGAAAGCTGTTGTTGTAAATCCAGAAAGCACTGGTGTTGCTGTTGAAGAAAAAGTACTCCGTCCACTTGAAACTGGGGAAGCACTTGTAGAAATTGAATACTGTGGTGTTTGCCACACTGACCTCCACGTTGCCCATGGTGACTTTGGTCAAGTACCAGGCCGTGTTCTAGGACATGAAGGTGTTGGTATCGTTAAAGAAATTGCCCCAGATGTAAAAAGCCTTAAAGTCGGCGACCGCGTCAGCGTTGCTTGGTTCTTTGAAGGATGTGGCACTTGCGAATACTGTACTACTGGCCGTGAAACCCTTTGCCGTACAGTGAAAAATGCCGGCTACTCAGTAGATGGTGGTATGGCTGAACAATGTATCGTAACTGCAGACTATGCTGTTAAAGTTCCTGACGGACTTGATCCAGCCCAAGCTTCATCTATCACATGTGCTGGTGTAACAACCTATAAAGCTATAAAAGAAGCAAAAGTTGAACCAGGTCAATGGGTTGTTCTTTACGGCGCTGGTGGTCTTGGTAACCTAGCTGTTCAATATGCTAAAAAAGTATTCAATGCTCATGTCATCGCAGTTGATATCAATAACGACAAACTTGCCCTTGCAAAAGAAGTAGGAGCTGACATTGTTATTAACGGCCTCGAAGTTGAAGATGTACCTGGACTCATCAAGGAAAAAACTGATGGCGGAGCTCATTCAGCTGTCGTAACTGCTGTGTCTAAAGTTGCCTTCAACCAGGCTGTTGACTCAGTTCGTGCTGGTGGTCGCGTAGTCGCTGTTGGTCTTCCTTCTGAAATGATGGAACTTAGCATCGTCAAAACCGTTCTAGATGGAATCCAAGTCATCGGTTCTCTCGTTGGAACTCGTAAAGACTTGGAAGAAGCCTTCCAATTCGGTGCAGAAGGTTTAGTAGTTCCAGTTGTTCAAAAACGTCCAATAGAAGATGCTGTAGCCATTTTCGACGAAATGGAAAAAGGTCAAATTCAAGGACGTATGGTACTCGACTTCACCCACTAATCTAATAAAAACCTATTTTAAAAGTTGGAATACGCTTCCAACTTTTTTATATTAAATTTTTAAATAAGGATTCAAAAAAACTTCTCTAAAACTCAATATATCAATATTTTCAGATGTAATCTTTTTAATTATTTTATGATAAATAGTTGATTTTTAGATGAAAACGGTTTATACTTAAAAAGTCTTAAAGTTTTCTTAAACGAAAACTACAACAAAAAAGGAGGAATGACAATAATGAGTATCGGAATCATTATTGCGAGCCACGGCGAATTTGCTGCGGGTATTCATCAGTCAGGATCTATGATCTTTGGTGAACAAGAAAAGGTTCAAGTTGTAACCTTTATGCCAAATGAAGGTCCTGATGATCTATACGCTAAGTTTAATAACGCTGTTGCTGCATTTGACGCAGAGGATGAGGTTCTAGTTTTGGCTGACCTTTGGAGTGGATCTCCATTTAACCAAGCTAGTCGCGTGATGGGAGAAAATCCTGAGCGTAAGTTTGCCATCATCACAGGACTTAACTTACCGATGTTAATTCAAGCCTACACAGAGCGCCTCATGGACGCTGCTGCAGGTGTAGATAAAGTCGCTGCGAATATCATTAAAGAAGCCAAAGATGGCATCAAAGCTCTTCCAGAAGAGCTAAACCCAGTTGAGGAAGTAGCAAGCGCTGCAGCTGCTCCAGTTGCCCAAGCTGCTATCCCAGAAGGAACTGTCATCGGAGACGGTAAACTCAAAATCAACCTTGCCCGTCTAGACACTCGTTTACTTCACGGTCAGGTTGCAACTGCTTGGACTCCAGATTCAAAAGCAGACCGTATCATCGTTGCTTCAGATAACGTAGCTAAAGACGAATTACGTAAAGAATTGATTAAACAAGCAGCTCCAGGTAAAGTGAAAGCAAACGTTGTTCCTATCCAAAAACTAATCGACGTTGCAAAAGATCCTCGCTTCGGAGAAACACATGCCCTTATCTTGTTTGAAACACCTCAAGATGCCCTTCGTGCTATCGAAGGTGGCGTGCCAATCAAAACTCTTAATGTTGGATCAATGGCTCACTCAACTGGTAAAACAATGGTTAACAACGTTTTGTCTATGGATAAAGAAGACGTTGCTACATTTGAAAAAATGCGTGACCTTGGTGTTGAATTTGATGTACGTAAAGTACCAAACGACACGAAAAAAGATTTGTTTGACTTGATCAACAAAGCAAACGTGCAATAATCGATTTTATGAAAGGATTTTAAAGATGTCTATTATTTCTATGGTTTTAGTAGTCGTTGTAGCCTTCCTAGCAGGTCTTGAAGGTATCCTCGACCAGTTCCAATTCCATCAACCAATCGTAGCTTGTACCCTTATCGGTCTTGTTACTGGTAACCTTGAAGCAGGGATTATCCTTGGTGGTTCTCTTCAAATGATCGCCCTTGGTTGGGCTAACATCGGAGCTGCCGTAGCTCCTGACGCTGCTCTTGCTTCTGTTGCTGCTGCCATTATCATGGTTCTTGGTGGCGACTTTACTAAGACAGGTATCGGTGTTGCCCAAGCGGTTGCTATCCCTCTTGCAGTTGCTGGTCTATTCTTGACTATGATTGTCCGTACACTCTCTGTCGGATTGGTTCACACTGCTGATGCTTCTGCTAAAAAAGGTGACTTCAAAGCAGTTGAACGTGCTCACTTTGTCGCACTTCTTCTTCAAGGTCTTCGTATTGCAGTCCCTGCAGCACTCCTTCTAATGGTACCAACTGAAACAGTACAAAGCATTCTAAATGCTATGCCTGATTGGCTCAAAGATGGTATGGCTATCGGTGGTGGTATGGTCGTTGCCGTTGGTTACGCTATGGTTATCAACATGATGGCAACTCGTGAAGTATGGCCATTCTTCGCTATCGGTTTCGTGCTTGCTGCCGTGTCAGATATTACTCTAATCGGATTTGGTGCTATCGGTGTTGCTATCGCTCTTATCTACCTTCACCTTTCTAAAACTGGTGGAAACGGTGGCGGAGGAGCCGCAACTTCTAACGACCCAATCGGCGATATCCTAGAAGACTACTAAGATAAGAAAGGACTGAAAACATCATGACTGAAAAACTTCAATTAACTAAATCAGATCGTAAAAAAGTTTGGTGGCGTTCAACTTTCTTACAAGGTTCTTGGAACTATGAACGTATGCAAAACTTGGGTTGGGCTTACTCATTAATTCCAGCTCTTAAAAAACTCTACACTAAAAAAGAAGATCAAATCGCTGCTCTTGAACGCCATCTTGAGTTCTTCAACACTCACCCATACGTAGCCGCTCCAATCATGGGGGTTACTCTTGCACTTGAAGAAGAACGTGCTAACGGTGTTGAAATTGATGACGCTGCTATCCAAGGGGTTAAAATCGGTATGATGGGACCTCTTGCTGGTATCGGTGACCCAGTATTCTGGTTTACAGTACGCCCAATCCTTGGATCACTCGGTGCTTCACTTGCCCTTACTGGTAATATCTTAGGTCCAATCCTCTTCTTCGTTCTTTGGAACTTGATTCGTATGTCATTCTTGTGGTATACACAAGAGATTGGATACAAGGCTGGATCAGAAATCACTAAAGATATGTCTGGCGGTATCCTTCAAGACATCACTAAAGGAGCTTCTATCCTTGGTATGTTCATTCTTGCTGTCCTTGTTCAACGTTGGGTAAATATTAAATTTGCTTTCGATGTTGCCAAAGTTCAACTAGATGAAAAAGCTTATATCCATTGGGATAAATTGCCAGAAGGATCTAAAGGTATTCAAGAAGCATTCGCACAAGTAGGACAAGGATTGTCTCAAACACCTGAAAAAGTTACTACTTTCCAACAAAACTTGGATATGTTGATCCCTGGACTATCAGGACTACTCCTTACTTTCCTTTGCATGTACTTGCTTAAGAAAAAAGTATCTCCAATCACTATTATCCTTGCACTATTCGCAGTGGGTATTGTGGCACATGTTCTTCACATCATGTAATCAAGCAACTTAAAAGGAATCAGGTTCTAAAATCTGATTCCTTTTTTCTATACTTTTATTCGGCCAAGGCTCCCATTGGATCCCATGGTGCAAGCACAATTGGTTCTGCTTCATAGGCAGCTTGTTCTTCTGCTGTCAGCAATTCCTTACGGACAACGATTTGGTAAGTGTATTCGTCCATCCAAGCGTCTGAGGCAACAAAGTAACCATCTGTACCTACCTTATCTCCCCAAGAGTTTTCAACCTTCCACTTGGTTGACTTCCCATTTTCATCCAAGTCCACACCTGTCAAGACCATAGCGTGGGTCATCAAGCTTTCGCTGTAATCCAAACGTCCAGCCTTGTCTTGAGTGAGTTGAATATCCATGCTTGATTCAAAGTCATAAACATCTGTCGCAAGGATTCCAGCTTTACGGTTGCTGAGCTGACCGACATCTGAACCAAACCAAACAGTCTCTCCTGCTTGCATTTGGGCAATTGCCAATTCTTTCAAGCGCTCCATCGGCACGTTGATGTAGCGAACTGCACGGCTACCAACCACATTTCCTAACATCTCAACTGTGTAAGATTGGCCGTAAGGCTTGTCAGCAGTTGGAGCATTGATAACAGAAACGTAGTCTTCTAGAGGAAGATTGACATATTTCTTGTAAAACTCTTGTGGTGTAATGCCCTTTTCGCTTTGGTAGTTGTTATCTTTATCGCGATAAGCAAAGTCAAATGTACGTGGTGGAAGTCCTAATGACATAGCAAGGAAATTAAAGATTTCTTGCAAGAGGTCTTCTTTCTTAGCTTGAACAGTCGCTTGGTCTGCACCAGAAGCAAGCAAGTCACGCAAGATTTGAGCATCTTGGCGAAGCAATTTGTTGAGAATGGCATTTAGTTCACGGCTGCTACTAGATGAAACAGACTCAGGGTAAACTGACTTAGGCACGACACCGTATTTCTCAAAGAGAGAAACGACCATATCCCATTGACCACCATCTTGTTGAGGTGTTTGAAGTAGGAATTTAACCTTACGGCTCGTCAATTCTTGGTCTGCAGTCGCAATCACTTGCTCTAAGAACCAGTTTGATTTTTCATACTTATCCCAGAAAAATGTGTGGGCCTGTGATAACTCAAAATTTTCTAGTTTGTATTGAGAAATGAGTTTGTGGCGGAAGGTGTTGAGAGCCGCAAACATCCAGCAACGACCAGACGCTTTCTGGTTAGTAACCTTATCCTTGGTCAAATCCAATGAGAAAACAGGTGTGTTATCTACATGGCTTTGGCGACGTTCTAGGGCTGCAAAAATTCCGTTGTGACTGGCAGCATTTTCAATCGCTTGGTATTTGACATTTGCTTCATAATTGGCAAATAGTTTATCAGTAAATGATTTTTGAATCGCGTTCATAGATTCCTCCTTTTATTCTACAGTCTATTATAACTCTTTTCACAAAGGAAGCAACTGAAAAACATAAAAGGCAAGGATATTCTCCCTCACCTTTTTCGAATATAAACCAAATTAAGCAATACTAGCAAGAAGATTTTCCAATTCCTCCTTGGTCAAGCGACGCCATTCCCCTCGTTCTAAGTTCTCATCCAATACTAGCGTTCCCATAGTCAAGCGTTGCAAGTCTACTACTTCCTTGCCACAGTAGGCCACCATACGCTTGACCTGATGAAACTTCCCTTCTGCAATAGTCACACGGATTTGACTCTGATTCTTTTCTGCATCTGTGGAAAGAATCTCCAGTTTAGCAGGCTGACAAGTAAAGTCTTTGAGAGGAATACCATCAGCAAATATCTCCACATCTTCTTGGGCCATAATTCCCTTGACTTGTGCCTGATAAGTCTTGTCCACATGACGCTTGGGCGAAAGAAGAGCATGGGCAAGCTGGCCATCATTGGTCAAGAGTAGAAGACCATGTGTATCAATATCCAAGCGTCCTACTGGGAAAACTTCCTTGCTCTGAGCAATATCATCCAGCAAGTCCAGAACTGTTCTGTGCTTAGGATCCTCAGTCGCTGAGATAACTCCTTTGGGCTTGTTCATCATGTAGTAGACAAACTCTTCATACTCCAACACTTGCCCATCAAAGCGAATCTCATCTCTTTCTTCATCAATCTGCAGTTTCGCTGATTTTTCTTTTTTACCATTTACCGTCACGCGCCCAGCCTTGAGTAAGTTTTTGACCTCAGTCCGACTTCCCACAGCGCAGGCAACTAAAAATTTATCTAATCTCATAGAACTATTATATCATATCAAAAGGAGGCTGGTACAATGACCAACCTCCTTTTCGTTTCATACTCTTCAAATATCTCTTCAAACCTTGTCAACGTCGCCTTGCTGTACTCAAGTACAGCCTGCGGCTAGTTTCCTAGTTTGCTCTTTGATTTTCATTGAGTATCAGATTTAAGAAATTAACTTCCTCGTCTCCAGAAAATCGCTAAGACAATCATGGAACCTAGTACTGCCGGAATAATGGCAGTTCCTGCTATTATCGGTCCCCAAGTCCCAAAAAGCAAGTGACCTAGAAAGGCACCAATCCAACCGAGAAACATTTTTCCAAAACATCCCATTCGCTCTCCACGATTGGTTAGAGTACCTGCTAAAAATCCCACTAGGAGACCAACGAACATACTTCCTAACATATTATCTCCTTAATTTGCCCAATCTCCCTTACGGAAGAGTGGTACACGTGTCCCATCCTCACGGATACCATCGATATCCATTTGGTTAGAACCAATCATAAAGTCTACGTGAACATCTGAACGATTAAGCCCCGCAGCTTCAAGCTCCTCTTCGCTCATCTCCGCTCCACCAACAACGCTAGTTGCATAGGCTGCACCGATAGCCAAGTGATTTGACGCATTTTCATCGAAAAGAGTGTTAAAGAAGGTAATACCTGACTGAGAAATTGGGCTTGGATCTGGCACCAAGGCACATTCACCCAAGGCACGCGCACCCGCATTTTCAAAGACAAGGTCTTTCATGACCTGATCACCCTTCTCAGCAGTGATATCTACGATTTGTCCATCCTTGAAGGTTACTTTAATTCCTTCGATGATATTTCCATTATAGCTAAGCGGTTTTGTAGAAGTGACATAACCATCTGCACGACGGAAGTCAGGTGCTGTGAAGACTTCTTCTGTCGGCATATTTGGCAAGAACCCTTCGCCCTGTGCATTGACAGCCCCAGCTGATTCCCAAACGTGGTTCTTCGGCAATCCAAGGGTCAAATCGGTCCCTGGCGCTGTGTAGTGAAGGGCTGAAAATTGCTCTTTATTAAGCATATCTGCCTTGCTCTTGAGGATAGCTGCATGCTCTTCCCAAGCCTTAACAGGATCTGCTTCGTAGACACGGCAAGTTTTGAAAATTTGGTCCCAAAGGAGATCGACTGCTTCTTCGTCGCTCGCAGCATTTGGAAAGACTTTCTTAGCCCACTCAAGTCCAGCAGCGGCTGCTACAGTCCAGCTAACCTTATTGGATTGAGTTGCGATACGCATTGGCTTCATGGCAAGTCCCATAGCTTTGGCAGAAGCTGAGAGCTTGTCAGCGTCCACTCCGTTCAAGGCACCTGGGTCAGAAGAACGAACTCCAAGACGGCTAGCCTTGTTCTCCAAAAGATAGTTCATCTCAGCAATCTTGTATTCTGGCACATTGTCCAGACGCTCCATCGGTGCGTGGAGAAATTTCTCACGGTTAATAACATCATCTGTCCACTGAACGATCACCTCATGCGCACCCAAGGCATAAGCTTCTTTGACAATTAAGTGAGCCAACTCACGTTGCTCCACATCGATAGAGAGAGCCAAAGTGTGACCAGGTTGCACATTAATTCCGTTCGCAACCAATAATTTCGCATATTTTTCTAGATTTTCTTTAAAATTTGGTAAAACCATTCTGTTTTCTCTTTTCTATTTTTATTTTTCTTTCAAAGCAGAAAAGATTCCTGCTAAAGCAATAGTACCTGACAAGAGTGCTGTTGATAGAAGTATTGTCTGATCAGCAAGTTCCAATTGATATTCAAATACCTTCTCAGCCGGCTTATCTTCCGCAAAAATTCTTAGTTTCATGAGAACCCCCTTAAAATTTATTAAAACAAATCACTATGACTTCCTGTCCTCAGCAAATTTAAAATCAATTCCGACTTGTCTACTTTATAAACCAAAAGCCAATCTGGCTGGATATGGCATTCACGAACTCCTTGAAAATGTTTGGATGCCGTCAATGGATGATCACAATATCTAGCAGGAAGTTCTTTTTCTTGAACAAGAAAATTTAAAACTTCTTCTAATAATTCTGCCTTCAAACCACGCTTCATAGCCAACTTAAAATCTTTTTTAAACTGTTTATGATAACGAATCTTAAGCACGCAAATCCTCCATCAAGTCAGAGACTGATTCAAAGGATTGGCTCATATTACGATTTTGGTCTAAATCCGTTAATACCTCAAGCAACCTCCGATTCTCGTCTAGTCTGACATCGAAAGGTAAACCCTGATATTGAATGGCCTGACGAAGGAAAATATTAATAGCCGTTGTCATATCCATTCCCAGGTTATTAAACACCTGTTGGGCCTGCTCCTTAACCTCACTATCCAGACGGATGCTCATACTCGTCTTTGACATACTCTCACCCTCTTTCTATAGACTATTTTAACAAAAAAGAAGGCTAATGTAAATCTATTGGATATACATTAGCCTCTTTGGATAGATGATTAAACAATTTTTTTAAAACAACTCATCAAACAAACTCAACTGGTTATCCTCTGGCATATTTCCAAGAATACCCATCTCATCCATCTTTTCAACCAAAGTTGATGAGAGTCCACCACGTTTGCGTAGTTCTGTTTTTGAGAGGAATTCTCCCTCTTCACGCGCTCGCACCAACTGCTTAGCAACGTTCTCTCCCAGACCATCCATTGCTACAAATGGTGGAATGAGGGTATCCCCATCGATGAGGAACTCTGTCGCCTGACTACGGTAGAGATCGAGTTTTCCAAACTTGAAACCACGCTCCCACATCTCATTGACAATCTCAAGAGTTGTATAGAGATCGATTTCCACATTAGAGGCTTCATTGTTTTTCCGTTTTTCAGCGATTTCTTCCATTTTGTGCTTGATGGCATCCAAGCCCGCACCCATGGTCTTGATATCAAAAGCCTTAGCACGGATGGAGAAGTAAGCACAGTAGTAATAAATGGGATGGTGAACCTTGAAGTAAGCTACACGAAGGGCCATCATAACGTAGGCTGCCGCATGGGCTTTAGGGAACATGTACTTGATTTTCCCACAGGACTCTATATACCACTCTGGCACCTTATTAGCCTTCATGGCTTCGATATAGCCATTCCGCTCCTCTTCTGAAATCTTCAGCCATAAGCCTTTACGCACCCGTTCCATGATGGTAAAGGCCATCTTAGGTTCTAGACCAGCATGCATGAGGTAAACCATGATGTCGTCCCGACAACCGATAACAGTCGATAGGTCTGCTATTCCTTGCTTGATTAAATCCTGAGCATTTCCCAACCAGACATCCGTACCGTGGGACAGACCTGAGAGCTGAAGCAACTCCGCAAAAGTCGTCGGATGCGTCTCATCTACCATCCCACGTACAAAGTTGGTTCCAAATTCTGGAATCCCCAGCATACCTGTCGGAGTTCCGATTTGCTCAGGTGTCACTCCTAGCACATCAGTCCCAGAAAAGAGGGCCATTACGCCTTCGTCATCCATAGGAATTTCATTAGGGTCAATCCCAGACAAGTCCTGGAGTTTTCGAATCATGGTCGGATCATCATGTCCCAGCACATCGAGTTTGAGGACGTTCTCGTCAATATCATGGAAGTTAAAGTGAGTGGTCTGCCATTCAGCGGTCACGTCATCCGCTGGATACTGGACAGGCGTAAAGTCGTAGACATCCATGTAGTTAGGAATAACAACGATTCCCCCCGGGTGTTGACCTGTCGTCCGCTTGACACCAGCTGCACCTTGAGCTAGGCGTTCCACCTCTGCATCACGATAAAACTTGCCATAATCTCTCTCGTAACCCTTGACAAATCCATAGGCAGTCTTGGCAGCCACCGTACCAACCGTTCCTGCACGAAAGGCATATTCCTCACCAAAGATATCACGCACATCCAAGTGGGCGCTAGGCTGGTCTTCTCCCGAGAAGTTCAAGTCAATATCGGGAACCTTGTCCCCATCAAAACCAAGGAAGGTCTCGAAAGGAATATCCTGTCCGTTTTTACTGAGTTTATAACCACAGTTTGGACAGTCCTTATTGGGCATATCAAATCCTGAACCATACGAACCATCGGTAATAAACTCGCTATACTGACACTGACCACAGACATAGTGAGGAGAGAGAGGATTGACCTCTGTAATCCCAATCATGGTCGCAACAAAACTAGAACCGACAGACCCACGAGAACCAACCAAGTAACCCCGTTCATTGGAACGTTGTACCAGCATCTGGGAAGCCAGATAAATCACAGCAAATCCATTCCCCAGAATGGATGTTAATTCCTTTTCAATTCGCAAATCAACGATATCTGGTAGCGGATTTCCATAAATCTCAAAAGCTTTCTTGTATGTCAATTCAGCGACCGTTTCTTCAGCCTTGTCAATGAAAGGCGTATACAAGTCACCCTTAACTACCTCAACAGGTTCAAAGATATCTGCCAAGGCATTGGTGTTGTCAATAACTAGTTTCCGAGCTAGTTCCTCTCCCAAGAAGGCAAATTCATCCAACATCTCATTAGTCGTTCGAAAATGAGCCTTTGGAAGTGGTGCTGGTTGGGCATGTTCACCATGACCGATAGTTCGGTTAATCATAGCCCCCTGGCCCAAACTACGGACGATAATTTCACGGTAAATCTCTTCTTCTGGTTCGATATAGTGGACATTCCCCGTAGCCAGAACAGGCTTACCAAGACGGTCTCCCACCTCTATCAAACTCCTGATAATAGTCTGGAGCTCCTCCATATCTTTAACCTGCTCCTTGGCAATCAAGGGAGCATAGATAGCAGGTGGCATAACCTCGATAAAGTCATAATACTTGGCCACCTCAACCGCCGCATCCACGCCCTGGGAAACGACTGCATCAAAAACTTCACCCTCCGAGCAAGCTGAACCTAAAATCAAACCTTCCCGATGGGCATCTAAAACCGTTCTCGGAATTCGTGGCACCCCTTCAAAGTACTTGGTATTGGATAAAGAAACCAGCTTAAAGATATTTTTTAGACCTACCTGATTCTTGACATAAATGGTCGCATGCTTGATCCGAGCTTTTTTATAAGAATCTGGACTAATCAAATCAATGTTAAGTCTAGCTAAATCCGTCACACCATGTTTTTCTGCTACTTCTTTGATAAAAATAAAGAGCAGACGACCAGTAGCTTCCGCATCGTAATTGGCCATGTGGTGATGTTCCAAAGCCACACCAAAACGCTTGGTCAAAGGTCCCAAACCATGACGTTTATACTCAGGATAGAGGTTTCTAGCAAACTCCAGCGTATCAATAACTGGCTGACTAATCTTTGGCAGACCATGACGCTCATAATTGGCATTCATAAAGCCAACGTCAAAGGTCGCATTGTGGGCAACTAGGACCGTATCCTTGCAAAATTCTTGAAATTCCTGTAAAACTTGTTCCAGTGGCTTAGCATTTTTGACATGGTCATCTGTAATTCCAGTCAACTCAGTAGTAAAGGCTGATAATGGATGCCCGGGATTGATAAATTCATCAAATTCGGCAATGACATTCCCCTTATACATCTTAGAGGCCGCAACCTGAATCAAGTCATTATAGATAGCTGAAAGCCCCGTTGTTTCCACGTCAAAGACCACATAGGTCGCTTCTGACAAGTCCATCCCCACTTCGTTATAGACGATAGGGACACGGTCCTCCACGATGTTGGCTTCCATACCATAGATCAGCTGGATTCCCGCTTTCTTAGCCGCCTTATAGCCATGTGGGAAGGACTGGACATTCCCATGGTCCGTAATGGCAACCGCCTTGTGTCCCCACTTAGCAGCTGTCGCAACGATTTCTTCGACCTCTGGTAGAGCATCCATGGTCGACATGTTAGTATGAGCATGAAACTCAACCCGGCGGTCTCCTTCTGGCATCAAATCCTTCCGCTCATAGTGAACAACTTCCTGCACATCCTGTACGTTCATAGTCAAATCGCGTGTGAAGTTATTCATCTCCACATTCCCACGCACTCGGAGCCAAGAATTCTTCTTGATGAGGTCAAATTTCTGAGCCTCTTCCTCATTTTTAACCCACTTTTGCATCGAAAAACTTGAAGTATAGTCCGTCATTTTAAAGTTGATTAAAACACGACCTGTTCTGGTCACTTTTTGCTCTACATCAAAAACAACCCCTTCAAAGACCAGACGATTTTCCTCAGTCGTCACTTCGATCATAGGAGTAATCTCTGCCTTATCCAGCTTGGGTTTAGCTGCAGCTTTTTTCGTTTGAAAATCAAAGGCTGGTTTCTCTTCAGCTGGAGGAGGTGCCATCTGTTCCAGTTGCTCCATAGCACGGAGCGCTTCCTCATTGGCAGCTTGAACAATCTGCTCATTTTCCGCATGAAAGGCCTCTTCCTGCTCTTGGGTCAGCACATCATTTTTCTCTATTTGACAAGTAAAAGTTGGAAAACCAAACTTTTCAAGTTGTTTGGCTAAATTAGGAAGATGATTCTTCTTAAAATGTTCCTTATCAATCGCCTCAGAGCCTTCAATAAAGAGTTGATTTCCCTCAGCACGAACTTGCAGATTCTGGTAAAGGGACTTAAAACCTTGGCTAGCACATGGCCCCTCAGAGAAAGCCTCCTTATAGTAGGACTGCAAGAGTTGATTTGAAAATTCTTGAGACCGAGCCTTGATTTCAAAAACAGCTTTATTGCCTGTCTTAGAAAATTCTTCGCTCAAACCTTTCTTTAATTCTAAAAAGATTTCAATCGGTAAAATATTAGAAAATACGAAATGAAACTCCCATACCTTACTAATTTTATGAACCACAACTCGCTCAATATCAGCCTGTGATAAAACAGGATCCTGTCTCATTTCAGCAGATATCCCCAGTTGATTCATCAAAATTTCAAAACTGTTTGACATTCATTTTCCTCACATTATTCTCCTACTATTTTACCATATTTAGAGGTATTTTCTAAAGACAAAAGGAAGCCACTAAGTGACTTCCTTCTAGAGTGAGGACAGATTAGTCTTCACCTTTGTTTTTCTTAATGATTTCTTCTTGTACTGACTTAGGTACATCTTCGTAGTGGTCAAATACCATCATGAATGTACCACGTCCTTGAGATGCAGAACGAAGAACTGTTGCGTAACCGAACATTTCAGCAAGTGGAACGTAAGCACGAACGATTTGGCTGTTACCATGTGCTTCCATACCATCTACACGTCCACGACGAGCAGTTACGTGACCCATAACATCACCAAGGTTTTCTTCTGGAACAGTGATTGTTACAAGCATCATTGGCTCAAGGATAGCTGGTTGTGCTGATTTAGCAGCTTCTTTAAGAGCAAGTGAAGCTGCGATCTTGAAGGCAGTTTCAGATGAGTCGACATCGTGGTATGAACCATCGTAAAGCTTAGCTTTAACGTCAACCATTGGGTAACCTGCAAGAACACCGTTAGCCATAGATTCTACCAAACCTTTTTCAACCGCTGGGATAAATTCACGAGGAACCACACCACCGACGATTGCGTTTTCGAATTCGAATCCTTTACCTTCTTCGTTTGGAGTAAATTCAATCCATACATCACCGAATTGACCTTTACCACCAGACTGACGTTTGAAGAATCCACGTGCTTGAGTAGAAGCGCGGAATGTTTCACGGTAAGATACTTGAGGAGCACCTACGTTTGCTTCAACTTTGAACTCACGACGCATACGGTCAACAAGGACGTCAAGGTGAAGCTCACCCATACCAGAGATAACTGTTTCACCAGTTTCAACGTTTGTTTCAACGCGGAATGTTGGATCTTCTTCAGCCAATTTTTGAAGGGCGATACCCATCTTGTCTTGGTCAGCTTTAGATTTTGGCTCAACCATCAATTGGATAACTGGTTCTGGAACGTTGATTGACTCAAGAATGATTTTAGCTTTTTCATCTGTCAATGAGTCACCAGTTGTAGTATCTTTCAAACCAACGGCAGCAGCGATATCACCTGAGTAAACAGTGTCAATTTCTTGACGGCTGTTGGCGTGCATTTGAAGGATACGTCCGATACGCTCACGTTTACCTTTAGAAGTGTTCAATACGTATGAACCTGATTGAAGAACACCTGAGTAAACACGGAAGAATGTCAAACGACCTACGAATGGGTCTGTCATGATCTTGAAGGCAAGAGCTGCAAATGGCTCTTCATCAGATGCTGGACGAGTTTCTTCTTCATCTGTATCTGGGTTGATACCTTTGATCGCTGGGATGTCAAGTGGGCTTGGAAGGTAGTCAATAACCGCATCAAGCATCAATTGAACACCTTTGTTCTTGAAGGCAGAACCACACAATACTGGGAAGAATTCAACGTTGATAGTCGCTTTACGGATACCAGCTTTCAATTCTTCGTTAGTGATTTCTTCACCTTCGAGGTATTTCATCATCAATTCTTCGTCAGTTTCAGCAACTGCTTCGATCAATTTTTCACGGTATTCTTGAGCTTGGTCAAGGTATTCAGCTGGGATGTCTTCTTCAAGGATATCTGTACCAAGGTCGTTAGTATAGATTTCAGCTTTCATCTTGATCAAGTCGATGATACCACGGAAGTCATCTTCAGAACCGATTGGCAATTGGATTGGGTGTGCATTTGCTTGAAGACGATCGTGAAGTGTGCTTACAGAGTAAAGGAAGTCAGCACCGATTTTGTCCATTTTGTTGGCAAATACGATACGTGGAACTCCATACTCAGTTGCTTGACGCCAAACTGTTTCAGTTTGAGGCTCAACACCTGATTGTGAGTCAAGAACGGTAACCGCACCATCCAATACACGAAGAGAACGTTGTACTTCGATTGTGAAGTCCACGTGTCCTGGTGTGTCGATGATGTTTACGCGGTGGTTGTTCCATTGAGCTGTTGTCGCAGCAGATGTGATAGTGATACCACGCTCTTGCTCTTGCTCCATCCAGTCCATTTGTGACGCACCTTCGTGAGTTTCACCGATTTTGTGGATTTTACCAGTGTAGTAAAGAATACGCTCAGTAGTTGTTGTTTTACCAGCATCGACGTGAGCCATGATACCGATATTACGAGTTTTTTCAAGTGAAAATTCGCGTGCCATGAGGTTTGTTTCTCCTATTTATTTTTGATTTCTATTCTATTATAACACGATTTTAATAAAAACGGATAGGCAGGACCTACCCGTTCTCAATGTTTTCATGCTATTGTTGGTTTCAACTTGTAGATTTACAAGTTGAATTGAACTCGGGCTAAAGTTAATTAGCCGATTTGAGCCGGAACGGGATGCTGTGTGAAGGAGAAAAAGATGAATCTCATTGGTTGCAATCGCAACCTGCTTTGATTCCCTATTTTCTCTGGGACTTTCTTAACGCTTTCGCATCCTATATTACCAACGGAAGTGTGCGAATGCACGGTTAGCTTCAGCCATACGGTGAGTGTCTTCACGTTTCTTAACAGCTGCACCAGTGTTGTTAGCAGCATCCAAGATTTCTTTTGCAAGACGGTCTTGCATTGTGTGTTCACCACGAAGACGAGCGATTGTTACCAACCAACGAAGTCCAAGTGTTGTACGACGTTCTGGACGAACTTCAACTGGGACTTGGTAGTTAGAACCACCAACACGACGTGCACGTACTTCAAGTACAGGCATGATGTTTTCCATAGCTGTTTCAAATACTTCAAGTGCATCGTTTCCAGTAGCTTCTTTGATTTGCTCAAAGGCACCGTAAACGATTGAAGCAGCTGTACCACGTTTACCATCAAGCATAACGCGGTTGATAAGACGAGTAACTAGTTGTGAATTGTAAAGCGGATCTGGCAATACGTCACGTTTTGGAGCTCTATTTTTACGACTCATTTCTCTTTATCCCCTTTCCTTATGCTTTTGGACGTTTAGTACCGTATTTAGAACGGCCTTGTTTACGATCGTTAACACCTGCAGTATCAAGTGCACCACGGACGATATGGTAACGTACCCCTGGAAGGTCTTTTACACGTCCACCACGAAGAAGCACCACGCTGTGCTCTTGCAAGTTGTGTCCGATACCTGGGATGTAGGCAGTAACTTCGATAAGGTTGCTCAAACGTACACGAGCGAATTTACGAAGGGCTGAGTTAGGTTTTTTAGGTGTCATTGTTCCAACACGAGTTGCAACACCACGTTTTTGTGGTGAAGAAACGTTTGTTTGAACTTTTTTATGACTGTTGTAACCAACGTTCAAAGCTGGTGATTTAGATTTTTCTACTTTTGATTTACGCGGTTTGCGAACCAATTGGTTAATTGTAGGCATCTACATTCTCCTGTGTTTTTTTATTTTTGGTGATGATACACTTGGTGACAGCTATCATCTGTGTGTACTTTTGCAACATTTGTCAGCACGTCCCTGTACACTCTTGAGAGACCAAAAGTAAAAAGTACCGTCTATTATTGTAACAAAATTTTCTATTGGTTGTCAAGATATTTTTCTTTTTTATTGTTAATTTTAGCTCTTTTGTAGTGCCTCCTAAAAAAAGAAAAAGGAGGAAACCAAGCCCTCCTTAAGTTACAAAATTGTTTGATTGAATAATTTCAATTTTAGTACATAATGGTTTTCGAGATATGATAGTATCACAACCAACCAGATTCTTTCACGATATTAGCTGCCTCTGTTCGATTACCAGCATCTAATTTAGAAAGAATATTGGTGACATAGTTTCGGACTGTTCCGTTGGATAGATAGAGTTTGTCTGCAATTTCTTGGTTAGAGAAGCCCTGAGCAATTCCCTTTAAAACTGCGATTTCTTGTTCTGTTAATGGATTGGGATGCGTCATCACCACTTCCATCAATTCAGGCGAATACTCCTTGCGTCCTTCTAGGACGGTGTGCAAGGTTTGCATGAGGTCTGCAATGTTTCTTTCTTTTAATACATAAGCATCTACTCCAGCCTTGACCGCACGTTCAAAATACCCAGGACGCTTGAAGGTCGTCACCACAACCACCTTTGTTTCTATATTTTCTGCTCGTATCCACTCCAAGACTTCAAGACCTGTCTTAACAGGCATTTCTACGTCAAGGATGGCGATATCTACAGACTCCTTTTCTAATAGTTGGATTGCTTCTTGCCCATTCTTGGCTTGAAGGACAGACTCCACATCCGGTTGAAGCGTGAGCAATTGACACATAGCATCTCGCAACATACTTTGATCTTCTGCGACTAATACTTTCATCTACTTTCTCTCCTTATAAGGTAGTCGAACCTGAACTTCTGTCGGTTGTTTCCAACTAATTACCTTTACCTCTCCCGAAAATTGAAGAACACGATCTCGAACTGTATGGAGGTCATCCCCCTTTATAGAAGTAAAGCCACAGCCATCATCTCTCACTGTTAGAATGAGTTCTTTCTCTGTCCGTTCTAATTTTAAGTAGACTTTAGACGCTTTAGCATGTTTGATGATATTGGTCACTAATTCAAGCAAAATCATGGAAGCGTTGACTCCAATTCCTGAGTTAAGCTAGCTATATCTAGTTGATTAGCTATTTCCACCTCAATTCCAGCAATTTCTAACATCTTTTTCACAGTCTCTAGTTCGGATGTCAAAGTTCTAGACTTAAGATTTTCCACAATGGTTCGCACTTCACGCATTGATTCTTTGCTAATTTGCTGTATTTCTCTTAATTCCTTTTCCACCTGTGGATAAGCCTGTATTTGAAATAACTGCAAGGCTAGATCAGTTTTAACACTCAGCATAGCAAAGGTATGTCCCAAACTATCATGCAAATCTTGACCGATACGACTGCGTTCATTTTCGGCAAGCAATAGATTTATCTGGGCATTTTGCTTAGCCTGTGCTTCTTTCAAATCCTCCACAATCCGAATCCGAACCAAGCCAAAAGTCATTAAATCGATAAAAGTGAGAATTCCAAGTAGATAGACTAGAAACTCAACTTCAACTTCCTGAAAAATCAAAAGTTGCCCCACAACAAGGACTTGAGCAAGGAGAAAAGTTCGGACATGTAAAGAATTAAAACTACGTACGCCGAAATGATAAATTAAGAGATTGGCAAGGAAAAAGAAGAACCAGATATAATTTACACCAACAAAGGCAGTATAGCCAGCTACATAGGCTAGCATGATAACCCAACAGAGCCAGGATAAACGCTGGCTCTTGGTGGTTAAAACGCCTAAGTAGGCCACTACAAATAGAATATCAATCAATAAATGCCAGCTAGGAAGCTCCCCAGTCACTACAGGAACGACGGGAAAAACCATAAAAATCAAACTGGCCCAATACATATAGTCTATGCTTTTCAGTCTTTCAAACATTAAGCATTCTCCTTATGACTTTGAAGGTAAATGGCCAAACCAAACAAAACTGCTGAAAAAACAAGTAGATAAACTGTGGCTGATAGATTGATGCCATCCTCATTTAAGAAGGTCTTGAGCAACTCCATCAACTGATAAGTTGGTAGGCACTTCCCGATTGCTTGCATCCAGTCTGGAAATAAAGAGATGGGCATCCAGAGTCCGCCTAAAACAGCCAAGCCTAGATAGAGAAGATTGCCCACGACAGACATCAGCTGACTAGTCGGTAACAGCGTCAAGGTTAAACCAAGTGCTACAAAGGCAATACTTCCCAAAATAAGCAAAATCGCAGCACCAACCCAGCTTGCTAAAGGCATATCCACACCTCTTACAAAATGCCCAACTGAAAAAACAACTAGAATTGAGATAAAGTAATCAACCACCATACTTGTTATCTTTGATAGATAATATTCTACCATATTTACAGGGCTATGACGTAATGTTTTCTGCCAGTTGTTAATCTTGTCAGTATGTAAGACAGCTGGAAATGAAAAGATAGCTGTCGACATCATGGAAAAGGCTGTCATTGAAATAAGATAATCACGCATAAAATTCGCGGGTCCACCTGGTGTATCCTGATACATACCAGAAAAGAATAGATAGAAGGCTGTCGGCATCCCTACGGATAATAGATAATAGACTAATTGTCGTTTGGTCAATAGAAATTCTATCTTGTTTAGTGCGATCCATCGTTTCATCTTAGTCATCCCCCTTTTGTGTTTCTTCAAAGATTGTATCCAGCAAGCTACGATTATTGACTTCAATTTCTTGAATCCTACATCCTGCTCGGACTAATAGTTCCCAGAAAGCATCTGCTTCGCGCGTGACTACTTGCAGAACATCTTGTTTTTGTACCCAGTTTTCAACCAAGTTAGACTGCTCAACAATTTCCTTGTATGCCAGAGGAAGGATAAAGTGCTTTTCAATCTCCTCGCTGCGCATGGCTAGAGGTGTTGTATCGCGAATCAACTCTCCCTTATTCAAGACCAAGATTCGGTCCACTGTATGCTCTACCTCCTCGATGTAATGGGACGAATAGAGAATGGTTACTCCCTGAGCTTTTAACTCCTGAACAATTTCCCAAAAGCGTTGACGAGTTGAAGTATCCATGGCAGCAGTTGGTTCATCTAAAAAGACAAGCTTTGGTCGCCCAATCAAGGTCAAGACAAAAGAGAAGAGACGCTTTTGCCCGCCTGACAATTTTTCTGCAAATTGCTCTTTCTGTTGCTGTTCAAACTGCAATAGTTGATCAATTTCTTGTCTGCTCAAAGGGTTTGGATAAATACTTTGAAAGAAAGCAATTAATTCTTTAACCTTTAATTTCTGTACGATCACATTTTCTTGAGGGAGGTAAGCTCTAGTATAGTCTAACTTAGAACTCGTCACTGGTAAACCTTGAATAGATACTTGACCGCTTGTGACCAGTTTATCTCCAAGCAGACAGTCCAAGAGTGTGGTCTTCCCAGCACCATTTGGCCCAATCAAGGCGACGCATTCACCTTCAGCTACCTCAAAGGAAATATCCTTCAAAATAGCCTTGCCCTTGATGTTTTTATTTAGGCTTTCTACCTTAATCATGTTCATCATATTCTCCTTTCAGCCACTCCTTTCCCATAGGAAAGGCGATAAAAATCATAAATCCTAGTCCCCAGGCACCACGGATGAATTTGTGAAGGAAGGCTTGATCAAACCAACCTGTAAACATTTCTACCAACCATACCACTAGTGATAGTCCAATAAAAAGATAGAGAAACGCTTTTTTCATTTTTCAAACTCCTTTTTCACATCTGAGACTAATTTCAAACCTTCTCGGATAAGCCAGGACATCATTCCAAATCCTGCAAATAGCTCCCAAGGAAAATGATAGAAATCTTCATACAATCTTGAGAACATGAGATAAGTCATGACTCCTGCTACTACTAGACTCACTGCGACAATCATTTTATTTTTCATCTCTTCTTCCTCCATTTGATACATCTATTATAATTCTTTGAATCAACTGCCACTAGAAGCTTCTGTCACTAGGAAATATGACAAATGTCATAAAAGATTCTATTCAAAACAAGAAAGATACACTATACAATAAAATACAAGTAGAAAAATCTAAGACAGCTTCCTCAAAAGAAATATCAAACCCCATTCACACTATAATGTAAACTAATACTTATCTAAACTCGTAATAGCAGCAATTTTTATAACATTGAAACATATATTATAGGTTCAACAAAAACTCTTCTATTGCTTTATTAAGAATTAATAAGAGTTATAAAATCTATAAAATTTCAATGTGTATAATTAACTACCGTATTTATTAAACAGGGTAGGAAACAAAAAAGAGAGAACCAAACTGATTCTCTCTTAATGTATATAGTATCTAGTTTTAAAAAAAGATACGCTTACGTATCTCTGTAATGAATCGGGAAGACAGGATTCGAACCTGCGACACCTTGGTCCCAAACCAAGTACTCTACCAAGCTGAGCTACTTCCCGAGTTAAATAGAAAAATGCACCCTAGAGGAGTCGAACCTCTAACCGCCTGATTCGTAGTCAGGTACTCTATCCAGTTGAGCTAAGGGTGCTCATTATATTATGCCGAGGACCGGAATCGAACCGGTACGATCGTTACCAATCGCAGGATTTTAAGTCCTGTGCGTCTGCCAGTTCCGCCACCCCGGCCTCTCTAAGCGAACGACGGGATTCGAACCCGCGACCCCCACCTTGGCAAGGTGGTGTTCTACCACTGAACTACGTTCGCACTGTTTTCTTCTATCTAAAAATGCCGGCTACATGACTTGAACACGCGACCCTCTGATTACAAATCAGATGCTCTACCAACTGAGCTAAGCCGGCTCATTTATTATATCTTAATGCGGGTTAAGGGACTTGAACCCCCACGCCGTTAAGCGCCAGATCCTAAATCTGGTGCGTCTGCCAATTCCGCCAAACCCGCATATATGACCCGTACTGGGCTCGAACCAGTGACCCATTGATTAAAAGTCAATTGCTCTACCAACTGAGCTAACGAGTCTAAAATAACTTGCGTTATTTTAAACGGTCCCGACGGGAATCGAACCCGCGATCTTCGCCGTGACAGGGCGACGTGATAACCGCTACACTACGGGACCTATGGGAGTTAACGGGATCGAACCGCTGACCCTCTGCTTGTAAGGCAGATGCTCTCCCAGCTGAGCTAAACTCCCTAGAGCTAAGCGACTTCCATATCTCACAGGGGGCAACCCCCAACTACTTCCGGCGTTCTAGGGCTTAACTTCTGTGTTCG
>CAJNBX010000004.1 GCA_905221115.1 bacterium
GAAAACGCTAAAAATGCGATTGATCAAGCTAAGGCTACTAAAGATCAAGCAATTGATGCGAACGATCAATTGAGTCCAGCAGAAAAATCAGCAGCCAAAGCAACGACTAAGAAAGTAGCTGAAGATGCGAAGAAAGCTATTGACGCAGCTACAACTCAAGCAGAAGTATATAGAATTCTTCGTAATGACATTTACAAAGATGATGCAGCAATTAATGAAGTGGAAGCATTTGACTTATCATCTCTATTAGTCAATGGATTCGTCTCTGTTAAACAAGGAGAAACTTTAACAGATCAAGAAGTGTTATCTAAAGTAAACTTACCGAAGGATGTAGAGGTTATTAAAGTTGAAAAACCTACAACATCAGCTTTAGGTAGACTAGTAGCTAAAGTAACACTTAAGTTATCAGATGGCAGTGTAGAAGAAATCAACGTACCTGTTGAAGTTGTTGCTCCACAAAATCATGGAAATGAAGGAAATGGAGCAAATAACGGAGCTACTAACACTGAAGCGAAAGTGAATAAAGCTAAGTTAGAATCTGCTATCCATCAATTAGATGAGTTTAAGTTTGATGCAGAAACTGCAAAAGAAGCGAATGAATTATCAGCAGATGCTAAGAAAGTATTTGCCAATGCAGACGCAAGTCAAGCAGAAGTGGATGCAATGGTTAAACGTATCGAAGACTTCATGGCGAAAGTTGCTCCATCAACTGATCATGCAACTCCAGCTAATGACCAAGCTGCTCAAAAACCAGCTGTAGCTCCAGCTACTACTCAAGCAGCAGTAAATGCCAACCAAGAAGCAGCAGCAAACGCGCGTACAGTCGCCAAAGAATTGCCAAATACAGGTACAGCAGATTCTACTGTAGCTATGGTAGCAGCTGCCGCAAGTGCCTTACTTGGTCTTGGTCTTGCAGGTCGTCGTCGAAAAGAAGACGAAGAAGCTTAATTGGTAGATTGTTTGATTATTATCAGATGATAAGTCCGATTTTCAAAGTTTAAACAAGTACCTCTCACAAGAAAATCTCCTAGCAGGAAAACCTGCTAGGAGATTTTTGATACAGGTAAATTGATCAGTGAATCTAAATCCTAAATTTCATGAGGTAATGAGAGGTTTAGGTCAACTTGATTTCAAAATTTTTAGGTCTAGGGATGACTATTCATATAGAGATAGGTAATTCTTCAAAGATGGTAGTCATATAGAGGACGATAGTTGTTAAGTAATGTTTTAATTGATAATAGTTGCTATTTGATGATGTTTTATGTCAAAGTAAATAGATAAGATTTTTATTTTTGACAAATGAGAACATATGATGTAATGATTTTTAGGGAAAAGCTATTTGGAATAAAGGAGTTGCTCAAATAACCATTCAGGATCAAAAATAGACAGTTGAGGAGCGGAAGGTATAAATTAAGTTTTCTACTGTATAATGGGATTTATCACTAATACTCTTCGAAAATCAAATTCAAACCACGTCAGCTTCGCCTTGCCGTACTCAAGTACAGCCTGCGGCTAGCTTCCTAGTTTGCTCTTTGATTTTCATTGAGTATAAAAGTACTCCAGGCCATATTTTACATAGCAATAATCTTATAAAAATGGACAGAAATCATTGTAAAGGTTATCAAAAAGGAGTATAATGAGTGCAAGACGTTTCGGAGGTGAAAGATGCTAGAAGTAAGAAGTCTAGAGAAAAGTTTTGGATCCAAGCAAGTTTTGTTTGGTATTGACTTTCAAGCGCGACCAGGTCGTATTTTGGGACTAGTCGGGAAAAATGGTGCTGGGAAGACAACGATTTTCCACAGTATTTTGAAGTTTTTAGAATATCAAGGAGAAATTAGTCTGGATGGTCAGGATATTCGTCAGGAAACCTACGCTCGGATTGGCTATCTGCCTGAAGAACGCAGTCTCATGCCTAAATTGACAGTCCTTGAACAAGTTCGCTATTTGGCGACTCTAAAAGGTATGGATGCCAAGGAGGTCAAGGAAAAACTCCCTCAATGGATGAAGAAGTTGGAAGTGAAAGGAAAGCTGACAGATAAAATTAAGAGTCTGTCAAAAGGAAATCAGCAGAAGATTCAGCTCATTATTACTCTGATTCATGAGCCAGACTTGATTATCCTGGATGAGCCTTTCAGTGGATTGGACCCAGTCAATACAGAATTGCTCAAACAAGTCATTTTTCAGGAAAAAGAGCGTGGAGCAACCATTATCTTTTCTGATCATGTCATGACCAACGTCGAGGAACTTTGTGACGATATTCTGATGATTCGAGATGGCCGTGTGGTCTTGCATGGACCAGTTCAGGATGTTCGCAATCAATACGGGAAAACGCGTCTCTTTGTTTCAAGTGAACGAAGTAAGGAAGAATTGGAAAAACTTCCTCATGTTAAACAGGTGAGCTTGACCAAGCAAGGCAGTTGGAAATTGATTTTGGAGGATGAGAGCGCTGGAAGGGAACTCTTCCCAATCTTGACTCAGGGGCAATACATCGCAACCTTTGACCAGCAAGCGCCAACAATTGATGAAATCTTTAAACTAGAATCAGGGGTGGAAGTATGAGAAATATGTGGGTTGTAATCAAGGAAACCTATCTTCGACACATCAAGTCGTGGAGTTTCTTCTTTATGGTGATTTCACCATTCTTGTTTATCGGTCTATCGGGGGGAATTGGCTACCTCCAAGGGTCTTCTATGGCCAAGAATAGTAAGATAGCAGTAGTAACAACTGTGCCATCTGTGGAAGATGGGCTCAAGGGTACCAATGGTATCAACTTTGATTATCAGGATGAAGCCAGTGCCCAAGCTGCTATCAAAGGTGAGAAAATCAAGGGTTACCTAACCATTGACCAAGAGGACAGCGTCCTCAAGGCCGTCTATCATGGTGAAACTTCTCTTGAAACAGGCATCAAGCTAGCAGTAACCAATAAGCTCAACGAACTGCAATACCAACTCAATCGCTCGGCGGCTAATTTGTCTCAAGAACAGGAAAAACGCTTGGAACAGACAGTTAACTTTACAGAGAAAATTGATGAATCCAAGGAAAATAAAAAAATGATTCAAACCATTGCGGCCGCAGGGCTTGGTTTCTTCCTTTATATGATTTTGATTACCTATGCTAGTGTCACTGCTCAGGAAGTGGCTAGCGAGAAAGGAACCAAAATTATGGAGGTGGTCTTCTCTAGTATCCGAGCTAGTCATTATTTCTACGCTCGCATGCTGGCTCTGCTTCTTGTGATTTTGACCCATATTGGCATTTACGTCGTGGGTGGACTTGCTGCCATTCTTCTCTTTAAAGACCTACCAATCTTGGCACAATCTGGTATTTTAAACCATATAGGAGAGGCTTTCTCGCTCAACACCTTATTGTTTGTCTTGGTTAGCCTCTTTATGTACGTTGTTTTAGCAGCCTTCCTAGGTTCTATGGTTTCTCGTCCTGAGGACTCAGGAAAAGCCTTGTCGCCTTTGATGATTTTGATTATAGGTGGTTTTTTTGGAGTGACAGCTCTAGGTGCAGCTGGTGACAATCTCATCTTGAAAATTGGTTCCTACATTCCTTTCATTTCGACTTTCTTCATGCCATTTAGAGCCATTAATGGCTATGCAAATGGGTTAGAAGCTTGGATTTCGCTTGCGATTACGATTGCTTTTGCAGTTACTGCAACTGTCTTTATCGGGCGTATGTATGCTAGTCTCGTTTTGCAGACAGATGATTTAGGTCCTTGGAAAACCTTTAAACGTGCCTTATCTTATAAATAGAAGAGCCTCGCGAAAGCGAGGTTTTTTAGAGATAAAAAGAGTGGAATTCAGAAAAATATTTTTCATATCTATTGACTTTTAGGGGTGAAATTTGGTATTATAGTAGGCGGTATTGTTTACCCCATTTGAAAGGCCCCGGAACCTTCCAAATACTTTTCGATGGGAAGGAACACCCATCACCGTAAACAAAAATCGAACTATATATAGGAGAAATCATGAACAAAACAACATTTATGGCTAAACCAGGCCAAGTTGAACGTAAATGGTACGTAGTTGACGCAACTGATGTACCACTTGGACGTCTTTCTGCAGTAGTTGCTAGCGTACTTCGCGGAAAAAACAAACCAACATTTACACCACACACTGATACAGGTGACTTTGTGATTGTTATCAATGCTGAAAAAGTTAAATTGACTGGTAAAAAAGCAACTGATAAAATCTACTACACTCACTCAAACCACCCAGGTGGATTGAAACAAATCTCTGCAGGTGAACTTCGTTCTAAAAATGCAGTACGTTTGATCGAGAAATCAGTTAAAGGTATGCTTCCACACAATACTCTTGGACGCGCTCAAGGTATGAAGTTGAAAGTATTTGTTGGAGCTGAGCACACTCACGCTGCACAACAACCAGAAGTTCTTGACATTTCAGGACTTATCTAAGGAAAGGAACAATAAAGTATGTCACAAGCACAATATGCAGGTACTGGACGTCGTAAAAACGCTGTTGCACGCGTTCGCCTTGTTCCAGGAACTGGTAAAATCACTGTTAACAAAAAAGATGTTGAAGAGTACATCCCACACGCTGACCTTCGTCTTGTAATCAACCAACCATTCGCAGTTACTTCAACTGCAGGTTCATACGACGTTTTCGTTAACGTTGTAGGTGGTGGATACGCTGGTCAATCAGGAGCTATCCGTCACGGTATCGCTCGTGCCCTTCTTCAAGTAGACCCAGACTTCCGCGATTCATTGAAACGCGCAGGACTTCTTACACGTGACTCACGTAAAGTTGAACGTAAGAAACCAGGTCTTAAGAAAGCTCGTAAAGCATCACAATTCTCAAAACGTTAATCAATACGATTATATCAACGTTTCAAAGCACTTTGCAAAGATTTTGCAAAGTGCTTTTTTGTCGATTTTTGAGCTAGAATAGCTTTGTGATAACCTTCTGATAACCTCTTCAAAATTTTAAAAATCATAATTCTATTTTGCTTTATTGAGATAATCTGCAAATTTGTCAATAGAGTTTTTCTCACCAGTTTTCGTGGTGTGAGTATAGACATCTAATGTCATCTGACTGCTTGCATGACCGAGACGTTTTGATGTATTAGAAGGGTCGATTCCAATTTCAGACATAAGTGTTGCATGTGTATGTCTAAACCCATGTGGGCTAATTGGTTTTAATTTATGCTTTTTAATAATTCGATTTAGTACATTATTAATGTAGTCAGCGTGCAGGGGTTCAATTTTGTCATTACTTGATATGTAAGAGAACATATATTCGTTACTAATATTCAGCTTTGTAAGAGGCAACTGAGATTGTTCTTTTAGATAGAAATTTCTCCATTGTTTAATAATATCAATTGTCTCATCATCAAGATAGATTGTGCGAACTGAAGATTCATTCTTTGTGCTCTTTTCAATCGCTTTACCGTCAATTCTTCCTAGACTTTTATCTATGTTCAATAGATTGCTGTCAAAGTTAATATCAGCCCATTTTAAAGCGTATAACTCCCCTTTTCGTAGTCCACTAAATGCAAGAAGTCTAAATAAAGCAAAATGTTTAAATGGCTCAGTTTCTTTCACTATATCAAGGAAATGATGTAATTCCTCCAGAGACCAAAAATTATCTGATCTTGTCTTTTTGATTTTGGGCATGATAACATTCTTCATTGGATTTCGATCAATGTAGTTCATATTGATTGCAAAATCAAAAATTTTTGAGGTATAGGATTTTATCTGTTTGATATTTTTGAAAGTCTGAGATTTTTGTGTAATAAAGTTTTGACAGTCTAAAGGACTGATTTGGTCAATAAATTTATCGCCAAATATTGGTAGAATATGTATTCGATAGATATTCTTAGTTTGGGAATAAGTTGTTTCTTCAACGGTACCAACATAGGCCTTAAACCATTCTTGATAAAGTTCTTTATAAGTGACTTTGGGGTTAGGTTTGTCGGTATTTACTGTGGGGGCAACGACACCAGCTTCTAAACGAGCTTCGTACAATTTTGCCTCTTTTTTGGTTTTGAACCCTCTCTTTAAGTGCCTTTTTTTCTTTCCATAAGCATCTAAGCCAATGTAAAAGCTGACATAGTATAGGATTCCTTTTTTTGTTTTGTATTTGTGTATAGACATTTTTTCTCCGTATCTAAGTTTTCGGAGCTTATGTAATTGAGAAATGAGTGTCTATCTATTTTTTCTATCTTCTTGGCGGATAGCGTATTCGTCTGTTTTAATCCAGCTCTGCCAAACTTTAGAATCTTTATTTTGGTGATTCATATAGTCTATAAACTCAGACATAAAACGTTTGTTTTTCTCAGCTAGGTATTCTGAGAATATATGACGAAATTCATCTGAAAAACTATCATCAAGTGGTAGTGTTAATGCCCTTTCGCCAAATTCGATACTTTTCTTTAACTTCTCCATATCGCTTTTAAAAGGTGTCACAGAACCAATTTTAGATGTTTTGAAACTATCTGTAACAATTTTAAGATTTGATGGAGCGTGTGGGTTGCTATCAAGTCCCATAATGTAAGCGACGGAAACATTAAAGTATTTTGCTAATTTTTCCGCATTATCTTTTTTAGGTTTGCGGATCCCCTGATTGTATCCAGAAAGTGTAGGATAGGCTATATCTGTAGCTTCGCTAATTTCTGTCAACTTTTTTCCGCTATCTTCTATTAGTTTAGTAATATGATTGGTCATAAGAACCTCCTTTTTATCATTATAACACATTTTATTCTTTTTGAATAAAAAAGCTTGACAAAAATTCAAAAAGGATATATAATTCAAAATGAATAACAAATTAAATGGTTTCGGAGCTTATTTAATTTAGAAATGAGGTGTGAATTTATGTCGGAAACTACTTTAGTTGTCCAGCTTCCTAAAGAATTAGAGAAGCAATTACGTGCTCATTATGATGAGATGATTTCAAATGCTGTGGCAAGAGTATTTGAAGATAAAGAACTTTATAAACCTATGGTTCGTATGTCAGGTCTATCTAGGTGGTTAGACGTATCTACGACTACAATTCAAAAATGGACGAAAGAAGGAATGCCAACCATGGTGATTGATGGAGTGACTTTATACGATAAAAGAGCAGTAACAAGATGGTTGAAGCAATATGAAAGATAGGTACTCGCATGAATGGTGTTCAGTGGATCAAGATAACAACAGATATATTTGATGATGAAAAAATTCAATTAATAGAATCAATGCCAGAAGGAGATACCCTTATTGTAATATGGTTCAAAATTCTGGTACTTGCAGGAAAGCAAAATAATAGTGGTATATTAAGTCTAGGGAACAAGGTTTATTACACAGAAGAGATGCTTTCAACAGTGTTTAGACGAAAGGCTACATCTGTAAAATTAGCTCTCAGCATGTTTGAAGAATTTGGCATGATAGAAATCATAGATGGCGCTATTACCATTCCAAAATGGGAGAAACATCAGAATATAGACGGTCTAGAAAAGATTAGAAAACAAACTAGGGAACGTGTTGCTCGTCATAGACAAAAACAAAAAGCACTAATTACAGGCGAGCCACAACTCGTTTTAGACTGTAACGTTACAGTAACGGATGAAAATGATAATGTAACGCAAGAGATTAAGAACAAGAGTAAGAATAAGAAAGAGATTGAGAATATACTGGATAATAGTTCTAGAAAGACTGAAACTTATATTCCGCCCAAATATTATTCTTTGTTAGAATCCATTTCTTATAAGTACAATGATAGATTTTTGTATCCTAACAATTACACTTTAACACATGCTCAGAAGATGAAGATAGGCGAGTATTTAGCTAGTGGATATGTAACAAGTGATGAAGTCATTAGCATGATTGAACGGATTCCTGAGGATGCGACTTCTCCTTTGGCGTATTTATTTAAGTCTATGGAGAATTTAAAGCAGGAACGGATGCTAGAGTGCAAAGCAATTGCTCATGAAAATGCTAGAAAGAAGTATATGATAAATGAGTAGATATCGGACTGTTCTAAAAAAATGTTATATCACTGAAGAGCAAAATGAAATAGTGAATAACTTGATTGAAATGACAAACCATCTAAGTTTTTCCTCTTATGCTAGAAAAATGTTGTTTAAACGTTCGCCTATTTATCTTCAATTTGATTTTGAATCTTATCATGACTTTATATTTCAAGTTAGAAGGATTATCAACAACTTACGTCAGTTAGAAAGAATAGCAGAACAAAGTGAAGATTTCGATAATGTAAGGATATTTCACTACTGTGTTGAGATGATGATAGGATATGAAAAGAAGACAAGCAAACAAGTGAAAGAACTTGTGAAACGACTAAATAAGAAAACGAGGTAATAAGATTATGAGGATAAAATCGGTGTTGAAACAGGTATTTTTGACGGAAGAAGAAAATAAAAAATTAAATGATTGTATGAGGAAGGAAAATATTCGTAATTTTTCTGAGTTTGCTAGACAAAAATTAATACGAACAGATTTGAACATCCAAAAAGTCTCTTTTGAAGGTTTAGTTCCTTTAACAGAAGAGTTGGAACAAGTCGGAAAGAATATCAATTCTATAGCCCGTCTTGCAACTGTAGTGGGGAGAATAAGCTATGAAAACAAAATGGATATGTCTATTTTGATGCAAAAAATAGTTGATGCGATGGAGGAAAAAGATGTTTATTTTCAAAAGTAATATGGATAAGGATTTTGATCAGATATGCGAATACATACTGAAATTAAAGAGGGCAGAATTATTTCTTCATGGAATTAAACAACAAGACAAAACGAAGGCTCGTTTGTATCATGCGATGCTGGAATACTATGATGCTAACCATAAAAAAGAAAGACATATGAGGATTTTAAAATAAGGAAACGCTGTTAAAAATTTTGCAGCGTTTTTTATATATCTTCTTAAAATATTTGTACACACAAATGACAGTCAAATTGATTTTTGGGATTATTTTATCGAGAAGGAAAGATTTATCATAATATGACTTTGCGAGCTCAGAGTCTGTATACACATACTCCCAAAATCACCCCCAAAATTTGTATACACACAGTGTAAGTACTTTTGGGATGATTTGAATTTGGGGGAATCCCCAAACCCCTTTAGAAATAGTTAGATATAAGATTAAAAAATGGTATAATATTAAAAGATAAACGTTTTCAAGGAGTAGACTTTGAAAGAAAATTTAATCAAATCAAAAAAGCGTGTTCAAAAGCATGGAGAGGTTTTTACACCATCCTGGATGGTACAGAAAATGTTAGATACTCCAGGTATTAAAGAGGCTTGTGAAAATATTTCTGCAACGTTTTTAGAACCTTCTGCAGGAGATGGGAATTTTTTGCAAGCTATTTTAGAAAGAAAATTATCTGCCGTTATCATGCAATATGATGAAAGAAGTTGGAAGACAAAATCATTGATTGCATTATCGTCTATATATGGGATAGAATTTCTCGAAGATAATTTAGAAGTAGCACGTTCACGTATGTTTCTTTATTATTTAGATTGGTACGAACAAATTTTTAGTACTAAGCTAACTAGTAGAAGTGATATCTATAAATCTGCATATTATCTTATTCATAAAAATATTGTTAGAGGAAATACCTTAACTCAACGTCATCCTGTTACAGATGAACCTATTTGGTTTAATGAATGGCAACTTATCAAAGGACATTCTAGTTTGGTAAGAAAAGTTCCTTTTGCTTTATCAGAGCTTTTAGGTAAAAAAGTTGAGGATAACACAATAGTAGAAGGGCAACTAAGTTTTTTTGATATTGATGATAACTTCAAGATAGAAGATGAAGCTTTTAAAAAAACTACGGAAATAGAAGAGATAAATATTCAGAAAGTATATTTGCTAGGAGATTAGAATAATGATTTCAAATTTTGAATTTTTGGCAATTGATATGGATACAGCAGATCTATTTCAGACAATTAACAAGGCTGAAGAAAATTATACGCATGGGGATTATGAAGGAACACTGACAAAAGCAAGAAAAGTTGCTGAGAATACAGCGAGATTGATTGCTGATAGAGAGTATATAGAAGTTCGTGAACGAGCAACTTTTAACGATGTGCTAGGGGAAATCAGAGGCTTGATTTCAAATCAAACAATTATTGACTATTTCTATGATATTAAAGGTAAAGGAAATAGCTCTGCACATGTTCTCAATCCCGAAGTTGCTACTAAGGAAAATGCTTTAAGATCACTAAAACAAGTGTTTGAGATTCTAGCTTGGGTTATGTTGAACTATATTGAACCTGATTTAACTGCCAGTGCTATTGGTCAGTTTTTAGAACCCAGAGCACAAGAGATGTACACTACAGCTGAGAGAAAATTTATCTACATTCAAACAGTGAATAATGAGAGCGGACTTTTTAATGCCTTTGAAGGTACTCAAAAAATTGGTGAGGGTAGTGTTTCTTCTGATGATCTCGAGACAGACTGGTCTCCTAATAGTGACTTTTTACGAACAGTTGCTCCCAAACGTATTAACCAATATATGAAAACATCTGGTCTACCCTATACTCTTGGCTGGGTAGAGCTTGCTTATAAGAAAACTACAAAATCTTGGTTTCATGACTATGATGTCCATAACATATTAAAACGCTCAGGGATTAAGCAGGCTGAGAATTTGGAAGGAACTGAATGGTTCAAGACAGACTTAGAGACAGCAAAGGCTGCTATTAAAGCTGTTAAAGAAGGTAGAAATTGCCTCAATGTGGCTATAGATGAATCTTGTGTAGCAGAACCTATAATCACTCTTCGTCCAGAGCAAGAAGCTGCAGTCGAACAGACACAAAAAGTTTTCAAGAAAAAAGACAGGATGCTCTGGAATGCTAAAATGCGTTTTGGTAAAACGTTGACAGCGTTACAATTAGTTAAGAATGAAGCGTTCCAAAGGGTTCTTATCATGACACATAGACCTGTTGTATCGGATTCATGGTTTGATGATTTTAAAAAGATGAATATGAGTGAGGAAGGTTACGACTTTGGTTCAGTACACAGAGGAGAGACTCTTGAAGTGTTGAAAAAAGGTGAGAAGCCTTTTGTTTACTTTGCTTCAATTCAATTACTTCGTTATAATGGTGGTCAAACGAATCTTAAAAACTTTTCTGATATTGATTGGGATTTAATCATTATTGATGAGGCACATGAAGGAACTCAGACAGAACTAAGTGATAGTGTGATGCGAGTGCTTATCAAAGAACATACAAAAGTACTTGAGTTATCTGGAACTCCGTTCAATCTTTTAGATAAGTTTGATGACGAACAAGTCTATACTTGGGATTACGTGATGGAGCAAACTGCTAAGAAAAAATGGGAACTTGAGCGCCCAAATGAACCTAATCCTTACGAAATCTTGCCTAAAGTATCCATGTATACATTTGAGATGAAGCATAAGGAGCGTTTTTCTGATGAGAGTAAATCTTTCAATTTTAGAGAATTCTTTCGTGTGGGTGAGAATGGAACGTTGGTTTATAAACAAGAAGTTCGTCAATTTTTAGACAATATTACAAATCCTGATGGAAGCACAAATTATCCTTTTTCAACAAGCGCATATCGTGAAGAGTTGCGTCATACACTTTGGTTGATGCCTGGTGTGAAGGAGGCCAATGCTTTTGAGGAGTTGCTAAAAGAACATCCAATTTTTGGAAAAGAGTATAAGATTGTCAATGTTGTTAGAGGATCGAGCACCGATGATGGAATCACTAATGATGTAGATATTGAAAAGGTTCGTTATGCTATTGGTAAAGATCCATCACAGACAAAAACAATTACTTTAACTGTTCGTAAGCTAACAACAGGAGTCAATATTCCAGAGTGGACAGCGGTTTTGTTTCTGTCAAATACCAATAGTGCTATGAATTACTTACAAGCTGCTTTTCGAGCTCAGACACCATTTTCACATGAAAAGCTTGGGATGAAAACGAATTGTTACGTTTTTGATTTTGCACCTGATAGAGCATTGACAGTAATGGCTGAGAGCGCACAGATTAACTCAGGTGTAGGTAAAAAGAATACAGAGAAGCAAAAGCAAGCTATGGCTCGACTACTCAATTTTATGCCTATATTAGGTGTTTCAGAGAATGGTATGAAAACCTATAATGTCGATAAAATGCTGACGCAGCTTAAAAAAGTTTATGCTGAAAAAGCGGTGCGTTCAGGTTTTGAAGATGATAGTCTTTATAATGATAATTTACTAACTTTGACAGCTGATGATGCAACTGTGTTTAATAAACTAAATGCTATTGTGGGTAAGACTCAAAGTCAAAGGAACTCCAATAAAGTTATTATCAACGATAATGGTTTGACAGATGAAGAGCATGAACAAGCTGAACGTGCTAAGAAGAAACCCAAAGTAAAACGTACTCAGGAAGATTTAGAAGTAATTGAAAAACAAAAAGAAGCCAAAAAGCAACGTAAGAATATGATTTCTATTTTACGAGGTGTTTCTATTCGTATTCCGATGATGATTTATGGCATGAAAGTCGATTTAGCAAAGGATATTTCCATTCAAGATTTTGTTAAGCAAGTGGATGATGAATCTTGGAAGGAATTCATGCCTAAAGGTTTCTCTAAAGGCATGTTTAGCAACATTACTAAGTATTATGATGCCGAGGTGTTTATCGAAGCAGGACGTATCATTCGTCAGCGTGCTAAATCTTTTGATGATATGGATTTCATAGAGAGGGCAGAACATATCGCTGATCTGTTTAGTACCTTTAAGAATCCGGATAAAGAGACGGTATTGACTCCATGGCGTGTTGTCAATCTCCAAGTTGCAAAATCAGTTGGAGGTTTGAACTTCTATGATGATAATTTTGAATCGGCTACAGATGGAGCAACGTCTAATCTTCATTGGGTGGACGTGGACAAAGAGGTAACCTCATCAGTTTATAAAACAGATACGAAAATTTTAGATATCAACTCTAAAACAGGTCTTTATCCTCTTCATAGTGCTATCAGCCTCTATTATCAGAGGGTTGCCCAGAATGATGATAGTCATTTTGAGGCTAATCAAGTTTATCAAGATATTTTGGAAAATAATATCTACGCCATTGCTAAAACTCCGATGGCTAAGACTATCACTGAACGAACTTTGATAGGCTACAAGAATTATAAAACTAATGTAGCCTATATTGAAAACTTTTCAGATACCTTGAAATCAAGTGTTGAAGAAGGTAAAAAATTAGTTGAGGAGGCGTTTAAAAACGTGAAATTTGATGTAGTGATTGGCAATCCTCCTTATCAAAATGAAGGAATAGGGGATGTTGCTCGTGATGAGCCAATTTATCATAAATTTATGGATTTGGCTTATGAAGTTGCAGATAAAGCAGTTTTGATTACACCAGCTCGATTTCTTTTTAATGCAGGGCAAACTCCAAAAATGTGGAATAAGAAAATGTTAGAAGATAAGCATCTTCAAGTCATTTATTTTGCTCAAAAATCTGAAGAAGTATTTCCAAATACAGATATTAAGGGTGGAGTAGCCGTTACTTACCGAGATACCCAGAAAAACTTTGGAGCCATCGAGACCTTCACACCAGTCGAATGGCTAAACGAATTGTTCCATTTGGTACATCATAAAGTAAAGAGATCATTTAATGAATACCTATTTGGAAAGAGTAGTTACAAATTTAGCGCTAATTTATATAATCGCTATCCAGAATTGAGAGGCAGAGTTTCAGTTGCAGAAGAAAAATCGATTGGTTCTAATATTTTTGAAAGATTACCAGAGATATTTTCGGACGAAAAACAATCGGATAGTCAAGTTGGAATTTATGGGCGCTTGAATAATGAACGTGTGATAAAATGGATTGATGCTGACTTAATTGAACCTCATTCCAATTTGAATAAATACAAAGTATTTTTACCTGCTTCTAATGGAAGCGGGGCGATAGGCGAAGTTCTATCGACCCCACTCGTGGGTACCCCACTCGTGGGTCACACACAAACCTTTATTTCTTTTGGTGCATTTGAGACTAAAAAGGAAGCTGAGAATTGCTTGAAGTTTATAAAGACAGATCTAGCTCGTGCAATGCTAGGGACACTCAAAGTAACACAACATAATCAATCAAAAGAGGTTTGGATCAATGTTCCTTGGTTTGATTTTAATGATTATTCTATTATCGATTGGTCAAAATCTGTTAAAGAAATAGAAGAAGAGCTTTATGATTACTTTAATGTACCAGACTATATTATTGCTGAGTTGAAAGCTAATGTTAGAAGGATGGACTAGAATAGAAGACACGTCTAACTCAGACACTAATTGCTTGCAATAAATGTCTGAGTTAGACGTACAACTCTATCGAAAATATGGCCTCAGTCAGGAAGAAATTGCTTTTATTGAAAATAAAGTGAAGGAGATTAGGTAGGACATATGAATGTGGAGGAGTAGATGACAGAATTTAAATTCAATAAATTAACGCCATTAAATGATATTGATATTGATTCGTCGTATATAGAAGCAATGAAATATGCGCTAGAAGACGAAGATATCAAAAATATAGCTATATCAGGAAATTATGGTTCGGGTAAAAGTAGTTTTATAGAAACTTATAAGAGTATAAATAAGGACTTTAAACCATTACATATTTCGTTAGCACACTTTTCTTCAGTTAATAATATTGAAAATGGGGATAATAGTCAGATTAATTTAGTTAAAAATAATGCTGAAAACAGTAATCTAAGGGACCAAACTAAGATCATTGAAGGAAAAATAATTAATCAATTATTACATCAGATTGATTCAAAATATATCCCAATGACTATTTTCAAGTCCAAGAAAAATCCAAGATTATCTGAAATTGTTTTCTTGTCCGCAACATTACTCCTATTTGTATTGCCTACCTTACTTTTGTTGAATTATAGTCAATTAGCAATTTTAAGCAGGGAACTATTACCAACTTTTCCTCACATTGGGAATATTATTCGTATTTTAGCTTATTTAATTTTGACCGGTAATCTTATTTCTACAGTATACAGACTATCTAAATTACAGTTAAATAGACGGTTAATAAAAATACTTTCTTTTCGTGGAACAAATATATCTGGTGAGATTGAAGTGTTTCAAAATGAAGAGACTTCATATTTTGATAAGTACTTAGATGATGTTTTATATCTTTTTGATAATTGTCAAAGTAATATTATTATTTTTGAAGATATTGATAGATTTCAAACAAATCTTATTTTTGAGAAGTTAAGGGAAATAAATACGCTTGTCAACAATAAGAAGAAAAAGGAGCAAAAACTTTTATTTATTTATCTAGTTAAAGATGATATGTTTATTTCACAAGATAGAACTAAATTTTTTGATTTTATAATTCCGATTATCCCAGTAGTTACCTCATCAAACTCAGGTGAAAAGATAGGTGAAATATTAACCAATTTAGGAGAATCAAATAGTGTTAGTAAGGCATTATTAAAACAAGTCGCGATTTACATTGATGATATGAGATTGGCGTATAATATTTGTAATGAATTTGTTTTATACAAGAATAATTTATTTAGTCAGGAGGAAAATGATAACAATAAGTTAAATCTATCTGTAGATAAGATTTTTGCTATTATTGTATATAAAAATATCTTTCCTAAAGATTTTTCATTACTCCAAAAAGATTTAGGCTTTTTACATCAACTATATATTAGAGTAGATGATTTAAAACAGGATAGCCTAGCTAAAAAATCAAAAGAAATTAAAGAAATAGAGCGACTAATAATATCTTCCGAACAAGAAATTTCTAAGAATAAACTAGAACTCTATTCAACTTTTATGAAGGTTCCTGATGGCAGAGTAGCTATTCGCGTAAATGGCAAATTAGAAAGCGAGTTCCCAAGTAGGGTGGACTTTATTCGTGAAATTTTGACAGAAGATGCGAAGATTACTTCTATAGTGACAGATTATTATTATAATCGAGAGGATAGTAGAAATGAAACTATTGATAGTGTTATTGCCATGGCTGATACTAATTTTCAGGAAAGGATGAATGCTTTAGAAAATAGAAGCCATCTTAAGGAGCTAAACTTTAATTTAGAAAAATTACGTGAGGAGTATGAAAGTATTAAATCCAAAAAGTTATCTGCGCTCATCAACCGTAATTTTTTCGATGCTATAATGGAGGAATATACTTATTTAAAGAAAGAGAAAAATTCTTTAATCATGTATTTATTGAGAAACGGCTATATAGATGAGTCTTATCCAGACTACATTACTTATTTTTATCCTAATAGCTTGAAGAAACAAGATAAAGAATTTTTAAATGCAGTACAAGGAGAACTTGAACTCTCTTGGGATTATCAGTTAGTGGAGGTGGCTGAAGTTAATGATAGGCTTAATGACTCTGACTTTACAAGAATTTACGTCCTAAATTTTGATTTATTTGAATATATTTTACATGGAACAAATGAAAAGAGATTGGGTGGTTACTTATCGGATGTAAATGTCAAATTTATCAATAAGTTTTTGCAACAAAGTACACGACATCTTGCCGCAAAAATTACTGTATTGGAATATTTAATCGAACGAAACCAAAGAACATTGAAATTACTTTTAACTTCTGATGATATCCTCAAAAAGGAAAGGGTACAGAACATTATTTTATTACTATCATTCTTCGATTTTTCTAATATTAGTTGGCAAGAAGAACTACAAGAGACTATTTCCTATTTTGTGAGTTCTAACTGGTTGGCTATTAAAGAAACAAGTGATAATTTTATTGAATCTCTCAATAATACTAGGATTCAAGATAATTTGAAGTTTATGGATGTTAAAATAAAAGATTTTAGTTTTGAAGAGAACAAAAAAGTAATGAGTGATTTTGTTTATGAACATAATCTTTATGAAATAAATACTGATAATTTATCTAGTCTACTTTCCTATCTTGATAATAGTTTATCAGTCCAGATGCTTAAAGACAAACCATTTTCTATACTTGAGCAATTTGATAATCTTAAACAATATGTTGGCAAAAACAGAGAGTTGTATATGTCGCAAATACTACCATTAATGAATAAGTGTATTCATGATGACTTACAAATTGTTTACGATGTCGTAAATGATACGAAAGTAGCTGAAAATTATAGAGTTGAATATTTAAAGAAAACTAAAAATTATTTTTTAGAAATATCAAACTTATCATCGATGTCTATTTTAGATGCTGCTATTGAATTTAATAAGGCAACATATAGCACAAAAAATATTCTCAATTACTTTTATAACTATGATAGTTGGAATGAACGATTGATTGAATTTGTAAATAATGGAGATTGTTTAGATTTTTTGCAATCAGAGTTAAGGGAATTTTCAGATAAACTTCAAGAAGAGTTTCTGGAAGAAACTGTCAAATGTAATAAGTTAAATAATGATATATACAAAGAAATTCTTTCTAAAGTTGAATTGCATTGTTCAGAATTTGAATTTGAAAATATTTCAGATGAAAAAATGTCTATTTTGATTGGAACAAGATGTATTTCAGCCAAATTTTCAATAAACACATTGAATTTTATCAGAGATAATTATCAAAATCATACTATTGAATATTTGAAAGAGTATATTGAAGAGTACCTTTTAGAAGATGAAGATAATGATATTTATCAAGAAACTGAAATGTTAAATCTTTTACAAGCATCATTATCTCATGAATGGAAATTTAAAATTGTTGATAAATTTCCTACTAACGTATCTATCGTCGATAAAGAATATTCTACAATTTTAGTAGATTATATTTTACAAAATAAATTTGATGAATCCGATTTAGAATATATTTTGTCTAATTATGACTGTTTAGAGGTAAGTACCAGAAAGATAGTAGAACAGATATTTGTAGATTATTTGGATGAAATTTTAGAAGAAGGCTATTCTATTAAGAAGGAGCTATTGCAGGCTACCATTAATAACTCTACTATAACTATCGATAAACGTCGTTTAATATTAGCAAACTATATTGATGTCTTTGCAGATGAAGAAATTATGGATTTATTTAGAAGTGTAAAAATGACTGAAATGATTTTGGCGGTAACTGATATAAAAAATCCTAAAGTTGATTTCACAGACTATAATAAATTAATTCTTGAATATCTCAAAGGAAAACGTAAAATTGCATCATATCGTAAAGAAAGAAATGGATATAGAATATATAGTAAAAAAATAAAGTAAGGTAGAATTTATAAGCTAGGAAAATATGGAAAATATGAATCAAAATCTATCGCATTACCAATTTTCTCCCGAAAGTCAATATTTGGATAGGAAATCAGCGCGTAAGAAGCCACAAGAACTACTTAAGCATTTGATTGCCTTTGCTAATGCTGATGGCGGTCAGTTGATTATCGGGATTGAAGATGAAAAGCAGCATAATATTATCACTGGTTTTAAGGATGGGAAAGCCTATCCGATTGATGATTTCAAAAAGATAGACCGAGAGATGCGGGATACACCGTTGGACTTATCTTTTGAGGAAATACCTGTGGTTAATCATAAGGGAGAAGACGACCTGATTCTAGTTATCTCAGTTGAATTATCATCGAATCGAGTGATTGCCGCTCCAAATGATGAAGTTTATCTACGACAGGGAGACGAATCAGTCAAGTTGAGTTATGAGCAACGTATACAACTTAGTTACGATAAGGGACAGCGTTTCTTTGAAGATGAGATCATTGAAGATGCTACATTAGATGATATTGATGAACTATTGGTTCAGGATTTTAAGGACCATTTTGATATTTCAGAACGTTCAACTGAGGAGATATTAAAGGCAAGACGGTTTCTTATCAATGGTAAATTGACAAAGGCGGCTATTCTCATCTTTGGTAAGTATCCTTCAGCATTTTTCCCTCAAGCACGTGTTCGTTTTCAACGATTTGATGGGATAGATGTAGGTACAGGAAGTGAATTTAATGTTATTAAGGAAGTAACATTTGATGATGCATTGCCTAAATTAATTGTTAAAGTTAGAGATTTTATTCGAACCCAGCTACGAGAGTTTCAGTATCTAGATAGTGATGGTAGATTTCAGATACTTCCAGAATATCCTGAATTTGCTTGGTTTGAAGGAATTGTAAATGCAGTAACCCACAGGAATTATTCAGTATACGGAGATCATATCAGGGTATTGATGTTTGATAATCGTCTAGAGATTCATAGCCCAGGAAAACTACCGAATATTGTAACTGTTGAGAATATAAGACATGAACGTTTTTCTAGAAATCCGCGTATAGCTCGTACCTTAACTGAATTTGGATGGGTCCGAGAAATGAATGAGGGAGTAAAACGAATCTATTCTGAAATGGAATCTGCTTTTCTCCATGAACCGTGTTACTCTGAACCAGGAAACAAGGTAGTTTTAACTTTAGAAAACAGTATTACAAGTAGAACATTGAGAACACGTGATTCTTTGGAAAGTAAACTTAGAGATTATAGTGATTTAAGTGTTGATGAAAAACTATTGATACAGTATATGTACAATACAGCAGAACCTATGACAACTAAAAAAGTAGCAGAGTTCTTAGGTAGGAGTGTTTCTTACTCGTCGAAATTATTGAAAACGTTGAGAGCAAAAGGAATTTTAACATGGTATGGGACAAGTACGAAAGATCGCAGTCAATACTATAAATTAGAAATGAAATAAAAACGAAGAAAAACGAAGAAAAACGAAGAAAACATAGTTACTAATTAATGAATTTATAAAGTAATCTTACTTTTAAATTCATGAAATTCATTCGCTTTATAGTTTTGCAATTTATTTGTTTGTATGGGAATGTGATTTGTATTATACATCATTTCACCTTTAATTAATGAAACGAAGAAAAACGAAGAAAAACGAAGAAAAATAAATCGTTATTTCTCAACTACATGAGCTCCGAAAACTAAAAAAGTGATAACCCTTTGATAACCTCTTGATTTTTAAAAGGATTATATATGTAAAAATTAAGGATTTATCTCTCGAAAGCACTTGATTTTAGCGATAATTTACCATAAATATCATGATGTAGAAAAAACCAGGTCTTAAGAAAGCTCGTAAAGCATCACAATTCTCAAAACGTTAATCAATACGATTATATCAACGTTTCAAAGCACTCAAAAGTTTACCTTATGGGTGCTTTTTTCGTGTTTTTTTGAAAAGTTTACCTCAAAGTTCACCTTATTTTTACCTTATTGTTTTAGAGACTTTAAAGCAAATTCACCAACTGCCATAGGAACTACATTAGAAGTATTGACATAAATCTGAGTTGTTCCTGTGTCACTGTGTGTTAGAGCCTCAGAGATAGCTTCTAAGCTCATTCCTGCTTGTTTAGCAAGTGTCGCTCCTGTATGTCGCAGTTTATGAGGTGTAGCATGTGTCAGCCCTTTATGTCGCTTTCTAATACTTTTCATTTTATTGTTTAGATAGTCAGCATGTAAAGGCTTGTTGATGTTTCCTCTTGTGTCGATATATGTAAAAACAAATTGTTCTGGATTACTGATGATACCAAACTTTGCTAGTTCATATTTTTGTTGTTCTTTCCAAGAGGTAAGAAGTTGAAGTAAGTCATTAGAAATAGAGAAAATAGTTTTCTTATTTCCCTTAGTAGATTTTACTTGTCCATATCTATCTAAAGCTTGAATTAACTGAATCTGTTTTTTTGAAAGATCGATATGTTTCCATTGAAGAGCATAGGTTTCAGATTTTCTATCGCCTAAGAAAAAAGTGAGATAAAATAGGACATAATCTTTAAGGGTTATTTTATCATTATCTAAATCTTCTTGAAATGCCGAGAACCATTCTTGGAGTTGTTCATGAGTTAGATATAAATCTTCCTCTCTCTTTGACTCTGCAAGTTGAATCTTTTTAGTGGCCTTTATTCTTCTTAATATTTTTGAAACTTTATTAGCTTCGATATACTCAAGTTCTTCTGCCCAATCAAAAATGGAAATCACATAGCTACGTAAAGATTTGAAGTTCGCATATTCATTAGCCTTAGATGTCATTAGATTTAGGATAACTTGCTTATTTTGATTTAGAAACTGTATCGTATAGTTTCCAAGAAGTGGTAGTATATGTTTTTCAAAACAGGTTTTAGTATTAGCAACTGTTGACCTACTTGGTGGCTTAGAAGTAGATGTAGTTTGTCCTGCTTTATAAGAGTCCCACCAGATATTGTTATAGAAGTCTGAGAAAAGAATATCTCCTTTTGCAAGTCCTGTAAATTCATTATCTTCTATTTGATTTAACTTAGTAAGCAAGTCTATCTCAGCTTGTCTTGCCTCCTTTCTAGTTTTAAATCGCTTATCGTAATAGTTGCTATTGACAATTCCAAGTGGCATTCGTGCTTCTATTGGGATATAAACTTTTAAGCGAAAAGTTCCGTTCTTTGTCTTACTGATAGTCATGATATTCTCCTTGTGTATCGAACCAGAAAATATCATGACTATTATAAAACAAAAATATAGATATTTCTAGTTTTGTGAGTAAAGCCATGAATTAATGGCTTCTTTATTAAATCGTATAGTCTTGCCTATTTTTATTGTAGGCAGTCCTTTCTTGATCCAACTATCTAGAGTATTGTTTGAGATGCCTAGATAGTGACAAGCCTGCTGTTTATTTAAAAAAGGGCTTTCAAGGCTGCTATGGTGCAGCTTTTTTTCAATTTCTTTTTCGATTAGTTCAGCGAGTAGGCGCTGAATTTGTTGAACTTGTTCGTCTGGTAGAATTACTTGCATGTATTCCTCCAATATATGGTATAATAGAGGTATCAAGAGATACCCTGTTTACTTTTCTTGATTATCTGTAACCTCGTCCTCGCTCGCCAAAGTTTAGGATGGGTTTTTTTTGTTGTTTTGGGGATTATAACGTCTAGAATCTAAAAATTTTGTAAAAAAGTAGGTTCGTTCAATTATTAATCCCAGTAGTGAAATATCTTTATTTCTAGCGTAGTGAACTAAGTCTTCGAACTCGGTAAAATCGTTATCGGTGATTACATCGATAACAGTTTCTAGAAATAAATTTGAATTTTGCTCTATCAAGAACTTATCAAGTTCGAATCCGCAACCTGATTCAATATCTTCTATATTGTATAAAGTTTTTTCAGGGTTTTCTGCATGTATGAAATAATCGTACATACCTTTTGGTGACATGACAGGCTCCACATGGCTAGGACCGTTTAGTTTATCTTTGATAAGCTCTGACACTTGAGAAAAGCTTTTGAGAGAATCAAAGTAGAATGCTCCATGCTTATGTGCTTTCTTAAATTCTCCTGTTTCTTTGTTTATATCCTTGTCGTGCCAAGGACTTAGAATAAATGGAATGTGTAACTCTTCGAGAATGTCTAAATAATTTTCTGGTGCACTTTCTTTATAGATGAGAAAAGCCCATTTATTAGAACGTTGTTCTTTCGCCATATTATCTTCTTTCTATGATTATTGATTATTGATTTATTGGGGGTCGTAGTAACCCCAATAAATCTTCTCTTGGGGCTTTGCCCCAAACCCCAGCCTCTCCTGCCCGATGATATCACACACTAAGAACGCTTGAGGACTGGCAAGGGACGGGGTAGTATTTTTCGACTTCGTTACGCTTTCGCTTTAGGCTTCGCTATACTACGCTGAAAAATCTCCACCCCTCAAAGCCCTTGCAAGACCTCATTTTCCTACTGATTGGTAAGTGCCGACACTATACCGATGAGATAGCTCAAAAAGGGCTACTGTCGTCAAAACAAGTATAGCAGGAAAACCGCTATTCATACCTTGAGAAAAGCTCCTGAATTCGTAGATTCAAAATTTGCTGATTCTTAACTGGAATAGTCCGAAACATTCTCACAGGTTCGCCTTCTATTTGAAAATACCCATATCCCCTAGGCTTGACGATGACCTCGTCTTTTTCCATATCTGGGAAAAGTAACTGTCTATTGTTGCTTGCATTCAAAAAGCTAGTTGATAAACTGATGACACAATTAAAGTTATATCGTCCAGGCAAATCTACCAATAAGAATCGCTGACTGGATAAAATTATTCTGAAGCCTAGGCTTCTACCCATACTATTCATCATTAGCATTTTAGACAGTATTTCCTTGTGTTTCTTTTTATCAGTTTGTTCAAGATAAGCTAGAAATGCTTGCCACTCGTCAAAAATAAGATATAGATTGTGGTCATTCGTTTCTACCTTGCTTAATCTGTTTTCAAAGCGATTATAGATAGTTTCAAACATATCAAGACAGTTGAATCCACGAGCTACATGAGTCCCTGACATTGCGAATAGTTCATCATCAGCTTTAAAATCCATAAAATAAGCTTCAGCAGATGTATCATGGGTTGCCACAATACCTATAAATCTATGCAAGAAGTTTGATTTCCCTGAACCAGACGGTCCTGCAATAATCCAAGCAAAATATCGGTTTATGTCAATGTTGAAAGGGGAAGGGTGTCCCCTGCTGTTGACCTCGAAAACGTTTTTAATCATATTAGAAGTCCTCTTCTTGAATGATTTCAGTCTGTCTTGCCATACGATTGTGTGTTGCCTCTTCAATTGTTTTGACATCAAATTTAGCAACCCAACCAGCACCAACATTCATTTCTATGTGCATATAGTCAAGAGCAAATTCATTTGTGTATTTAGCCAACACTCCCATGAAATAATCTTCAAGCTCCTTTTGGGAGTTTGTGTCAAGATTATTAGCGAGATAGATCCAAACATCTATACCTCGTGTGGTAGCAGGATTTATAGTTTTTAACTGTAAATCATGAGATAAGTTTTGATTGAGATGATTGACCACGTTTTGTAAGACAGTACCTTTTCGGACTTGTAGTTGTTCATCAGCTTTCTTATTGAACCACCAAAGTGTGACATTTTGAATCAATGTAGTTATAAACTTAACTTGCTTGCCTGTTAACAAGAGGCATTGTTCCCATAAATTTTCATTTCTCTTAACAACCTCATCTGACACAATGAGAAACTGTCGTTTTAGAGAGATGTACAGAGTATTAAAACCTTGCCATATAAATAATGCAAGAATAAGATAAAAGAATATTTGTATCAACATATATGTTACCTCGTCATATAGTGAGTAGTTATCATCTAAACAATGCAGATGATAACTCACTATGTTCGTCACTTATCTTAATGAAATATCAGCAAGTTCAGCTACAAGAGCGAGTCCGACCGGTTGCTTCAACTTGTCAAGAACAAATGACAAGTCATACTTGTTAAGTATGATGTCAGTATTGACCAAACCATCTAAACTCTCGTTTTGATAGTTCTTCAACTTGACTTTGAACGTCGGGCAGTAATTTTCTTGACCAATACTAGCGAACTGTTCATAGAGTTCGACATCTACGCATATTAGCGAAGCCCATAGCCGTTGATTTTCTTGACCTTCGTTAATGACTCCAGTGTTGGTATCAATTACTTTGATATCTGATGAGATATCAATAGAAGTTGATAAAGCATCTAAAAATGCTCTTGCGCTTTCGTAGTTGCCTACTGATAATTTTTTTTCTTTAGACATATGAATGCCTCCTTTGCTAATCTTCCGTCTGACTAGCAATTTTAACTTTGAATGATAGGACGGTCTATATTTGAATTAGTTAGCTAACTTATGACACTAGTATATATTTTTTTGCTTACATGAGCAATGTGAGGGATTAATATAGTTGGTGTCTCTTTTTTGACACCATTCTTTAAAAAATCTTCTTTATGTAAAATATATAAATTATGATTAATGTTTTCGATTAAAATAGGTTTTTTATGTATATTGTTTCTAATAAGTGATTTGAATATTAATAATTGAACAACTTATCATTTAAAGTTTTTATCTAACTTTTGATACTGTTTTATATATTTTTTATAACTAAAAAAGGATTCTAATTTTATGGCTAGAATCCTTTTTTTGACACTATTATTGAAAGGTGTTATAATGTTTTTAAAAGGAGGTAAGATATGATTAATTTTGAAGATTTAAAGTTAGAAATACAAGATGAGTTTATTTCTTCTAATATTTCTGAAATATTGTACAGACAAAGAAAAAAAGATAAATTATCACAAGAACGTTTTTTAGAAAAATATTTTGAATACAATATTTATAAAAAAATAGCAGGGTCTTTATCGCTCTCGCAGCTAAAAAGATATGAGAAAAATTATCGAGAAAAATCTTCCACTATTAAGCCTCAAAAAAGTAGCGAAATTTTTAACATTATTCGAAGATTTTCTGTTACTAATGATTTATATCAAAGGGAGATATATAACGACTATTTAAAAGAAGATTCGTTTAGGTTAGCTGAACGTCTAGAAGAGTTAGGTTTATTGGACTGCATTGAAAAAGCAACTAATGGACTAGCTGGGATGAATGAATTTAACATTAAATTTGGAAAAACTTATGATAAATCTGTTTTACTAGATTGGTTATTCAATAATGCTAAGAAAGCATTGAATGGTGAAGACATACCTAAATTTATTTATAGTCAGACTAAAACAAGGCATGATATAAAGGGAGCAACTAAAAACTAAATTAGTAAATTAAAAAAAGCCAAGTTCAAAAATACTTGGCTTAATTTATTTGTTTTAATATATCTCGGAGAGCTTTTATAGTAGGTTCTCTTTTTTCTGTTGGTAGGTTTCTAATATCTTCAATAAGTTGTGAAAACTCTCCGCTTTGATTTTGATTTTCAATATTAAAAAAAGTATTCATATCAACTTCAAGCGCTTGTATGATTTTTTCAATGGTCTCAAGCTTAACATTTAACTGTTTATTCTCTAACCTATAGATATAGTTGAATCCCAGATCAGCTTTTTCTGCTAGATATTCTTGTGTCATCCCACTTTTCAGTCTTAGAAGTCTGATTTGTTTTGCAACAAATTCTCTTAAATTTATTTTTTCAGTCATGATAGTACCTCATAACTATCATACAAGTTTATCTCATTGAATAAATCGTTATTAAAAGACTGAAATTTTTACAAAAATAATATTCAAAAGACTGTAAAATGTGGTATAATATTATTCATAAAACAGTCTTTTAAGACATAAAGGAGTTTATACGATGGAATCAAATACTCAAGGTCACGGAACCATCAAGAAATTGCGTACAGGCGCAGTTATTTCAACGCTTGCAATCTCGGCTCTAGGGGTATCTACTGGGGTATCTGCTAGCGAAACCGAAGTAGCCGTTAACGAGCCTGCAACTAGGGTAGTTGCTAAGGACGAGGTTAAACCTAAAGTTCCTACCCAACAAGACGTAGATACGGCTAAGGCTGAATCAGATAAGGCTAATCAGGATGTAGCTAAGCAAAAAGAAGTTGTTTCAACTACTGAAGCAAACATTGCTAATGCTGAAAAGACTATCGCTGATACTACTAAAAAGATAGAAGAAGCTGAGTCTGTTACACCTGAAAAGGTTGCTGAGGCTAAGGCTGACGCTGAAAAGAAAGCCAGTGAGCTTGCTACGGCTGAAAAGACTGTAGCTGATGCTGATAAGTCTGTTTCAACTACTGCTGAAAAGGTTGCTGACCAAACTAAGGTAGTGTCTAATGCTGAGAAAACTGCTACTGCTACGGCTAATAAGGTAGCTGACGCTCAGAAGAAAGTAGATTCTCTTTCATCTACTACTGATGTTGCTCCGCTTGAAAAAGAGGTAGCTACGCTTACTAACCAAGTCGCCGAAGACACTAAAGCGGTAGAGACTGCTCAGACTAACCTTGACAATGGTAAAAAGGCTCAATCCGACAAAGACCAAGCTGTCAAAGACGCACAAGGTGGGGTATCTAGTGCTGAAGCCACTCTAAGCCAAGCCACTACAGCACTCGCTAATGCTAAAGCTGACCAATCTAACAAGGATAAGGCAGTCACTTCTGCTAAATCAGCTCTTGAAGTAGCTAAACAAGGTGTCACTGAAACAACTACATCTTCTGAAACAATGTACGATGTTCCTAAAGCAACTTACGCTCCAGCTCTTTCACAAGGGTATATTGATGCAATCAAGGCTCTTGCCAACGGTACAGGCACTGCTGATGCAGTTCGTAAGACAGCCCTTAAGACCCCTTACATGGACGAAGAGACTGGTGTAGGTGCTAAATCCCTTAAAGACTTTAACTCAACTGGAGAGTTAAACGGAGTTCCTTACGGTTCAGAAGACACAGACTCAACTGAAATTGCAGACTTTCAACACCTAACTAAAGACCAACAAATCCGATTGACTACCTATGCAGCATCAATCATTAATGAATTGCGTGCTAAGGTTGGTACTAAGCCTGTCACAGTAGGCGATAGTTCACTTAAATTGGCTGAAGCCTTTAACAACTATGCTAATGCTTTTGTTAGTGCTAACAGTGGTGAGTACAGCCAACACAACACTAAGGGTATCAAAGAAAAGTACGAACTTGCTAAGAAAGAGTCTAATGTAACTGTACCATCTCTTGCAATTCGCTCTAAAATGATTCCAGACTTCCTAGGTCTTGATAAGAAAGTAACCACTATGGCTCACGTTAAGCAGGTTATGTATCAGGGTATCGTAAATGCCTTGATGGGTGTTAATGAAAATACCTCAAGTGAAGAGCGTTATAGCAGTGCACTTTCTCTTCTAGGGTTGCGTGATGCTGATAAGACCAATCTCGGTGCAGGTATTGGATATATGGGTAGCTACACAACCAAAGGATACGAAGCATCTATCACTTTGTCAGCCCCTCAGTCAATTACCACAACTACTCAAAAGGTAGACGAAAAGGCAGTTGAAGCAGCTCAAAAAGCGTATGTCAATGCTTATCAAGAGGTCAAAGATGCTGAAAATGCAGTATATCTTGCTAAGACTAAGTACAGTCAAGCTGACCTTGCTCTTGACTCTGCTCGTTCACACCTATCTAACATCAGAATGAACAAGATTGACGTCTCAGCTCTTGAAAAGGCTCTCGAAGAAGCTAAAGCTCAGTTGGCTGAAGACAAACAAGCCCTAAAAATTGCCGAAGAAGTTCTTGAATTAGCTAAATCAAATGCTAATAACAAGTCTAAGGCTCTTGCAGATGCTAAAACAGCTCTTACCAGTGCTAAAGCTGAACAATCAACTGCTGATAAAGCTCTTGAAACTGCTAAAGGAGAGTTGGAAGTCCTTACTAAGGCTCATGATGTAGCAGTCTTGGCTCGTAAGTCAGCTGGTGAAGACCTTGCTCGCAAACGTGAAGCGTCTAAAGAAGCTACTGACACCTATACAGTTCTTGAACTTGCCCTTACTAAGCGTAATGAAGTCCTTAAGGCTTTGGATAAAGAGCTTACTGATACTAAATCTAAGCTTGGTGTACTTCGTACTGAGTTGAAGACTGCTAAGGACGAGTTGGCTCGTCTTGAGGGTATCGCAGAAGCTAAGGCTCGTATCCTTGCTAACTTGCAACAACTTAAAGCTGAACATGATGCATACCTTGCTGAACAACAACGCTTGCAGGCTTTGAAAGACAGAGCAGAAGAAATCCGTAACGCAGGTGGGGAAGTTAAACCTGTCCTTGATGCTGACGGTAAAGTAGTTGATGTTGTAGATGCTAAGGCTCAAAATAGGGCTGTATTTGCGACAGTAGGAACTAAAGACGATAAAACATATCAAGCTCCTGCACAAGTTACAAATGCAAAAGCAGAACCTAAGAAACAACTTCCAAATACAGGAACTAAGAATTCAGGACTTTTAGCATTGCTTGGAGCAAGTGTTGGACTACTAGCTTTAGCAGGAAAACGAAAATATAATAGATAAAAAGAAAGAGAGCGGTGACTCTCTTTTCTAATGGAAACAAATTAGTATATATGTAAAAATTTTATATAAGGGAACTTTTGATATTCTGGTTCGATTTTTGCTTATTTTTTATGAAAGTTTACCTTATTTTAATGAAACTGATTGAAATTAGTTGAAATTTTGTTTTTTGAAAATTTATGAAAACGTTGATTTTAAAGCACTTTGAAATTAGATGAAATAAGTGGTGCCCCAACCAGGTCTTAAGAAAGCTCGTAAAGCATCACAATTCTCAAAACGTTAATTCGAAAGAATTACTATACTTCCAAAGAGCACCTTTCGGGGTGTTCTTTTTTCGATTTGCTTACTAAATTGAGGGATATATAGTAGTATTTTTAGTAATACTTGATATTTTGGTATAATATGATTATTAAATAGTCTGAATATATAGTAACAAGGAGGAAGTAATGGCTGATTTTTTAGAATTACATCAAAATGGGATACAATCTGATATCATAAGACGTGTGTCCGAAAATATGGTTGAGGTAGATACCGAGGGAAAGGTTGGTATGAGTTTCTTTACTCGATTTAAAATAGGACTCTCTAGAAATGCTTCATATCAACGAAGCGGTGTAGTAGAATCACAGATTACCTCTACATTGCTAAGTAACTTTAAAAAGTTTGCGACCGATAAAAAAGGTTCTTCAAAAGTGGAACGTTTAGATAATGTTAAACTTTTTATTGAAAAAGACTCCCCCGCTTTTTACCGTAACATCACTCCTGTTCTCGATATGATTAGTGATATTACTAAAATGAATAGTATTACAGATGATGATAAAAATAATTTTAAAGGTATTGAAATAAAGAATATTGAACGAACTTTGGACCGACTTTCTGGATATTATGAAATTAAGGGAATTAGTTCCGAGAGTAATGAAAGTGTTTTCAGATTCAATATATCGGGTCTACGTAATAATTATACGTTGAGTGACTTAACTAAGATGGATGTCAAACTTTATGGAATTAAGGTTGGAGAAGTAGATTCAATTGATTTAAGTTTTAATACAATGATAGATAGATTATCAAACCAGAGACAGTCACAACTAGGAGCTGACTTTGATGAAGAACAAAATAATGAGAAAATACCGATATATGATGTTCTAGTGGCAGGTGTGTAATGGTAAGATTTAATATTTTTTTTGAGCCAGTTCAAAAGTTTAATGAAAGAGTCGTAAAATTAGATAACTATGTTTCATTTAATGAGGTTATTATAAATTGGACTAAAGATTCTACTATTATTGATATAATAAAACCTCTAATAGATAAAAAGAATTGTATTTTTAGAATGGATACCTACTCGCTTTCTGGGAGCCTAGTTTTTGAAAATATTGATTTATTAATCAAAATTTTTAATGATTCAGGAACTGAAGAAATATATCTTCATAATCCCCCTAAAAAATTCTTTAATTCATTAAAGCAACAAGTTAAATCAGAATTTTTAAATATTGAACAAAGTACTTTTGCAAAAATTAGTGAGGAGCAACTTAAAAGGATTTCTGAAGATTTAAATGAAAAAATAGTTGGTCAAGAAAAAGCTAAGAAAAGTTTATTAAGGAAATTGGTTACTCAGTTGGTGCGTACGAATGCGAAAGCACTAGTATTAATGTTTTATGGTGAACCAGGAATAGGAAAAACTGAAACAGTAAAACAACTATCATTTACACTGTATGGAAATAACAATATTATTAGAGAACAAATGTCGATGGTTGGTGGTGAATCAAGTGTAAAATATTTTAAATCAGCAAACCATAGCGAGGACTCATTTTCTAAAACATTACTAAACAGAGAATCTAATGTTATTTTGCTTGATGAGTTCGCTTTAGCTCCTGCATTTTTTCATAGCACCTTCTTTCAAATGTTTGATGAAGGCATTTATGAAGATCAAAATTATAAAGTAGATTTAAGTAACTCAATTATTATTTGCACTTCTAATTTTAAAAGTCGTTTAGAAATGGAAAAAAATATTGATATAGCATTATTGAGTCGATTTGATGGTTTTGTTAAATTTTCTCCACTATCTATTGATGAGAAAAAGAAAATTTTAAAATTGACGTATTCAAAAATTATTAGCTCTGAATATATAGATGAAAGGTATCAGGAATATCTAGATGAGGACAAGATATTAGCTTGTATTGAATCGCATCTAAACACCCTCCCTAATGTTAGAGCGATAAGGAAGTACGTTGAAGATGTTGTTGCGGATGAATTATTGGAGGTCATAATAAATGGTAAATCAAACTGATTAGGATAATAACTTTAGAGAACGATAAAGATTATGGAGTGGAGAATTTAAAATGAAAAAATTGAAAAAACTAACTTTTTATAAAACGATTTGGTTTTGGTTAACTATATGTTTATTGGTTTACATATTAAGACAATCTAAAGTGACAGTTGTTAAAATGTTTATTGATATCGTTTCTTATGTTTATCAGCAAGTCATAAGTGAACCGATTGCATTTTTGGCATTTCTTATCAGTATTATTACTGTATATATAGAAAGAATTAATGTTTTAAAAACAGATAGAAGAGCTAAATTATCCATCTCCTATAAAAAAGAGGCAATGTCAGAAGTAAAAGCTGTATTCAACGGTGAGGAAAAGGAGATTGAGGTACCTAAGCTAAGAATATATGAAAATTCAGGAACCATAAAGTCTACTTACATATTCACACCTTATATTAAAAATAATGATGTAAAAAATGATACAATAGATGATAACTATTTTTCATTTAATGCAGTTCATATCCATCTTAATGAAAATAGTAATTTTTTCAATCCAGCCAGGCTACATTATAATAATTGTATTGCTCCCAGTTCGTTCATTTCGAATAATCCAAATGAAAATCAATCTCATTTTATTTTTTGTTTATTCGAAGGTGTAGATGGTTCTTATAAATTATTATTGCTTGTTTATTTAAAAAATGAAAATGGAAACTATGATCTTCAAGTTATTGATAGGGTAGACGCATTAAATAAAGGAGCGGTGTATTTGCAACATTACTATAATCAGTTTAAAAAGTGTGAAAAATATCTTTCTGAAAATAATATCATCATCTCTTGAGTTAAATAAATAGACCTTTACAGTGAATATTAATCAAAAATGCCTCACTAATTAAGTGAAGCATTTTTGATTATATAGAAGATACTGCATAGTCTATTTTTAGCCTTATTGAAATGATTTCAGGTCATTTTAGTTTAATTTTGGGAATCAAGAAAGGTTTTAAATCAATATTTCTGACGTTAACAAGTCTAAAAAAGTCTTGGAACAAGTTTTGCATGTTCATCATAATATTTTATAGATTCCTTTCATACCAAGGGTTTAGCCCCTGTTTCTTAAATTTTACTGCCCACTTCTGCCCAGAAATGAGTAGTGTAAAAATCTTAACTATTATACCATGTTTAGTTTGAATGACAAAGTGAGGTAGTGTAAAATAAGTTGTGTAAACACTAAAAGGAATAAATTCGTTATAGTAGAGTTGCGAAACATTACTAGAAAAAGATTTATTCCTATGACTCAGTTTTCGCATAACTACTTAACTTCCTAGTCCAAAAGCAAGATATTGATAATAACAGAAGGAGAAACTTTCTCTTTTTTAGTTCAACTTATTCAATTTTTTTATTAAATATTGTAATAGAAGGTCAAAAGATGTTGGTATCATGCTACACTAAAATAAATTAAAACAAAACTTTGTCAAACCAGGCTTGAAAAAAGCTCGTAAAGCATCACAATTCTCAAAACGTTAAGAACCAGCTATAATGCAGCATTTACAACACTTCATGGTTCACACCATGGGGTGTTTTTTTGATGATTTTTAGTAAAATTCACACCATTACTTTTTAAGATTACGATGAGCAATCTCTCCAACAGCCATTGGAAGGACATTCGAAGTATTGACATAAGTCTTTGTTGTAATCGTGTCACTATGTGTTAGAGACTCAGAAATACCTTCAATAGATGTTCCAGCCTGTTTTGCTAACGTTACCCCTGTATGTCTTAATTTATAAGGGAATGCATGTTTAAGTTCTGGATGACGACGTTTGACAGATTTCATTTTATTATTAAGATAGTCAGAGTGTAGAGGGCTATTAACGTTACCCTTCATATCGATATAAGTAAAGACATATTGTTAATCGGATTGGATAATTCCAAACTTTGATAGTTCAGCCTTTTGATGTTTTTCATAAGAAGTAAGAAGCTGAAGTAAGTCATTGGAAATAGAGAAAATAGGCTAGCACAAACCCTATTTCAGTAGAAAATGAAGGAAATATTTCCATAATAAAACGCATAATATCAAGTTTCTTCAACACCTGATATTATGCGCGTTTAGGATTTTAAAGCCTGATTATTCAGTCTTTTTTTCTTTATAGTTCCGTTTAATTCCTAGCTTCATTAATTCTATAGAGGTTCATCGTCTTGAGTAATAATATTGTTTTCAGAAGTTATAGATTCCATTTTATTCTTCAAGTGTCAGTGTTCTCAATTCCTTATATCTTGCTAGGACTTAGGGAGAATCATTGATAACAGACTGTTACAAATCTAGTTAGCTGAATGATTTATATTTATCTATTTTTCTAGTAACCAATCTATGATATTTTTCTTCTCAATACCATTGTAATTGGCTGTTGGCTGAATCGTATCCATTGTTAATAGATATTTAGGGAATTGATCTTTAATGGCTTCTAGTGGTCTAAGTTCTCTTTCTAGTGTCTCAGGAGCAAGTGTTGTTTCACTGACTTGATAATAAGCGTAGTGACCAAGATCAGTTACAACAACAAAATCAACCTCATACTTATCTAAATTACCAACATATACTTGTGAATATCTACGTCTCAATTCCAAATATACAATATTTTCCAAGATATGCCCAATATCTTCTTTGTGGTCTGGTAATAAGAGATGTCGTAAACCTAAATCAACGGGATAGTATTTTTCTAAGCGTTGCAATAATGCTCTACCTTTTACATCAAAACGTGGAACGGAATAAAAAAGTAAACTATCTGTCAAAGTTGTCAAATAATTTTCCAAAGTATTATGGGAGATTGAAACATTTTGGCTAACTAGGGTATTGCGAATCTTATTTGTTGATATTAAGCTACCTGTACTACTGAGAAGGGTTCGGACAATGCGCTCAATAATAGTAGGATTTGGATTTCCCAATCTAGTGACAATATCATTTAACAGTATGGAGTTATATATTCCTCTGAGATAGTCAATTTTTTCATCGTAAGATGATGTTTGTAATAAGTAAGGGAAAGCACTAAAAAGATAATTGTTAAAAATTTCTGTTGTATTCAGATTCTCTGTGAGAGATTGACCTGATAGGTATTCTTCAAATGATAAAGGAAGAACTTCTATCTCAACATACCGACCAGTCAAGTTTGTTGCTAATTGGCTACTCATAAAGTAGGCGTTGGATCCAGTCAAATAGAGATCTACATTTGGCAAGATGAATAGACTATCTGCTACCAGTTCAAATTTTTCAACATGTTGAATTTCATCTAAAAAGATATAGTATGTTTTTTCCTCAACTAATCGCTCTTTTATATAAGCGAATAATGTTTGAAAATGTCGAAATTCATAGTAACTCAGATCTTCAAAATTGATGGATATAATCTGATTCTCGTCTACTCCAGTTGCTAGTAACTCTTCTTTATAGAGTTGAAAGAGAACAGATTTACCAGCTCGTCTAACTCCACTCACAACTTTAATGATTTGGCGGTCACGATGTCTTCTTAAAAAGTCTAAATAATGTGGTCTTTTAATATAGTTCATAATAGTTACCTCACAGATAGTATAATACAAACAAATATTATTTTCAAATATTTAGAAATAATATTTAATTTATTTGATTATTTCTAAGTGTTTAGAAATAACATCTTGCACTATTTAAATATCTTCAGGATAGAAAAAGAAATTGTCCAGGAACGAAGAAACTGTATATTTGTTGTTCAACTGTACATCATCTTTGTGATACATTAGATCGTATTTCTCAACTACATAAGCTCTGAAAACTAAAAAGTGATAACCCTTTGATAACCTCTTGATTTTCAAAAGGATTATATATGTAAATATTGAGGATTTATATCTTAAAATTACTTGATTTTAGTGATAATTTACCATAAATATAATAATGTAGAAAAAACTAGGTCTTAAAAAAGCTCGTAAAGCTTCACAATTTAGTAAACGTTAATTCGAGAGAATTACTATACTTACAAAGAGCACCTTTCGGGGTGTTCTTTTTGTACTTTCTTAATAAATTGGTGCAATTGACACAGTTGTTGCGACTTGAGTCGCTTACAAATGTAGCTGCAACATGACGAAGTCAGTTGCCTCAAAACGTTAATCAATACGATACTATCAACGTTTCAAAGCACTCGAAAGTTTACCTTATTGTTTCTTTTTATACTCTTAAGAAATCAAAAGCAATATAAGTTGTCAGCTCTTTATTACAAAAACATTAATTAGAATTCTAGCATTATCTTCAGTCTAAAATCAGTATTTTGAGTTGTACGAGATCAGTTTTCGAATTTGCTCTTTGAATTTTGTCTAGTCTTACTTCATTTTCCCCTGAAGTTAAGTTTTTACTCAGAATCATTAGTTAAAAAGGAAAAAGAACGCGTTTTCATCTTTGAGTTTGAAGTTTATAAAATAGGCTAAATGTGCTGAAATTTAGATATTACAGACAAAATAAAATTTTTAAAAGCTACAGAGAAACATGGTATAATGTAACTAAAGGAGGTAGCATATGTCCTTAGATATAGATAAAGAAAAGATGACAATCATGGGAGTAGCTTTTGAAAACTGATCCGTTTTTAAGAGTGTTTGGTATGCTTTAAGTACAAATATGATTGAAGGATGGCAACCTACGGTTAGTGATGTTGAAAAATTACGAGATGAAGCTCTTGATCTGGGGATGGCTTAGTGAAGCGTAATGTTATGATTCTTATGACTATATTGATCCAGATAATTTATATACCTATCCGGGTTCTTCAGTTCTAAGAAATAAGCAGGAAGAACGAGATGAGCAAAAAGCACGCGAGCTTGAATATCGTATGATTGCTAGTAAGAGTTTGAAATTATATATCAATCCTATCTTAGTTAATAGTTTAAAAGAGGTTTGTTTCACAACTACATAAGCTTAGAAAGGTTGAAAAGGGATAACTCTTTAATAACATCTTGATTTGTTAAAAGATATTTTGTCCACTACATTTTTTCAATTGAGTATTATTTGTCATAGATAGAACATTGCATTCAGAATAACGAAAAACGCATCAAAAATGGTGCGTTCTGTTTTTGTGCTACCATAAAAGGAGGGAAACAAATTGAAAATTTTTAAGGGAGAGTTTTATCGCATCTCTGTATTAACAGACAAGCTAGTAAGGTTAGAATACTCTCAAACTGGAAGTTTTGAGGATAGAACGACACAACTTATCTATAATAGAGATTTTGGTCAAGTTTCGTTAGATTATATCGAGACATCAAACGTACTAGATATTATGACGGACTATTTTCATCTGCACTTTAATAAAGGAGAATTTAACGCCGAAAATTTATTTATAGAATTAAAAGGAAATTTTGCCGTATATGGTAGTCGCTGGTATTTTGGTGAATCTATTGAAACGTTAAAAGGAACAGCTCGGACTCTGGATAAGGCAGATGGAGCAATCTCGTTAGAAGATGGAATTATTAGCCGAAATGGTATAGCCTTATTGGATGATTCTCAAGGATTTATTTGGGATGAACAGTCTGGTTATATTGAGAGAGAAAATCAAATTGACCTGTATTTCTTTGCCTATGGGCATGATTATAGAGGAGCAATCAGAGACTTTTACCATTTGACTGGTTCAACACCCTTGTTGCCAAGATATGCTTTAGGGAATTGGTGGAGTAGATATTGGCCTTATACGTCGGATGAATACTTGGATTTAATAGACAGATTTAAAACAGAGAAAATTCCATTATCTATCGGTGTGTTAGATATGGATTGGCATATAACTGACATTCCAGCCCGTTTTGGAAGTGGCTGGACAGGATATAGTTGGAATAAAAACTTAATACCTAATCCAGAACAGTTATTGCAACAACTTCATGATAGAAAGTTAAAACTTTCCTTAAATGTTCATCCTGCTGATGGTATACGGGCTTATGAAGAAGCTTATCCTCAAGTTGCCAAACGATTGGGGTTAAATGTAGAATTAGAGGAACCTGCTATTTTTGATTTTTTTAATCCATCTTTTAGAGAATCCTACTTTAAAGATGTTCATTATAAGCTAGAAAAGCAGGGAGTAGATTTTTGGTGGATTGACTGGCAACAAGGGACTCAAGGTATGTTGGATCCACTGTGGCTTTTAAACCATTATCACTATCAGGATAGTTGTAAAAATGCAGAAGGTGGTTTGATTTTATCAAGATATGCAGGTCCTGGTAGTCATCGCTACCCTGTTGGTTTTTCAGGAGATACTATTATTAGTTGGAATTCCTTAAGATTTCAACCTTATTTTACAGCGACAGCATCTAATATCGGTTATAGTTGGTGGAGTCATGATATCGGTGGACACATGCTGGGGGATTATGACGAAGAGCTACAAACTAGATGGCTACAGTTTGGCGTTTTTAGTCCGATAACTCGCTTACATAGTTCTAGAAGTCCCTTTAATAGTAAAGAACCTTGGTTTTTTTCAGAAACAACATCTAAGATTATGAAGAAATACCTTCGTTTGAGACATCAGATGATTCCATATCTATATACCATGAATGTAAAGACACATGAGGAAGGTGCCCCTTTAATCAGCCCAATGTACTATTTCTACCCAGAGAATGATGAGAGCTATAATGTTCCAAATCAATACTTTTTTGGAACAGAATTGATGGTGGCTCCCGTTGTAGAAAAGATGGATTTGGCATTCCAATCTGCAAAAGTAGATGTATGGTTCCCTGAAGGTGAATGGTATGACTTCTTTTCAGAGAAAAAATATACAGGTGGTGTGAAGTTAAGTGTTTATAGAGACATTTCGACTATACCTGTGTTTGCAAAAAGTGGTGCAATTATTCCCTTGGTTGGTTCAGAGATAGGTATGGGTGTTGATTTACCTGAAGTTGTAGATTGGTATGTATTCCCAGGTAAACAACATTCTTTTGAAATGATTGAAGATCAAAATGGTCAAAGATATAAAACAAGATTATCAATCGATTGGGAAATGGGAATGGTAGAGTTAGCATTACAAGGAGATTCTAGTATCGTTCCAAGCAATAGAAAACATAGAATTCATTTTAAAGGAACGAGTGTGTCTATGATTGAATTGCCAAATAAGAATGATACAGCTAATTTTGAATGTAAAGATAATAAAACAACATCTCTAAATGACGAAGTTTTTAGACTACTAAAGACGGCTTCTCTTCCATATGAATTAAAAGATAGATTGTTAAATCAATTCATCAATGCCAAAAATTCTCATGACTTAATGAATATCTTGCATCATCAGGATAAGGAATTGAGAGGGCGTTTGTTGGAAATGATATTTACTAGCGAAAACTAATTGAGACATTTCGTACACAATTTCTATTATTTAATTGCTAATTATTTATTTTTTAATGTGTAATAGTTTTACATCTCTATGCTTATTGACTTGTATTTTAGTAATTACAAGTTTGGCATAGGGATGTTTTTTGTTTACTGAAGAGGAAAGGATAATATTAAATAAAAATCAAAAAGCAAACTAGGAAGCTAGCTGCAGGTTGCTCAAAATACTGTTTTGAGGTTGTAGATAAGGCTGACGAAGTCAGTCACATATATACGGTAAGGCGACGCTGACGTGGTTTGAAGAGATTTTCGAAGAGAATGAAGAGGAAAGGATAAGTATGTTTCAAGGTTTGAAACATTTTTAAACTAAACAAGAGCAAATTTTTAAAGGTGATTTTTCAAAGTAACTTTCGCTTGCCTGACCGAAGTGAAAGTTAGTCTGAAATGGATTTTTATGGTGGAATTAAGTATGAGACGTTAGATTTTTTCAGAAAATTTTCTAAAAGAAATAGGATTTGTTTGACATTTATTTGAAAATTCTGTAAAATGAATTATTATATCGTTCAAGGAGAATATATATGGAAAAACAGAAAACATTTTTTGGACATCCTATGGGCTTGTCCACCCTCTTCTTTACAGAGATGTGGGAACGCTTTTCTTACTATGGGATGCGAGCTATCCTACTTTACTATATGTACTATAGCGTGCAAGATGGTGGATTGGGAATGGATAAGACCACGGCTGCATCGGTTATGGCGATTTATGGCTCACTGGTATTTTTGTCCTCGGTTATCGGTGGTTTTGTCAGTGACCGTATTTTAGGAAGTCGTAAGACTGTCTTTTACGGTGGGATTCTGATTATGCTAGGGCATATTGCTTTGGCAACACCTTTTGGACAAATAGCTCTCTATCTTTCTATTGCCTTGATTATCTTTGGAACTGGATTTTTAAAACCCAATATCTCAGATATGGTGGGGGGAATTTATGAGAAAGAGGATGATAGACGGGATGCAGGTTTTAGTATCTTTGTCTTTGGTATTAACTTAGGTGCCTTCGTCGCCCCTTATTTAGTAGGTTATCTAGGTCAGGAAGTCAATTTCCATCTAGGTTTCTCATTAGCTGCCATTGGGATGTTCTTTGGTCTGGTGAAGTATGTTTTAGATGGGAAGAAATACCTGCCTGAATCAAGTCTTTACCCTACTGATCCACTTTCACAGAAGGACCGGCAGACCTTGATTAAACGCTTGCTGATTACACTTGTCATGGTTATTCTTGTGGTTATAGGTTTAGTCTTTACTCACCAGTTTAACGTGGATATGATTGTTAATATCTTTACAGTAATTGCGGTAATCATTCCAATCTACTATTTCTTCAAAATTTTATCTAGTCAGAAAATAACTGCTACTGAGAGATCCCGAGTATTTGCCTACATTCCTTTATTTATCGCTGGAGTACTCTTCTGGTCTATTGAGGAGCAGGGGTCTGTTGTTCTCGCTCTATTTGCGGATGATCAAACTCGACTTTACTTTAATGTATTTGGAAATCAAATTCATTTCCCATCTAGCTTTTTCCAAAGTATCAATCCACTTTTCATTATGATTTATGTGCCGATTTTTGCATGGTTGTGGGGGAAAATGGGTAAAAAGCAACCGTCCTCTTCTAAGAAATTTGCTTACGGTTTATTAGCAGCAGGTTTATCCTTCTTGTGGATGATGTTACCAGGGATGCTCTTTGGGACAGATGTTAAGGTCAGTCCTTTCTGGTTGATTATGAGTTGGGCTATTGTGATTGTGGGGGAAATGTTGATTTCGCCGATTGGTCTATCAGTCACTACTAAGCTAGCACCAAAATCCTTCCAAGCACAAATGATGTCTATCTGGTTCTTGAGTAATGCAGCTGCCCAAGCTATCAATGCTCAAATTGTAAAATTTTATACAAGCGAAACTGAAGTGGCTTACTATGGAATTGTTGGAGGAATTACGATTGTATTCGGTATTATCTTACTCTTCTACGTTCCACGTATTGAAAAACTAATGTCTGGTATCAAATAGAGAAAAACTGGAATTTCTGTAGGGATTTTAAAAGTTAGATCCATTATTTATTCAAAGGATTTAGTTCTGTATTGTATAGGGCTAGGTCCTTTTAGTTTGATTAATACTCTTCGAAAATCTCTTCAAACCGCGTCAACGTCGCCTTGCCGTACTCAAGTACAGCCTGCGGCTAGTTTCCTAGTTTGCTCTTTGATTTTCATTGAGTATAAAACTCACGATGTTTATGATATTCCTAGTAGACAACCGTCCACTTTTTTTATATAATAAAACTAAACCATATTGGTTTAGTTTTAAAAATATGACTTCAAGCATCGATTAGTCTTTCTAAGGGAGATAATGTCCATTAAATCATCATAATAGGAGGTGAAGTATGTATCAGCCAGAAAAATTAAAGGCTCGGAGGAAAGAGTTAAAACTGACACAGAAGGAAATTGCAGAGCAACTTGGGATTAGTTTCCAGGCTTACTCGGCTTGGGAACGTGGAGTCAAGGAACCGTCCAAGGAGAAGGTTGCTCAGCTAGAAGGTATCCTAAAGGTCGCAAAAGGGTATTTCACCCAAATTGAGATTGTCCGTCTCTACAATAGTCTCTCCAAACAAGGGAAGGAAAAGGTTGTTCTCTATGCTCGCAATCTGACTCAAGAGGAACAAGCTCAGAAAGTGATGACCATGCCAGAGCGCCTCTATGAGTACCGTGTTTATGAACGCATGTCAGCAGGGATTGGGGCTTCGGTCTACGATGATCAGAATTTTGATACGGTTTACTTTAATGAGGAGTTGGCTCATGATTTTGCGTCATGGGTGTCTGGGGACTCCATGGAACCTAAATATCAAAATGGTTCAGTGGCACTGATTCGAGAGACAGGATTTGACTATGACGGGGCGGTTTATGCAGTGGTTTGCAACAACCAGACCTATATCAAACGGGTCTATCGAGAGGAGAATGGATTGCGTCTGGTCTCTATAAATCCTAAATACAAGGATATTTTCATCTCCTATGAGGAAGATCCTCGGATTGTTGGCATTATCGTTGGGAACTTTGTGCCGATGGAGGGCTAGTCAATGGGCTACTTTGATTATTCCAGAGAGCCCAAAAGTGACATTGCCTTTGTCGATATGAAATCCTTTTATGCCAGTGTTGAGTGTGTGAAAAGGGGCTTACATCCGCTGAAAACCTCACTTTGTGTCATGAGTCGCGCGGATAATTCAACTGGTCTTATCTTAGCCTCCTCTCCCCTGTTTAAGAAGGTTTTTGGCAAATCAAATGTTGGTTGGGCCTATGATCTGCCTTTTGATATCAAAACGCGAAAATTTTCCTGTTACAATGCTCGAAAGCAAGGGCTACCTACCGACTCAGACTATGTTCGCTACATCGAAGATTGGGCTCAAGTGACCTTGATTGTGCCACCCAGGATGGATGAGTACATCGCAGTCAATATGGAAATTCAGCGAATCTTTCAAAACTATGGCAGTCCAGATGATATTTATCCCTACTCTATTGATGAGGGCTTTATTGATCTGACTAGTTCGCTCAACTATTTCATCCCAGACAAGAATCTCTCTCGCAAAGACAAGCTGGATATGCTTTCTGCTCGTATTCAGAGGGATATTTGGAGGCAGACAGGGATCTACTCTACAGTAGGTATGTCCAATGCCAATCCCTTACTGGCCAAGTCGGCTCTGGATAATGAGGCTAAGCACACTCCGACCATGAGGGCCAACTGGTCTTACCAGGATGTGGAAGAGAAGGTCTGGTCCATTCCCAAGATGACCGACTTTTGGGGAATTGGCAGGCGGATGGAGAAACGCTTGCATGCTCTGGGGATTTTTTCTATCAAGGAATTGGCAACCAGCAATCCAGATCAGCTAAAGAAAGCTCTGGGTCAGGCTGGCTTGCGTTTGTGGTTTCATGCTAACGGAATTGATGAGAGCAATGTTCATAAGCCCTATAAAGCCAAATCCAAGGGCTTGGGGAATTCTCAAATCTTGCCGAGAGACTACGTGAAGCTACGGGATATTGAAATTATTCTTCGAGAAATAGCGGAGCAGGTAGCTATTAGACTGAGAAGGTCTGGTAAGAAAACAACCCTTGTCTCTATCTATGTCGGTTTCTCTAAACAGGAGGTTAGGTCGTCTATTCACACACAAATGAAGGTCGAACCGACCAATAATACAGCTGTCTTAACGGATTATGTTTTGAAGCTATTTCATAACAAATACACTTCTGGAGCGGTCAGAAGTGTCGGAGTTAACTATTCAGGCTTTGTAGACGAGTCCTTTGGTTTGATATCTCTCTTTGATGATGTTGATAAGTTAGAAAAAGAAGAAAGGCTCCAGACGGCCATTGACTCCATTCGGGAACAATTTGGTTTCACTTCTCTTTTAAGAGCAAATGCACTGGAAGAAGCCTCCAGGAGTCTTGCCAGAAGCAAGCTGATTGGGGGACATTCTGCTGGAGTATTAGATGGATTAAAATGATTGATCGTTCTTATTTACCATTTCAATCTGCGCGAGATTATCAAGATCCAGGTATGCAGAAGTGGATGGGGTTTTACCTTTCAGAACATACTAGTTCGCTCAGTGAAGAAAAAAAACGTGTTGATTTTTCGATAGATTTGGACCCAGTTGAGAAGTTGAACTTGCTTTCTCAGCTTTATGTTGGCCAACTTAAGGGACGTTTTGTGGTCAAGGAAAAGAAGCAGAAGGCGACTATCATCGGTGAGGTGAGGGAGTTATCACATCAGACTCTATCTATTAGGACAAACGAGGGCTATAGATTGATAGAGGTTGCAGATATCCTAGAAATTCGTCTATGGGAGGAGGGAGTTTATGACTAGAAAAGAGCTGTATGAAAACAAACTGCAGATGGATTATTTTTCAGATGACTATATTCGTTTTGAAGAGGATTTTCAAAAATACTCTGCCATGAACGTACCCTTGACTTTCTTGATTGATGACATCCTACGAACCATGGCGATGAATCAGAAAAACCACTTTGTCTTAAACAAGGAAAATGCCAAGGATGGGCGAGTACATCGTTTTTATTTTAGGATGGTAACGGAAAAAGAGTGTTCAAGCAATAGAACCTATGTATATGCTGGGGTTAAAAATAGTGTCTAGTAGTGAATTGTCTGCTATGAATGTATCATTTTTACAACACTTCATGGTTCATATCATGGGGTGTTTTTTAAGTCAAAGTTAATTAAAAATCTCACTATTCAATAGGCTAAAGGAAACCTAATCATAGTGAGATTGTGAATTATAGTAGTTTTTGTATGGCCTCTTCAATTTGTTTTGGGTCTGTTTTTGAAGAGAAGCGTTCAAAGACCTGCCCATCACGACCGATGAGAAACTTAGCGAAATTCCATTCGACTCGTTTTCCCAGTGGGCCAGATTTTTGTTCTTTCAACCAAACATAGAGAGGATCTGCTTCCTTACCGTTGACCTTGATCTTGGCAAAACGTGGGAAGGTGGTTTGATAATGTAGGCTACAGAAGCTGTTGATTTCCTCTGCGCTGCCTGGTGCTTGTCCCATAAACTGATTGCAAGGGAAGTCTAAGATTTCAAAACCTTGTTCTTGATAGCGATCATAGAGTTCTTGAAGTCCTTGGTACTGGGGCGTTAAACCACATCCAGTAGCAGTGTTGACAATCAAGAGTACCTTACCACGATAGATATCTAGTTGAGTTTCTTGATTGTCTTGGTTCAAGACTGAAAAATTGTATAGTGAAGTCATTGCTTGCTTTTCTCCTTCTGTTTGGTATTTTTAGGAGTTTTCTCCTCCTGTAATGATAGAAATCCGTAGGTCAGAGTTCCAAAAATGCTACCGATAATCAGGCCGTACATTAGGAAAGGACCACTTTTATCGAATTGCAAGAGCAACTTTCCAAAATCTGAAAGGGGCATCTGCTGAACGAAGACTTTATGAAAGATGAGTAGGGTAAAGAGGCCAATCTGAAGACCGATAAACACAACCCAGCTTCGAAATTTGATTTGGGCTTTGCTGTAGGTTTTGAGGATGATTTCTGACTTGTCATCTTTTTCCAAGTGGAGTTCTTTGACGGCTCTTTGAGTTTTTAAAGTAATGAAAAAAATGAGTCCAGAGTATACGTAAGGCATAGCATAGCGAACGGCCTCTATGAAGCGTCCAAATAATAGATAAAACAAGAAGAGGAAGAAGGAAGAATAAACGATTTGGACCATGGAACGGGCACAGGCTTTGTAGATAATCTCTTGCCGGCATTCGTCAAAAGGGCCTTGGATGTGAAAGAGATTTCGAAGTAGGCGAGTGGTGAAGTCTTCTTTTTTCATGTTAGTAACCTCCGAAATGAGTGGTTTTACTGACTTTCTTTTACGAATTGATAGAGATAATAAAGATAAGTGATAGAAGAAAGGATAGCGATAGTCAGCAGTAAATAATATTTCCAATCGCTTGAGGCGAGCATCAGTTGTGGAAAAGATAGAATTATAAAGTATAGTGCTAAGTTGAGTATGCGCGTTTTTTGGGAGTCAATCTTTAGATAAGTCAGTCCTTTGTTAAGGGCTGGAATAAAGACTAGCCCGAGGAATATCTCGCTGATTGGCAAGTTCCCTGAAACGATGATGAAGATGAGCAGGGAACTGAACAAAAGATGATAGGTCAGTAAAGTTAGTAATGATTTCATAGGTACCTCCTAATCCTGGTCTTTTTTAGCTCTTGCAATACGAAGTGAGTCGACAATATGTATCATCACTCCGAAAAAGAAAGCTCCCAGTATAGTTTTAAAAATATGTTTTGTATTTAGAAGAGAACTGATAAAATTTGGATTTTCACTTGTTAGGGTATCAATGAGTGGAATTATAAAAAATATCACTGTTCCATAAATCGAACCTGCTTTCAGACCATGATGACGTAACTGTTTCTTTTCTTTTTTCATGAGTTTCCTCCTAATCATTATCCTGATCTTTCTTGGCTTTTGCAATGCGACGGGAGATGAGGAACTGTATGCTTGCCCCGAAGAAGATAGAACCGAGAATGCTTGATACACCATTTCTTATAGTGAGAAGAGACTGAAAATAGTCCTGACCTTCACCTATGAGTATATCGAGAAGAGGAGTTATAAAAAATATCCATAGACCAAAGAACAAACCTGCTTTCAGACCTGGGTAGCGAAGTTGCTTACTTTCTTTCTCACTCAGCATATCTGGTTCAATAGCTGTAATCCCTGTTTTTTGCATTTGGTAGGTGAGATATCCAGCAACGATGAGGGCAATCACTAAAATTAGAGGAGGATAGACTAGAGCCACTAGTTGAGGATATTTATAGGCCAGAACGAGCGGAATAAGATTGCCGAAAATCATCAGATAAAAGAGGAAGATAAAGACTTGATTGCCGATACGATCAGCCTCGCGTCGTTTGTATTCGTCAAGTGGATCAGAAATACCGTATGTGCGTTTGATCAGTTTTTCAGTGAAGGTTTCTTTTTTCATGAGTTTGCTCCTTTTTTAAAAATTATCCTCCCAAAAGAGACTGTTGAGGTCAGTTTGGAGGCTACGAGCGAGATTGAGACAGAGTTCCAGGGTTGGATTGTACTTGTCGTTTTCAATCATATTGATGGTTTGTCTCGAGACACCGATATCCTTGGCTAGCTCGAGCTGGGAAATACCCAATTCCTTGCGAAATTCTTTCACACGATTCATCTGTTCTCCTTTCTGATTTGTGTCGTATATATTTGACTATATTATATTCTTCTATAGAGCGAATGTCAAGCATATTTGACATATTTCTTAAAGAATTCTTACTTTTTTTGACCTTTTTTTGACCTATTTGTCTGACTAGTGCAAGCTAGTCAGATTTGTGGTAAAATAGATAAGATATGACAAAAGAATTTCATCATGTAACGGTCTTACTCCACGAAACGATTGATATGCTTGACGTAAAGCCTGACGGTATCTACGTTGATGCGACTTTGGGTGGAGCGGGCCATAGCGAATATTTATTAAGTAAATTAAGTGAAAAAGGCCATCTCTATGCCTTTGACCAGGACCAGAATGCCATCGACAATGCGCAAAAACGCTTGGCTCCTTACATTGAAAAGGGAATGGTGACTTTTATCAAGGATAACTTCCGTCATTTACAGGCACGTTTGCGTGAAGCTGGTGTTCAGGAAATTGATGGAATTTGTTATGACTTGGGAGTGTCTAGTCCTCAGCTGGACCAGCGTGAGCGTGGTTTTTCTTATAAAAAGGATGCGCCACTGGACATGCGGATGAATCAGGATGCTAGTCTGACAGCCTATGAAGTGGTGAATCACTATGACTATCATAACTTGGTTCGTATTTTCTTTAAGTATGGCGAGGATAAATTCTCTAAACAGATTGCGCGTAAGATTGAACAAGCTCGGGAAGTCAAGCCAATTGAGACAACGACTGAGTTGGCAGAAATTATCAAGTCGGCCAAACCTGCCAAGGAACTCAAGAAGAAGGGCCATCCTGCTAAGCAGATTTTCCAGGCTATTCGAATTGAAGTTAATGATGAACTGGGAGCGGCAGATGAGTCCATCCAGCAAGCTATGGATATGTTGGCTCTGGATGGTAGAATTTCAGTGATTACCTTTCATTCACTAGAAGACCGCTTGACCAAGCAATTGTTCAAGGAAGCTTCAACAGTGGAAGTTCCAAAAGGTTTGCCTTTCATCCCAGATGATCTCAAGCCCAAGATGGAATTGGTGTCCCGTAAGCCAATCTTGCCAAGTGCAGAAGAATTAGAAGCCAATAATCGCTCGCACTCAGCCAAGTTGCGCGTGGCCAGAAAAATTCACAAGTAAGAGGAAAAAATGGTAGATAAAAAAGAAACAACCAGTCAATTCTTGCAGAATCGTATAAAAAAATTCTCCCGTGTGGAGAAGGCTTTTTATCTTTCCATTGCGTTTACAGCTCTCGTTTTGGCGCTGAGTATTATCTTTATGCAGACTCGACTCCTACAAGTACAAAATGATCTGACAAAAATCAATGCACAGATAGAGGAGAAGAAGACAGAGCTCGATGATGCCAAACAAGAGGTAAATGAATTGTTGAGGGCAGAACGCTTGAAAGAAATCGCAAATTCTAAGGATTTAAAATTGAATAATGAGAATATTCGATCAGCGGAGTAAGATATGAAGTGGACAAAAAGAATAACACGATTTGCGATTAGAAACCGTAAATCTCCAGCAGAAAACCGTAAAATAGTGGGGAAGTACATCAGCTTGTTAGCTGTCGTACTTTTCGCTGTCTTTTTGGTCAATTTTGCTGTTATTATCGGGAGTGGTAGTAAATTTGGAACGGATCTAGTCAAAGAGGCTAAGAAAGTTCACCAAATAACCCGTACAGTCCCTGCCAAACGTGGGACTATTTATGACCGAAATGGAGTCCCGATTGCTGAGGACGCAACCTCCTATAATGTCTATGCTGTCATTGATAAAAAATACAAATCAGCAACGGGTAAAATTCTTTATGTAGAAGATGCCCAGTTTAATAAGGTAGCAGAGGTTTTCCATAAGTATCTGGATATGGACGAGGTTTATGTTAAAGAACAATTGTCTCAACCGAATCTGACTCAAGTTTCTTTTGGTGCAAAGGGAAATGGGATTACCTATGCCAATATGATGGCTATTAAAAAGGATCTAAAAGACGCTAGTGTTGAAGGAATTGACTTCACAACTAGCCCAAACAGAAGCTATCCAAATGGACAATTTGCTTCTAGTTTTATTGGTTTAGCTCAACTCCATGAAAATGAAGATGGAAGCAAGAGTTTGCTAGGAACTTCTGGGATGGAGAGTTCCTTGAATAGTATTCTTGCAGGGAAAGACGGTATTATTACCTATGAAAAAGATCGTCTGGGTAATATTGTCCCTGGAACAGAACAAGTTTCCCAACAAACAGTAGATGGCAAGGATGTTTATACAACTATTTCCAGCACCCTCCAGTCCTTCATGGAAACACAGATGAATACCTTTCAAGAAAAAGTAAAAGGCAAGTATATGACGGCTACCTTGGTCAGTGCTAAAACAGGGGAAATTCTTGCAACAACGCAACGGCCGACCTTTGATGCCGATACTAAGGAAGGGTTGACCAAGGACTTTGTTTGGCGTGATATCCTCTATCAAAGTAACTATGAGCCAGGGTCAGCCATGAAGGTCATGACGCTCGCTGCTGCTATTGACAATAACACTTTCCCAGGAGGAGAAGTTTTCAATAGTAGTGAGTTAAAAGTAGCAGATGTTACTATCCGAGATTGGGACGTCAATGAAGGATTGACCGGTGGCGGAATGATGACCTTTTCTCAAGGGTTCGCGCACTCAAGTAACGTTGGGATGACGCTTCTTGAGCAAAAGATGGGAGATGCTACCTGGCTTGATTATCTAAATCGCTTTAAATTTGGTGTTCCGACTCGTTTTGGATTGACGGATGAATATGCAGGCCAACTTCCGGCTGACAATATCGTAAATATTGCTCAGAGTTCATTTGGACAAGGGATTTCAGTAACCCAGACGCAAATGATTCGTGCCTTCACGGCTATTGCCAACGATGGAGTCATGTTAGAACCTAAATTTATCAGTGCCTTATATGACCCAAATGACCAATCTGTTCGGAAATCTCAAAAAGAGATTGTAGGAAACCCTGTTTCCAAAGATGCAGCCAGTCTAACTCGAACCAACATGGTTTTGGTAGGAACAGATCCAGTTTATGGAACCATGCATAACCACAGTACAGGCAAGCCAACTGTAACTGTTCCTGGTCAAAATGTAGCTCTCAAGTCTGGTACAGCCCAGATTGCCGATGAGAAACATGGAGGTTACTTGGTTGGTACGACCAATTACATTTTTTCGGCTGTATCGATGAACCCTGCTGAAAATCCTGATTTTATTCTCTATGTGACGGTTCAACAGCCTGAGCATTATTCAGGTATCCAGTTGGGAGAATTTGCCAATCCTATTTTGGAAAGGGCAGTGGCTATGAAAGATTCCCTTAACCTGCAATCTACCGCTAAAACGTTAGATCAGGTAACCAATCAAAGCGCTTATGCCATGCCTAGCATCAAGGACATTTCACCCGGTGATTTGGCGGAAGCCTTACGTCGCAATATTGTGCAACCAATCGTTGTAGGAACAGGAACAAAGATTAAAGAATCATCTGTAGAAGAAGGGACTAATCTTGCTCCTAACCAGCAAGTTCTCCTCTTATCTGATAAAGCAGAGGAAGTTCCAGATATGTATGGTTGGACAAAAGCAACCGCAGAAGCTTTTTCTAAGTGGTTAAATATAGAACTTGTATTTGAAGGTTCAGGCTCTACTGTGCAGAAGCAGGATGTTCGTGCTAATACAGCTATCAAGGACATTAAAAAAATTACATTAACTTTAGGAGACTAATATGTTTATTTCCATCAGTGCTGGAATTGTGACATTTTTACTAACTTTGGTAGGAATTCCAGCCTTTATCCAATTTTATAGAAAGGCGCAAATTACAGGCCAGCAGATGCATGAGGATGTCAAACAGCACCAGGCAAAAGCTGGGACGCCAACTATGGGGGGACTTGTTTTCCTTATTGCTGCAGTTGTGGTGAGTTTCCTTCTTGCTCTTTTTTCAAAACAATTGACCAATAATGTAGGAATGATTTTGTTCATCTTGGTCCTTTATGGACTTGTCGGATTTTTAGATGACTTCCTCAAGGTCTTCCGTAAAATCAATGAGGGTCTTAATCCCAAACAGAAATTGGCTCTTCAGCTTCTAGGTGGCGTCGTTTTCTACCTTTTCTATGAGCGCGGTGGCGATATGCTTTCAGTCTTTGGTTACCAAGTGCATCTAGGGATTTTCTATATTCTTTTCGCTCTTTTCTGGCTAGTCGGTTTTTCAAACGCAGTGAACTTGACAGACGGAATTGACGGTCTGGCTAGTATTTCCGTTGTGATTAGTTTGTCAGCTTATGGAGTTATTGCCTATGTGCAAGGTCAGATGGATATTCTTCTAGTGATTCTTGCCATGATTGGTGGCTTGCTCGGGTTCTTTGTTTTTAACCATAAGCCTGCTAAAGTCTTTATGGGAGATGTGGGAAGTTTGGCTCTCGGTGGAATGTTGGCAGCTATCTCTATGGCCCTCCACCAAGAATGGACTCTCTTGATTATCGGAATTGTTTATGTCTTTGAAACAACTTCGGTTATGATGCAAGTCAGTTATTTCAAACTGACAGGTGGCAAACGTATTTTCCGTATGACGCCTGTGCATCACCATTTTGAACTTGGAGGATTTTCTGGTAAAGGAAATCCTTGGAGCGAGTGGAAGGTTGACTTCTTCTTTTGGGGAGTGGGGCTTCTAGCAAGTCTCCTGACCCTAGCAATTTTATATTTGATGTAAGAATGGCACCCTGATGTTCAGTTTCAGGGTGTTTTTGTATTCTAAAAAATATTGGTCAATTAAAGTCAAAATCCTTGACCTTTTCTGACTAATGTAGTATATTATGAACGTAAGGTAAATAAAAGCCTTACGTGAACACTTATACTCAATGAAAATCAAGAACAAACTAGGAAGCTAGCTTTAGGCTGCTCAAAACCCTGTTTTGAGGTTGTAGATAAGGCGAAGCTGATGTGGTTTGAAGAGATTTTCGAAGAGTATAAAAAATATTGGTCAATTAAAGTCAAATCTCTTGACCTTTTTTGACTAATGTAGTATATTATGAACGTAAGGTAAATAAAAGCCTTACTAGAACACTTATTTAAAGTAAAATAGAAAGAGGTGGGGTCTATGTTTAATCTAGAAATCTTTAGAAGTAAAGATAGTCTACTCCTGCTTGAAAAAGAAAAACCAGAAATAGTACGTAGAGTAGCGATTTAGCTAGTCTAAATTTTTTAAAACAAAGGTCAAAGATAGTCAATATCAGTAATTATAACTAAGTAAACAAAATGAGGTAAAGAATATGAACAACAACTTTAATAATATGGATGATTTATTTAACCAATTGATGGGTGGTATGCGAGGATACAGTTCTGAAAACCGCCGTTACTTGATTAATGGACGTGAAGTAACGCCTGAAGAATTCGCTATTTACCGTCAAACTGGTCAACTTCCAAGCGAAGGAAGTGAACAAGCTCAGTACGTTCAAGGTAAAGGTATGAAACAAGATGGGATTCTTGCAAAACTTGGACGTAACTTAACAGCAGAAGCACGTGAAGGTAAGTTAGATCCTGTCATCGGACGAAACAAGGAAATTCAAGAAGCATCTGAAATCCTCTCACGCCGTACCAAGAACAATCCTGTTTTGGTCGGAGATGCAGGCGTTGGTAAGACAGCCGTTGTCGAAGGTTTGGCACAAGCTATTGTGAATGGTGATGTTCCAGCTGCTATTAAGAATAAGGAAATTATTTCCATTGATATCTCAGGCCTTGAGGCTGGGACCCAATACCGTGGTAGCTTTGAAGAAAACATTCAAAACTTGGTAAACGAAGTCAAAGAAGCTGGAAATATTATCCTTTTCTTCGACGAAATTCACCAAATTCTTGGTGCTGGTAGCACAGGTGATGGTCAAGGTTCTAAAGGTCTTGCTGATATCTTGAAACCAGCTCTTTCACGTGGAGAATTGACAGTGATTGGCGCAACTACTCAAGATGAATACCGTAATACTATCTTGAAAAATGCAGCCCTTGCTCGTCGTTTCAACGAAGTCAAGGTCAATGCTCCTTCAGCAGAGGATACATATAAAATCCTTCAAGGAATTCGTGACCTCTATCAACAACACCACAATGTCATCTTGCCAGACGAAGTTTTGAAAGCAGCGGTGGATTATTCTGTTCAGTACATTCCTCAACGTAGCTTGCCAGATAAGGCTATCGACCTTGTCGATGTTACGGCAGCTCACTTGGCAGCTCAGCATCCAGTAACAGATGTGCATGCTGTTGAACGTGAAATCGAGGCAGAAAAAGACAAGCAAGAAAAAGCAGTTGAGGCAGAAGATTTTGAAGCAGCTCTAAACTATAAAACACACATTGCAGAATTGGAAAAGAAAATCGAAAACCATACAGAAGATATGAAAGTGACTGCGAGTGTCAACGATGTGGCTGAGTCTGTAGAACGAATGACCGGTATTCCAGTATCTCAAATGGGGGCTACGGACATCGAACGTTTGAAAGATATGGGTCATCGTTTGCAGATGAAAGTTATTGGTCAAGATAAGGCCGTTGAAGCAGTAGCAAAAGCTATCCGTCGTAACCGTGCTGGTTTTGATGAAGGTAACCGTCCAATCGGTAGCTTCCTCTTTGTAGGTCCTACTGGTGTTGGTAAGACTGAGTTGGCTAAACAATTGGCTCTTGATATGTTCGGAACGAAAGATGCTATCATCCGTTTGGACATGTCAGAATACAGCGACCGTACAGCCGTATCTAAATTGATTGGTACAACTGCAGGTTATGTTGGTTACGATGACAACAACAATACCTTGACAGAACGCGTCCGTCGCAATCCATACTCAATCATACTTTTGGATGAGATTGAAAAGGCTGACCCTCAAGTCATCACCCTTCTCCTTCAAGTTCTAGATGATGGTCGTTTGACAGATGGTCAAGGAAATACAGTAAACTTCAAGAACACTGTCATTATTGCGACCTCAAATGCTGGATTTGGCTATGAAGCTAACTTGACAGAAGATGCGGACAAACCAGAATTGATGGACCGTTTGAAACCATTCTTCCGTCCAGAATTCCTTAACCGTTTCAATGCTGTCATCGAATTCTCACACTTGAGCAAAGAAGATCTTTCTAAGATTGTAGACCTTATGTTGGTTGAAGTTAACAAGACGCTTTCTAAGAAAGACATTGACTTGGCAGTGAGCGAAGCTGCTAAAGAATACATGACTGAGGAAGGCTACGATGAAGTCATGGGTGTTCGTCCACTCCGTCGTGTGGTTGAACAACAAATCCGTGACAAAGTCACAGACTTCCACTTGGATCACCTAGATGCCAAACACCTAGAAGCAGATATGGAAGATGGTGTTTTGGTCATTCGTGAAAAAGCCTAAATCAAGATTTTGAAAATAAAAAAAGGAACCAGTTCAAAAGCCAATGTCATTAAGTTAAGAAATTCAAATACAATTCTGTATTTGGGTTTCTTTTTTATGTGATAAACTATAGTTAAGGAGGTATTTCCCATGATAAAACAGATAAAATCCCACTTGAATAAGAGTATTCAAAGTATCCTTGGTCAAAAAGTTGAGTTCGTTAAACAAGATGAACAGTCCTTTACTCGTAAAAGAAGTTTATCACTAGAAACTATGATTCGTACCATTCTGGGAATGGGAGGAAAATCCTTGTCAAAAGAATTACTAGTTGCCAGACTGACAGTTTCAAATTCAGCCTTTGTTCAAAGACGCTATCAGATAAAACCTGAAGCGTTCTATGCCCTATTTAAAGAATTTACAGCACCTATTCCACTTAATACTGATTTTCCAATATTCGCTGCAGATGAGAGTGATATCTGTATTCCTCGAAATCCCATGGATACAGAAACCTCTATCCAAACCCAAAAGGATGTTAAATCCTATAATCTCATGCATATAAATGCCCTATACGACTTGACGACTGGAGTGTATCGAGATGTTTTTATTCAAGACAAACATGCACAACATGAGCGCTTAGCTCTGATTCAGATGATGGAGGCTTCTCCCTTTCGAGAAAGCTCTTGTTATTATGGATAGAGGCTATGAAAGTTACAATCTCATGGCTCATTTTCAAGAAAAAGGTTGGATTTATATCATCCGCATTCGAGATGGGAAACAATCTATGTATTCCTCCTTCAACTTGCCAAATACAGAGTGTTTTGATCAAACATTTTCTCTAACATTATCACGAAAGCAAACCAATCAGCTCAAAAAACTTTATCGTGATTTTCCCAACGACTATCATTTTATTCCACGCAATTCTACTTTTGATTTTCTTCCAGAAACAAGTCGAAAACATGACCCTGTTGAACTATACCAACTTCCTTTTCGTATGGTGCGTTTAGAAGTGGAAGAAGGAAAATACGAAACTTTAGTGACAAATACAGACTATTCAATCCAAGAATTAAAAAATCTCTACGCCAGCAGATGGGGCATAGAGACTAGTTTTCGTGACCTGAAATACAGTATTGGCTTGGTCAATTTTCATGCAAAAAAGAAGGAAGGGATTCTCCAAGAAATCTTTGCTCGCTTTACAAATTTTAACTTTTGTCGTTGGGTAATCTCACAAGTTGCCATCGACAGTAATCACAAAAAACAAAGATATAAAGTGTGTTTCTCAGATGCGGCTTATGCCTGCCGTTTGTTTTTTAACTGTTCCCTTTCTTCTCTCCAGTTGAAAAATTACCTCAAGAAACAGTTATCTATTATTCGACCGAATCGAAAATATCCAAGAAAGATAAAGGCCCAATCGGTAGTTGATTTCATCTATAGAGTAACATAAATCTCAAAAAATAGGGTGAAAAAACCTTTATTTGTCATGCAAAAAAATAGAAGATACGATAGAGAATCACTTTGATGATCTCAATCCTATCTCCTATTTAAAGAGTTAGCTCACTAACTTAATGACATTGGTTCAAAAGCTGGTTCCTTTTTTACGTTTAAATCACATGGCGTTCAAAGGCATCATCTGAAATCCCTTGTTCTAGGATGAGTTTTGCCCATTCTTTAGCAGAGAAGAGGCTGTGATCCTTGTAGTTTCCGCAAGATTCGATGGTTGTTCCAGGGACGTCTTCCCAAGTAGTAGTTTCAGCGATTTCCTTGAGCGAATCCTTGATAACAGCCGCAATTTCAGCGCTGGTATGACGCCCCCACATAATCATGTGGAAGCCTGTGCGACAACCAAATGGTGAACAGTCAATCATACCGTCAATGCGGGTACGGATGAGTTTGGCCAAGAGGTGCTCAATAGTGTGAAGGCTAGCGGTAGGGATTGAGTCTTCGTTTGGTTGTACCAAGCGAATATCAAAATTGGAGATAACATCTCCCTTTGGCCCTGTTTCTTCCCCGATCAAGCGAACATAGGGTGCTTTGACAATGGTGTGGTCAAGTTCAAAACTTTCAACAATAACTTCTTTTGACATGGTAAATCCTTTCAGTTTTCTTCTTTCATTATATCATAAAGGTTGCTCCTGAGACAGAGAGAAAACCTCTCCGAGTGTGGAGAGGTTTGAATCGTTATTTACGATACAAGCGGTCGTATTGGTAGTAAGGGTCAAAGGTTACGTTGATACCCAGTTTACGAAGGACATTCTTATCTTCATCAGTCAAGATGATGGTTGAGTGGGCTTCGCTTCCTTTGAGGTTGCCAAGTTCTTCCATAGCACGAGCAGCATCAGAATTTTCTGTAGCTGTGATGGCAAGTGCAATCAGGATTTCATTTGAATGAAGGCGTGGATTGCGGCTACCGAGATGATCGATTTTAAGACCTTGGATTGGCTTAACAACTTCAGGTTCGATTAGTTTTACTTCTTTAGCGATGTCAGCTGATTTTTTGATGGCGTTGATCAAGGCAGCTGCTGTAGGGCCAAAGAGTTCTGAGTTTTTACCTGTGACGATTTCCCCATTTGGCAATTCAAGGGCTAGGGCTGGTCCGCCAGTTTCTTCAGCTTTTTGGCGTGCAGCAACAGCAACCTTACGGTCTGCAGGTGTGATGCCGAGATCGTTCATGAGCAACTCAATTTTCTTGACAGCAGATTCGCCCACTTTTTCGGCTTTGAAATCAAGAACAGTCTGATAGTAGCGACGGATGATTTCTTGTTTAGAAGCTTCGACAGCAGCTTCATCATCTGTAATGGCGAAACCAACCATGTTGACCCCCATGTCTGTCGGTGAAGCATATGGAGACTCTCCGAGGATACGTTCTAACATGCGCTTGAGCACTGGGAAAATTTCGATATCACGGTTGTAGTTGACAGTGGTTTCTCCATAGGTTTGGAGATGGAAGGGGTCAATCATGTTGACATCATCAAGGTCAGCTGTGGCAGCCTCGTAGGCCAAGTTGACTGGATGATGAAGGGGAAGATTCCAAACTGGGAAGGTTTCAAATTTAGCGTAGCCAGACTTGATGCCATTGATTTGGTCGTGGTACATATTTGACATACAAGTTGCTAATTTTCCAGAACCAGGTCCAGGAGCGGTTACGACGATCAAGTTGCGACTAGTTTTGATGTAGTCATTTTTTCCCATGCCTTCTGGAGAAATGATGTGATCCATATCCGTCGGATATCCTTTGATTGGATAGTGAAGATAAGAATCAATTCCGTTTTTATCGAGTTGGTTGCGGAAGGCATCTGCAGCTGGTTGGCCAGCGTACTGTGTGATGACAACGGAGCCAACAAAAATTCCCAATTCATTGAATTTATCAATCAAACGAAGAACTTCTTGGTCATAGGAAATGCCCAAGTCACCACGTGCTTTGGAATGCTCGATGTTGCTAGCATTAATGGCAATTACAACCTCGACTTGCTCTTTCAACTCCTGCAAGAGCTTGATTTTGTTGTCAGGCTCATAACCAGGAAGAACACGAGCGGCGTGGAAGTCTTCTAACATTTTGCCACCAAACTCCAAGTAGAGCTTGCCGTCAAATTGGTTAATGCGCTCCAAAATATGGTCGCGCTGTAGATTCAAATATTGTTCAGAACTAAAAGCTTGTTTTTTCATTTTTTTACCTCTGACCTCTATTATAATAAAAAATTGGAAGTTAGGAAACTATGGAGTTAAAAAAGGAATCAAAAAGATTAGGCAAACGCTTGCACAAAATTCTGAAAAGCGCTATCATAGACTGTAGATTATTAAAATAATGAGGTAAGAAGATGCAAGAAAAATGGTGGCACAATGCCGTAGTCTATCAAGTTTATCCTAAGAGCTTTATGGATAGCAACGGAGATGGAATTGGCGATTTGCCAGGAATTACCAGTAAGTTAGATTATCTTGCCAAGCTGGGGATTACAGCGATTTGGCTTTCTCCAGTTTATGACAGTCCTATGGATGATAATGGATATGATATTGCTGATTATCAATCGATTGCGGCTATTTTCGGAACCATGGAGGATATGGACCAACTGATTGCGGAAGCTAAGAAACGTGATATTCGTATTATCATGGACTTGGTGGTCAATCATACCTCAGATGAGCATCCTTGGTTTGTTGAGGCCTGTGAAAATCCTGACAGTCCTGAGCGAGATTACTATATTTGGCGGGATGAACCCAACGACCTAGATTCTATCTTTAGTGGATCTGCTTGGGAATACGATGAAAAGTCAGGTCAATACTATCTCCACTTTTTCAGTAAGAAACAGCCTGATCTCAACTGGGAAAATGAAAAACTTCGCCAGAAAATTTATGAGATGATGAACTTCTGGATTGATAAAGGCATTGGTGGTTTCCGCATGGATGTCATTGACATGATTGGGAAAATTCCTGACGAGAAAGTAGTCAATAATGGTCCCATGCTCCATCCTTATCTCAAGGAGATGAATCAGGCGACCTTTGGAGATAAGAATCTCTTAACTGTAGGGGAAACATGGGGAGCAACGCCAGAAATTGCTAAGCTCTACTCGGATCCAAAAGGGCAAGAGTTGTCTATGGTCTTCCAGTTTGAACATATCGGTCTTCAGTATCAGGAAGGTCAGCCTAAATGGCACTATCAAAAAGAGTTGAATATTGCTAAGTTAAAAGAAATCTTCAACAAATGGCAGACAGAGTTAGGAGTTGAAGATGGCTGGAATTCGCTCTTCTGGAACAATCATGACCTTCCTCGTATCGTATCAATCTGGGGAAATGACCAAGAATACCGCGAAAAATCTGCCAAAGCCTTTGCAATCTTACTTCATCTCATGAGAGGAACTCCTTATATCTACCAAGGTGAGGAAATTGGGATGACCAACTATCCGTTTGAAATGCTGGACCAAGTAGAAGATATTGAATCCCTTAACTATGCGCGTGAAGCTCTTGAAAAAGGTGTTCCGCTGGAAGAAATCATGGACAGTATCCGTGTCATTGGACGAGATAATGCCCGTACCCCTATGCAATGGGACGAGAGCAAAAATGCTGGCTTCTCAACAGGTCAACCTTGGTTAGCAGTAAATCCAAACTATCAAGCAATTAATGTTCAAGAAGTGCTGGCAAATCCAGATTCTATTTTCTATACTTATCAGAAGCTGGTTAAAATCCGTAAGGAAAACAGCTGGCTGATTCGAGCTGACTTTGAACTCTTGGAAACAACTGATAAGGTCTTTGCCTATATCCGTAAAGACGGGGACCGTCGTTTCCTAGTTGTGGCTAACTTGTCCAATGAAGAGCAAGACTTGACCGTAGAAGGAAACGTCAAATCGGTCTTAATTGAAAACACCGTGGCTCAAGAAGTTTTTGAAAAACAAATCTTAGCACCATGGGATGCTTTCTGTGTGGAATTACTATAAATATTTTTTACAGAAAAATTTAAAATTGAAATCGTATAAAAACAAGGGAGGACTGTATGAAAGACAGAAATTCTTTGTTTTTTTATGACTAAAGTTTATAAACTTTCATTCTCAAAATTCAATTAACTTTACAAATTCCCACTATTTTGGTAAAATAAATATATGTTATAAAAACTAACATAAAGGAGAAAGAAGATGAATACAAAAAAGCGTGTCCTTAGTGCAGGCCTGACTGTTGCAGCTGCCCTGCTTTTAACTGCTTGCGGCCAATCAGGTTCAGATACAAAAACTTACTCATCAACCTTTAGTGGAAATCCAACTACATTTAACTATTTATTAGACTACTACGCTGATAATACAGCTATTATTACCAACCTAGTTGATGGTTTGCTTGAAAATGACAACCACGGAAACCTAGTTCCATCTTTGGCAGAAGACTGGTCTGTTTCAAGCGACGGTCTGACTTATACCTATAAACTGAGAAAAGATGCCAAATGGTTCACGGCTGACGGTGAAGAGTACGCCCCAGTTAAGGCACAAGATTTTGTGACAGGTATCAAGTACGCAGTGGATAATAAATCACAGGCCATTGACTTGATTCAAAACTCGATCAAGGGCTTGAATGATTATATTACAGGAGCGGATTCTGACTTTTCTAAGGTTGGGGTGAAGGCTATTGACGACCAGACTGTTGAGTATACTTTGGCACGCCCAGAACCTTACTGGAATTCAAAAACAACCAACAGTATTCTTTTCCCAGTGAATGAAGAGTTTCTAAACTCAAAAGGGAAAGATTTTGGTACCCTGTCTCCAGATAGCATTCTCTACAGCGGACCTTATTTGTTAAAAGATTTCACATCAAAATCATCGATCGAGTATGTGAAAAATCCGCATTACTATGATCATGACAAAGTATCGATTGAACACGTGAAATTGGCCTATTTTGATGGTTCAGACCAAGAATTGACCATCCGTAACTTTGAAAGTGGAGCTTATTCTATCGCTGGGGTTTATCCAAATAGTTCTAACTTTGCTAAGACTAAGGAAAAATATAAGGATAATATCGTCTATAGTTTGCAGGACAAGACTTCTTGGTACTTCAATTTCAACGTCAACCGTAAGGCTTACAACCATACGTCTAAAACGACAGATGAGCAGAAGAAGTCAACTGAGACAGCTGTCTTGAACAAGAACTTCCGCCAAGCAGTGAACTTTGCCTTGGACCGCACAGCCTATTCTGCCCAGTCAAATGGGGAAGAAGCAGCTAGTAAGACCCTTCGTAACACCCTAGTGCCTCCAACATTTGTCCAAGTGGGAGACAAGACTTTTGGAGAAGTAGTTGCTTCTAAATTGATCAACTATGGCACAGAATGGTCAGGTATTAACTTGGCAGATGCTCAAGATGCCTATTTCAACAAAGAAAAAGCCCAAGCAAAATTTGCGGAAGCTAAAAAAGAATTGGCAAGTCAAGGTGTGACTTTCCCTATTCACTTGGATGTGGCTGTTGATCAGACAAGTAAAAATGCTGTGACAGGCATGAACTCAGTTAAGCAGACCCTTGAGTCAGTTTTAGGTGCTGATAACATTGTCATTGATGTTCAACAACTTTCAACGGATGATTTTAATAATGTAGCTTTTTTAGCGCCAACACCAGCTGATCGTGACTATGATTTGAACTTTGATGGTTGGGTAGGTGACTACCAAGATCCATCAACTTATCTCAATCCTTTCAATGCAGAGGATGGGTTCTACCTCAAGATTTTTGGTTTAGATGCTCAAGAAGATAAAGCTAAAATTGCTAGCTTGGGTCTTGATACTTACACCAAGATGCTCAAAGATGCAGATAGCGAAAATAAAGATGTAGCCAAACGCTATGAAAAATATGCTGAAGCACAGGCTTGGATGATTGACAATTCTCTGATTATGTCAGCTATGTCAAGTGGTGGAACAGCATCTGTAACCAAAGTAACGCCATTTACAAGAGGGTATTCACTAGTCGGCATCAAGGGTGATGGCAATAACTACAAGTACATGAAACTGCAAAAAGATACTGTGACAACCAAACAGTATGAAGAAGCCAAGACCAAATGGGAGCAAGAAAGCAAAAAAGCAATCGAAAAAGCTCAAAAAGAAGCAGAAAATCATGTTAAATAATGATGAGCAGTTCTATTGGATGATTTTTATAAAGTCGTCCTAATAGGACTGTTTTTTGCTGTATGGGCTAGTAGTTGTCTAGTTATGCTGAATTGTAAATAAAATGTTGTATTGATTTTGATGGTTTAATGCTCAATGAAAATCAAAGAGCAACTAGGAAGCTAGCTCAAAGTACAGCTTTGAGGTGGTAGATAGAACTGACGAAGTCAGCTCAAAATACTGTTTTGAGGTTGCAGATGGACGCTGACGTACTTTGAAGAGATTTTCGAAGAGTATAAGTGCTCATGATGTCCAAATAACCTATATCTAAGAATGTTTATAAACTCGCTAAATGTAGAATTTATCGTAAAAAAGTGATATAATAGTAGCATTAAATGTATAGGTGTTAATCATGAGTAGACGTTTTAAAAAATCACGTTCACAGAAAGTGAAGCGAAGTGTTAATATAGTTTTGTTGACTATTTATTTATTGTTAGTTGGTTTTTTATTGTTCTTAATCTTTAAGTACAATATACTTGCTTTCAGGCACGTTAATATAGTGGTCGCAGTTTTTGCCGTGATGGTTGCTGTGACTTCCGCAATATTAATAATTTATAAAAAAGCAGAAAAGTTCACGATTTTCTTTTTGACACTAGCTGTTTTAGTGAGTTCAGTTTCTCTATTTACTCTGCAGCAATTTGTAGGATTTACAAGTCATATTAATGCAACTTCAAATTATTCAGAGTATTCTCTCAGCGTCGTCGTTTTAAAGGATAGCGATATCAATAATGTTACCCAATTATCTAGTGTTATGGGGCCAACAGGTACGGATAATGAGAATATTCAAAAGCTAATCGCTGATATTAAGACGAGTCAAAATAAGGAATTGACAGTTGAAGAAAGCAGCTCCTATCTTGCAGCCTATAAGAGTTTATTGGCTGGAGATACGAAAGCGATTATCTTAAACAGTGTCTTTGAAAACATTATCGAATCGGAATATCCTGACTATGCTTCAAAAATTAAGAAAATCTATACCAAAGAATTAACCAAGACGGTTGAAACTCCAAAAGATGTCAAAGGTGACAGTTTCAACGTTTATATCAGCGGAATTGATACTTACGGTCCAATCAGTTCAGTTTCTCGTTCGGATGTCAATATCATTATGACAGTTAATCGCGAAACTAAAAAGATTCTCTTGACAACGACCCCTCGTGATTCCTATGTTCCAATTGCAGATGGAGGCAACAACCAAAAAGATAAGTTGACCCATGCAGGGATTTATGGGGTAGATGCTTCGATTCATACCCTGGAAAATCTCTATGGTATTGACTTGAACTATTATGCTCGTTTGAATTTCACCTCCTTCTTGAAATTGATTGATCTCCTTGGTGGAGTTGATGTTTATAATGATCAGGAATTTACTGCTCATACAAATGGGAAGCACTATCCAGTAGGGAATGTCCATCTTGATTCGGAGCAAGCTTTGGGATTTGTACGAGAGCGTTATTCCTTGGCAGATGGAGATCGAGATCGTGGTCGAAACCAGCAAAAGGTCATTGTGGCTATTCTGCAAAAATTAACCTCTACAGAAGCTTTGAAAAATTATGACAGTATTATAAAAGGGCTGCAAGATTCGATTCAAACCAATATGCCGCTTGAAACTATGATGAATTTAGTTAATGCCCAGCTAGAGAGTGGTGGAACTTATAAGATCAATTCGCAAGATCTTAAAGGAACAGGGCGTATGGATTTACCGTCTTACGCCATGCCTGAGAGTAATCTTTACATGATGGAGATAAGTGACAGCAGTTTAGAGTCAGTCAAGGCTGCGATCAATGATGTGTTGGAAGGAAAATAAAACAAAATGATTGATATTCATTCGCATATTGTATTTGGTGTGGATGATGGTCCTAAAACGAAGCAAGAAAGCAAGGCGCTTCTGACAGAAGCCTATAGGCAAGGGGTAAGGACTATTGTATCGACATCACATAGAAGAAAAGGAATGTTTGAAACTCCTGAGGAGACAATAGCAACAAATTTCCAAGAAGTTAAGGAGATAGCCAAGGAAGTGGCTCCAGACTTGACCATTCTCTATGGAGCAGAAATTTATTATACACATGATGTGCTTGAGAAGTTAGAAAAACAGGTGATCCCAAGTCTCAATGGAACGCGATACGCACTCATTGAGTTTAGCATGGCTACCCCTTACAGGGAAATCCATACTGCTTTGAGCAATGTTCTCATGCTTGGGATAACGCCTGTAGTTGCTCATATTGAACGTTATCATGAATTAGAAAATAACGAAAAACGGGTAAAAGAGTTGATTGATATGGGCTGTTATACACAAATCAACAGTTCAAGTGTTTTAAAACCAAAGTTGTTTGGGGATGACTACAAATTTATGAAGAAACGAGCTAGGTATTTTCTTGAACGTGATTTGGTTCATTTTGTTGCTAGTGATATGCACAATTTGAACAAACGCCCCCCTTATATGAAAGAAGCCTATGAACTTATCTCAAAACAATACGGTGAAAGAAGAGCGAGAGAATTATTTATTGAAAATCCTCGTTTAATCTTATCTGATCAAATTATTTAGGAGTTGACATGAAAGAAAATAAAGAAATTATGATTGATGTTTTTCAATTGTTTAAAGTCCTTTGGAAGAAGAAAATCGCTATTATCCTAACTGCGATTGTAGCAGCTGTCATAGCTTTTGGTGTAAGTAGTTTTGTACTGACACCTGAGTATTCTAGTACGACACGTATTTATGTGGTCAATCGAAATCAATCGGAAAAAGCAGGGTTGACGAACCAGGATTTGCAGGCTGGGACCTATCTGGTAAAAGACTATAAGGAAATCATCCTCTCTCAAGATGTACTTGAGAAAGTCATTTCAAATCTTAAACTAGAGAAAGCAGTTAGGGAATTAAGCAAGAAGATTCAGGTAACAGTACCTGTGGATACTCGTATCGTATCAATTACTGTAAAAAATGCACAGCCAGAAGAAGCTAGCCGTATCGCAAATGCTCTTCGTGAAGTGGCTGCTGAAAAAATCATTTCTGTAACTCGTGTATCTGATGTGACAACATTGGAGGAAGCAAGGCCGGCATTAAGTCCTTCATCACCTAATATTCGTCGTAATACTTTGCTTGCTTTCCTAGCAGGTGGAGTAGTGATGGTTGTTTCTATCTTATTGTTTGAATTATTAGATGATCGTGTTAAACGACCAGAAGACGTGGAAGAAGTAATGCAGATTGCACTTCTAGGGATTGTTCCAGATTTGAATAAGTTAAAATAAGGGAGAAAATATGCCAACATTAGCAATAGCACAAAAACGTTTAGATTTTGCGAAAAAAGCAGAAGAGCATTACAATGCTTTACGAACAAATATTCAATTGAGTGGTGATAATCTGAAAGTTCTTTCCATCTCGTCTGTTAAACCTGGTGAGGGGAAATCGACAACATCAATAAATATTGCTTGGGCCTTTGCGCGTGCGGGCTATAAAACTTTATTGGTGGATGCAGATATTCGTAATTCTGTTATGTCAGGAGTCTTTAAATCAAGAGAAAAAATTACTGGTCTAACGGATTTTCTGGCAGGTACTACTGACCTTTCTCATGGACTTTGTGATACCAATGTTGAAAATTTATTTGTTATTCAAGCAGGACCTGTATCCCCTAACCCAACAGCACTTTTACAGAGTGAAAACTTTGCCACTATGATTGATACCTTGCGTAAGTATTTTGACTATGTCATTGTCGATACGGCACCGATTGGAATGGTCATTGATGCTGCCATCATTGCGCAAAAATGTGATGCTTCTATCTTAGTAACTGCAGCAGGTGAGACAAAACGTCGTGATATCTTAAAGGCCAAAGAACAGTTAGAACAAACAGGAACTTCATTTTTAGGTGTGGTTCTAAATAAATTTAACACAGAAGTTGAAAAATACGGAGCTTATGGTGGCTATGGAGCCTATGGTTCTTATGGAAATTATGGAAAAAAGAAGTAGGTAGAGTTAGCTAGGAGGTAGTTTTGGGAGAAGTATCAAATATTCGAAAATTAGAGATTCTCATAATACAACTGTTTCCAATTTATCTGTTATCGTTTGTATTAGCTAGTCATGAACTTCTGCTATTTTTGATGGCGGCTCACACTATTTCTTACTACATCAGTGCATATAGTAAAAATTTCAAATATCGGAGCCTTGCAGAGGAATGTATACAAACATTAAAATATATACTGGTTTATCTTTTCTTATCCTGTATAGTTTTTCCGATTTTAGAACCCAATATACCTTATTTATCGTTAATCAATCTATTATGCATTGTGGCTGTAAATTCAATTATGCTAATGGTTGTTAATATTTGGATTCGTAAGGTTTGGAAGTTCTTATCTCGCAAAAAAAAATATACTCAGCGAATCTTACTAGTGACTACACGTGCACGAGTTGAGAGAGTACTGAAGCAAGTTTCTACTTATGAGTATGGCTATGTTTCAGCTGTTTGTATTGTAGATGATGAGCGTTTTGAATCGTCTAATTTTACAATCGTTACGTTGGATAACCTAGTAACTTATGCTACAAGATCAGTAGTAGATCAAGTGGTGATTAATCTTCCAAGCGAGAACTTTTTGATTGCAGACTTTGTTTCTCGATTTGAAACAATGGGCTTACCAGTAGCTGTTAATATAGCGGCTTTAGAATTTGTAACTAATAGTGAAAAAGCCATCCAACGTTTTGGGGATTCTAGTGTTGTCAATTTTTCAACAACTTTTTATCGCTCAAGCGATGTTGCTTTAAAACGAATGATGGATATTATTGGCTCATTGATTGGGCTAGTCTTTTGTGGTATAGTGTCTATTTTTCTTGTTCCTATTATAAAAAAAGATGGAGGACCTGCTATTTTTGCCCAAGATAGGGTAGGTAGGAATGGACGTGTATTTAAATTTTACAAATTCCGTTCTATGAGAGTAGATGCGGAGGAAATTAAGAAGGATTTGATGAGCCAGAACCAGATGCAGGGTGGAATGTTTAAGATTGAAAATGATCCACGTGTGACAAAGATTGGTCACTTTATTAGAAAGACGAGTCTAGATGAATTGCCACAATTTTGGAATGTTCTAAAAGGTGATATGAGTTTAGTTGGTACTAGACCACCAACCTTAGATGAGTATATGACGTATACACCGGAACAAAAACGTCGTCTAAGTTTTAAACCAGGAATCACAGGTCTTTGGCAGATTAGTGGTAGAAGTAATATTACAAACTTCGATGATGTAGTAAAATTAGATGTTGCTTATTTAGATGGCTGGACAATATGGAAAGATATTGAGATTTTATTGAAGACAATAAAAGTTGTAGTAATGAAAGATGGAGCAAAATAAATAGAAAATGTCAGTGATAAAAATAATCGTAGCCACGCATAAACAATTTGTCATGCCTCAGGATAAAGAACTTTATCTCCCAATCCATGTGGGATGTGAGGGTAAAAAAGATTTAGGTTTTCAAGGAGATAATACTGGAGACAATATTTCCGTTTTAAATCCGTATTATTGTGAGCTTACCGGTCTCTATTGGGCATGGAAAAATTTAGAGTGCGACTATTTAGGTTTGGTACACTATCGTCGTTATTTTACTAAGAAGGCTGGATCCTATAACGATTCAATAAATATAGATGCGGTTATTTTAGATAAAGATGATATCGAGAAAATGTTAGAAGTTTCAAATGTTATAGTCCCTAAAAAAAGAAAGTACTATATAGAAACTCTCTATTCTCATTATGCTCACACCTTGGATGGTAGCCATTTAGATCTAGCTAGGAAAATGATTGAAGAGAAAAATCCTGAATATCTAGCAAGTTTTGATAAGGTGATGAAGCAAAGAAGTGGCTATATGTTCAATATGTTTATTATGAAAAAAGAACTAGCCGATGATTATTTTACTTGGTTATTTCCAATTTTAGGTAGTATGTATGAATGTATGGATTTATCAGATTCAACCCCTTTTGAAGCACGTCTATTTGGTAGAGTAAGTGAGTTGTTGTTTAATGTATGGTTGGTAAAGAATAATTTGACTCCTACAGAAGCACATTTCATGTATATGGAGAAAGTAAATCTATTAAAAAAAGGTTTATCATTCCTACAAGCAAAATTTTTAGGAAAAAAATATGGAAAAAGTTTTTAGGTCTTAGATATGAGTATAAAATTTAAAAAATTAACATTAGCAGAAACACTGAGTTTATTTTCACTGATACTTTTTTTACTTATTTCACTCTTAAATACGACCTTTTATGCTAGATATATATCAGGTGCAATTTATAATGTAGGGATTCTTACTTCAGTTATCCTTTTAATAATTAAAGAATTAATTAATAATAAATTTAATTTTCAAAAAGCAATATCGTTATTAGGAGTTATAATTGTTTATGCTTTGGTTGGTAGTGTAACAGGCTTTCTATCAACATTAGCCATAAGTATTATTTTTATCTTTAGTCTAAGAGACATTTCTTTTAAGTATGTAGCGAGAACTTCTTTTTATATTAGTTTATTTATCTTAATTTTTGCTGTTTTGAGTAGTCAAATTGGTTTAATTTCTAACTATATTGAGTTTTCAGGAGGAAGAATACGTCAATATCTTGGCTTTCGATATTCATTGTTCCCATCTACAGTGATGCTGAATATTATAGCAAGTTCATTTTTCTTAGCTCAAGACAAGGTAAGCTATAAACGATTGTTTTTTTTATTTCTTTCAACTACTTGGATTTTCTTTCAAACAGATTCACGATTAACTTTTATTAGTTCTTTATTACTACTAGGAATTAACCTTGTAGTGAAATGGTATCCATCAATTTTAAAATCTTCTCGTCTTTTATTAAAAACGTTTAAATTAACGTATATAGTAAATGCATGCTTAAGTTATTTAATTGCAAAAATGTATCTGAGTTTTTCAAGTCCTTTTTTGAATGAATTGAGTAAGAATATCAACCAATTTCTAGGTGGAAGAATCTACTACGCCAATCGTTCATTGAACATTTATGGATATAATCTATTTGGACAAAAGATTAATTGGATTGGGAATGGTTTGGATATCAATGGACAAAGGGGATTGAGTGAATATTTGTACGTTGATAATCTTTATATCCAAATATTACAACGATATGGATTGTTTGTTTTGGTTATACTATTGTTAATTTTTACATTAACTTTACATTATCTTTTGAAGCAAAAACAATATGTATTATCATTGATTCTAATTATATTAAGTTTTCATGCCATGATAGACGATTTAATTATAAATCTTCACTATAACATTTTTTTGATTTTGATTGGTACTTTAATGAATCAAAATCAGTCTGCTTTTGAAGAGAATTTACAATTGGATAATGGAGAAAAATGACGAAAGTAAGTATTATTATTCCTGTATATAATGTAGAACAATACTTGGATAGATGCCTGTCCTCTGTACTCAATCAAACATATAAAGATTTAGAAATGATTTTAGTTAATGATGGTTCTACGGATAAATCAGGGACTATTTGTGAAGAGTTTGTTCAAATAGATAAAAGAGCTAAGGTATATCATCAGGAAAACAGAGGATTATCTGAAGCACGTAATACTGGGTTAAAATACATGACAGGAGATTTTGTCATGTTTCTTGACTCAGATGATTGGTTGGAACTTGATACAGTCGAATTTTTATTGGAACAAGCTAAAATTTACAATGCAGATATGGTTGTAGGAGGTGTTTATAGGACCTCAAAGATTGTAGACCATCAACAAAATACCCCTGTTTCGCAAGTATTGACGCAGGAGGAGTATGCTAAACGTTACTTTAAGATTGAAAGTCAGACAATTGAGTATTATGTTTGGAATAAACTGTATAAAAAAAAAGTTGTAGAAGGTATTGAATTTCCGCCTGGTTTCTTTGCAGAAGACGTCCCAACCATGTTCCGCTACATTCTTAACTCAGAAAAGATAGTTGTAACTGATAAGATTGTTTATAACTATTTTATTAATAACTCAGGTTTAACAGCGAAATTTACATCTAAACATTTTGATGTGTTAAAAGGCTGGGATTTAGTATGTCAGTATGCGACTGAAAGTAATAATGATAAATACAAAGAGTGGGCTCAAATTAATCGCTACAGAGCAGATTTGGCACTTTTGACAGAAACAGCCCTTTCCGTAGATTATAAAAACATTCGTATGTTAAATGAACCTCAAATAAAATCTATGGTATCCAGATTGAAAGCAAATAAGAAAGAATTACTAAAACAGGCAATTCCTCTTAGTCGAAAGATACTGATTATACTCTTTACAACTTCCTATAACTTATTCGCGAAAGTGATAAATACTATGATAAGGATAAAAAATTATGGTGCATAAGCATGCATATTTAATTTTAGCTCACAGCCAATTTAATCAGCTAGCATTTTTGGTTTCTTTATTAGATCATCAAGATAATGATATTTTTATCCATATTGATAAGAAATCAAATATTGATGATTATTTTTTGGATATAATTAAATCCAGTGCAAAGCACTCTCAAGTTTATTTTACAGAAAGAGTTTCAGTGAGTTGGGGAGGATATTCCCAAATTGAAGCTGAAATGATTTTATTTAAAGCTGCGTCTAAAAGAGAATCTTACTATTTTTATCATTTAATAAGTGGGGTAGATTTACCGTTACTTTCTCAGCAGAGAATTCATAATTTTTTTGACGATTATAAAGACTATTCATTTCTTACTTTTATGAATATAGAGGATAATGGTGAAGATATAAATAGATTTAAATATTATCATCTTTTTGAAAGTTTTACATATCGGACTTTACCAGGTGCAGTTGGCAAACTTGCATTCAAGATTTATCGTAATTTAGAAGTAGGGATTCAAAAACTATTTAGAATAAATCGTTATACAATATTTAATGTCAATCCGGCAAAAGCTAGTCAGTGGGTTTCACTACCAAATAATATTGTGGAAATATTAATCGATAAAGAATCAGATACTGAGAAAATGTTTAGAAAATCTTTTCTTAGTGACGAAATTTTTATACCAATGATTTTAAATAAAGAGTTAAGAAACTATAAAGTGTATGATGCATCAATTAATCACGGTTATAAAAAAGAATTTCAAGGAAACTTACGCTATGTTAATTGGTGGGATGGTAAACCTTATACTTGGACTGACAGTGAGAAAGATTTAAAAGAATTAAGATTAGCTGCCAAAAATGGATATCTGTTTTCAAGAAAGTTTGATATAGAAACCTATCCCAAAATTAAAGAGCTAATCGTAGAACTAACTAAGGAAATATAATGGTCTATAAAATTTTAATGACAGGAATGTCACCTGTTCTTGCTGGTACAGAAACCTTTATCATGAATTATTATCGTCATCTTGATTCATCTATTTTTCAAGTTGACTTTATTAAAAGAACTAGAGAACCTATTGTATTTGAAGATGAAATTGTTTCAAAAGGTTCAAAAGTTTATTATTTACCTCGTAAAGGAAAAAATCCTCTTAAGTATATGAGGGAATTAAGAGAGTTTTTTGCTACAGAGGGGAAAACATATGATGCTATTTGGTATAATGCGATGGCAATTCCAAATCTTGACCTTTTAAAATATGCTAAAAAATATGGGATAAAAACACGAATTATCCATAGTCATAGTTCGATGTTCAAGGGAAATAAAGTAAGACAAATTTTGCATAATTTGAATAGATCTAAATTGCCAAAAACAGCATCACATTTTTTTGCCTGCTCTGGGATAGCTGCAGACTATATGTTTCCAGATGAAATTCGATCAAGTGCGCAAATTATACAAAATGCTATTGATGTAGAAAACTTTTCTTTTTCAGAAAAAGATAGACTGGATCTAAGAACAGAGTTAGGGTGGAATGATTGTAAAGTCATTGGCAATGTCGGTCGACTAGATATCCAAAAAAATCAACCATTTTTAATAGATGTTTTTAATGAAGCTTGCAAGAAAAATCCTAATCTTCGATTAGTGATAATTGGTAAGGTTGCGGGTGCAAATTCAACTGTAGATTTAATCAAAGAAAAAATAAAATCTTATGGAATTGAAGATAAAGTTTTGTTGGCAGGAAGTCAGAATGATATGAAGAAATGGTTAAGTTCTCTAGATCTATTCGTTTTGCCTTCAATATTTGAGGGATTACCTCTATCTGCTGTCGAAGCTCAAGCAAATGGACTACCTGTTTTGGTAAGTGATGCAGTTACGAAAGAATTGAAAATATTAGATTCCATTCGTTACTTATCTCTAAACGATTCTATTGATGTTTGGGCAAAAAATATTCTTGAGTTAGTAGAAATACCTAGATCAAGTGAACTTGAAATAAAAGAAATGTTTAAGCTAAAAGGATTTGAAATTGAAACTCAAGCATTGACTTTACAGAATATACTGTTGGGAGAACCGAATGAAAAAATATCAGATTGTTGAATCGTATGGGACACACATGCATGCAGGGAGTAAAGCGACCAACGATTGTGTCAATATTTTGGAAGAATTAGACTTCGAAAAAATAGAAATTGTACGCCACAAGCCTGATGATAAATCCCCCGTATCGAAAATAATCAGACAACTTTCTTTTTATAAACAGTGGAATAAGGTTTTACATAAATTGTCTGAAGGAGATGTTTTGTTGTTACAACATCCCTATCGCAGAAATCATTTTGGTAGAACATCAAGTCTTCTGAAACTAAAGAAAAAACAAGTAAAAATAATTTCATTGGTTCATGATGTGGAGTTGATTAGAGGAATTTATGATGATCCATTCTACCAGAAAGAATTTGATGAAATGATATCTTTTGCTGATTCAATTGTTGTTCATAATGAAAAAATGAAAGATTGGTTTGTGGAATATGGTGTAGATGAAAAGAGACTAGTTGTTTTAGAAATATTTGATTATTTGAATGATAAGGACGTGTCTTCATCTATTGAATATTCAAAATCAGTGACAATAGCAGGGAATCTTTCTCCTGATAAAAGTCCTTATTTGTATCAGTTAGATAAAGTTCCTGACATTCAATTTCAATTGATGGGAATTGGTTTTCAACCAGTAAAAGAGATTTCTAATGTTTCCTATTTAGGTGCCTTTGCTCCAGAAGATGTTCCTAACCATTTAAATAGTGGATTCGGATTAGTATGGGATGGAGAAAGTTTAGATACTTGCGATGGGGTAACAGGAAATTATTTAAGATATAATAATCCCCACAAGTTGTCTCTTTATCTTTCTTCAGGTCTACCCGTTATTGTTTGGAAAGATTCAGCTGAGGCGAACTTTGTAGAGAAGAATGGAGTAGGCTTGGCAGTTAATAGTCTGTTTGAATTATCTGAAATGCTGGGTGAAATTAGTCAGGATGAATATCTGCAAATGGCAACGAATGCTAAGAATATTATGAATAATCTTAAAAAAGGTTATTATCTAAAGACCGCAGTGAATAAGATAATTAAATAGACTCTTTGGAGAAGTATATGAATAATAAAATAGATCTTGTAATTACTTGGGTTGATGGTACAGATCCTGATTGGTTACAAGAAAAGAGGTTATATGAATCTGATGTTGAATGGTCAGAATCAAACAATGCCAATCGATACAGACCGTCAGAAAATTTTAAGTATTGGTTCCGTGCGGTAGAACGCTATGCAGTTTGGATTAACCGTATTTTCTTTATAACGTATGGTCATGTTCCAGAATGGTTAAATACAAAGAATCCAAAATTAAAAATTGTAAAACATACCGATTATATACCTCAGGAATACCTTCCAACTTATAACTCTAATGTAATTGAGTTGAATTTACATAGAATTGAAGAGTTAAGTGAGCATTTTATTCTTTTAAATGATGATATGTATTTCGCTGCACCGACTACAGCAGATGATTTCTTTAAAGAAAATCTTCCAAAGGATTTTGGGATTTACTTACCAATAACTCCTAGAGAAAGTTTTAATCATATTGAACTAAACAATACTATTCTGATGAATAAACATTTTAAGAAAAAAAGAAAACCTTTCTCGGAATGGCGTAAATTTTATAGTTTGAAATTAGGGAAGTACCTAGTTGGGAATATTTTTAGTATTTTTTACTCAGGTATTTTAGGATATAAAAATTATCATATTGGTTTGTCGCATTTAAAATCGACTTTTGATTTAATCTGGAAAAAAGAACCGAAATTATTGGAAGAAGTTAGCTCTCATAGATTTAGACAGTTATCAGATATTAGTCATTATGTAATGTCTCATTGGAATGTAGAGTCTGGTAAGTTTATGCCTCAATCCATTCATTTTGGGAAGTATTTTGATATTTGGGAAGTTGAAGAAATTCAAGGAGCTATTCAAAATGAGAAATATAAGATTATTTGTATCAACGATACGGATGAGTATGGAAAATTCTCTGAATACGATCAAAAAATACATCAAGCATTTCAGTCTAAATTCCCAGACAAATCAAGTTTTGAATTGTAAATGTACAGATTGATAATAAAAAATATGTTTAGAAGTAAAAAATAATGAAAGTTCTAAAAAATTACGCCTATAATCTCTCTTATCAATTATTAATCATCATTTTACCGATTATTACGACACCTTATGTCACTAGGGTCTTCAGTTCCGATGATTTGGGAACCTATAGTTATTTTAACTCAATTGTTACCTATTTTCTTATGCTAGCTACTCTGGGAGTAAACAACTATGGTACTAAGGCGATTTCGGGTAGTAGGAAAGATACTAGAAAGAATTTTTGGGGAATTTATACACTGCAACTAGGAGCGACTTTGTTCTCTTCTGCACTTTATATCCTTCTCTGTCTTACTTTACCGGCTATGCAAAATCCTGTAGCTTATATTTTAGGTCTAAGTTTAATTTCAAAAGGTTTAGATATTTCTTGGTTATTTCAAGGTTTAGAGGATTTTCGAAAAATTACAATCAGAAATATCACAGTTAGGTTAGTTGGTGTTATTTCTATATTTTCTTTCATAAAAACACCTGAAAATCTCTATTTATATATATCACTGATTACGGTTTTTGAATTGTTAGGGCAATTAAGTATGTGGTTACCAGCAAGAGAGTTTATTGGGAAACCGCACTTTGATTGGAAATATGCTAGACAGCATTTGAAGCCAGTAATCTTATTATTCTTACCTCAGATTGCGATATCGCTTTACATTACCTTAGATAGTACAATGCTTGGAGTGCTAGCATCCAAAAGGGATGTTGGTATTTACGACCAATCACTGAAATTAGTAAAGATTCTACTAACATTGGTAACTTCATTAGGAAGTGTCATGTTGCCCCGAGTTTCAAATCTTTTATCTTCAGGAGATCATAAAGCAGTTAACAAAATGCATGAGATGTCATTTCTGATTTATAATTTGGTAATTTTCCCCATTATAGCAGGAATGCTAATTGTAAATAATGACTTTGTTACCTTTTTCCTCGGGCAAGATTTTCAAGAGGCACGTTATGCGATAGCAATTATGATTTTTAGAATGTTCTTTATTGGTTGGACCAATATTATGGGGATTCAAATTTTGATACCTCATAATAAAAATAAAGAATTTATGCTGTCAACAACAATTCCTGCTATTGTTAGTGTGGGCTTAAATCTTCTCTTGCTTCCAAAGCTGGGCTATATAGGTGCGGCAATTGTATCTGTTTTAACAGAGGTACTAGTATGGTTGATACAGTTATTCTATACTCGTTCTTATTTGAGAGAAGTGCCCATTCTAGGTTCATTGATCAAAATTATAATCTCATCTGGAGTTATGTATGGTATCCTACTATTTATAAAACAATTCCTAAATGTATCACCGATGATTAATGTGGGATTATATGCTGTTCTGGGAGCAATAATTTATGCTAGTATGATTTTGATTTTTAAAGTAATAAATCTAAGTGAGTTAAAGCAACAATTATTAAAAAAATAAAGGAGTGTATTATGTACGATTATCTAATCGTTGGCGCTGGTTTGTCGGGAGCAATTTTTGCTTATGAAGCGACTAAGCGTGGAAAAAAAGTAAAAGTTATTGATAAACGTGACCACATTGGTGGAAATATCTATTGTGAGAATGTAGAAGAGATTAATGTCCATAAATATGGTGCCCATATCTTCCATACTTCTAATAAGAAAGTCTGGGATTATGTTAATCAATTTGCTGAATTTAACAACTATATCAACTCGCCTGTAGCTAATTACAAGGGTAGCCTTTATAATCTACCTTTCAATATGAATACTTTCTATGCTATGTGGGGGACAAAAACTCCTCAGGAAGTCAAAGATAAGATTGCTGAGCAAACGGCTCATATGAAGGACGTTGAACCTAAAAACTTGGAAGAGCAAGCTATCAAGTTGATCGGTCCAGATATTTATGAAAAGTTGATCAAAGGCTACACTGAAAAGCAATGGGGACGTTCTGCGACTGATCTTCCACCCTTTATCATCAAACGTCTACCAGTTCGTTTGACTTTTGATAATAACTACTTCAATGACCGTTACCAAGGTATTCCAATTGGGGGGTATAACGTTATCATCGAAAATATGCTGAAGGATGTGGAAGTAGAACTTGGAGTTGACTTTTTTGCTAATCATCAAGAATTAGAAGCTTCTGCTGAAAAAGTTGTCTTTACAGGGATGATTGACCAATATTTCGATTATAAACATGGTGAGTTAGAATACCGTAGTCTTCGTTTTGAGCATGAAGTTCTTGATGAAGATAACTATCAAGGAAATGCTGTTGTTAACTATACAGAATGGGAAATTCCTTATACTCGCATTATTGAGCATAAACACTTTGAGTATGGTACACAAGCTAAAACGGTTATTACTCGTGAATATCCAGCCGATTGGAAACGTGGAGATGAACCTTATTATCCAATCAATGATGAGAGAAACAATGCTATGTTTGCTAAGTATCAAGAAGAAGCAGCACAGAATGATAAGGTAATTTTCTGCGGACGTTTAGCAGACTACAAATACTACGATATGCACGTGGTCATTGAACGTGCTCTAAATGTTGTAGAGGAAGAGTTAGGAAACTAAAGATTTGATGTTAAAATGGGGGAATACTTCTTTTCCTCATTTTATTCATCTTAACAGGAGATATCAAAAGAAATGAATAGTTTTAGTAAACAAAAGCCTGCCCGAATCGAGTGGATTGATTTTGGGAAAGGCTTAACAGTTTTAATGGTTGTTTTTGGTCATGTTGTTTTAGGACTATTTGAATCCAAAAGATTTGAAGATAACAATCAATGGTTATTATTTGTGATTCAGATTTTTTATCTGTTTCATATTCCAGTATTCTATGCTTTGTCAGGCTTTTTCTTTAAACCAGTAGACAATTTAAAGACTTTTGCAACCTTTGTAAAACAAAAAACAATTATTTTAGGAATTCCTTATTTGTTCTATTCTATCATACAGTTTGGACTTCAAAAATTAGGCGGAGCAACAGTAAGGAATGCAGCTTCTTTTGGGGATTTGTTAAATATTTATCAGACGCCTCTTGGAGTATCTTGGTATCTCTATGTTCTTTGGTGGATTTACCTAGTTGTTGCCTTCCTTTCTATTTGGATCAAATCCTATCATCAGTTATTCATCATTAGTGTAGTAGCCTATCTTCTTTCTATATTTGCACCAACTAATATCTATATTGTTCAGAAAATTTTTCTATGGACTTTCTTCTTTTTGTTAGGATCATGGCTCAGACACTCAGGTGTTGGAACTTTTTTAACAAAAAGATGGAAATTGATTAGTTGTGTGACGCTTGTTGCCATTACAGTATTTTTAATTTATTGGCAATTATCTGCACCTACTTTTTATATTTCATACGATAGACCGGGACTAAATGGGTTTATTTTCCCAGTTTCCGTAATTTTAGCTATGGCTTCCTATCCTATTTTAAATGATAAATTGAGTCGTTTTGCTGATTATTTCAGAAAGATAGGAAAAGATAGTTTGGTAATCTATCTTCTGCATGCGCCAATCGTTTCTGTAACTAGAATTGCTTTATTGAAACTAGGTGTTAGCAATATCTTTATCCATATATTGATGGGGCTCCTTCTAGGATGGTTTGGTTCAATCGTAATACTTTATCTCTCTAAGAAAATACCTTATGGAGATTTCGTATTTTATCCAATGAAGTATCTAAAAAAGTCAAATAGTGAATGAAATCGGGGATGGATATCTTCGATTTTTTGATATATAAAATCTAATAAAAAACGAACTAAAAACTTGAAAAAAAGCTAAAAAAATGATATAATCGGCTTCAAATACGTATAAAACATTTAGGAGATTTAAACCAGATGGATAAAAAAATAAAAACAGCCTTGGTAGCAACTGCAGCAGCCTTTACTGCATTTTCAGTTCATCGAGTAAATGCAGATGAGGCAAGTGATAAAACTACCAATAAGGAAACTGCAGAGGTAGAAACACTGAAGTCAGTTTCTGATCAACAAATTGCAGATGCTGAGAAAAAAGTTTTAGATACTAAAGCTACAGTTAAACAAAAAGAAGCTAATCTAACTCAGGCAGAAGCTGATGCAAAAGTAGCGACAGAAAAGGAAAAAGCGGCAGCTGAAAAGGCAAAGGAAGCTACACCGGAAGCTATCCAAAAAGCTAAAGACGACGCAACTAAAGCTGCGGAAGCTGTTAAAACTACTGAAGCTGATGTAAAAACTAAAAAAGCTGCTCAAGACACTCTTGCTAAAGATGTAGCAACAAAACAAACAGAAGCAGACAATGCAAACTCTGCTGTCGATGCTGCTGCTAAAAAAGTACAAGATTTAGAAAATGGAACTCCATCTCTAACTGACGCAGAAAAAGCAAAAACTGAAGCAGAAAAAGCGAAAGCTGACGCTGAAAAAGCTAAAACTGAAGCAGAAAAAGCAAAAGCTGACGCTAAAAAAGCTGATGATGCTGCAGATAAAAAGGTAACCGATTTAAATAACGAATTATCTGCTAAAAAACAAACTTTAGCAGATAAAGAAAAAGCGCTTAAAGATCTTGGTGAAAAACCACAAGCATACGATTTCTCTGATGTTAAATTTAATTTAGGTGCTGACTTTGCAGCTGCATTAAACGAGCGTGCTAAATTGATGGGAGAAAACGATCCAAACAACACTGGTGATGGACGTGCCAACGAACTTAGCACAAGAAACCAAGCTGAAGTAACTGCTAATGCTGAAAAATTAAAACAATTAGCAAAAACTAATATGGCTAAAAATACATACACTAATACAACTGACACACGTGAAGTTGATATTTGGAACTTAACAGCTGATCAAAAGAGAGAAATTAACTTATTCGGTCTTCACATCGTTAACCAAATCCGTGAACAACTAGGAAACCCTAAAGTTAAAACAACTGTAGGTATGGAAAAATTTGCAAACGAAGCTGCAGACCATCGTAATAATGTAAAATTAGAAGGGAATACAAACCCAACTACAGACAATTTTAAGTATAGAAAAGTTCTTAAAGGTAGTAAATTTGACTATGCTAACTATGACTATGATGGAATAAATACTGCTGCTAGAACAAACGGTTTATCATATAAAACTGGTAACAATCAAAACCAAAGTGATATAATGCATGTAGATACAATACCTAATGCTACGAACCCTGATCCTGCGAAGAACTTACTAACAAATAAGGAATTCTATACTTCATTAGAGGAAGCTGCAAATCAAAATATCAAAATGACTATGGGGCAATTAAAAGAGTATATCTTTGAAGCATATAAACGTAAAATGTTCACTAACGATGCTGATTTCAAAGACTCTAATCGAAAATGGGAAAACGCTCTATCTATCGGTGGAAGCATTGCATTCCGTAAAGATGGTGAAGGAAACAAATTAGGACGTAAAGCTTCTGAATACAATGCAACAAGTGTTACTGCAACTCTTAGTATTAAACCTGATCCATATGTAAATAAATGGGGAGAGAAAAAATACTATTCTAACTTCGAAATCTTTGTCCACAACTTCCAAACAGCCGGAGAAAATAAAGAACCTGGACAAGACACAAACAGTATCGTTCTTGATCCAACTAAATTCAATGCAACTGAAATCAAAAACGATCCTACAGCTGCAAAAGAATATAGTGCTAAAAAACAAGCTGCTGAAAAAGCAGTTAAAGATGCCCAAGCTGAAGTAACTACTGCTCAAAGCAACTTAGACACAGCTAAGCAATACAAAAATCAATTACCAGCCGCTGAAAAAGCTCTTACTGAGGCAACTACTAAACTGACTGCTGCTGAAAAAGCTCTTCAAGAAGCTGAAACTAACTTAAACAACTTACGTCAAGGTCTTACTAACAAAGCTGAAGAACTTAACAAAGCTAAAGCTGCATTAGAAATAGCTAAACAAGAAGCTGTAAAAGCTACAACTGCTCTTACTGAAGCTAAAGCTAAATTAGCCCAAGTTGAGAAGGATATTAAAGCCGCTGAAGCGAACGTTAAAACTAAAGAGACGGAAAAAGCTAAAGCAGAAGAATTAGTAGCTTCTCTTGAAAATGCTAAGCAAATCTATGAAAAAGCTAAAGCAGAAAAAGCTGTTTCAGATGCCAAAGTTACAGAGCTTCACAGATGTGTAGCAGATAAACAAACTGAACTTGTTAAATTAGAAGATGAATATAAAGATCTTCTAAAACGACGTATCTCTAATTTGATTCAACCTGAAAATCCTGAATTAACATTCAGTGAGGAAGTTAAAGAAGAGGAAATCAAGTTTAACATTGTTGAAGAACTTGATCCATCTCGTAAAGAAGGAGAACGTTTTGTTAAAACTTCAGGTGTTGTTGGTCGTAAGAAGGTCAAAGCTACAATCTTTAAAGCTGATGGAAAAGAAGTTGGTCGTGTAGTTGATAGTGAAGAAGTATTAACGAAAGCTATTGATGAGGTGGTTTTAGTCGGTACTAAGAAAGAAGTCTCACCAATTCTTCCAGAGTACCTTCCTCCACGTAAAGAAGATAAAAAACCTGAAGTTAACAAACCTGAAGTTAATAAGCCTGAAGCTAATAATCCTGAAGTTAAGCCTGATAGAGAGAAAACTCTTCCACGTGAAGAAGTGAAGGATGAAAAACAAGATTCTAAACCAGCTATTTCAGATGATGCCAAGAAAGTTGCTGAACAAGCAATTTCAAATTCTCAAGTATCATATATGGCACCAAAAGCAACTCAATCAGTTGTATATGTAGAGAATGCTAAAAAACTTCCTACAACAGGTATGAAAGATTCAAAAGCATCAGTCGTACTTGCGATTATTGCAGCAACTACTTCTTTGGGATTAGTGGCAAGAAAAAAGGAAGAAAAATAATTTATTAAAGCAATCATCTTACGTGATGATAATAGAAATGAAATAGAGAAAATCAATTTGATTTTCTCTATTTTGCTTGTCTATGGTGAAACTAGAGTTTTTTATTAAAAGAAAAGAGACTGAATTGTAAGAAAATATAATATAAATCAAAAAATTCAGAAAATTGTATTGACAGGACTTGAAAAAGGGTCTATAATGAATAAAAAAACGAAGGAGAAGACTATGAAAACAAGAAAAGTATTGGCTCTTGCGGGAGTGACTTTATTAGCAGCGGGTGTTTTAGCTGCTTGTTCTGGGGGCTCAGGCGCTAAAGGTGAGCAGACCTTTGCCTTTACCTATGAGACCCACCCAGATAATCTCAACTACTTAACAACTGGTAAGGCAGCAACTGCTGACATTACTAGTAATGTGATTGATGGATTGCTTGAAAATGATAAATACGGGAACCTTATTCCCTCAATGGCAGAGGACTGGTCAGTTTCTAAGGATGGATTGACCTACACTTATAAGATTCGTCAAGATGCCAAGTGGTACACATCTGAGGGAGAAGAGTATGCTCCTGTTAAGGCTCAGGACTTTGTGACAGGTCTTAAATATGCAACAGATAAGAAAGCAGAAGCCCTTTACTTGGTACAAGATTCAATCAAAGGTCTGGATGCTTATGCTAAAGGGGAAATTAAAGATTTCTCTCAAGTTGGGATTAAAGCCCTTGACGATCAAACAGTCCAATACACTTTGAACAAACCTGAAAGCTTTTGGAATTCAAAAACAACCATGGGTGTGCTTGCGCCAGTCAATGAAGAGTTTTTGAACTCAAAAGGGGATGATTTTGCCAAAGCTACGGATCCAAGTAGTATCTTGTACAATGGTCCTTATTTGTTGAAATCTATTGTGACCAAATCCTCTGTTGAATTTGCGAAAAATCCGAACTACTGGGATAAGGATAATGTGCATATTGACAAGATCAAATTGTCATTCTGGGATGGTCAAGATACTAGCAAACCAGCAGAAAACTTTAAAGATGGTAGCCTTACAGCAGCTCGTCTCTATCCAACAAGTGCAAGTTTTGCAGAACTTGAAAAAGAGCTGAAAGACAATATTGTCTATACTCAACAAGACTCTGTTACGTATCTAGTTGGTACAAATATTGACCGCCAATCTTATAAATACACATCTAAGACCAGCGAAGAACAAAAGACATCTACTAAAAAAGCTCTCTTAAACAAGGATTTTCGTCAGGCTATTGCCTTTGGATTTGACCGGACAGCTTATGCTTCTCAGCTAAATGGACAAACTGGAGCAAGCAAAATATTACGTAATATCTTTGTTCCACCAACATTTGTTCAAGCAGATGGTAAAAACTTTGGCGATATGGTCAAAGAGAAATTGGTGACTTACGGGGATGAATGGAAGGATGTGAATCTTGCTGATGCACAAGATGGTCTTTACAATCCAGAAAAAGCCAAGGCTGAATTTGCTAAAGCTAAATCAGCCTTACAAGCAGAAGGAGTCCAATTCCCAATTCACCTAGATATGCCTGTTGACCAGACAGCAACTACAAAAGTTCAGCGCGTCCAATCTATGAAACAATCCTTGGAAGCGACTTTAGGAACTGATAATGTGGTTATTGATATTCAACAATTGCAAAAAGATGATTTATTGAATGTTACTTTATTTGCAGAAACTGCTGCTGGTGAGGATTGGGATCTTTCTGATAACGTTGGATGGGGACCAGACTTCTCAGACCCATCAACTTACCTTGATATCATCAAGCCTTCTGTAGGAGAAAATACGAGAACTTACCTAGGATTTGATTCAGGAAAAGACAATGAGGCGGCTAAGAAGGTAGGTCTCAATGATTATGATAAAATGGTCAATGAAGCAGGGGAAGAAACTACAGATGTTACAAAACGTTATAACAAGTATGCCGAAGCTCAAGCATGGTTGACAGATAGTGCCCTAGTCATTCCAACGACATCTCGTACAGGGCGTCCAATCTTGTCTAAGATGGTACCATTTACGATACCGTTTGCACTGGCAGGAAACAAGGGAACAAGCGATCCGCTCCGATACAAATACTTGGAACTTCAAGACAAGGCAGTTACTGCAGATGAATATCAAAAAGCTCAAGATAAATGGATGAAAGAAAAAGAAGAGTCCAATAAAAAAGCGCAAGAAGAACTTGCAAAACATGTGAAATAAAGGTAAAGGAGTTGGTTTGCAGCCGACTCCTTTATATTCTTCGAAAATCTATTCAAACCATGTCAGCTTCCATCTGCAACCTCAAAACACTGTTTTGAGCAACCTGCGGCTAGCTTCCTAGTTTGCTCTTTGATTTTTATTGAGTATTAGCTATCTTGTAGTAAAAAAATCCTGAGAATTTCTAACTCTCAGGATGTTTTTTACTGTTGTGGTTGTTGTTGAAATTGAGGAGTTTGAGGTGCTTGTTGTACAGGCTGTCCTTGATTTGGATCAGTTACTGGAGCACTGTTGGGTTGTTGTCCTACTGTGGTGTTTGCTTGTGTAGTTGAATTTTCAGATGTTGTAGAGGGGGTCTCTACTGACTGTGTTTGTTGTGTAGAAGGTGTAGTCCAAGTATTCTTGGCACCGTTCAAAAAGACAAACTCACCACTTCTGTATACTCCCTCAGGCATTGACCAATCTCCAGGATGGTCGTTTTGAGAGAGAGAAGTCATCATAGCACGATAGACTTTGGCAGCAACTGTGAGACCATCCCCTACAATTGGTGTGAGACGATTTGTGTAGCCTGTCCATACAGCCATTGAATATTTACGTGTATAACCTACAAACATTTCATCAGGTGCTACAAACTGAGTCGTCTTGATATGGTTTTCGATTTCTTCATCTGTATAGTTAGAGGTACCTGTTTTACCAGCTTGAGGAAGCCAAGGCAGGTAGGCACCACGACCAGTTCCGTACGTCAAGACCGTTTTCATCATCTCGGTCATCATGTAAGCAGTCGTTTCTTTCATGGCTCTTGTGCCAGGGTCAGAAAATTCTTTTTCGCTACCATCGCTAAAGACAACTTTATTGATGTACATTGGTTTGTGGTAAATACCACCATTTGCGAATGCGGCATAGGCGGTAGCCATTTTTTCACTACTTGCCCCGTACTGTTTACTAGATTCGGTAGTATTACTTGAAATAGCATTTGAGTAGTGAATGCTTGGATAGTCAATTCCTAAACCATTTAGGAAGTTTTTGGCTCTATCTAAACCAACCTTGTTTAGTGTTTCAACGGCAGGTACGTTACGAGATTGTTGAAGGGCATATTGCAGAGTAATATTACCAAAATATGCTCGATCCCAGTTGTAGACAGGTGTGCTTGTTCCCGGATAGTTATAAGGGATATCATTAACCATAGTTGCAGTGGAATCATATACACCGTATTCTATGGCAGGTGCATAATCGGTGATTGGTTTCATTGTTGAACCCCAGTCACGATTGGTTTCCACAGCTTGGTTGGTACCAAATGAAACGTTACTTGCTTGGTGACGAGCTCCAAGTTGGGCGATGACTTTACCATTGGAAACATCTACGACCGTAGATGCGACTTGCAAATCATCGTCAGGGTAAGAGACGTATTGCTCGGAGTTGTAGATATCCCACAGACGTTTTTGAGCCTCTTGGTCTACATTTGTGTAAACATCCATCCCAGTAGTTAGAAGGTTATAGCCAGTTTCTCGTTCTACTTGGTCGATAACCTCTTTGAGATAATTGTCCATATAGGCTGGGTAGCTATTGACTGATTTCAAACTTTGGAGTCCATCAGTAATAGGAGTATTGATAGCCTTCTCATACTGTTCGGCAGAAATGTAGCCTTGACCTTTCATCTCTGAAAGTACCAAGTTACGACGGTCAAGGGCAGCTTCTGGATGAGAATAGGGATCGTATTGATTCGGAGCCTGAGGCATACCTGCTAACAAAGCTAATTGAGGTAAAGATAAATCCTTTAGATCTTTTCCATAGTAATTTTGGGCTGCTGTCTGCATTCCATAATTACCATTTGACATATAGACTTTATTGATGTAGTAGGTAAGAATTTCCTGTTTGGTAGCTTTTTGTTCCAATTGGATAGCTAGCCAAGCCTCTTGTGCTTTTCGGGAGATGTTTTGATCCGAAGTTGATGTTGAGAAATAGGTCAACTTAATCAACTGCTGGGTTAGGGTTGATCCCCCCTGTAAAGAATTACTTTGTAAGTTACGTAAGAAGGCTCCCATAATCCGAATCGTATCGATCCCTCTGTGGTCAAAGAAACGATGATCTTCGATAGACACGATAGCTTTGACTAAATCAGTAGGAATTTCGTTGGCCTGAGCGTTTACTCGGCGTTCAGAGCCCAGATCGGCAATGAGTTCGTTATTATTGTCATAAATCTTGCTAGAAGTTGTTGCAACTAATTTACTATCTGATAGGGCTGGAGCTTTGCTCACAAAATAGAGGAAAACACCCCCGCCCAATAGAAATAATGCGATAAAGAGAGTTAGGAAAAAGATTCCAATATACTTTAATATTCGCATAAGAATGTATTTATTCATCTTGTTTACCACCTAGTAAATGTTCTTTGATAACATCGAGATAGGGAATTTGTGGGAATGCCCCTAGTTTTATCTGGTAACCGTATTCTCGTATGTATCCAAGTGGCATTGATTTTTGCCCCTTATCTTGATGATAGAAGCGAATCAAATCGAATGCCGGTAATAAGTAGGTTTCTTGCTGAGAAGAAAAGTGAAGAAGGACAAAGCAGATTCCTTGTTGGGCAAGGACTTGTTCCATATGCTGAATCTGATGTGGATGAAAATTTTTCATCGGAATCGCTTGTTTCTGCCTAGTTTCCTTAGCCTCAAAGTCGATGTAATATCCCTTATAAACGCCAGAATAGTCTGTTGTTGAAGCTTGTCGAAAATAGGCTTCAACAATCTTGGCACGACTCCGTTGTGGATAGTCCACTCGTACGATTTGAATAGGAGTCGGTTTCTTGTGTATAACAGCCAAACCCTGAGACAAATAGTAGTCGTTGGTAGTATTGATCATCTTTTCAAAAGACATTCCTCGATTTGCGAAATTTTTTGGTTGAGAAAGAGATGTTTGTCTTTTTTGTGATGAAATTTTATGAGGATAGTTGACCATAATTCTCCTTATTGGTACAATAACATCACTCTATTATATCATAAATTTGCACAGGAAGGGTTAAAAATGACTACAGCTTTGGTTTTGGGCTATTCTGCTTTTGATTTGGGTTTGTTTTTTGACAAGGATCCTCGTCTGAAATTGATTAAAAAAGCGATACGTAAAGATTTAGAAGCTATGGCAGCAGATGGGGTGACTTGGCTTGTATTTACAGGGGCTTTGGGCTTTGAATATTGGGTTTTAGAGGTTGCTCAGGAAATGAAGACCGAATACGGTTTCCAGTTGGCCACCATTTTTGCTTTTGAAACCCATGGGGAAAATTGGAATGAAGGAAATCAGATGAAACTGAGTCGTTTTAAGCAAGTAGACTTTGTCAAATATGCCTATCCTCGCTATGAACACAAGGGGCAGTTAAGAGACTACCAGCAGTTTTTACTGGAAAACACGAACAGTTCCTATCTTTTTTATGATGAAGAAAATGAAACGAAATTAGCTTATTTTTACCAAAAGATGAAAAATCAAGAGGACTATTTTATAAAGAGATTAACATTTGATCAATTAAATGAACTTGCTGAAAATTTTTCCGAAAATTGAAGCTTTGACCTTGATTTTTGTTTGGCTTTTTTTATATAATAATACTAGCAAGCGAGAATGGAGAGAGACATGGCAAGTATTATTTTTTCAGCGAAAGATATTTTTGAACAAGAGTTTGGGCGTGAAGTCCGAGGGTATAGTAAGGTAGAAGTTGATGAGTTTTTAGACGATGTCATTAAGGATTATGAAACCTATGCTGCCTTGGTCAAGTCACTTCGTCAGGAAATTGCGGATTTGAAGGAAGAATTAGCTCGTAAACCGAAACCTTCACCAGTTCAAGCAGAGCCTATGGAAGCGGCAACTACAAGTTCTATGACGAATTTTGATATTTTGAAACGCCTGAATAGATTGGAAAAAGAAGTTTTTGGTAAACAAATTTTAGATAACTCAGATTTCTAAGTAGTTATTTGAGATGTGCAATTTTTGGATAATCGCGTGGGGAGAGTTGCTTCTCATGAGGAAAGTCCATGCTAGCACAGGCTGTGATGCCTGTAGTGTTTGTGCTAGGCGAAACCATAAGCCTAGGGACGAGAAATCGTTACGGCAGTTGAAATGGCTAAGTCCTTGGATAGGCCAGAGTAGGCTTGAAAGTGCCACAGTGACGGAGTCTTTCTGGAAACGGAGAGAGTGGAACGCGGTAAACCCCTCAAGCTAGCAACCCAAATTTTGGTCGGGGCATGGAGTACGCGGAAACGAACGTAGTATTCTGACTGCTATCAGCTAGAGCTGTTAGTGGTAGACAGATGATTATCGAAGGAAGTGGTCCTAGTCACTTCTGGAACAAAACATGGCTTATAGAAAATTGCATATAGGTTGGGGCTGAGAAATTTTCTCAACCTCATTTTTTAAAGTGGACATATAGAAAGGTCTTGCAAGACTGTAACATGAAAAAAGAATTTAATTTAATTGCAACTGTGGCAGCAGGTCTTGAAGCTGTTGTGGGACGAGAAGTGCGAGAGTTGGGCTACGATTGTCAGGTTGAAAATGGACGTGTTCGTTTTCAAGGAAATGTGAGAGCGATTATCGAAACCAACCTCTGGCTTCGGGCAGCAGATCGTATCAAGATCATCGTAGGAACTTTCCCAGCTAAGACTTTTGAAGAGCTGTTTCAGGGAGTTTTCGCTCTAGATTGGGAAAATTATTTACCACTTGGAGCTCGGTTCCCGATTTCCAAGGCCAAATGTGTTAAATCTAAACTTCACAATGAGCCAAGTGTACAGGCTATTTCTAAGAAAGCTGTTGTCAAGAAATTGCAGAAATACTATGCTCGCCCAGAAGGTATTCCACTGATGGAGAATGGCCCAGAGTTTAAGATTGAGGTCTCTATTCTCAAAGATGTGGCAACTGTCATGATTGATACGACAGGGTCTAGCCTCTTTAAACGTGGTTATCGTACCGAAAAAGGGGGAGCCCCTATCAAGGAAAACATGGCGGCAGCTATTTTACAACTTTCTAACTGGTATCCAGATAAGCCTTTGATTGATCCGACCTGTGGTTCAGGAACTTTCTGTATCGAGGCAGTTATGATTGCTCGAAAGATGGCACCAGGACTTCGTCGCTCTTTTGCATTTGAGGAGTGGAACTGGATCAGCGATCGCTTGATTCAGGAAATGCGTACAGAAGCGGCTAAAAAAGTAGACCGTGAGCTGGAACTGGATATCATGGGCTGTGATATTGATGCACGTATGGTGGAAATTGCTAAGGCCAATGCCCAGGCAGCTGGTGTTGCAGGAGACATTACTTTTAAGCAGATGCGCGTGCAGGATTTGCGTTCTGATAAAATCAATGGAGTGATTATCTCCAATCCGCCTTATGGAGAACGTTTATCAGATGATGCAGGAGTTACCAAGCTCTATGCTGAGATGGGGCAAGTATTTGCACCACTGAAAACTTGGAGTAAGTTTATCCTAACTAGTGATGAGGCATTTGAAAGCAAGTATGGTAGTCAGGCGGATAAGAAACGTAAGTTATATAACGGAACCTTGAAAGTAGATCTGTATCAATATTTTGGTCAGCGTGTTAAACGCCAAGAGTTAAAATAGAAAGGGATACTCATGAGTAAGAAAAGACGGAATCGTCATAAAAAAGAAAACCAAGAACCGCGATTTGATTTTGATGAAGCGAAAGAGCTAACAGTTGGTCAAGCCATTCGTAAAAATGAAGAAGTAGAAGCAGGGGTCTTGCCTGAAGATTCCATTTTGGACAAGTATGTTAAACAACACAGAGATGAAATTGAGGCGGATAAGTTTGCGACTCGTCAATACAAAAAAGAGGAGTTAGTCGAAAAAGAAGAAGCTGTTACCTCGACTCTTGATGACTTACTTCAAGAGATTCGTGAGGAGACAGAAGTTGAGTCCTCAGTACAAGAAGATGACTTGAATCAGTTCGATGATTTAGAATTCACATGCGATTCAGAAGTTCCCCCTGTCGAAGAATTTGAGACTGAAGAAGTACAATTGTTTGAAGGAGAAGAGGTTCCAATACTTTCTAGAGTTACGGATAGTGAAGATGGAGAAAGTAAGAAGAAATGGTTGATTTACGGGATCCTAGCAGCGCTAGTGATTCTTATTCTTGGAACTGCTTATTATGTTTACCGTCAAGTGAATCGCTCAACACAGGAAATCCAAACTTCTCAATCATCGTCTAGCGAGCAGAATGTTCAGCCGTTCTTAGAAGATTTCAATAGCCAATACGATGCCTTTTATACAGATAGCAATAAAACGGCTTTGAAGAATAGTCAGTTTGATAAACTGAGTCAACTCAAGACCTTGCTTGATAAGCTGGAAGGTAGTCGCGAACATGCACTTGCTAAATCTAAATATGATAGTCTAGCAACGCAAATCAAGGCCATTCAAGATGTCAATGCACAATTTGAAAAACCAGCTATTGTGGATGGTGTCTTGGATACCAATGCCAAAGTCAAATCGGATGCTAAATTTACGGATATTAAAACTGGCAATACTGAGATTGATAAAGTGCTAGATAAGGCTATCAGCCTTGGTAAGAGCCAGCAAACAAGTACTTCGAGCTCAAGTTCAAGTCAAACTAGCAGTTCTAGTCAAGCAAGTTCAAATGCGACTAGTGAGACAAAACCAAGTAGTTCAAATGAGACTAGAAGCAGTAGCAGTGAAGTCAATATGGGTCTCTCGAGTGCAGGGGTTGCTGTTCAAAGAAGTGCTAGTCGTGTTGCCTATAATCAGTCTGCTATTGATGATAGTAATAACTCTGCCTGGGATTTTGCGGATGGTGTCTTAGAACAAATTTTAGCGACTTCACGTTCGCGTGGTTATATCACTGGTAACCAATACATCCTTGAACGTGTCAATATCGTTAATGGCAATGGTTATTACAACCTCTACAAGCCAGATGGAACCTATCTCTTTACCCTTAACTGTAAGACAGGATATTTTGTTGGAAATGGTTCTGGACATGCGGATGCCTTGGACTTCTAAGTAGCCGTTACAAAATTCTTTCTTTTCAAAAGTAAAAATGATAAAATAAAACAAATTAAATAAGAGGAGTGTCAAATGACAAAAGCTAACTTTGGTGTCGTAGGTATGGCCGTAATGGGTCGTAACCTTGCCCTTAATATTGAATCTCGTGGTTACACAGTTGCTATCTACAACCGTAGTAAAGAAAAAACTGAAGATGTAATTGCTTGCCATCCTGAAAAGAACTTTGTACCAAGCTATGACGTTGAAAGTTTTGTAAATTCAATCGAAAAACCTCGTCGTATTATGCTTATGGTTCAAGCTGGACCTGGTACAGATGCTACTATCCAAGCACTTCTTCCACACCTTGACAAAGGTGATATCTTGATTGACGGCGGAAACACTTTCTACAAAGATACAATCCGTCGTAATGAAGAATTGGCAAACTCAGGTATCAACTTTATCGGTACTGGGGTTTCTGGTGGTGAAAAAGGTGCCCTTGAAGGTCCTTCTATCATGCCTGGTGGACAAAAAGAGGCCTACGAATTGGTTGCGGATGTTCTTGAAGAAATCTCAGCTAAAGCACCAGAAGATGGCAAACCATGTGTGACTTACATCGGTCCTGATGGAGCTGGTCACTATGTGAAAATGGTTCACAATGGTATCGAGTATGGTGATATGCAATTGATCGCAGAAAGCTATGACTTGATGCAACACTTGCTAGGCCTTTCTGCAGAAGATATGGCTGAAATCTTTACTGAGTGGAACAAGGGTGAATTGGACAGCTACTTGATTGAAATCACAGCTGATATCTTGAGCCGTAAAGACGACGAAGGTCAAGATGGACCAATCGTAGACTACATCCTTGATGCTGCAGGTAACAAGGGAACTGGTAAATGGACTAGTCAATCATCACTTGACCTTGGTGTGCCATTGTCACTCATCACTGAGTCAGTATTTGCACGTTACATCTCTACTTACAAAGAAGAACGTGTACATGCTAGCAAGGTTCTTCCAAAACCAGCTGCCTTCAAATTTGAAGGAGACAAGGCTGAGTTGATTGAAAAGATCCGTCAAGCCCTTTACTTCTCAAAAATCATTTCATACGCACAAGGTTTTGCGCAATTGCGTGTAGCTTCTAAAGAAAACAACTGGAACTTGCCGTTTGCGGACATCGCATCTATCTGGCGTGATGGCTGTATCATCCGTTCTCGTTTCTTGCAAAAGATTACAGATGCTTACAACCGTGATGCAGACCTTGCTAACCTTCTTTTGGATGAGTACTTCTTGGATGTTACTGCTAAGTACCAACAAGCAGTGCGTGATATCGTAGCTCTTGCTGTTCAAGCTGGTGTGCCAGTGCCAACTTTCTCAGCAGCTATTACTTACTTTGATAGCTACCGTTCAGCTGACCTTCCAGCTAACTTGATCCAAGCGCAACGTGATTACTTTGGTGCCCACACTTACCAACGTAAAGACAAAGAAGGAACATTCCACTACTCTTGGTATGACGAAAAATAAGTAGGTCTGCCATGGGGAAACGGATTTTATTACTTGAGAAAGAACGAAATCTAGCTCATTTTTTAAGTTTGGAACTCCAAAAAGAGCAATACCGAGTTGATCAGGTTGAGGAGGGGCAAAAAGCCCTCTCCGTGGCTCTTCAGACAGACTATGACTTGATTTTATTGAATGCTCAACTGGGGGATATGACAGCCCAGGATTTTGCAGATAAGCTGAGTCGGACTAAGCCAGCCTCAGTGATCATGCTCTTGGACCATCGCGAAGAATTGCAAGATCAGATTGAGACAATCCAACGCTTTGCCGTTTCTTACATCTATAAGCCAGTTATTATTGACAATTTGGTGGCTCGTATTTCAGCGATTTTCCGAGGTCGAGACTTCATCGACCAACACTGTAGTCAGATGAAGGTTCCAACGTCTTACCGCAATCTGCGTATGGATGTAGAGCATCATACCGTTTATCGTGGCGAGGAAATGATTGCTCTGACCCGTCGCGAGTATGACCTCTTGGCTACTCTGATGGGAAGCAAGAAAGTTCTGACTCGTGAGCAGTTGTTGGAAAGTGTCTGGAAGTATGAAAGTGCGACCGAAACAAATATCGTGGATGTCTATATCCGTTATCTACGTAGCAAGCTTGATGTAAAAGGTCAAAAAAGCTACATTAAAACTGTGCGTGGTGTCGGTTACACCATGCAAGAATAGAAAAGCAGTTGCAGTTTTTGTAACTGCTTTTTTTGAGGGGTGTTATATATATTGACATGCAGATGGAGGATAGGTCTAATGAAAATAATAAAAAAAAGGTACTACTTTAACCAAGATGGGGTTCTTCAAGAATTTGTTGGCAAGCAAGTTTTAGAGGCAAAAACTGCTACCAATACCAACAAACATCATGGGGAACAATATGATAGTCCAGCAGAGAAACGAGTCTATTATTTTGAAGATCAACGTAGTTATCATACTTTAAAAACGGGTTGGATTTCTGACGAAGGACATTGGTATTATTTACAGAAGGATAGCGGCTTCGATGCTCATATCGACAGTTTAACGGTTGGGGAGCTAGTGCGTGGCTGGACCAATGATAACTCAACTTGGTACTATTTAGACCAGTCAAATGGCGATATGAAAACAGGATGGCAATACCTTGGTAACAAGTGGTACTATCTCCGTTCATCAGGAGCAATGGCCACTGGCTGGTATAAGGATGGTTCAACTTGGTACTACCTAAATGCAAGTAATGGAGATATGAAGACAGGCTGGTTCCAGGTCGGTAGTAAATGGTACCACGCTTATAGCTCAGGTGCTTTGGCAGTGAATACGACCGTAGATGGTTATTCTGTCAACTATAATGGCGAATGGGTTCAATAATGAAAGAGGCGATTGTGAAGGAAACAATCGCTTTTTTTGTGAAAATATAATAAAATAGATAGGAAAGAATAAATACTTGTATGAAAAAATGGGACGGCTTTTTCGTCTAGCAAAAGGAAAAAATGACAAAAAAAGTTGGTGTCGGTCAGGCACATAGTAAGATTATTTTAATAGGGGAGCATGCGGTCGTTTACGGTTATCCTGCTATTTCCTTGCCCCTTTTGGAGGTAGAGGTGACTTGTAAGGTAGTTCTTGCAGCGAGTCCTTGGCGTCTCTATGAGGAGGATACCTTGTCCATGGCAGTTTATGCTTCTCTGGAGTATTTGAATATCAAAGAAGCCTGCATTCGCTGTGAGATTGATTCGGCTATCCCTGAGAAACGGGGTATGGGTTCGTCAGCTGCTATCAGTATAGCGGCCATTCGTGCGGTATTTGACTATTATCAGGCAGAACTGCCTCATGATGTACTAGAAATCTTGGTCAATCGAGCTGAGATGATTGCCCATATGAATCCAAGTGGTTTGGATGCTAAGACCTGTCTCAGTGACCAGCCTATTCGCTTTATTAAGAATGTAGGATTTACAGAGCTTGATATGGATTTATCTGCCTATTTGGTGATTGCCGATACGGGTGTTTATGGCCATACTCGTGAAGCTATCCAAGTGGTTCAAAACAAGGGGAAGGATGCCCTGCCGTTTTTACATGCCTTGGGGGAATTGACCCAGCAGGCAGAAGAAGCGATTTCACAAAAAGATGCTGAAGGATTGGGACAAATCCTCAGTCAAGCGCATTTACATTTAAAAGAAATTGGGGTCAGTAGCCCTGAGGCAGACCATCTGGTTGAAACAGCTCTTAACCATGGTGCTCTGGGTGCTAAGATGAGCGGTGGTGGGCTTGGAGGCTGTATCATAGCCTTGGCAGACAATTTGACACAAGCACAAGAACTAGCAGAAAGATTAGAAGAGAAAGGAGCTGTTCAGACATGGATAGAGAGCATGTAACAGTACGTTCCTACGCAAATATTGCTATTATCAAATATTGGGGAAAGAAAAAAGAAAAAGAGATGGTACCTGCTACTAGCAGTATTTCTCTGACTTTGGAAAATATGTACACAGAGACGACCTTATCGTCTTTACCGACGGATGCGACTTCTGATGCCTTTTATATCAATGGTCAGCTACAAAATGAGGCGGAGCATGCTAAGGTGAGTAAGATTATTGACCGTTATCGTCCAGAAGGTGAAGGCTTTGTCCGTATCGATACCCAAAACAATATGCCTACCGCGGCGGGCCTATCCTCAAGTTCTAGCGGTTTGTCCGCCTTAGTCAAGGCTTGTAATGCTTATTTCAAGCTTGGTTTGAATCGGAGTCAGTTGGCGCAGGAGGCTAAGTTTGCCTCAGGCTCTTCTTCTCGGAGTTTTTATGGACCACTCGGTGCCTGGGATAAGGATAGTGGGGAAATTTACCCTGTAGAGACAGACTTGAAACTAGCTATGATTATGTTGGTGCTAGAGGATAAGAAAAAACCAATCTCTAGCCGTGACGGGATGAAACTTTGTGTGGAAACATCGACGACCTTTGATGACTGGGTACGTCAGTCTGAGAAAGACTATCAGGATATGCTGGTTTATCTCAAGGAAAATGACTTTGCCAAGGTTGGGGAGTTAACTGAGAAAAATGCCCTGGCTATGCACGCTACGACCAAAACAGCATCACCAGCCTTTTCTTATCTGACGGATGCGTCTTATGAAGCCATGGACTTTGTTCGCCAGCTACGTGAGCAAGGAGAGGCTTGTTACTTTACTATGGATGCTGGTCCCAATGTCAAGGTCCTCTGTCAGGAGAAAGACTTGGAGCATTTATCAGAAATCTTCGGTCAACGTTATCGCTTGATTGTGTCAAAAACAAAGGATTTGAGCCAAGATGATTGCTGTTAAAACTTGCGGGAAACTCTATTGGGCAGGTGAATATGCTATTCTAGAACCAGGGCAGTTAGCCTTGATAAAGGCCATTCCTATCTATATGAAGGGCGAGATTGCTTTTTCTGATAGTTACCGTATTTACTCAGATATGTTTGATTTCGCAGTGGATTTGACGCCAAATCCTGCCTACAGCTTGATTCAAGAAACGATTGCTTTAGTGGAAGATTTCCTGATTTATCGAGGTCAAACTTTAAAACCTTTTTCTCTAGAAATTCGTGGAAAAATGGAACGAGAAGGGAAAAAGTTTGGTCTTGGTTCTAGCGGTAGCGTCGTTGTCTTGGTTGTCAAGGCTTTACTGGCTCTGTATAATCTTTCAGTGGATCAGGAGCTCTTGTTCAAGCTGGCTAGCGCGGTCTTGCTCAAGCGCGGAGACAATGGTTCTATGGGGGACCTTGCCTGTATTGTGGCAGAGGATTTGGTTCTCTACCAGTCATTTGATCGCCGGAGGGTGGCTGCTTGGTTGGAAGAAGAAAACTTGGCGACTGTTTTAGAGCGTGATTGGGGATTTTTAATCTCACAAGTGCGACCAGCCCTAGAATGTGATTTCCTAGTGGGATGGACCAAGGAAGTGGCCGTATCTAGTGATATGGTCAAGCAAATCAAGCAAAACATCAATCAGAATTTTTTAATTTCCTCAAAGGAAACGGCGATTTCTTTGGTAGAAGCCTTGGAGCAGGGGAAAGCAGAAAAAATTATCGAGCAAGTAGAAGTAGCCAGTAAGCTCTTAGAAAGCTTGAGCGCAGATATTTACACGCCTTCGCTTAGACAGTTGAAAGAAGCCAGTCAAGATTTGCAGGTTGTTGCCAAGAGTAGTGGCGCTGGTGGTGGTGATTGTGGTATTGCCTTGAGTTTTGATGAGCAATCAACTGAAACCCTAAAAAATCGTTGGGCCGATCTGGGGATTGAGCTCTTATACCAAGAAAGGATAGGACATGACGACAAATCGTAAGGATGAGCACATCCGCTATGCCCTTGAGCAGAAAAGTTCCTATAATAGCTTTGATGAGGTGGAGTTGATTCATTCTTCCTTGCCTCTTTATGATCTGGATGAAATCGATCTGTCGACAGAATTTGCTGGTCGAAAGTGGGACTTTCCTTTCTATATCAATGCCATGACGGGTGGAAGCGATAAGGGAAGAGAAATCAATCAAAAGCTGGCTCAGGTAGCAGAAGCCTGTGAGATTTTGTTTGTGACGGGCTCTTATAGTGCGGCTCTCAAAGATCCATCAGATGCCTCTTTTTCTGTCAAGTCTAGTCATCCAAATCTCCTTCTTGGAACCAATATTGGATTGGATAAGCCGGTTGAACTTGGTTTGCAGACTGTGACGGAGATGAATCCTTTACTTTTACAAGTGCATGTCAATGTCATGCAGGAATTACTCATGCCTGAGGGAGAAAGGAAGTTCAGAAGCTGGCAATCGCATCTGGCAGACTATAGCAAGCAAATTCCTGTTCCGATTGTCCTAAAGGAAGTCGGCTTTGGAATGGATGTGAAGACCATTGAAAGAGCCTATGAACTGGGTGTTCGTACAGTGGACATATCGGGTCGTGGCGGTACCAGCTTTGCTTATATCGAAAATCGTCGCAGTGGTCAACGTGATTACCTCAATCAATGGGGGCAGTCCACCATGCAAGCCCTTCTCAATGCCCAAGACTGGAAAGACAAGGTTGAACTCTTGGTCAGTGGTGGCGTTCGGAATCCGCTGGATATGATTAAGTGCTTTGTCTTTGGGGCTAAGGCTGTAGGATTGTCACGAACCGTTCTGGAATTGGTTGAAAACTATTCAGTTGAAGAAGTAATCAGCATTGTCCAAGGTTGGAAAGAAGATCTACGCTTAATTATGTGTGCTCTTAATTGTGCTACCATAGCAGATCTGCAAAAAGTAGACTATCTTCTATATGGAAAATTAAAAGAAGCAAAAGATCAGATGAAAAAGGCGTAACCACCGCCTTTTTTCCATCTTCAGACCGAGGTGACTTTTTTGAATTGTGATAAAATAGAAGGTAGAGGATATGTGTATGAGAAAATTTAAAATCTTTTTATTTATCGAAGCCTGTCTTTTGACAGGAGCTCTGATGTTGATGGTATCAGAGCATTTTTCGCGTTTTCTGCTGATTTTATTCCTCTTTTTGCTTTTGATTCGCTATTACACTGGTAAAGAGGGCAATAATCTTCTTTTAGTGGTGGCAAGCATTCTCTTCTTTTTCATCGTCATGCTCAATCCTTTTGTGATTCTAGCTATTTTTGTTGCGGTCATCTATAGCCTCTTTCTTCTTTATCCGATGATGAACCAGGAAAAAGAGCAGACCAATTTGGTTTTTGAAGAGGTGGTAACGGTTAAGAAGGAGAAAAATCATTGGTTTGGAAATCTCCATCATTTTTCAAGCTACCAAACTTGCCAGTTTGATGATATCAATCTCTTTCGTCTCATGGGCAAGGACACTATTCATCTGGAGAGGGTCATTCTAACCAATCATGACAATGTCATTATCCTCAGAAAGATGGTAGGAACGACCAAAATCATTGTACCTGTAGATGTGGAAGTCAGTCTCAGCGTTAACTGTCTCTATGGTGATTTGACTTTTTTCAACCAGCCCAAGCGAGCCCTCCGCAATGAACACTATCATCAAGAAACAAGAGACTATCTCAAGAGTAACAAGAGTGTCAAGATTTTCTTGACCACTATGATTGGAGATGTTGAGGTAGTCAGAGGATGAAAAAACAAGCTTATGTAATTATTGCTCTCACCTCCTTCCTGTTTGTCTTTTTTTTCTCCCACAGCTTGATGGAAATCCTTGACTTTGACTGGTCTATTTTCTTGCATGATGTCGAAAAAACAGAAAAATTTGTCTTTTTGTTGTTGGTCTTCAGCATGTCCATGACCTTTCTCTTGCTCCTGTTTTGGCGAGGTATCGAAGAGCTTTCTCTAAGAAAAATGCAGGCTAATCTCAAGCGTTTGTTGGCAGGGCAAGAAGTGGTTCAGCTTGCAGATCCAGATTTGGATGCCAGTTTCAAGTCCTTGTCAGGTAAACTTAACCTCTTGACAGAAGCTCTTCAAAAAGCAGAAAATCAGAGTCTTGCTCAGGAAGAGAAAATCGTCGAGAAAGAACGGAAGCGGATTGCTCGGGATTTGCACGATACAGTCAGTCAGGAGTTGTTTGCGGCCCACATGATTTTGTCAGGTGTCAGTCAGCAGTCTTTGAAATTGGATAGAGAAAAGATGCAAATCCAGTTGCAGAGTGTTACAGCTATTTTAGAAACTGCCCAGAAGGACTTGCGGGTTTTGCTCCTGCACTTGCGACCAGTTGAACTGGAGCAGAAGAGCTTGATAGCAGGGATTCAAATTCTCCTAAAAGAGCTTGAGGATAAGAGTGATCTTAAGGTTAGTTTCAAGCAAAATGTAACGAAATTACCTAAGAAAATTGAGGAGCATATCTTCCGTATCCTGCAAGAGTTGATCAGCAATACCCTCCGCCATGCCCAGGCCTCTTGCTTGGATGTCTATCTCTATCAGACAGATGTTGAATTGCAGCTGAAGGTGGTGGACAATGGGCTTGGTTTCCAGTTGGGGAGCTTAGACGACTTGAGTTATGGACTTCGTAATATCAAGGAGCGGGTTGAAGATATGGCAGGAACGGTTCAACTCTTGACAGCTCCAAAGCAAGGGCTGGCAGTTGATATCCGTATTCCCTTGTTAGATAAGGAATGATAAAGGAGTAAAGATGAAAATTTTACTGGTAGATGACCATGAAATGGTCCGATTGGGCTTGAAAAGCTACTTTGACCTCCAAGATGATGTAGAAGTTGTAGGGGAAGCGTCCAACGGGTTTCAGGGTATTGACTTAGCCTTGAAATTGCGTCCAGATGTTATTGTCATGGATATCGTCATGCCTGAGATGAATGGAATTGATGCGACCTTGGCTATCCTCAAAGAATGGCCTGAAGCCAAGATTTTGATTGTGAGCTCTTATTTGGACAATGAAAAAATTATGCCCGTCTTAGATGCAGGTGCTCATGGCTATATGCTTAAGACTTCTAGTGCCGACGAACTGCTCCATGCTGTCCGTAAGGTGGCTGCTGGGGAGTTGGCCATTGAGCAAGATGTCAGCAAAAAAGTCGAATACCACCGCAATCACATAGAACTACATGAGGATCTGACTGCGCGTGAGCGAGATGTTCTTCAACTCATCGCCAAGGGCTACGAAAATCAGCGCATCGCAGACGAACTTTTTATCTCTCTCAAGACGGTCAAGACGCACGTGTCTAACATTCTTGCCAAACTTGAGGTTAGCGATCGTACCCAGGCTGCAGTCTATGCCTTTCAGCACCACTTGGTGGGGCATGAGGATTTTTAGATGAGTCTAACAGATTTACTTGAGGAGTTAGAAGCAGCAAAAGATCCTAAAAAAGCAGGGCCTATGGAGACCTATATGCGCCATTAATTTTCCTTTCTAGGCGTTGCGGCGCCAGAAAGAAATAAACTCTATAAAAAATACTTTCCAGAAGAGAAAAAAACAAAGATTATCGATTGGGATTTTGTAGATACTTGCTGGGAAAAAGAGTCTAGAGAATACCAGTATGTGGCTGCCAATTATTTGAAAGCCATGCAGTCTTATCTGAAGGACAGCGATTTGCCTAAGCTAGGGCAGTTGGTTGTTACCAAGTCTTGGTGGGATACGGTGGATATCCTAGATCGAGTAGTAGGGAGTTTGGTGTATGAGAAGCAGGAACTGGAAAAAATAATCCTCCAATGGAGCCTATCAGATAATATCTGGCTGAGACGTGTCGCTATTGACCACCAGTTGTTAAGAAAAGAGAAGACCAATGTTCAATTAATGGAAAAGATTCTGCTTCATAATTTGAACCAAACAGAATTCTTTATCAATAAAGCCATTGGCTGGGCTCTAAGAGACTACTCCAAAACCAATCCAACTTGGGTAGCAGGCTTCATTGAAAAAAACAAGGAAAGAATGGCTGACCTTAGTATCAAAGAAGCAAGCAAGTACCTCTAGCGTCATTGAAAAGCACATTCATTACTTGAAAAAAGTCGCTCATTTATGTTATAATAGACTGTATTTAAAAAATTTTAAGGAGAAATGACAGAATGTCTGTATCATTTGAAAACAAAGAAACAAACCGTGGTGTCTTGACTTTCACTATCTCTCAAGACCAAATCAAACCAGAATTGGATCGTGTCTTCAACTCAGTGAAGAAATCTCTTAATGTTCCAGGTTTCCGTAAAGGTCACCTTCCACGTCCTATCTTCGACAAAAAATTTGGTGAAGAGTCACTTTACCAAGACGTTATGAACGCTCTTTTGCCAAACGCTTATGAAGCAGCTGTAAAAGAAGCTGGTCTTGAAGTGGTTGCTCAACCAAAAATTGATGTAACTTCAATGGAAAAAGGTCAAGACTGGGTTATCACTGCTGAAGTCGTTACAAAACCTGAAGTAAAATTGGGTGACTACAAAAACCTTGAAGTATCAGTTGATCTAGAAAAAGAAGTAACTGACGCTGACGTTGAAGAGCGTATCGAACGCGAACGCAACAACTTGGCTGAATTGGTTATCAAGGAAGCTGCTGCTGAAAACGGCGACACTGTTGTCATCGACTTTGTTGGTTCTATCGACGGTGTTGAGTTCGACGGTGGAAAAGGTGAAAACTTCTCACTTGGACTTGGTTCAGGTCAATTCATCCCTGGTTTTGAAGACCAATTGGTAGGTCACTCAGCTGGTGAAACTGTTGATGTTATCGTAACATTCCCAGAAGACTACCAAGCAGAAGACCTTGCAGGTAAAGAAGCTAAATTCGTAACAACTATCCACGAAGTAAAAGCAAAAGAAGTTCCAGCTCTTGATGATGAACTTGCAAAAGACATCGACGAAGAAGTTGAAACACTTGCTGAATTGAAAGAAAAATACCGTAACGAGTTGGCTGCTGCTAAAGAAGAAGCTTACAAAGATGCAGTTGAAGGTGCAGCAATTGATAAAGCTGTAGAAAACGCTGAAATCGTAGAACTTCCAGAAGAAATGATTCACGAAGAAGTTCACCGCTCAGTAAACGAATTCCTTGGAAACTTGCAACGTCAAGGTATCAACCCTGACATGTACTTCCAAATCACTGGAACTACTCAAGAAGACCTTCACAATCAATATCAAGCAGAAGCTGAGTCACGTACTAAGACTAACCTTGTTATCGAAGCAGTTGCCAAAGCTGAAGGATTTGACGCTTCAGAAGAAGAAATCCAAAAAGAAGTTGAGCAATTGGCAGCAGACTACAACATGGAAGTTGCACAAGTACAAAGCTTGCTTTCAGCTGATATGTTGAAACACGATATCACAATCAAAAAAGCTGTTGAATTGATTACAAGCACAGCAACAGTTAAATAATCTTAATAAACAAAAATCCCACCTGACTAGGTGGGTTTTCTGATGCACTATTTTCCAAAAATCTCTTTGAGGTCTGCGTCTGTAATCCCAATCATGGCGGGGATGCTGTCCCAATTTTCTTCGGTCAGGATGTAGGATTGTTCAGATGCACTTGATGTGGTTGTTTCTGAGACAGTTTGTTGCTTTTCTTCAACATTCTCCAATAAATCACTGAAGCGTTCAATCAGATAGGTTTTTCGGGCAGTTCCGATGTGCTGGGTAGCATAGTCAAAGGCCTGTAATTCGCCTAGTAAGATAAGCTTGCTTTTGGCGCGTGTAATGGCTGTATAGATGAGATTGCGCTCCAGCATACGCCTACTAGCACTGGTGATAGGTAGGATGACAACAGGAAACTCACTTCCCTGAGACTTATGGATACTCATGGCATAGGCCAAACGAATCTTGTACCATTCGTTACGTGGGTAAGAAACCTCATTGCCATCAAAATCAATGACAATCTCGTCTTGTTTCGACTCGGTGTATTTACCAGGAATCAGGTCTGTGATAACTCCTAAATCTCCATTAAAGACATTGATTTCAGCATCGTTGACCAAGTGAATGACCTTATCTCCCTTACGATAGTGGCACTGGGGAGCTTCAAAACTGAGTTGATCTTTTTGTGGTGGGTTCAGGAGGTCTTGCATGAGCTGATTGATAGCATCAATTCCTGCAGTCCCTCGGTACATGGGAGCCAGAACCTGAATATCACGAGCAGGGATACCACTTCTGAGAGCTGCGCCTAAGATTTTCTCAATCGTAGCAGGAATATGGCCACTAGCAATTTCAAAGTAGGAACGGTCAGCTTTTTTCTGGGTGAAGTCAGCTGGCAAGATGCCCTGTCGAATCTGACTAGCCAGGGTAACGATGGTTGATTCTTCGCTTTGCCGATAAATTTTTTCCAAGCGAGTTTGAGGAATCAAGGAAATATGAAGCAGATCCGCTAGAACTTGTCCAGGACTGACAGACGGTAGCTGATCGCTATCGCCTACGATGAGGATTTTACTGTTAGAAGAGATGTTGGAGAAGAGTTGATTTGCCAGCCAAGTATCCACCATGGAAAATTCATCTACGATGATAAAGTCGGCATCCAGATAATCTTCCAGATGACTGGTATCATCATCACCTGTCATTCCTAAATGACGGTGTATAGTAGCGCTAGGCAAGCCTGTCAATTCATTCATGCGACGAGCTGCTCGTCCAGTTGGAGCAGCAAGAAGAATCGGCAGGTTGCTTTTTTTCCTGAGGTCAAGTCCTTCTAAAAGGGCATAAACAGCGATGATACCATTGATAACAGTTGTCTTACCAGTACCAGGTCCACCTGTCAGGATAAAGACCTTATTCTGGATAGCATCACAGATAGCCTGTTTTTGAATGTTATCATACTCAATCTCCAGATCTTCTTCGACAGTAGCGATATGTTTTTGAATGGTTTCTAAATCATGACTCTTCTGTTTTCCTTTTTCAAGGATACGAACCAAGTGACTGCGGATGCCTTCCTCAGCGAAAAAGAGGCTGTTGTCAAAAATTTTGGTATCAATCTGCTGGACCTTGTCTTCTTCAATCAGGTAGGAGAGTTCTTGGGCCACTTGGCTGGGATCCAGTTCCACGGGGCGGGAAGACTCAAGGAGAGTAAGGGTTTGTTCCAGCAAATCCCGTGCTTCAACATAGGTGTCCCCTGTTTCCATACAGGCCTGAAAAAGACTGTGAACTAGACCGGCACGAAAGCGCTCAGGAGCCTGACTTTCGATGCCTAGTTCTTCCGCTAATTGGTCAGCAATGGTAAAGCCCAAACCCTTGATATCCTCAACCAGTTGGTAGGGATAATTTTCAACCACATCAAGAGTTTCTTCCTTGTAAAAGTCTTGAATCTGAAAGGCTAATTTATTGGGAATGCCGTAGTTGGCTAGTTTGGCCAAAACCATCTCGGTTCCGTAGTTGAGGCGGAGAGTAGAGACGAAAGCCTCGCGATTTTTGGCAGAGAGTCCTGAGATGCCTTCTAGCTTTTCTGGGTGTTGCAAAATTTCGTCAATGGTATTTTCGCCATAGGTGTCCACTATTTTCTGAGCTGTCTTGAGACCAATTCCCTTGAAATGGCTACTTGAAAAGTACTTAACCAAACCCTTGCTAGTTGGTTTTGCACGTTCATAACGGCTGATTTGCAGTTGTTCCCCATACTTGGAGTGCTGGACAATTTGCCCCCAAAAAGTATAGTCTTCTCCCTCAATCACATCAGCCATAGTGCCGGTGACAATGATTTCAAAATCATCAAAATCCTCTGCGTCCGTATCTTCGATTTCTAGGAGGAGGATGCGATAAAAATTGCTGGGATTTTCAAAAATAATCCGTTCAATGGTTCCTGAAAAATAAACTTCCATAAAATTCCTTTGTATGAATAGGTGAGAGTTAATACTCTTCGAAAATCAAATTCAAACCACGTCAGCTTCGCCTTGCCGTACTCAAGTACAGCCTGCGGCTAGCTTCCTAGTTTGCTCTTTGATTTTCATTGAGTATAACTTTGTTTCTATCTTAATCAAACTGGATAGTGAATAATCATCTTCTCACGATAGAAGAAGAGGCTGAGATTGCTGATTCTCGGCCTCTTAGGTCTCTTAAAATGTTCCGATACGGGTGATTGGCCAGAAGCGGAATTTAGCTTCCCCTGTGATATCTTTTGCTTTAAAGGTACCTACATGGCGGCTGTCGCTCGAAACCAAGCGGTCGTCTCCAAGGAGAAGGTATTCTCCTTCTGGAACTGTAAAGCTAAAGTTGGTATTGTAGTTGACATCGACTGTGAAGGCTTGGGCTTTTTGAGCGATACTTCTAAAGAAAGTTCCTTTATTTCCTTCAAATCCCTTGCCTGAGTAGGTGCTTTGGAGTTTGTCATCCTTGAAGCGTTTGATGTAGTCAGCTAGGTAAGGCTCATCTGTCTCTTTGTCATTGATGTAAAGTTTATCATTTTCGTAACGGATAGTATCGCCAGGCATTCCGATGACACGTTTGACAATGTCCTTATTACCGTCTTCCTCATGAGCCACCACGATATCAAATCGGTCAATAGGGAGGTGTTTGACAACAAAGAGGATTTCGCCATCCGCTAGGGTAGGATCCATGGAGTGTCCTTCTACGCGGACATTACTCCAAAAAAAGATACGGCTCAAAGCTAGTAATGACAGAATCAGGAGGAACAATCCCCACTCTTTTAAGAAATTTTTAAATGAATTCATAACTTACCTTTCTAAGCGTTTTTTCGCTTTTTCAGTATTTTTAAAGTGCAGTTTGGCGCAGAAATTGAGTCCCTGCATACCATAGGCTTGTAAAATCTGGCTAGCCACCTTATCAGAAGCCGTTCCAGCTCCACTTGGGAGCTGATAGCCCAGCTCTCGTCCCAGATTTTCAAGATTTTCCAGAAAGAGATCACGCGCAATGATAGAAGAAACTGCGACAGCCAAGTATTTGCCCTCAGCCTTTTCTTCTAAGCTGATAGGATTGCTGAAACGATTGGCCTCTTGTGGCAAGTACTTGCCATAATTTTTAGCACTAGTAAAGGCATCAATCACAATTTTCTCAGGCTGAATGCCTTTTTGAAGAAGGAGATAGATAGCCTGGTTATGGAGGGCTACCTTAACCGAAACAGCATTGTAGCGGTCTCCGATGACCTCGTTGTACTTGCTGGGTGAGAGAAGCAATGCCTGGTGCTGGATTTTTTCTTTGAGAATAGGGGCAATCTGACGGATCTTTTGGTCGGTCAGTGTCTTGGAATCCCCCACACCGAGTTTTCGCAAGAAGTCATGCTGGTCAGGTGTGACAAAGGAAGCCACAACTGCAAGCCCACCAAAGTAGGAACCATTTCCCACCTCATCTGTCCCAATTAAAGGGAGATTTTGTCCGCTGGTTTCCTCTACAAGTTGATAGCCAAAGAAACTAGCATATTTCTCAGCCCCTTCGCCCTGAAGCAAGACCTTTCCAGAAGTATAGATAGAAACCGTTGCTTGAGGTAGTCTCAAAAAGTAGCGGATATAGGGATTCTTACTGGGAGCCAGACTGGTTTGATAGTGTTCAAGAAAAGCCTGAATCTCCTTTTCACTTGGTGTGAGTGTTATACTTGCCATAGTTTCTATTGTACCACAAAAGCAGGCAAATTTGTAAAAACTGACAAAATTAGCGAATTTTGGTATAATATCGTGAGGTGAATTTTATGGCAAATCTAAATCGATTCAAATTTACATTCGGGAAAAAATCATTAACCTTGACAAGCGAATATGATAACCTTTTTATGGAGGAAATCGCCAAGGTTGCGACAGAAAAATACCAAGCAATTAAAGAACAAATGCCTAGCGCAGATGATGAAACAATCGCTCTTTTGTTGGCAGTTAACTGTTTATCAACTCAGCTCAGCCGTGAGATTGAATTTGACGATAAGGAGCAAGAGCTAGAAGAACTCCGTCACAAGCTTGTGACTTGCAAGCAAGAACAGAGCAAGATTGAGGATTCCTTATGATTTCACTCCTTCTTCTATTGGTCTTGGCTTGGGGATTTTATATCGGCTATCGGAGAGGCCTGCTCTTACAGGTTTATTACCTGATTTCAGCCCTGGCATCGGCTTTTGTGGCTGGCCAATTTTACAAGGGGCTTGGAGAACAATTCCATTTATTACTCCCTTATGCAAATCCGCAGGAAGGTCAAGGGACTTTCTTTTTCCCATCGGATCAACTCTTTCAGTTGGATAAGGTCTTTTACGCAGGGATCGGCTACTTGCTTGTATTTGGGATTGTCTATAGCATTGGTCGTTTGCTTGGTCTCCTATTACACTTACTTCCTAGTAAAAAATTGGGTGGCAAATTGTTCCAAGTTTCAGCAGGTGTCTTGTCCATGTTGGTGACCTTATTTGTCTTGCAAATGGCCTTGACTATCTTGGCGACCATTCCCATGGCAGCTATACAAAATCCTCTTGAAAAGAGTATCGTCGCAAAACACATCATCCAGAGCATACCAGTAACAACCAGTTGGCTCAAACAAATCTGGGTGACAAATTTAATCGGATAAAAAGGGCAGGAGTTTTCCTAGCCCTTTGTTTACAGATTTGACTCGAATCTATCAGAATGTAAAAAGCTACCACACCTAGACATTCAAAGACAAGGAAATAAAGATGAATAAGAAAATATTAGAAACATTAGAGTTCAATAAGGTCAAGGCTTTGTTTGAACCCCATTTGTTGACCGAGCAGGGCTTGGAGCAATTGAGACAGCTGGCTCCAACTGCCAAAGCGGATAAAATCAAACAGGCTTTTGCTGAGATGAAGGAAATGCATGCTCTTTTCGTCGAGCAACCGCATTTTACCATTCTCGCAACTAAGGAAATTGCAGGAGTCTGCAAGCGATTGGAGATGGGCGCAGACCTCAATATTGAGGAGTTTCTACTCTTGAAGCGTGTGCTTCTGTCTAGCCGAGAGCTGCAAAGTTTTTATGCTAATCTGGAAAATGTCAGCTTGACAGAATTAGCCCTCTGGTTTGAGAAATTACATGATTTTCCGCAATTACAAGGGAATCTCCAAGCCTTTAATGATGCAGGTTTCATTGAAAATTTTGCCAGTGAAGAATTGGCGCGCATCCGTAGGAAAATCCATGATAGCGAGAGTCAGGTCCGCGATGTTTTACAGGACTTGCTCAAGCAAAAAGCGCAGATGTTGACAGAAGGGATCGTTGCTAGCAGAAATGGCCGTCAGGTTTTACCTGTCAAAAACACCTATCGTAACAAGATCGCAGGTGTCGTTCATGATATTTCTGCCAGTGGAAATACCGTCTATATCGAACCCCGTGAGGTGGTCAAACTAAGCGAAGAAATTGCTAGTCTGCGAGCAGATGAGCGCTATGAAATGCTTCGCATTCTCCAAGAAATTTCTGAGCGTGTCCGCCCTCATGCTGCTGAGATTGCTAATGACGCTTGGATTATCGGCCATCTGGACTTGATTCGTGCCAAGGTCCGCTTTATCCAAGAAAGCCAAGCAGTCGTTCCTAAGTTATCAGAAAATCAGGAGATTCAACTGCTCCATGTCTGCCATCCTTTGGTCAAAAATGCTGTCGCAAATGATGTCCATTTTGGCCAAGATTTAACAGCCATTGTCATTACGGGTCCCAATACAGGTGGTAAGACCATCATGCTCAAAACTCTGGGCTTGACGCAGGTTATGGCCCAGTCGGGTTTGCCGATTTTAGCAGACAAGGGAAGTCGTGTTGGTATTTTTGAAGAAATCTTTGCTGATATTGGAGATGAGCAGTCTATTGAGCAGAGCTTGTCTACCTTCTCTAGCCACATGACCAATATTGTGGATATTCTTGGCAAGGTCAATCAACATTCCCTCTTACTCTTGGATGAGTTGGGGGCTGGTACAGACCCTCAAGAAGGAGCCGCTCTTGCCATGGCTATTCTGGAGGACCTTCGCTTGCGTCAAGTCAAGACCATGGCCACCACCCACTATCCTGAGCTCAAGGCCTATGGTATCGAGACAGCTTTTGTCCAAAATGCCAGTATGGAGTTTGATACTGCGACTCTTCGCCCGACTTATCGCTTTATGCAGGGAGTCCCTGGCCGAAGTAATGCCTTTGAAATTGCCAAACGTTTAGGCCTATCTGAAGTCATTGTAGGGGATGCCAGTCAGCAGGTCGATCAGGACAATGATGTCAATCGTATCATTGAGCAACTGGAAGAGCAGACGCTAGAGAGTCGCAAACGCTTGGACAATATCCGTGAGGTGGAGCAAGAAAATCTCAAGATGAACCGTGCTCTCAAAAAACTCTACAATGAGCTCAATCGTGAAAAGGAAACGGAGCTCAATAAGGCGCGTGAACAGGCTGCTGAGATTGTGGACATGGCCCTAAGTGAGAGTGACCAGATTCTCAAGAATCTCCATAGTAAATCTCAACTCAAACCCCATGAAATCATTGAAGCCAAGACCAAGTTAAAAAAATTGGCTCCTGAAAAAGTAGATTTGTCTCAAAACAAGGTCCTTCAAAAGGCCAAGAAAAAACGAGCTCCAAAGGTGGGAGATGATATCGTGGTTCTCAGTTATGGACAGCGTGGTACCTTGACCAGTCAACTCAAGGATGGCCGCTGGGAAGTCCAAGTTGGCTTGATCAAGATGACCTTGGAAGAGAAAGAATTTGACCTTGTTCAAGCCCAGCAAGAAAAGCAAGTCAAGAAGAAACAGGTCAATGTCGTGAAACGGACTTCTGGCCGAGGTCCACAAGCAAGACTGGATCTTCGAGGTAAACGCTATGAAGAAGCCATGAATGAGCTAGATGCCTTTATCGACCAAGCCCTGCTCAATAATATGGCGCAAGTTGATATCATCCATGGTATTGGAACAGGTGTCATCCGTGAAGGTGTCACCAAATACCTACAAAGAAACAAACATGTCAAGAGTTTCGGCTATGCCCCACAAAATGCTGGAGGCAGTGGTGCAACTATTGTGACATTTAAAGGATAGCAGTATTCTGGACTTTATAAAGTAAAAACTGTTGAACTAATTTTTACTAATAAACACATTGACAAAAGCCAACATTTTTTGTAAAATAAGAATCAATTAAATACCAACACCGAATGAAGTTTAATAGAAGTGGGGAATCGTTTGATTTTCCATGACTGTAAATGGACGGAACTCTGGAGAGACCGTAAAGGCACCGAAGGGGCAAGGCAGGCAACTGCTCAAACTCTCAGGTAAAAGGACAGAGCTAGGATAGACCGCTTTTTAGCATTTATCTAAGCATTCCAGAGTACATGTATCTTGCATGTGCTCTTTCTTTTGGGGTTGAAAAGATAGGAGAAGGAAATGTTAGAATTGCTTAAATCAATTGATGCTTTTGCTTGGGGCCCACCCCTCTTGATTCTCTTGGTCGGGACAGGGATTTACCTAACTGCCCGTCTAGGACTCTTGCAGGTTTTGCGTTTGCCCAAGGCTTTCCAGCTTATTTTTACTAAGGACAAGGGGCATGGCGATGTATCCAGCTTTGCGGCCTTGTGTACAGCCCTAGCAGCGACAGTTGGTACGGGAAATATTATCGGGGTGGCGACGGCTATCAAGGTTGGTGGCCCAGGGGCTCTCTTTTGGATGTGGATGGCGGCTTTCTTTGGGATGGCTACCAAGTATGCGGAAGGACTCTTGGCTATCAAATACCGTACCAAGGATGACCATGGTGCAGTGGCGGGAGGTCCCATGCATTATATCCTTCTAGGGATGGGAGAAAAGTGGCGTCCCCTTGCCATCTTCTTTGCCCTGGCAGGTGTGCTAGTAGCTTTGTTGGGAATCGGGACCTTTACCCAAGTCAACTCGATTACAGAATCTATCCAAAATACGACGACTATTTCGCCAGCTATCACGGCTCTTGTTTTGTCTGTATTTGTAGCGATTGCAGTCTTTGGTGGACTCAAGTCCATTTCAAAGGTTTCAACTACGGTTGTTCCTTTTATGGCTATCATATATATTTTAGGAACTCTTACAGTTATTTTCTTTAATATTGGAAAAATTCCTGCCACAATCGCTTTAATCTTGACATCGGCTTTTAGTCCAGTTGCTGCGGTGGGTGGTTTTGCTGGGGCTAGTATTCGAATGGCTATTCAAAATGGTGTAGCGCGTGGTGTGTTCTCAAACGAATCTGGCCTGGGTTCTGCTCCCATTGCAGCTGCTGCAGCTAAGACAAACGAACCAGTTGAGCAAGGTTTGATTTCCATGACAGGAACCTTTATTGATACCCTCATTATCTGTACCTTGACTGGTTTGACCATCTTGGTAACTGGTGTTTGGAGTGGTGATTTGAATGGAGTTGCCTTGACTCAGTCTGCCTTCTCAACAGTCTTTTCACATTTTGGACCTGCCCTCTTAACAATCTTCCTTGTACTCTTTGCCTTTACGACGATTCTAGGTTGGAACTACTATGGAGAACGCTGTTTCGAGTTTCTCTTCGGTGTTCGCTTTATCTGGCTCTACCGTGTGGTCTTTGTGCTCATGGTCTTGTTGGGAGGATTTATCGAGTTGGATATGGTTTGGATTATCGCAGATATTGTCAATGCCTTGATGGCTCTGCCAAACTTGATTGCCCTCTTGGTCTTGTCACCAGTCGTTATTGCTGAAACTAAAAAGTATTTTAATAAATAATGGAATCACACATTGCGTGTGATTTTTTGCTTTCATAAAAAATTTCTATCAGTGTAATTTAAAATATATATTATACACGGTATAGAATCTATGATAGACTAGATTTCAACAACATGAAAAGAGGTTTTATGATGACAACATTTACAATTCATACAGTCGAATCAGCACCAGCAGAAGTGAAAGAAGTTCTTGAAACAGTAGAAAAAGATAATAATGGCTATATTCCCAACCTAATCGGTCTCTTGGCTAATGCACCAACTGCTTTAGAAGCCTACAGAACTGTCGGAGCCATCAATCGTCGCAATAGCTTAACACCTGTTGAGCGTGAAGTGGTGCAAATCACGGCAGCTGTGACCAATGGTTGTGCCTTCTGTGTCGCAGGTCACACCGCCTTTTCAATCAAACAAATCCAGATGAATGATGATCTGCTTCAAGCCCTTCGCAATCGTACTCCAATTGAAACAGATCCTAAATTAGACACCCTAGCTAAGTTTACCTTGGCAGTTATCAATACCAAGGGTCGTGTAGGAGATGAAGCCTTGACTGAGTTTCTAGAAGCTGGCTACACCCAACAAAATGCCTTGGATGTGGTTCTTGGTGTCAGCCTAGCAAGCCTCTGTAACTATGCCAATAACCTAGCCAATACACCCATTAACCCAGAATTGCAACCTTATGCCTAATTCATATCTGAGAAAAATGAAGTCTAAAATAATCGGACTTCATTTTTTATCCCCTCATTTAAGCGCTTTTATGCTATACTGAAACTAACATGATTATTGGAGGTTAGGATGAAAAAACTCCCCTTAGTATTTTCTGGTTGTTTGCTAGGTTTAGCAGGAGCTGGGAATCTCGTTTTAGATACGTTGCCGGTTCTGCCCCATCTTTTTAGTCTGACAGGTTTGGTTTTGTGGCTATTCTTTCTGATTTTGCATCTCTTTAATTGGAAGGAAACCAAGCAAGAATTGACCAAGCCTCCTCTTTTGTCAGGAATGGCGACCTTTCCCATGGCTGGGATGATTTTATCTACCTATGTTTTTCGCGTCTTCCCTCATCTTCCTCTGGTAGCGCAAGGGCTCTGGTGGTTTTCATTTCTCTTGGATTTGGCCTTGATTGCTGGTTTTACCATCAAGTTTGCCTGTCCAAGTCAGAGGGTTCAGGCCACTCCTAGCTGGACGGTACTTTATGTGGGGATAGCAGTGGCTGCCTTAACCTATCCACTTGTAGGCATCATCGAAATTGCCTATGCGACCTTGAGTTTTGGTTTTCTCCTAACCTTCTATCTCTATCCCCTTATTTATAGCGATTTAAAGAAACATCCGCTCCCACTAGCCTTGCTTGGGCAAGAAGGAATCTACTGTGCTCCTTTCTCTCTACTCTTGGCTTCCCTGGTTCGAGTTGGAGGAGCCAGCCTACAAACCTGGGTCTTGATTGTCATGATCTTGCTTTCTCAATCCTTCTTTTTCTTTGTTTTAACTCGCCTGCCCAATATTTTAAAACAAGGCTTTCAACCAGCCTTCTCAGCCCTCACCTTCCCGACCATTATCACAGCTACTTCGCTCAAGATGGCTCAGGGAATCTTGAAACTTCCATTGTTGGATTATTTGGTACTGGCTGAAATCGCTATTTGCTTAATTATTTTAATCTTTGTATTAGGCGCATATCTGAATTGGTTACGAAAAAAGGTCTAGCTAGAAATAGCTAAACCTTATTTTTTATGGTTTGATAATTTCAGCTCCACCCATGTATGGACGAAGAGCTTCTGGAATAGTTACAGAACCATCTTCATTTTGGTAGTTTTCAAGAATAGCAGCCACCGTACGTCCAACTGCAAGTCCAGAACCGTTCAAGGTATGAAGGAGTTTCACCTTGCCATCAGCTTCATCACGGTAACGGATTTGGGCACGACGGGCTTGGAAATCTTCTGTGTTTGAACAGCTTGAGATTTCACGGTAGGTATTTTGGGCTGGAATCCACACTTCCAAGTCGTAAGTTTTAGCAGCTGAGAAGCCCATATCTCCAGTAGAGAGAGCAACGACACGGTATGGAAGGTTAAGTTTTTGAAGAATGTTTTCAGCGTTGGCTGTCATTTTTTCCAATTCTTCGTAAGATTCTTCTGGTTTGGCAAATTTAACCATTTCAACCTTGTGGAATTGGTGCAAACGAATCAAGCCACGAGTATCTCGACCAGCAGAACCAGCCTCAGAACGGAATGATGGACTCATAGCAGTGAAGTAGATTGGCAGATCTTTACCGTCAAGGATTTCATCACGGTAGTAGTTTGTCAGAGGAACTTCAGCTGTAGGAATAAGGACATAATTGCTGTCGCTCAATTCAAAAGTATCTTCCTTGAATTTTGGATATTGACCAGTCCCAAACATAGAATCATGGTTAACCATGTAAGGTGTGATGACTTCCGTATAGCCTTCTTTTCCATGTTCATCCAACATAAAGTTATAGATAGCACGCTCCAAACGAGCACCGAGACCTTTATAGAAGAGGAAACGAGCGCCTGTTACCTTACCACCGCGTTCCCAGTCAAGGATACCAAGATCTTCACCAAGATCCCAGTGAGCTTTTGGTTCGAAGTCAAACTCGCGTGGAGTCCCCCAACGGCGAACTTCCACATTGTCATCTTCATCAGCCCCAACAGGAACACTATCAGCTGGAATATTTGGAAGAGTCGTTGTAAATTCTGTCAATTTAGCATCGATTTCGGCCAATTCAGCATCCAAGGCTTTAACCTCAGCAGATAGAGTTTGCATGGCAGCAATCTTATCATCTGCATTTTCCTTGTTGCGCTTAGCTTGGGCAATCTCAGCAGAAACTGTGTTACGTTCTGCTTTTAAAGTTTCAACCTTGACCAAGATGTCACGACGTTTAGCATCGATTTCTTTCATCTCATTCAAGACAGCAGCATCTACACCACGTGTAGCTAATTTTTCTGCGACAGCATCAAAGTCTGTACGAATACGTTTGATATCTAACATAAGAACTCCTTTGTGAAAAAAGCACACCTGACAAAGCGTTGGAGTGGCAGGGCCACGGTTCCATCCAACTTCACAGGTGTGCACTTGATTGTGTATGTAATTGTTACTAACGGTAGAATTTCACCTATCCCTCCTATCTGCTCGCAGCACCCGCAGACTTTCTGAAAGAAGAAGATAACCTACTTATCCGTTGCTATGATTATACTAAAGTTTCTACTTTTTTGCAAATAGATTTTTAAATTTTTGACCAATGGTTTGAATCAGGGTAGGAAGTTTGACGACCTTGTCATTGCCCAGTTTTTCACGAGCAATTTTAAGAATGGCACCTGAGTCTTTTGATGCAAAGAGGAATTTTCCTCTGTCTGTAAAGACTTCGAAGTGGCGACTGATTTTCCGACCAGTGACATTGGCTCCAATTTGGTTGATATGGCTCCAAGGAATCTGGATAAATTGTTCGACATTGACATCGGGGTAAAATTCTAAGGCCTGATCTCCGACCAGGAATTTCCCAACTTTCCCAGCGATAGAGAGGTAGGAAGTGCCTGTCGTGCTGAGAAGCACTGTTTTGTTAAGTGATTGAGCCATGCTTAGTCTTCCTTGTTTTCACCGAAAAAGGCATTGTAGAGGGCTTTAATAGCTGCTTTCTCTTGGTCCTTATGGACAACAAACATAATAGATACTTCACTAGAACCTTGAGACATCATCTGGATGTTGATCTTATTTTCAGATAGAGCGCGTGTTGCAGTAGCAGTCACTCCGATATGGCTCTTCATCTTTTCACCAACAATCATAATGATTGAAAGGTCGTGCTCGATTTCTGCATGGTCTACTTCAGCCTTTTGAACCAATTGACGCAGGATTTCTTCTTCCTTGATAGGAGTTAGTTCACGAGAACGGAGGATGATTGAAAGATCGTCGATACCTGTTGGCATATGTTCCCAACCGATGTTAAGATCTTCAAGGATTTGAAGAACCTTGCGTCCAAATCCAACCTCACGGTTCATGAGGTATTTCGACATGTTGATGCTGACAAAGCCTGAGTCACCAGCAATTCCCACAACTGGAAATTCATCACTACTGTGTTTTAGAACGATACAAGTACCTGGATGGTCAGGGTTGTTGGTATTCTTGATAACGAGAGGAATTTTTCCTCGGTAGGCAGGTAGAAGGGCTTCGTCATGAAGGACTGAGAAGCCTGCATAGGCCAACTCACGCATTTCACGGTAGGTTAACTCAGGAATCGAGTGTGGTTGGTGGATAATACCAGGGTGGGCTGCAAAGATACCATCAACGTCTGTAAAGTTTTCATAGAGGTCAGCCTTAACACCTGCAGCAATGATAGAACCTGTAATGTCTGATCCTCCACGTGAGAAGGTACAGATTTGATTTTCCTTGGTAACCCCAAAGAAACCAGGAATGACAAGGACTTCATTTGCATTTGTCAATTCTTCAATCTTGTCATAACTTGATGGAATGATGCGAGCGTGACCAGGTTCACTTGTGACCACAATACCAGCTTCTCTAGGGTGCACATAGCGTGCATCGATCCCGTTTTGATTAAAGTAGGCAGCAATCAATTTAGCATTGTTGTTTTCACCCGCTGCTAGGAAAGTATCGTAGAGAAATTCATTTTCATCAATAGGAAGAGTGGCCAAGGCACGAATGCTTTTTGAAATTTTTTCTAGTACAGCCGGTTTAAGACCTAGTTCACTAACCATAGCAGCATAGCGGTCGATAATCCAGTTTTGACTCTTGCTAATATCGTTACCAGCAACATAGTCGCGATAGTATTTAATTAAAGCATCCGTAACCTTAGTATCTTCAGCATTGCGTTTACCAGGCGCAGAAACGACGACAAAACGACGCTCTGAATCGCTTTTGACGATGTTTAAAACTTTTTCTAATTGACTAGCAGAGGCAAGAGAGCTACCTCCAAATTTAACAACTTTCATAAGAACTCCTAAAGTAAGTATTTTATACGATTATAGCAGAAAGAAAGCCTTTTTTCAATGAAGAAAATAAGATGCTTTCTAGGGTAAAGCGATCCTTGCCAATCGGCTGAGACACTTTTAGTCGATTTTTCCTTGCTTTCGAGTTTTAAAAAAGATATACTTTGAAAACAAAATAATTTAATACTCAATGAAAATCAAAGAGCAAACTAGGAAGCTAGCCGTAGACTGCTCAAAGCACTGCTTTGAGGTTGTAAATAAGACTGACGAAGTCAGCTCAAAACACTGTTTTGAGGTTGTGGATAGAACTGACGAAGTCAGTAACCATACCTACGGCAAGGCGAAGCTGACGTGGTTTGAATTTGATTTTCGAAGAGTATAAACTGCTTATAAAATAAAAAGGAGTCCCGATGGAACACATTATTTATCAGCTTGATAAGGACTTGGCAATCCTTACCTTGAATCGTCCTGAGGTCGCGAATGGTTTTCATATCCCTATGTGTGAGGAGATTTTAGAAGTGCTGACCCTGGCGGAAGAGGATTCATCTGTGCATTTTATATTGATTAATGCTAATGGAAAAGTTTTCTCAGTTGGGGGAGATTTGGTTGAGATGAAGCGAGCAGTCGATGAGGATGATATTCCATCCTTGACGAAAATCGCAGAATTGGTCAATACTATTTCCTATAAAATCAAGCAAATAGGCAAACCTATCTTGATGGAGCTGTTGCAGGTGCCGCAGCGAATATGGCTGTTGCTGCAGATTTCTGTCTTGCAACGGATAAAGCTAAGTTTATCCAAGCCTTTGTTGGGGTTGGTTTGGCTCCTGATGCGGGTGGGATTCACCTCTTGAGTCGTAGTATTGGTGTGACGCGTGCTGCTCAATTAGCTATGACAGGAGAGGCTTTGACCGCAGATAAAGCTCTGGAGTGGGGCCTGGTTTACCGCATCTGTGAAGCTGATAAACTTGAAAAGACGAGAGAACAGCTTCTTAAAAAATTAAGACGTGGCTCAGCTAATTCTTATGCAGCTATCAAGAAGTTGGTTTGGGAGAGCCAATTTAAAGATTGGCAAGATTATGCTGCTTTAGAATTGAACCTACAGGAATCTTTGGCCCAAACAGAGGATTTCAAAGAGGGAGTTCGGGCTCATTCGGAGAGAAGAAGGCCTAAATTTACAGGAAAATAAAAAAATACTTGCACTGTTCTTTGAACTTTGATATAATTTTTCTGTCAAATGTTTTGATTGTGAAAGTTTTTTGAAAAGGAGGGAAAAGAGATTGGACTACCAACGAATTAATGAATATTTAACATCTATATTTAACAATGTCCTCGTCATCGAGGAAGTTAGCTTGAGGGGTAGTCGTTTCAAGGATATCTCCATCAAAGAAGTCCATACAATCGATGTAATTGGAAAATTCCCAGATGTGACGCCAAGTCAAGTGTCGAAAGAGTTGATGGTGACTCTTGGGACGGTTACGACGAGTCTGAATAATCTTGAACGAAAGGGTTACGTTGAACGCATTCGCTCAGAGCAGGATCGTCGTGTGGTGCATCTGCATTTGACAAAGAAGGGTCGCTTGGTTCATAGACTACATAAACGCTTCCACAAGGCCATGGTTGAAAAAATCATTGATGGTATGAGTAAGGAAGAAATTGCTGTTATGGGTAAAGGTTTGACCAATCTTTACCAATTTTTGGAGGATTTGAGATAATGGCTTTTGCAAAAATAAGCCAGGTTGCTCATTATGTTCCAGAGCAAGTGGTTACAAATCATGATTTGGCCCAGATTATGGATACCAATGATGAGTGGATTTCAAGTCGGACGGGAATACGACAAAGGCATATTTCAAGAACAGAATCTACTAGTGATTTGGCTACAGAAGTTGCGAAGAAACTGATGGCAAAAGCTGGAATCACAGGGGAGGAGCTGGATTTTATCATCCTAGCTACCATTACTCCAGATTCGATGATGCCCTCTACAGCTGCTCGTGTCCAAGCTAATATTGGTGCTAATGAGGCCTTTGCTTTTGACCTAACAGCTGCTTGTAGTGGATTTGTATTTGCTCTTTCAACTGCTGAAAAGTTTATCGCTTCTGGTCGCTTTCAAAAAGGCTTGGTGATTGGTAGTGAAACCCTCTCTAAGGCAGTCGATTGGTCAGATCGATCAACAGCTGTCTTGTTTGGAGATGGTGCTGGTGGTGTCTTGCTAGAAGCTAGCGAGCAAGAGCATTTCTTGGCTGAGAGTCTCAATAGTGATGGGAGTCGCAGTGAGTGTCTGACCTATGGACATTCAGGCTTGCATTCGCCATTTTCAGATCAAGAAAATGTAGATTCATTTTTGAAGATGGATGGGCGCGCAGTCTTTGATTTTGCCATTCGAGATGTAGCCAAGTCTATCAAACAGACTATTGATGAATCTCCTGTAGAGGCGACAGACTTGGATTATCTGCTACTTCACCAGGCCAATGACCGTATCTTGGATAAGATGGCTAGAAAAATCGGTGTCGACCGAGATAAACTTCCAGCCAATATGATGGAATATGGTAATACTAGTGCAGCCAGTATCCCGATTTTACTTTCAGAGTGTGTAGAACAAGGTCTCATCCATTTAGATGGTAGTCAGACTGTTCTGTTATCAGGCTTCGGTGGAGGCTTGACCTGGGGCACGCTCATTCTTACAATTTAGGTAATCATGTGGTGAACACATTGTTATAAAAAACTATTTATTTTAAAGGAGTCCTATCATGGCAGTATTTGAAAAAGTACAAGAAATTATCGTTGAAGAACTTGGAAAAGACGCATCAGAAGTAACACTTGAATCAACTTTTGATGATTTGGACGCAGATTCATTGGACTTGTTCCAAGTAATCTCAGAAATCGAAGATGCTTTTGATATCCAAATCGAAGCAGAAGATGACTTGAAAACAGTTGGTGACTTGGTTGCCTACGTTGAAGAGCAAACAAAATAAGCAGAATATACGATAGAAGGAGTAGGGAAACCCGCTCCCTCTTGTTTAGGCAATAGTTTGATTGTCAAATTATGACGGTATCGAACTATTACGTAAGCAAGAAACGATGGAGGCACTATGAAAACGCGTATTACAGAATTATTGAATATTGATTATCCTATTTTTCAAGGAGGAATGGCTTGGGTCGCTGATGGTGATTTAGCAGGGGCTGTTTCTAAGGCTGGAGGACTAGGGATTATCGGTGGGGGAAATGCCCCTAAAGAAGTCGTCAAGGCAAATATTGACAAGATCAAATCGTTAACGGATAAACCTTTTGGTGTCAACATCATGCTCTTGTCTCCCTTTGTGGAAGATATTGTAGATCTCGTTATAGAGGAAGGTGTTAAGGTAGTGACAACAGGCGCAGGAAATCCTGGCAAATACATGGAACGCTTCCATGAAGCTGGTATTACAGTTATTCCTGTTGTACCAAGTGTTGCCCTAGCTAAACGCATGGAAAAAATCGGTGCGGATGCCGTTATTGCAGAAGGAATGGAAGCTGGGGGACACATTGGTAAATTAACAACCATGACCTTGGTGCGTCAAGTGGTGGCAGCTGTATCTATTCCTGTTATTGCTGCAGGAGGAATTGCGGATGGTGAAGGTGCTGCGGCTGGATTTATGCTAGGTGCGGAGGCTGTTCAGGTTGGAACGCGTTTTGTCGTTGCAAAAGAGTCTAATGCTCATCCAAATTATAAGGCGAAAATTTTAAAAGCTAGGGATATTGATACTACGATTTCAGCACAACACTTTGGCCATGCTGTTCGAGCTATTAAAAATCAGTTGACTCGTGATTTTGAAAAAGCTGAGAAAGATGCCTTTAAACAAGAAAATCCTGATTTGGAAATCTTTGAACAAATGGGAGCGGGCGCTCTAGCCAAAGCGGTTGTTCACGGAGATGTGGATGGTGGATCTGTTATGGCAGGTCAGATTGCAGGGCTTGTTTCCAAAGAAGAAACCGTTGAAGAAATCCTAAAAGATTTGTATTACGGAGCAGCTAAGAAAATTCAAGAAGAAGCCTCTCGTTGGGCAGGAGTTGTAAGAAATGACTAAAACGGCCTTTTTATTTGCTGGCCAAGGTGCCCAGTATCTAGGTATGGGACGGGATCTCTATGATCACTACCCTATTGTCAAAGAGACGATTGATCAAGCCAGTCAGGTACTTGGTTATGATTTACGTCATCTCATTGATACGGAGGAAGAAAAACTCAATCAGACCCGCTATACGCAACCAGCTATTTTAGCAACTTCAGTTGCTATTTACCGATTATTGCAAGAAAAGGGCTATCAGCCAGACATGGTTGCTGGTTTGTCCCTTGGAGAATACTCTGCCTTGGTAGCCAGCGGTGCCTTGGATTTTGAAGAAGCGGTTGCTTTGGTAGCTATGCGTGGCGTCTATATGGAAGAAGCGGCTCCTGCTGGCTCTGGCAAGATGGTGGCAGTTCTTAATACACCAGTAGAGGTCATTGAGGAAGCCTGTCAAAAAGCTTCTGAACTTGGAGTGGTTACCCCAGCCAACTATAATACACCTGCACAAATCGTGATTGGTGGAGAAGTGGTTGCAGTCGATCGAGCTGTTGAACTCTTGCAGGAAGCAGGAGCTAAACGCTTGATTCCTCTCAAGGTGTCAGGACCTTTTCATACCGCTCTCCTTGAGCCTGCTAGCCAGAAACTAGCTGAAACTCTAGCTCAAGTAAGTTTTTCAGATTTCACTTGTCCCCTAGTCGGCAATACAGAAGCAGCTGTTATGAAAAAAGAAGACATTGCTCAACTCTTGACGCGTCAGGTCAAGGAACCAGTTCGTTTCTATGAAAGTATTGCAGTTATGCAAGAAGCAGGCGTAACCAACTTTATCGAGATTGGACCGGGGAAAGTCTTGTCAGGCTTTGTCAAAAAAATTGATAAGACAGCTAAACTAGTCACTGTTGAAGATCAGGCTAGTTTGGAAACTTTGCTAGAAAACAAGTAATCCCTTCTCCCATAAATACAAGAGGAAACAGGAGAAAAGAATGCAACTAGAAAATAAAAATATCTTTATTACAGGTTCGAGTCGTGGGATTGGTCTTGCCATCGCCCACAAGTTTGCTCAGGCAGGAGCCAATATTGTTTTAAACAGTCGTGGGCCTATCTCTGAAGAATTACTCGCTGCATTTGCAGACTACGGTGTCAAGGTAGTTCCCATTTCAGGAGATGTATCAGATTTTGCAGACGCTAAGCGTATGGTTGAGCAAGCTATTGCAGAGCTGGGTTCAGTAGATGTTTTGGTCAACAATGCAGGGATTACCCAAGATACCCTTATGCTTAAGATGACAGAAGCGGATTTTGAAAAAGTACTCAAGGTTAACCTGACTGGCGCTTTTAACATGACACAATCAGTCTTGAAACCGATGATGAAAGCCAGAGAAGGTGCTATTATTAATATGTCTAGTGTTGTTGGTTTGATGGGGAATATCGGTCAAGCTAACTATGCAGCTTCTAAGGCTGGTTTGATTGGTTTTACCAAATCTGTGGCGCGTGAAGTGGCCAATCGCAATATCAGGGTTAATGCTATTGCACCTGGAATGATTGAATCCGATATGACAGCTGTTCTATCAGACAAGGTAAAAGATGCTATGCTGGCGCAAATCCCTATGAAAGCATTTGGGCAGGCAGAGCAGGTTGCAGATTTGACAGTATTTTTAGCAGGCCAAGACTATCTAACTGGTCAAGTGGTTGCCATTGATGGTGGCCTCAGTATGTAGAGAAGCTAGAGGTAAAAAAGATGAAACTAAATCGCGTAGTAGTAACAGGTTATGGAGTAACATCTCCAATCGGAAATACACCAGAAGAATTTTGGAATAGTTTGACAACTGGAAAAATCGGAATTGGTAAAATAACAAAATTTGATCATAGTGACTTTGATGTGCATAATGCAGCAGAAATCCAAGATTTTCCTTTTGATAAATACTTTGTTAAGAAAGATACCAATCGTTTCGATAACTATTCTTTATATGCCTTGTATGCGGCTCAAGAAGCTGTCAATCATGCAGGTCTTGATGTAGAGGCTCTTGATAAAGATCGTTTTGGTGTTATCGTTGCCTCTGGTATTGGTGGAATCAAGGAAATTGAAGATCAAGTGCTTCGTCTCTATGACAAAGGACCAAAACGTGTGAAACCATTGACCCTTCCAAAAGCCTTACCAAATATGGCTTCAGGAAATGTTGCTATGCGTTTTGGAGCAAACGGTGTTTGCAAATCCATCAATACTGCCTGCGCTTCATCAAATGACGCGATTGGGGATGCCTTCCGCTCAATTAAATTTGGTTTCCAAGACGTTATGTTGGTAGGTGGTTCAGAAGCCTCTATCACACCTTTTGCTATCGCCGGTTTTCAAGCACTGACTGCTCTCTCAACTACAGAGGATCCAAGTCGTGCTTCTATTCCATTTGATAAGGATCGCAATGGGTTTGTCATGGGTGAAGGTTCTGGGATGTTGGTTCTTGAAAGTCTGGAACACGCTGAAAAACGTGGGGCTACTATCCTTGCTGAAGTGGTTGGTTACGGAAATACTTGTGATGCCTACCACATGACTTCACCACATCCAGAAGGTCAGGGAGCTATCAAGGCCATCAAATTAGCCTTGGAAGAAGCTGAGATTTCCCCAGAGCAAGTAGCCTATGTCAATGCTCACGGAACGTCAACTCCTGCCAATGAAAAAGGAGAAAGTGGTGCTATCGTAGCTGCTCTTGGTAAGGAAGTGCCTGTATCATCAACCAAGTCTTTCACAGGACATTTGCTGGGGGCTGCAGGTGCAGTAGAAGCTATCGTAACAATCGAGGCTATGCGTCATAACTTTGTACCAATGACAGCTGGGACAAGTGAAGTATCAGATTATATCGAAGCCAATGTCGTTTATGGACAAGGCTTGGAGCAAGAAATTCCATACGCTATTTCAAACACTTTTGGTTTTGGTGGCCACAATGCAGTTCTTGCTTTCAAACGTTGGGAGAATAAGTAAGTATGAATTTAAACGATATTAAAGACTTGATGGCTCAATTTGACCAATCAAGTTTGAGAGAATTTTCTTATAAGAATGGGACGGATGAGTTGGAGTTTAGCAAGAATGAAGCGAGACTGGTATCTGAAGTTGTACCTCAAGTTGCTCCAGCACCAGTTCTGGCAACACCTAGTCCAGTAGTTCCTACATCTGCTCCAGCAGAGACTGTAGTGGCAGAGACTTCGACGCCAGCTGAAACAAGTGTGGCTGCTGAGGGAGATGTTGTAGAGAGCCCACTTGTTGGTGTGGCTTACTTGGCTGCTGGCCCAGATAAACCTGCCTTCGTTTCAGTTGGTGATAGTGTTAAAAAAGGCCAAACATTGGTAATCATCGAAGCCATGAAAGTCATGAATGAAATTCCAGCACCTAAGGATGGTGTGGTAACGGAAATTCTCGTTTCTAACGAAGAAATGGTTGAGTTTGGTAAAGGATTGGTACGTATCAAATGATTGATATTCAAGGAATCAAAGAAGCCCTTCCCCACCGTTATCCTATGCTCCTAGTGGACCGTGTGTTGGAAGTGAGCGAGGATACCATTGTTGCCATCAAAAATGTGACCATCAATGAGCCCTTCTTTAATGGACATTTCCCTCAATATCCAGTTATGCCAGGTGTTCTGATTATGGAAGCCTTGGCGCAAACAGCTGGTGTCTTGGAGTTGTCAAAACCTGAAAATAAAGGAAAACTGGTCTTTTACGCTGGTATGGACAAGGTTAAGTTCAAGAAGCAAGTTGTACCAGGCGACCAATTAGTTATGACGGCAACGTTTGTAAAACGTCGTGGCACGATTGCTGTGGTTGAAGCAAAGGCTGAAGTGGATGGCAAGCTTGCAGCTAGTGGTACTCTTACCTTTGCAATAGGGAACTAAGGAGGTTCTCCATGTTTCGAAAAATCTTAATTGCCAATCGTGGTGAAATTGCGGTTCGTATTATCCGTGCTGCGCGTGAACTGGGGATTGCGACGGTGGCGGTTTATTCAACTGCTGATAAGGAAGCCCTGCATACGCTTTTGGCAGATGAAGCAGTTTGTATCGGTCCTGGTAAGGCAACTGAGTCTTATCTCAATATTAATGCAGTTCTATCAGCTGCAGTCTTGACTGAGGCAGAAGCCATTCACCCAGGTTTTGGATTTCTCAGCGAAAATTCCAAATTTGCGACCATGTGTGAAGAGGTGGGAATCAAGTTTATCGGTCCATCTGGTCATGTCATGGATATGATGGGAGACAAAATCAATGCGCGTGCTCAGATGATTAAAGCAGGTGTGCCAGTTATTCCAGGTTCGGATGGAGAAGTGCATAATTCTGAAGAAGCCTTGATTGTTGCTGAAAAAATTGGCTATCCTGTTATGCTCAAGGCTTCAGCAGGTGGTGGCGGTAAAGGGATTCGTAAGGTTGAAAAACCAGAAGATCTTGTTTCAGCCTTTGAAACAGCCTCAAGTGAAGCTAAGGCCAATTATGGCAATTGTGCCATGTATATAGAACGGGTTATCTATCCAGCTCGTCACATCGAGGTTCAAATCCTAGGAGATGAACACGGAAATGTGATTCACTTGGGGGAACGGGATTGTTCTCTTCAACGAAATAACCAAAAGGTTTTGGAAGAAAGTCCTTCGATTGCAATCGGAAAAACGCTGCGTCATGAAATCGGTGCGGCTGCTGTTCGAGCTGCAGAGTCTGTTGGCTATGAGAATGCAGGAACCATTGAATTTCTTCTTGATGAAGCAAGTGGTAAATTCTATTTCATGGAAATGAATACACGTGTTCAGGTAGAGCATCCAGTAACAGAGTTTGTTTCAGGTGTGGATATCGTTAAGGAACAGATTCGCATTGCGGCAGGTCAGCCTCTGTCTGTTAAGCAAGAAGATATTGTCCTACGAGGTCATGCCATCGAGTGTCGGATCAATGCAGAAAACCCAGCCTTTAACTTTGCTCCTAGTCCAGGTAAGATTACTAATCTCTATCTGCCAAGTGGTGGAGTTGGCTTGCGCGTGGATTCAGCAGTTTATCCAGGCTATACCATTCCACCTTATTATGATAGTATGATTGCTAAAATCATAGTACACGGCGAAAATCGTTTTGACGCCTTGATGAAAATGCAACGTGCCCTTTATGAATTAGAGATTGAAGGGGTGCAGACCAATGCAGATTTCCAGCTTGACCTCATTTCAGATCGCAATGTCATTGCTGGGGATTATGACACTTCTTTCTTGATGGAAACATTCTTACCTAAATATCAAGAAAAAGAATAAAATGATTTCAAGAGTTTAAACCGAAAAGGGGAATCAATGGCTCTATTTAGTAAAAAAGATAAGTATATTCGAATCAATCCCAATCGTTCGGTTAGGGAAAAACCTCAAGCCAAGCCAGAGGTTCCAGATGAATTATTCTCCCAGTGTCCAGGCTGTAAGCATACCATTTATCAGAAGGATCTGGGAAGTGAGCGTATCTGTCCACATTGTAGCTATACCTTTCGTATTTCTGCCCAAGAACGCTTGGCTTTGACGATTGATATGGGAACCTTCAAGGAATTGTTTACAGGGATTGAAAGCAAGGATCCCTTACATTTCCCTGGTTATCAAAAGAAACTAGCAACTATCCGTGAAAAAACAGGTTTGGATGAAGCCGTTGTGACAGGAACTGCTCTTATTAAAGGTCAGACTGTGGCTCTTGGGATAATGGATTCTAACTTTATCATGGCTTCTATGGGTACGGTTGTAGGTGAAAAAATCACTCGTTTGTTTGAGTATGCGACTGTTGAAAAATTGCCAGTTGTTCTCTTTACAGCCTCTGGTGGTGCCCGTATGCAGGAAGGAATCATGAGTCTCATGCAGATGGCCAAGATTTCTGCGGCAGTTAAACGCCATTCAAATGCTGGTCTCTTTTACCTGACCATTTTAACAGATCCAACGACAGGTGGTGTAACAGCATCCTTCGCTATGGAAGGCGATATCATTCTGGCTGAACCACAAAGTTTGGTTGGTTTTGCTGGGCGTCGTGTCATTGAAAACACGGTTCGTGAAAGCTTGCCTGAGGATTTCCAAAAGGCAGAATTCCTATTGGAGCATGGATTTGTGGATGCTATCGTTAAAAGAAGAGACTTGCCAGATACGATTGCAAGCCTAGTCAGATTGCACGGAGGGAGTCCAAGATGAATATTGCAAAAATAGTCAGAGAAGCGCGTGAGCAGAGTCGCTTGACAAGCTTGGAATTTGCGACAGGTATTTTTGATGACTTTATCCAATTACATGGTGACCGTTCTTTTCGAGATGATGGTGCAGTTGTTGGTGGTATCGGCTGGCTTGGAGACCAAGCTGTAACAGTGGTTGGTATACAAAAAGGCAAGAGTTTACAAGATAATCTCAAGCGGAATTTTGGTCAACCACATCCAGAAGGCTACCGCAAGGCCCTACGGTTGATGAAACAGGCTGAAAAATTTGGCCGTCCAGTTGTGACCTTTATCAATACTGCTGGTGCCTATCCTGGTGTCGGAGCGGAAGAACGTGGACAGGGGGAAGCTATCGCTCGCAATCTCATGGAAATGAGTGACCTGAAAGTTCCGATTATTGCTATCATTATCGGTGAAGGTGGTTCTGGTGGGGCTCTGGCTCTGGCAGTCGCAGACCGTGTCTGGATGCTGGAAAATTCTATTTATGCCATTCTCAGTCCAGAAGGCTTTGCTTCCATTCTATGGAAGGACGGTAGTCGTGCCATGGAAGCGGCAGAACTGATGAAAATCACTTCGCATGAGCTGCTAGAAATGGACGTGGTGGACAAGGTGATTTCTGAAGCAGGACTTTCTGGTAAGGAACTGATTAAGAGTGTCAAAAAAGAACTCCAAGATGAGCTAGCTATACTTTTACAAAAACCGTTAGAAGAGTTGTTGGAAGAACGTTACCAACGATTTAGAAAATACTAATATAAAAACTAGAACTGGCAGTCAGTTCTAGTTTTTGTGTGGTTCTTACTATGTGCAGAGGGGAAAGTCAAAAGGTGCTTGGAAGACCAAACACCTTTTCGATTATTCATTTTCTTCAGTTACAAATTGACTAAGCAGTCCGTTGATAAAGCGGGCTGATTTTTGATCTGAAAAATTCTTAGCAAGTTCAATAGCTTCATTGACTGCTACCAGCTGAGGTGTATCAAATGATGTGATTTCAAAGATACCCAAGCGTAGTAAGTTTTTTTCGACCAAGGTCAATCGTTCAACTGTCCAGCCTGACTTGAGGTGCTGGTTGATTTGTTTATCCAACTCGTCTTTTTGAGCTTGAACACCAGAAACCAAGTTCAGAAGAAAGGCAGGGATTTGCACATCTGCATCTTCACGGTCATGCGTGTAGGCAAAGTGACAAGCCGTTTCCATATCTGTACCGAATTCAAGGCTCATAAGAGCTTGAAAAGCGCATTTACGAAGTTCGCGTCTAGATTCTAATAATGGGCTAGTCATTGAGGAAGTCCTCGTTAAATAGATCTTTCAACTCTGGTTTAGGTGTTTTGTATGGAACAATTCCTGTAACATGGATATTGACAGCAGAAAGTTCCACATCAGCCATATCATGGACAGCATCTTTGACCGCTTTTTGAATAGCAAGAGCAACTTTTGGTACTTTCACACCGTACTCAAGGTAGAGATAGATGTCAGCAGTTAGTTCTTCGTTGCTTTCTTTTAAGTAGACGCCACGACCAAGAGAGAGTTTTGATAGAGTATCAGATACGGATTTATTTGAAAATGAATGGACACCATCAACTTTAGCAGTTGCGATGGCAATGATTTTTTCAAGTACACGTGGAGCGATAACGATTTCGCCAAATTGTTCTTCAGTTCCCATAGAATGACCTCTTTCTAGAGATTAGGCACGAGAAACGTAAGTTCCTTCTGCAGTGTTGATGATCAATTTTTGTCCAGCTTCGATGAAGTCAGGAACGTTGACAACAAGTCCAGTTTCCATAGTTGCTGGTTTACCAGAACCTGTAACAGTAGCACCCTTGATAGATGGTTGTGTTTCAGCAACTGTCAATTCAACAGTAGTTGGTACAGTTACACCGATTACTTCAGTTCCGTAGAATTGGATTTTCACATCAGAGTTTTCAAGGATGTAAAGCAATTCATTTTCAACGTTTACGACTGGGATTTCGTATTGGTCGTAAGTTTCAGTGTTCATGAAGTAGGCAGTTTCATCCATTTTGTACAAGTATTGAGCTGGAACAGTTTCGATAATAGCTTGTTCGAATTTTTCTTCTGGACGGTAGCTTGTATCAAAAGTAGAACCAGTACGGACATCACGTAATTTCATACGCATGATTGTATTCCCTTTACCTGGTTTGTGGTGGCTAGCTTCCAAAACGCGGATCAATTTTCCGTCTGCAGTTTCAAATGTCATACCAGCTTTCAATTTGCTTGCTTCAATCATGTTTTTACCTCTTTAATAAATATTATTACTCTTCATTTTACCATAAAATCTTCTGGAAATAAAGCCAAAATAGTTATTGGGAGATGGTAGGGGAGAAAAAGAATGTTGCCTAGTCAAGTGGAGTGGTTAATGTTAAAGAGTATCCACTATATTTCTTCTCATACTCAATGGAAATCAAAGAGCAAACTAGGAAGCAAGCCGCAGGTTGCTCAAAACACTGTTTTGAGGTTGTGGATAGAACTGACGAAGTCAGTAACCATATATACGGTAATGTGACGCTGACGTGGTTTGAAGAGATTTTCGAAGAGTATTATATTTCAAAAGGCCGAAGTAAACTTACTCCGACCTGTTAGTATTGTCTTAAAAAGATTGATTTTTTATTCTGGTTCTACCAAAATTTTAATTTGTGACTTATCTTGAGTTAATTCGATAAAGCCTTCTTCGACGATATTTTCCAATTTAATTTTCTTAGTAACCAATTTTTCAGCAGAGAAGTAGCCTTGTTCCATCAATTCTAATACTTTAGGGAAGATATGACGATAAGCAATGATTCCTTTTAGTGTCTTTTCTTGGATTGCAAATTCATTCGGATTGATATTTGCTTCTCGTTCCCAGATAGAGACAACCATACACTCACCTGCCTTATGTACGGCAGCTAAGGCTTGTCCTAAAACTACTGGCACACCCGTTACTTCATAAGAAACATCTACACCACCGTTTGTTAAACGATGAATAGCTTCAACAGCTGTTTCACCTTCTTCCGGACGGACAACGATAGCTCCTAACTCTTCAGCTTTTGCTTGACGTTCAGGTGATAATTCAACAGCATAAATCTTAGAAGCACCCGTTGCACGAAGGGCTTCTACAATTAAGAGACCAATCGGACCTAAGCCAAAGACAGCAGCAGTATCACCAGCTTTTAGTGCTGATTGACGAACTGCATAAACTGCAACAGTAGCTGGCTCAGTGAGAGCAGCTTGCTCATAGCTTAAGCTATCTGGAATGACATGTACTAAGTCACCGTCTAAAACACAATATTTGGCAAATCCACCGTCTGCAGCCAAACCGACAAAATTAAGGTTTGGATCCAAATTATAATTACCAACTAAGTTATTCTTAGCTAGAATTGGTTCTACAGCAACACGATCACCAACTTTAACACGAGTAACATCGCTTCCGACCTCTACAATTTCACCAGAAAATTCATGTCCCAGTGTTACTGGTGCTTTTTGACCAGAATAGACATGTTCTTCTGTTGGGATGAAGATAGGGCCATCTAAAAATTCGTGGAGGTCAGTACCACAAATTCCTGTGAATTTAACAGCAACTTTTACTTGGTGCGGAAGTACCTCAGGGACTTCTACTTCTTGAATACGAACATCTTTTGCTGCATGCCATCGAGCTACTTTCATTGTAGCCATATGAATAACTCCTTATTGTTGCGATTTTTAGTTTTCCTTTTAGGAAACTTTACATGCAATATTGTAAACGCCTTCCTTGTGTTTGCCAAGAAAAAACCAACCTCAGGGCTGGTTTCTTTTACATATTAATCTTCTTTCAACTTCGCCAATTCTTGGGCAAGAAGTTTAAGGGCTACTTGTGGGTTGGCTTGGCCTTTGGTTGCTTTCATAAGGAATCCTGTGAAGGCCTTGTCTGCGTTACGTTTGCCTGACTTGAAGTCGGCAACTGCGGCTTCGTTATCCGCGAAGACTTGGTGGATAATTGGAATCAAAACAGCTGGATCTGAGATTTGAACCATGCCAGCTTTTTCCACGTATTCACGCGCGCCACCGCCATTTTTAGCTAGGTGGACAAAGACTTTCTTGGCAATCTTAGAAGAGATAGTACCGTCTTCGATGATGGCAATCATTTCAACCAAGTTTTCTGGTGTCAATTCGATTTGTTCCAGTGTCTTGCCTTCAGCGTTCAAGAACTGAGCGACTTCCCCTTGGAGCCAGTTAGAGACTTGTTTGGCGTCGCCACCTAGGGCAACAGCTTTTTCAAAGAAGTCAGAAGTGACTTTATTTGCAGTCAACTGGCTAGCATCGTAGTCTGACAAGCCAAGGTCAGATACATAACGTGCACGGCGTTCTTTTGGAAACTCTGGCAACTCAGTCCGCATTTCCTCAATCCACTCGTCGGAAATTTCAAAGAGGGGTAGGTCTGGTTCTGGGAAGTAGCGGTAGTCTGCAGCCCCTTCCTTGACACGCATGAGGATGGTTGCTTTGTTAGCTTCATCGTAACGGCGTGTTTCTTGGCGAATTTGACCACCTGAGCGAAGAATTTCAGCCTGGCGTTGAACTTCGTATTCAAGACCCTTACGAACGTTTGAGAAGGAGTTGAGGTTTTTCAACTCAGTCTTGGTACCGAATTTTTCTTGACCATAAGGACGAAGAGAAATATTGGCATCCACACGCATGGAACCTTCTTCCATCTTAACGTCAGAAATACCAGCATACTGGATAACTTCCTTGAGGGCTGTTAGGTAAGCATAGGCTTCTTCTGGTGAACGCATATCGGCTTCAGATACAATCTCGATCAAAGGCACACCTTGACGGTTGAGGTCAACGTAAGAGTAGCCGTCTGTACCGTGGGTGTTTTTACCAGCGTCTTCTTCTAGGTGGGCACGTTCGATACCGATTTTCTTAGTCGTACCATCTTCTAGTTCCACTTCAATCCAGCCGTTATAACCGATTGGCTCATCAAACTGAGAAATTTGGTAGGCTTTGGGATTATCAGGATAGAAGTAGTTCTTGCGGTCAAAGTGCATCTTTTTGTGGATGTCCATGTTGAGGGCAAGAGCAGCCTTGATACCGGCATCAACAACACCTTTATTGAGAACTGGCAGCACTCCTGGGAAGGACCAGTCAATCACGTTAGTGTTGGCATTTTGGTCATTTCCGAAGTGGGCAGAAGTAGGTGAGAAGATTTTTGAATTGGTGTTGAGCTCTACGTGGACTTCAAGTCCGATGACTATTTCAAAGTTCATTAGTTGTCACCTCCAAAAATCACGGGTTGCTGTTTGTGGTAGTCTGTTGTTGCTTCAAAAACAGCAGCAGCTTGGTAAATGGTTTCCTCAGAATACTTAGGACCAATCAATTGGAGACCGACAGGTAGACCTTGAGAGAATCCAGCTGGAATCGAAATTCCTGGGAGACCAGCCAAGTTGACTGGGATGGTCAAAAGGTCAGCCAAGTACATGGCAACTGGGTCATGGTTGAGTGAGTCCAAGTCATAAGCAACACTTGGAGCAGTTGGACCCAAAATCAAGTCGTAATCCGCGAAGACTTTTTCGAAATCTTGAATGATGAGTGTACGAACCTGACCAGCTTTCTTATAGTAGGCGTCATAGTAACCTGATGAAAGACTGAAAGTACCCAGCATGATACGACGTTTCACTTCTTCACCAAAACCTTGGCTACGGCTGTTTACATAGATTTCATCAAGGTTGGTTGCATCTTCTGCGCGGTAGCCGTAACGGATACCGTCAAAACGTTGCAAGTTTGATGAAGCTTCTGATGAAGCGATGATGTAGTATACAGCAACACCGTATTTAGAGTGAGGAAGGCTGACTTCTTCGACGATGGCACCCAGTTTTTCAAAGTGTTTAGCTGCATTTAGAATGGTTTCCTTAACTTCTGGGTCAATCCCTTCGCCAAGATATTCTTTAGGTAAAGCGATTTTCATTCCCTTGATGTCTTGACCGATTTTTGAAGTAAAGTCGGCAATGCGGACAGGGGCAGAAGTAGAATCTTTGACATCTTCGCTGGCAATAGCGTTGAGCAAGAGGGCGTTTTCCTTAACAGTAGGAGCAAAAGGTCCAATCTGGTCTAATGAGCTACCGAAGGCAATGAGACCGAAACGAGAAACCGTTCCGTAGGTTGGTTTGAGACCAACGATTCCGTTGAAGGCAGCAGGTTGGCGGATAGAACCACCAGTATCAGAACCAAGTGACAAGCGGACTTGCCCAGAAGCTACGGCTGCGGCAGAACCACTTGATGATCCACCAGGAACTTTGCCTTGATCCCAAGCATTTTTAGTGGCACCATAGTGAGAAGTCTCACCTGATCCACCCATGGCAAACTCGTCCATGTTAGTTTTTCCTACGACAATCATGCCCTTAGCCTTTGCATTGGCAACGGCTGTCGCGTCAAAGATAGGCTCATAGTTGTAGAGCATTTTTGAGGCAGCAGTTGTGAGGATGCCGTCTGTAGAGATGTTATCCTTAACAGCAAGTGGAATTCCTGAAAGGATATTATCAGCATCAATTCCAGCTTCATCAATAGCTTTAGCTTGAGCAAGGGCTTGCTCCTCAGCGATGGTAACAAAAGCGTTGATAGCTGTCTCTCGAGACTTGATATCTTCAAGCGTTGCTTGGGTTAATTCTGTTGCTGAAATTTCCTTAGAAACAAGGAGATTGTGCAAGTCTTCAATGGTTTTATTGTTGAAAGTCATTAGGCATCTCCTCCATCGTCTAGGATAGCTGGTACCTTGATATAGTAGTTTTCTTTTTCAGGTACGTTTTTAAACAAGCGATCGCGGTCTGTTCCTTCTTCGGCTACATCAGGGCGGAGTACAGTCTTGCGGTCAGCCATGGTTGTAGTAGGTGCAACACCAGTTGTGTCAACTTCGCCCAGCAATTCAACCATGTCAACAATCTTAGACAAGGTAGTCGCAAAGGCAGCAGTTTCTTCTTCAGAGAATCTTAATTTTGAAAGATTGGCAACGTGTGTTACCTCTTCTTGCGTAATTTTCATCTTGCATCCTTTCGTGAAATGATGATTTTTAGTCTGTTCTATTTTACCATATTTTCCTATAAATAAGGGAGGGGGAAGTGAAAAGAAATAGAAATTGAAAAAAATGCTAAAATTCGATATAATGGAGTGTTGAAAGGAATGGTAAAATCCAATGTAGAAATCATTCTTAGCTATTGAAACAAGAAAAATAGAGAATCGAAGAAAGAGAACTTATGAATATTCAAGAAGAAATTAAGAAACGTCGTACCTTTGCCATCATCTCCCACCCGGACGCAGGGAAAACAACCATCACTGAGCAGTTGCTCTACTTTGGGGGCGAGATTCGTGAGGCTGGTACGGTTAAAGGAAAGAAAACAGGGACTTTTGCCAAGTCTGACTGGATGGATATCGAGAAGCAACGTGGGATTTCCGTTACTTCATCTGTGATGCAGTTTGACTACGATGGCAAGCGTGTGAATATCCTCGACACGCCAGGACACGAGGACTTTTCAGAAGATACCTATCGTACCTTGATGGCGGTGGATGCTGCGGTCATGGTTGTGGACTCTGCCAAGGGTATCGAGGCCCAAACCAAGAAATTGTTTGAGGTTGTCAAACACCGTGGCATTCCAGTCTTTACCTTTATGAACAAGCTGGACCGTGATGGCCGTGAGCCACTGGATCTCTTGCAAGAACTAGAAGAAGTTCTAGGAATTGCTAGCTACCCGATGAACTGGCCGATCGGGATGGGGAAAGCCTTTGAAGGGCTCTATGACCTTTATAACCAACGCTTGGAACTTTATAAAGGGGATGAGCGTTTTGCCAGTCTAGAAGATGGGGACAAGCTTTTTGGTAGCAATCCTTTCTACGAGCAAGTCAAAGATGATATTGAGCTTTTAAATGAAGCTGGGAATGAGTTTTCAGAGGAAGCTATTCTGGCTGGAGAATTGACGCCAGTCTTCTTCGGTTCAGCTCTTACTAACTTTGGTGTGCAGACCTTCCTTGAAACCTTCCTCAAGTTTGCTCCAGAACCACATGGTCACAAGAAAACAGACGGCGAAATTGTGGATCCTCATGATAAGGATTTCTCAGGATTTGTCTTTAAAATCCAAGCCAATATGGACCCTCGTCACCGTGACCGTATCGCCTTTGTCCGTATCGTATCAGGCGAATTTGAGCGTGGCATGAGTGTCAACCTGCCTCGTACTGGTAAGGGTGCGAAACTGTCGAATGTCACTCAGTTTATGGCTGAAAGTCGTGAAAATATAACTAATGCTGTAGCAGGTGATATTATCGGGGTTTACGATACAGGTACTTATCAGGTTGGGGATACCTTGACAGTTGGAAAAAACAAGTTTGAATTTGAACCACTGCCAACCTTTACACCTGAAATTTTCATGAAAGTATCTGCTAAGAATGTCATGAAGCAAAAATCTTTCCACAAGGGAATCGAGCAATTGGTGCAAGAAGGTGCTATTCAGCTTTATAAGAATTACCAAACAGGCGAGTATATGCTAGGTGCTGTTGGTCAACTTCAGTTTGAAGTCTTTAAGCACCGTATGGAAGGCGAGTACAATGCGGAAGTAGTCATGAGCCCAATGGGTAAAAAGACCGTTCGTTGGATCAAGCCTGAGGACTTGGATGAACGGATGTCATCAAGTCGCAATATCTTGGCCAAAGACCGTTTTGACCAACCAGTCTTCCTCTTTGAAAATGACTTTGCCCTTCGCTGGTTTGCGGATAAGTATCCAGACGTAGAGTTGGAAGAGAAGATGTGATTCAGTAAGCCTACTTGATTGCAAAGCAATCTAAGTAGGCTACGGCAAGTCCTATTAGACTTGCCTAACTGCCTCACTAACTGAGTTTTGCAAATGGAATCGATTTGCCAAACTCAGTGTCGTAGTTCAGTAAATTTATTTGATTGTATAACAATCTAAGTAACTGACGCCAAGTTTCTATGGAACTTGGCTAGGCGCTCCACTAGTAAAGTTTTACGAATAATATCGATTCGTAAAACTTTACGTCGTAACTGGTAGTGAGCGGTCTAGCTAACTGCTTTACTAACTACGTTTTGTAAATGGAATCGATTTGTAAAACTCATCGTCGTCATCTAACAATCTCTAACCTTTATGTTGGTTGATCTAAATATTCTAATAATAGAAGTCCAGGAATGCTATATTCATGGGCTTTTTCCTTGTGGCGAATTGTAAGTTGACTTGCCAAGTTCGGTGTCTTGGTCTTGAATCAGTAACTATTATAGCGCTTTATCTAAATTTCCTATGTAAGAAAATCCTGCGAATGTTATGGCATTGTGGGATTTTTTTATAAGAGTTAGTAGGTCGAGCTATTTGCATTACTAAAGTGCAACCTTTTTGTTTGTCAGTCTGCTCAAAAAATATCCGAGTAAACTATATATTTTGAAATTTACTATCTCTTAATTCTAATAAAAACATCGAAAAGTTCCTTGGATAACATACAATATATATGTCTATGAGAAGGAAAATGATGCTCTTTTTAATTTTGGATAAGTATCACGCATTCATCGGCAAAAATAATGGATTTCTTTTTTTACAGACCAGTCAATAAGGGATTCGGTTTGCTAGTATATTAACTTTGTTTATCAATGGGGAATTCATACAAAACAAATCAGAAAATGCTTTTTTTTTTTAGCAAAAACACTAAAAAATAAGTTGACTTAATATAATGATTTGTGTTACAATAGAAAACGATTGCATTAAACTAACTACTATAGCACTTTTTTTGGAGGAAAAAAATAAATGTTTTTCAGACGTCAAAAGGGTCAATATCGCGAAACTGATCGTGTGACTCGATACAAACTGGTAAAATCCGGTAAGCATTGGTTGAGAGCCTCAACCTCTCTTTTTGGCTTATTCAAGGTTTTGCGTGGTGGTGTAGATACTACTCAAGTTATGACTGAAGTAGTAGAAAACCAAACTAATCAAACGATTACAGGTCTTGATATTATAAGAGGTATTGCAGCAACAGGTGCCGTATTAGGCGGGGCTGTTGCTACTCAGACAAAAGTTTTTGCAAATGAAGCCGTAGCTCTTGAAAAAACGTTAGATAGTTCAGATGCTCTAGCAACGCATGATACAGTTGTCCTTGGTACAACTGCAAAAGCGGATGCGGAGAATTCGGCAAGTCTGTCTCATTCAGTAAGCGAGAGTGTATCTACTTCAGAATCAGTATCCACTAGTCTATCAGCTAGCGTTAGCACTTCTGCAAGTATGTCAACAAGTGCCTCAGAAAGCGCGTCAACTTCTGCTAGCGTCTCAGCAAGTACCTCTGTAAGTTCTAGTCAGTCGATGGTGGCGTCAGGTAATAGTGCACTTTCTACTACTGCTTCTGAAACTTCTGGAAAAGAAGAGTCTGTGTCAAAAGAAAGTCAGTTGACTAAAGAAGGATTGCCTACCACTAAGCTAAGTGCTCCTGTATTGGAATCAGCTAAATTGGAAAAAGATTTGGTTGATACGAATGCAGAAATAAGTAGTTTGGCAGGAGTAACTGCTGGTGCCATAGCAACATCGGAAGTTTCAGCTAAACAACAGGATGAAAATCGGAAGAAGTTAACCAAACTTTCAGCTGAAATGGGTGAGTACCTAGCAAAAGCGGTCGGTCTACCTAATAGTGATGCAGCTATAGCAAAAGTGAATGCTGCGGTGACTGCTATCGAGACAGCTCTTGCTAATCCTAAGGCAGATTTGACCGAAACTGTAAAACTAGCGACCTCTGCTCGTAATTCGATTGCTAATGCTGTGTTGAGAGTCAATTCAGGTGCGCGTGATGCACGAAATGGCAAACCAATGTTGCGTGGCAGTTCGTTTAGAGCGAGCTGGAGAGAAGCGCAGTCAGATGGACGAATAACTGTTAGTCAACCGCGGATTGATTTCGATAGAAATACTGGTATTGCTACATATACAATGTCAGTGGATTCTAGAACACCATTATCACATATTGGTGTTAAAATCGATGTTGGTAAAGGAGGCCATGTTCAAAGTGCCACTTATAACGGAAATAATATGGATAAGACTTATGCTAGAGGGTCTGAAATTGTTTATAGTTATAGGCATGGTGCTGTAAAACAATTGGATGGAACTATTGTCGTAAAGGTTAAATACGATAAAAACGTCTCAACAGCTACAGCAAATATGCAGGTTCAGACAAGTTCTGCTCCAGTGTATCAAGACACTCCAGGGAACGCATCAACTGTACAACCGATCAGTTTTTCAACAGGATATAGACAGCAAGTTACTAGTACTAGTCAAGGGTCAAAACTTCGATTTCAGATAGCGGACATATACAAAGAAGTCTTTAATGGAGATACTATTAATGATACGATATCTGCAATTTGGGATGGGAAAATGCCCATCAAGAAGTTTAATATAGAGAATAGGAATGTTATCCCAGGTATAGAGTACTTAGGACCTCGAAATGATGAGGGATTAGGAGCTAAACAAGTTAATACTACATTAAGAGGGATAATTGGTGGGAATAACGCGTCTGCAGAAGTTGGAAAAACTTATATTTACCGCTTCGCTACAGAGGATGTTGCCAAAAAGCAAGCTGCTGAAAATATTGGTTACTATATCAAAGGTTTTAATGAACGCCATGATATTCAAAGTGGCGATATTGTTCAAGTTTCCGATTTGAACCATTTAACACCTGATGAAGTGAAGGAAGTTTATAATAAATTTATTAAAAATTCACATAATTCAACAGATTTGCAAAAAAATGGGGATATTGCTCCAGATGTATCAAAAGGTCAAGTGATTACAAATGCAGATGGAAGTATTACATTATCTTATCCCGGTACTAAATCTAAAATTGATGTTGCAACAGATGGTACAATAACGGTTACTTATCGTGATGGTTCTACAAGTACAATCGATGCAACCTTAGAAAAAGAAAAAGAAATTCCTGACGTTTCTGTATCGGTTACACGTGATGGTGGAAAGACTGTTGCTCCAGAAAAAGGTAGCGATGGTAACAATTATTACTACATCTATGCGGGTGATGATTTCACAGTCAATATGACTGCGACCGATAATAAGGGCAAATTGAGAGAATTTAAACTTGTTCCAGAATCAGATAATTTCAGACCTGCTGAAGAGATGGCTAGAAATATATTTGGAGACGCTAGATATGGTACAGGTTCGGCTACTTCTCTTTCAGATCCGAATGGCGAAATCGTTGCGACTACATCTAGTCCTGCTCATATTACTGCTACGGGTCACCTAAAAGATGATTTACCCTTTGCTACAGGGAATCATTGGCGTAGAAATGCTGTTGCAACAGATAAGGCTGGAAACTATACGCAAGCTGGTGATTTGAATAAAGGGAATTTCTTTATCAAGCAACGTGCCTTGAACGAACGTTATAAGTATGAACCAGAATTCGCTATAAAAAATCCTGACTTCACGCCTGTTGTGGATAAGAATAATCTAACACCTGATGAGAAAAATGCTGTTAAAGCTGCTATCTATGCCAAAAATGACAAGGCAACTCATCGTATCGATGATATTGAAGTTCAGCCAGATGGAACAGCGACGATTATTTACAAAGATACCACACGTAGTAATCCAATTCTACCGTCAGTAACAGTTAATGAACGTCCTAAGTTAGTCATTCCTTATGACAATCAGGCAACAAAAGAAATTTATCTTTATCGTAGTGAGCCGGTCAATATTACCCTAAAAGCTACGGATGATTCAGGAAACATCAATTCATTGAAGCTTACTAAAGTTAATGGAAGCGAGGATGGCGCTGGTAATGGAACTGCTACTAACTATGGTGGTTTTACAGGGGTAACACGCTCTAATACCATCAATTCTACGACAAACCAAGCTAATGCCACGATTACCTTGACAGGTACTCTGGATAAAGGTTTGAGAAGTGGACAATATATTGAACGTAAACTTGTAGCTACAGATAACCAGAATACATCAAATAAAATTGATAATAACGAAGGTTATGTTAAGTTTGTTGTCAAGGATCAAACTGAGAAGTATACTGCGGTTGCTAAAGTGGATACGCTTTATACTTATGTTGGTGAAAGAGCTAACGATTTGAATAATGCAGCTAATTTTGTTCAACTTAAAGGTGGACAACCTTTACCTACAGGGGCAAAGGTTACCTGGAGAACACCAATTAGTACAACTAGTACTGGAGACAATAAAACAGCTGTAGCAACAGTCACATACTCAGACGGTTCAACCGATGATGTAACGGTAAATTATAAGGTCTTTGCGACTATTGCTCCTAAGGGACCTGTGAATGATATTCAAGGAACTAATCCTCATAACGGTAACTTATGGCATGATTATGTCAACAAGCAAGGAACCGATGCTTACCCAGGTGGAGCTAGACAAACTTGGCGAAATAATGGGCAACCAGTAGCAAGTTCGCCAATTAATACCACTACAGTGGGAAGACATAATCATCAGGTGACCTTTACTTATCCTGTTGGTCGTACAGGTGCAGGAGATACTGTTAAATTAAGTAATACAGTTGATGTTGTTCACAATATTTATAAATTTGAACCAAAGCGTTCGTATACTTTTACACAAAATAATACAAATGACTCAGACTTTAACCAAATTGTAGCAAGTCCTAAAGAAGCTGTTAGGGCGGCATCAGGAAATCCAGATTTTGATGCGACAGGAACTAATTATAGGTGGGTTGATGGTGCTCCATCACTTAATACTGTAGGTACCTTTACTAAGCAAGTAGAGGTAGAACTTCCCGCAGATTCTACTGGATACAGAGCAAAACAGAATGTTCCGATTACGATTAAGGTTAATCCACAAACACCTGCAATTGCAGATGATTCAGTTACTGAAAAGGGTGGCTTGCCAAAACGTTCGATTGTGGTAACGAATGTAACACCGGGAGCTACCGTAACTTTAACTATCGCTGGTCAGACAATTCCTAAACAGGCTACTGGTACAAGTGTAACCTTTGATTCAACTGATTTGAAACGAGCTACTGATACCAATAATGGCTTGTTACCTACAGGAGAAGTAACGGTTAAACAAGAGAAAGTTATAACTACTTCTGCTGGAGGAACAGAAACTCTTACTTCTGCCACAGCTTCTAAGAACATTACTAAAGAAAATGTGAGACCGGAAGTTGAATTTGAATTCTATGTCAAGAATGATAAGAGTGATAAGTGGGAAAAGCTTTCTCCGAAAAATGATGTCCGTCCTGGTACGAGTGGATACGAGATTTTTGCTGGAGATGAAGTTAAAGTTGTTTTAAAAGGTTCAGATAATAGTGGTAAACTTAGAGACTTGAAACTCTATGATGGTGTTTCTGACAAAGATAGAATATTCTCAGGTGACTATTCTTCGAATGATAGGGCACCAGGATTCAAGGATAAACCAACGAATGCTCCTACTACTTTAGAGTATACAGCGACTTATAATCCTAATCAGAAATATGCAGACGGGAATAAATGGACGCTTGGGGTAAAAGCTGTAGACTTGTCTAGTAATGAAGCACGTACTCCAGCAGCAGTTGTTGCTCAAGGTAAATTGAATGAGAAATTCCCTGGTAAGAAGCCGTCAGTAGTCTTCCAAGTTAAACATCCAAACGCTCTGGACAAGCCTGAGAAAGATAAAATCATGGCTGCTGTAAAAGCAGCAAATCCAGAGGATGCAAACCGTATCAGAAGTTATTCTATTGCAGAAAATGGAACAGTAACCATCACCTATAAAGATGGAACAAAGAATACGGTAACGCCAGATATCTCTGACTCAGATTACCGTGCATCAGTATCAGCGTCAACAAGCGCCGTAGCGTCTACCTCAGCAAGCACAAGTGCGGTAGCGTCTACCTCAGCAAGCACAAGCGCAGTAGCCTCTACGTCAGCATCAACCAGTGCCGTAGCGTCTACGTCAGCCTCAACCAGTGCCGTAGCGTCTACGTCAGCAAGCACAAGCGCAGTAGCCTCTACCTCAGCAAGCACAAGCGCAGTAGCCTCTACCTCAGCAAGTACAAGCGCAGTAGCCTCTACGTCAGCATCAACCAGTGCCGTAGCGTCTACGTCAGCGTCAACAAGTGCTGTAGCATCTACATCAGCCAGCACAAGCGCAGTAGCCTCTACATCAGCAAGTACTAGCGCAGTAGCCTCTACATCAGCAAGTACTAGCGCAGTAGCGTCTACCTCAGCATCAACAAGTGCGGTAGCGTCTACGTCAGCATCGACTAGCGCTGTAGCGTCTACCTCAGCGTCAACAAGCGCCGTAGCCTCTACATCAGCGTCAACAAGTGCGGTAGCTTCTACCTCAGCAAGCACAAGTGCAGTAGCCTCTACATCAGCAAGCACAAGTGCTGTAGCTTCTACCTCAGCAAGCACAAGCGCAGTAGCGTCTACCTCAGCAAGCACAAGTGCGGTAGCCTCTACATCAGCATCGACTAGCGCCGTAGCATCTACCTCAGCAAGCACAAGTGCTGTAGCTTCTACATCAGCAAGCACAAGCGCAGTAGCGTCTACCTCAGCAAGCACAAGTGCGGTAGCATCTACGTCAGCGTCAACAAGTGCTGTAGCGTCTACGTCAGCGTCAACAAGTGCGGTAGCGTCTACGTCAGCATCGACTAGCGCAGTAGCGTCTACCTCAGCGTCAACAAGCGCCGTAGCATCTACATCAGCGTCAACAAGTGCAGTAGCGTCTACCTCAGCGTCAACAAGTGCAGTAGCGTCTACCTCAGCAAGCACAAGCGCAGTAGCATCTACCTCAGCAAGCACAAGCGCAGTAGCGTCTACCTCAGCAAGTACAAGTGCAGTAGCGTCTACCTCAGCAAGCACAAGCGCAGTAGCGTCTACCTCAGCGTCAACAAGTGCCGTAGCGTCTACATCAGCGTCAACAAGCGCAGTAGCGTCTACCTCAGCGTCAACAAGCGCCGTAGCATCTACCTCAGCGTCAACAAGTGCAGTAGCATCTACCTCAGCATCAACAAGTGCAGTAGCCTCTACATCAGCAAGCACAAGTGCGGTAGCTTCTACATCAGCAAGCACAAGCGCAGTAGCGTCTACATCAGCATCAACAAGTGCGGTAGCTTCTACCTCAGCGTCAACAAGTGCGGTAGCCTCTACCTCAGCAAGCACAAGCGCAGTAGCATCTACTTCAGCGTCAACAAGTGCCGTAGCGTCTACCTCAGCATCAACAAGTGCCGTAGCGTCTACGTCAGCATCAACAAGTGCGGTAGCTTCTACCTCAGCAAGCACAAGCGCTGTAGCGTCTACATCAGCGTCAACAAGTGCCGTAGCGTCTACATCAGCGTCAACAAGCGCCGTAGCATCTACCTCAGCGTCAACAAGCGCAGTAGCATCTACCTCAGCAAGCACAAGCGCCGTAGCGTCTACCTCAGCGTCAACAAGTGCCGTAGCATCTACGTCAGCATCGACTAGCGCAGTAGCATCTACCTCAGCAAGCACAAGTGCTGTAGCATCTACGTCAGCAAGCACAAGCGCAGTAGCGTCTACGTCAGCAAGCACAAGCGCTGTAGCGTCTACGTCAGCAAGTACAAGTGCCGTAGCGTCTACCTCAGCGTCAACAAGTGCTGTAGCATCTACCTCAGCATCGACAAGCGCTGTAGCGTCTACCTCAGCAAGCACAAGCGCAGTAGCATCTACGTCAGCATCGACTAGCGCGGTAGCGTCTACCTCAGCCTCAACCAGTGCCGTAGCGTCTACATCAGCCAGCACAAGCGCTGTAGCGTCTACCTCAGCAAGCACAAGCGCGGTAGCGTCTACGTCAGCGTCAACCAGTGCCGTAGCGTCTACGTCAGCAAGTACAAGCGCGGTAGCATCTACCTCAGCAAGTACAAGCGCAGTAGCATCTACCTCAGCATCAACAAGTGCTGTAGCCTCTACCTCAGCGTCAACCAGTGCGGTAGCCTCTACATCAGCATCGACTAGCGCGGTAGCGTCTACCTCAGCAAGTACAAGTGCGGTAGCTTCTACATCAGCCTCAACCAGTGCCGTAGCATCTACGTCAGCAAGTACTAGTGCCGTAGCGTCTACATCAGCATCAACAAGTGCCGTAGCGTCTACCTCAGCATCAACAAGCGCCGTAGCGTCTACGTCAGCGTCAACAAGCGCTGTAGCATCTACATCAGCAAGTACTAGTGCAGTAGCCTCTACATCAGCAAGTACTAGCGCAGTAGCGTCTACATCAGCATCAACAAGTGCCGTAGCGTCTACCTCAGCATCAACAAGCGCTGTAGCGTCTACGTCAGCGTCAACAAGCGCAGTAGCGTCTACCTCAGCATCAACAAGTGCCGTAGCCTCTACCTCAGCAAGTACTAGCGCAGTAGCGTCTACCTCAGCATCAACAAGTGCCGTAGCGTCTACCTCAGCAAGTACTAGCGCTGTAGCATCTACGTCAGCCAGCACAAGCGCAGTAGCCTCTACGTCAGCCAGCACAAGCGCGGTAGCCTCTACCTCAGCCTCAACAAGTGCCGTAGCGTCTACCTCAGCCTCAACAAGTGCCGTAGCGTCTACGTCAGCGTCAACAAGTGCGGTAGCGTCTACATCAGCCAGCACAAGCGCAGTAGCCTCTACCTCAGCGTCAACAAGTGCGGTAGCGTCTACCTCAGCGTCAACAAGTGCGGTAGCATCTACATCAGCGTCAACAAGCGCTGTAGCCTCTACCTCAGCGTCAACAAGCACTGTAGCGTCTACGTCAGCATCAACAAGTGCCGTAGCGTCTACGTCAGCAAGTACTAGCGCAGTAGCGTCTACATCAGCATCAACAAGTGCCGTAGCGTCTACCTCAGCATCAACTAGCGCGGTAGCATCAGCAAGCACATCTGATTCAACAAGTATGTCAGATCCGGATAGTACTGATAAACCGAACTTTAGTTTGAGTGACAGTACTTCGCAATCAACGAGTCTAAGCATGTCAGTCTCAACGTTAGTGTCTATGTCGACTTCGATAAGTACGTCGCTTTCAGGTTTAGCTTCTGAAAGTGCTTCGACGTCAATCTCGCTTGTAGAATCAAATGTTGGTCATTCGACTTCACACGTTGGAAATGGTGCCGGATCGACAGATAAGTCAAGACAGCAGTTGCCAAATACAGGTACAGAAGCTTCTAAATCATCTGTACTTCTAGGTGCTTTGACTGCTGTAACCGGTCTAGGTCTGATTGCGAAACGCCGCAAACGGGATGATGAAGAAGAAATGTAAACAATCTTTCTGTAGCAGACTTCTCTACGGATAGATGTTTGAAAAAGTGGCTGGAACAAAAGTTTGGCCCATAAAAAAAGTGAACAAAACTAGTTTTCTGGAAATCAGAATTCAGTTTAGTTCACTTTTTTATTTTATGGAAAATTGAAACTACAACAGTACACAAAGGCTACTAAAACATTTCTAGAAATTAATAATCCTTTCCTGATCGGTTTGTTCATATCTTTTTTCATCCACAATAAATAAGAAATCCTACAATCCCAATAATGAAAATAGAATATCTTATCCTTGCTTTAAAGGTAACCTAAGGTTGCTATTTTTCAGCTATGTATGGTTCATCTATTCAATAAAAATATACAAACATCTTAGCGATAATGATATGAAATAAAATTAATTTTCTAGATTATGTATTTTCGAAAAAGAATTTGCACAAAACACAATATAGTTAATATTATATTGAAATCAACCTCAAACAAAATACTTATAAAATAAACTATTTTATAATAATCGTTAGGAAATCGCATCCAACATCTTGTAACAAAAATTTAATATTTCGGAATCTTGAAACATAAAAACGCTTAAAAATTGGACTTTATATCTATGAAAACGTTTAAAATAGTTATTTTTCTAATATTTATAAAAAACGGTATATTCAACTATAATATACAAGTAAAATACTTTTTTTTTTTTAGGTAAAAATGTTTTGAAACTTATTGAATTACTTGCATCTAAAGTGTATAATATATATTGGTATTTTATAGCTAAATACACATAAATATAATTAGAGAGGAATCTAAAATATGTTTTTTAGACGCCAAGAAGGTGAATATAGAGAGACGGATCGTGTGACCCGTTTCAAGTTGATCAAGTCAGGTAAGCATTGGTTGCGTGCCTCGACCTCTCAATTTGGTCTCTTTAAAGTCTTGCGTGGTGGTGTAGATGCTGCTCAGGTAACAACTGAAATGATCGAAGAGCAATCAGCAAATACACTGACTGGATTGGATATCCTAAAAGGGATAGCCGCAGCAGGGACGGTGTTTGGAGGAGCAGTTGCAACACAAACAACTGTTTATGCCAACGACGCTCTTGAAAAGACAGTAGAGTCAAATCAAACACTTGCGAATACAGACACGGTAACTTTGGGAACAGTAAAAGA